>CAJUCT010000026.1 GCA_910585015.1 uncultured Acetatifactor sp.
TATTCAGCCATTCTTCCCACAAATCTTCAAATAGTTCCACACTGTCTGTAAAAGTCATGGCATCTTCAAAACCATGTGGCAGATTATAATGTGCGCCGTTTCTTACTGCACGCTTTTTCCATTATTCAGTTTTTATATCACTTTTCTGTTCTGATTCTCCCCGAAAAACGGGAATTTAGCAAATTAACTTCAAAGATATTTGCTTATTGTTTTATCACTCCAAACATGTACTTCAATATATCGTTCAGGACCAAACTGTCCCTCATTGTTCCAATCTTGCGGCAATCCATATTTTTCTATTACTTTCAATATTTCTTGATAGGTATACAGCTTTTTGCGGTATTCTTTTCCATCTTTTATACGTGGACTGAAAGTTGGATGAGAATCGCCATAAGTAAAAGATAGCGTTTCTATATCAAATTCTTCAATCGGTATTTTAATGACGGCACAATCCTCATACCAAGTATTTAACCATGGACTATGTTCAACAACCATATAGTGGGGAACAAAACGCTCTATTTTCCCATGTTTCTTTTTAAATTCCGTTCGTAAAATATCTTCATAAAATAGCCTGTCTTTAATATAGCTTTGCTGCCGAAATGCACATTGTGTTTGTGGTTTTTCTTTCCTAATCTTCGCTAAAACCATTTCAGCTTCTTCAAAACTCAAGTCAGAAAGATTACGAAATGGTCCGACTTTTTTATCATAATAGTGATATAGATACATATTCCTTCCCGTTCAAGCATACAAATCCCGATTTGTCAAATTGTTCAATGTTATTATCTTACCACAAACGCATACACAATTCCATTAAATTTTGTTTAATCTCTCTTTGCTTTATTGTTTGCAATCATCATCTGCCTTGCCCGTTCCCTCTGCTCTGTGCTGACCGCTCTCGGCTTACGGTAGCTGACGTATGACTTCGGAAAGGAATAGGTCTTAGATACCTCGTCCTGTCCTGTCAGCTTGTATGTGTCGGGAAAATCGGCAACAAGCGTGTCAAGTTTCCGCATGACCGTCTTATCTCTTGTGTAAAGGGTGGCGGTCTGTTCTCCTGCGTTATAATTGAGAATACTTTCCTGCTCGTATCGTGTCAGTTTCATAACTCCAATCCCCGCCTTTGTCAGAGAATCGTAAGCTGACGCCACTTTCCCCTTCGGATCATGCTTGTAGATGCTGACGCCCTCCGCTGAAATCTCCGCCGCCCGGACGGAAATGGGAATAACATTGGCAAATATCCTCACCCGGCTTCCATAGGCTTCCTTCAGCATGGAGCTGATGTCCTTTGCGTAGTTCGTCCGGCTGTCCACCATTGTAAGCAGAATCCCCTCAATCTCCAGTTTCGGGTTAATCTGCCGCTTTACCTTGCCGACTGTCTTAATAAGCTGCTGCAAGCCTTTGACGGGCAGGTATGCCGCCTGTACGGGTATCAGGATACTGTCGGCGCAGGCAAAGGCGTTTATGGTAATCATGCCGAGGGAAGGCATACAGTCAATTAAGATATAATCGTATCTCTCCCGAACAATCTCTATGTACGACCGGAGTACCGTTTCCCGGCTCATCACATTCACAAGGGAAACCTCCAGACCGGAAAGCTCAATGTTCCCCGGCATAAGGTCTATCCCTTCCTCATGGCGGAGGATACCTTCCCCCGGCTCTACTTCCTCGTCATTGATTAAGTTCCCCATAATGGTTGCAAGCATGACTTCCAGACTGTCCGGCTCTGTAAATCCTAAGCTCGCTGTCAGACTGCCCTGTGCGTCTGCATCAATCAGAAGCACTTTCTTTCCCTGTTTTGCAAGTCCTATGCCTAAATTGCTTGTGGTGGTGGTCTTGCCCACACCGCCTTTCTGGTTTGCGATTGCGATTATTTTACACATGATAATTCTCCTTTGCTTCTACTAGTTTTCTTTTACGTTGCTTTTCCTGACTTCCACATAAGTCCGGTAATATTTCTTTGTCCCTTTGTTTGGGAACATATCGGAAAACTCCGTCACTTCAATTTTCGGGTTCCTCTGTAAAATCTTCCCGAACCACTTAATATCGTTCTTCGTTCCCATAAGCCTAACCTTTAACATCAATCCCGTCCTCCGAACATGGCATACAGATTGTGGTTATATGTTGTGTATTCCGGATACCGAATCTGTATTGCCTGCCAAAAATAGGGCGCATAGGCACAGCAGAACAGTTCTTCCACTGTGTACCGTCTGCACTCGTCCACCTGTTCCTCCGCATCATCGTAATCAAAGACACTTGGCGTACCATTGCAGTAAAGGTTATACGCCATCCTGACTACTTTCACGCTCCCGCTGGTCTGCCAGATTTCCTCCATTTCTTATTTTGTTTTTGACCATAACAAAAGGACACTTCCCTAATATTTTCTTTTAGAAAAATGTCCTTATCGTACAAAATATTAACTTGAACTGACACGAGTTTAATTTAAAATCATTTATTTTAACCCGTTAAGAGAGTTTATTTTGTCGTACTCTTGTCGTACCATACTGTCTTTAAGTCCGCAAACCCTTGATTTTACTGGTTTTCTTTGCCAAGCGTTTTCATCGTCGGGAACAGCAATACATCCCGGATCGCCGGGCTGTCCGTCAACAGCATCACCAGCCGGTCAATCCCGTAGCCGATACCGCCTGTGGGTGGCATACCGATTTCCAGAGCATTCAGGAAGTCCTCGTCCGTGTGGTTGGCCTCCTCATCCCCGGCGGCAAAAGCCGCATCCTGGGCCGCGAAGCGCTCTCTCTGGTCCAGGGGGTCATTTAACTCGGAATAGGCGTTGCACATCTCCCAGGTGTTGATAAACAACTCAAAACGCTCCACTTTCTCCGGATCCTCCGGCTTCTTCTTGGTCAGAGGGGAGATGGCCAGGGGATGATCCATCACAAAGGTGGGCTGCACCAGGTTCTTCTCGCAGTACTCCTCAAAGAACAGATTGATGATATCCCCCTTGGTGTGGCGGGCCTCGTACTCAATATGGTGCTGATCCGCAAGAGCCTTGGCAGCCTCGTCGCCCTCCACAGTGTCAAAATCCACCCCTGCGTACTTCCTGATGCATTCGTTCATGGTAACGCGCTCAAAGGGCTTTCCAAAATCGATCTCCATGCCATTGTAGGTGATGGTTGTGGTACCACACACAGTCTGGGCCAGATAGCGGAACATGCTCTCTGTCAGTTCCATCATGCCCTCATAGTCCGTATAAGCCTGGTACAACTCCATCAGAGTAAATTCCGGGTTATGGCGGGTATCCACGCCCTCGTTGCGGAACACCCGGCCGATCTCGTAGACACGCTCCAGTCCGCCCACGATCAGCCTCTTCAGATACAACTCCAGGGAGATACGCAGTTTTACATCCTCGTCCAGAGCATTGTAATGGGTCTCAAAGGGCCTGGCCGCCGCGCCGCCCGCATTGGACACCAGCATGGGGGTCTCCACCTCCATAAATCCCCTGCCGTCCAGGAAATTGCGGATCTCCTTGATGATCCGGGAGCGCTTGATAAAGGTGTCTTTCACCTCGGGATTCATAATCAGATCCGTGTACCTCTGGCGGTAACGGATATCCGTGTTGGTCAGTCCATGGTACTTCTCCGGCAGAATCTGAAGGCTCTTGGTCAGCAAGGTCACGCAAAAGGCATGTACGGAGATTTCCCCCGTCTTGGTGGTGAACACTTCACCCTCGATGCCCACGATATCGCCCACATCATACTTTTTGAAATCCGCATAGGCTTCCTCGCCGATGCTGTCCCGGGCCACATAGCACTGGATATTGCCGGGTAAATCCTGGATATTGCAAAAAGAAGCCTTGCCCATGATGCGCTTGGACATCACACGCCCCGCGATGCGCACGGTCTTGCCCTCCAGTTCCCCATAGCGTTCCTTGATCTCTGTGCTGTGGTGGGTTACATCATATTTGGTGATCTGAAAGGGATCCTTGCCCGCCTCCTGCAAATTCGCCAGCTTTTCCCTTCTCACCTTAAGCAGCTGCCCGATATCCTGCTGCTGTTCCTGCTTTGCCTGATTGTTCTGTTCTGCCACTTGTCTGTCTCCTATATTCTTAAGTCATCTTACTGATTAGTTGCTTCTTTGAATCTCCAGTACTTTGTACGCATATGTGCCTGCCTGGGTCTCCACCTCCACTGTGTCGCCGATCTTTCTGCCCAGCAGCGCCTTGCCCACCGGACTCTCGTTGGAAATTTTTCCCTTCAGGCTGTTGGCCTCGGTGGAACCCACGATCTTGTACTCCAGTTCCTCGCTGTACTCAATGTCCAGCAGCTTCACGCGGCACCCGATACTGATCTTGTCCAGATCAACTTCTTCCTCAACCACTACCTCCGCATTCTTCAGGATTTTCTCCAACTCCTCGATACGGGCCTCGATATCCCTCTGCTCATCCTTGGCTGCATCGTACTCGGCGTTCTCGGACAGATCCCCCTGTTCCCTGGCCTCCTTTATCTTCTGCGCCACTTCCTGACGTTTCACCACCTTCAGTTCGTGAAGCTCCTCCTCGTACTTTTTCAGACCTTCATAGGTCAAAATGTTCTTCTTTTCCTGCATTTTACAATACCCTTCCTTCTTTTAAATATTTATGGTAAACTCCCTGTCTTCCCGATTAGCAACCCGTATTATACTGAATTTTACAAGTGGTGTCAAGTACCACTTGCTGTAGCACCCTACTTCTTATGCCATGATTCCCTGCGCTGCAGCACAAATTTTGTTCAGAAGAACTAAATGCAAAGCGCTTTGCTCATTATGCCATGTCCCTCCACAATGTCTTCAAAGACACGTACCGCACCCCCAGCGGCCGGTCCTCCAGCAGATGCCTCTTCTCCTCCATGGCTCCCATATCCCACCACATGCTGCCCGGCTTAAGGCCCGTCACCGGGACATCCGCCGCTTCCGTGAAATCAAGCACCAGGCAGGGAACCCCATAGCTGCGCAGATACTGGCTCAGCCCCGGATAAGACGGCGGTTTTCGCGCCGCTGCCTCCTCCGTCTGCCCATCCTCCGGCGCCTCCAGCCCGACATCTTCCTGATCCTGTCCCCCCAATATCCGCCACTGTGTCACCAGCCCGTATTCCTCATCGATCCATTCCTGAAGCTCCTCCATGCCCCTGGGCTCGTAATCCAGATAAAAATCTATGCCTCTGGCCCGGCGCGCCAACTTGGGCAGCCAGGTGGACATGCCCGGATCATAGCCCAGCACCAGAATCTGGGAAAGCTGCCGCCAGCCTTCCACATTGTCCAGCAGGGTCTGCAGCTGCTCAGGCCCGCCGTATTGATCATAGACCGGAATCCGCCACACCCGCAGCCATTCTCCGGTCATCTGACGCCTTTGCAGATAGCCCTGAAAACTCCTGTCCCAGACCTGGTAATCCGGAAAATATCTGTGCAGTTCCCGGAGACTTACCTTCCCCTCGGCGGCACCCCACTCTCGCTGTAACGCAGCGGCTTCGCTATTTCCGTCCCGTCTGCCCTCCTCTACGCAGCGCTCTTTGATCTTGTCCCATATCACACCGCACACATGAGAGGGCTGTTCCCACGCCTCCAGATAAGCCTCCAACAGCGTCACCCGGCTCAGACACATCTGCCCCAGCTGCAGGCGCTCCACCGCCACCGGCTCCCTTTTTCCCTTATTTCCTTTTTTTACCATAAGATATACCATATGTTCCATGCCATAATCTATGTGGTAATCTTCGAAAATATACGCTTTAAATACCGCTGTTGTCCGCAAAAATCTCCTCCAGCCCGGCCACCAGTTCCTCCATAGTCTCCATGGTGTTGATGGTCTGGCGAAAACGGGCGGAATGGGGATAGCCCGCCGTGTACCAGGCCAGATGCTTGCGCATCTCCCGCACCGCCGTATATTCCCCTTTGTATGCCAGCTGCAGCGCCGCATGCCGCCGCACCAGTTCCTTTACCTCCCTGGACCCCGGTCGGGGAGGGATCGCCCCCGTATCCAGATACTGTGTCACCTCCCGGAATATCCAGGGATTACCCTGGGCCGCCCTGCCGATCATGACCCCGTCGCAGCCCGTGTGCTTCAGCAGCGCCTGCGCCGACCTGGCATCTGTCACGTCCCCGTTGCCTATCACCGGGATCTTCACCGCGTCCTTCACCGCCGCGATGATATCCCAGTCCGCCCTGCCGCTGTAGTACTGCTGCCTGGTGCGGCCATGCACCGCCACCGCCGCCACGCCGCAGCCCTCCGCAATCCGGGCAATTTCCACCGCATTCACATGTTCCTCGTCAAAGCCCTTGCGGATCTTCACGGTCACAGGCTTTCGGATAGCTTTCACCAGCTTAGTCAGAATCTCCGCCGCCAGCTTTGGGTTCTTCATCAGGGCCGAACCCTCTCCGTTGTTTACCACCTTCGGCACCGGACAGCCCATATTCAAATCCAGTACGGCGAAGGGCCTCTCCTCGATTTGCTTTGCCATCTCGCTGATGATATCCGGATCCGATCCGAAAAGCTGCAGGGACACCGGCATTTCCTCCGGATGAATTTCCAGGAGCTGCTCAGTATTTTTATTCCCATAATAGATGGCCTTGGCGCTGACCATCTCCATGCAGATCAGCCCCGCTCCCTGCTCCTTGCACAATATGCGAAATGGCAGGTCTGTCACACCTGCCATGGGAGCCAAAATTACATTGTTATCCAGGGTCACATCCCCTATCTGTAATGCACTCATGCTTTTCCTCTGTTTTTCTGATAAACGATCCGCAGACCGTCCAGGGTCAGGAAGGGATCGTAACAGTCAATGGCATCCGTCTCCTCCGCAATCAGCCTTCCCAGACCGCCGGTGGCAACTACCTTCATATCCGGAATACCGGTCTCTTCCTTCACCTTGTTGATAATGTACTCTGTCTGACCGATCTGCCCATACACAAGTCCCGCCTGCATACTGCTGATGGTCTCCTGGGCCAGGATGGACTTGGGTTTTTTGATCTCTATATTGGGGAGCTTTGCCGTCTCCTTCCACAGAGCTTCCGAACTGATGCGGATACCGGGAGCCGTGATACCCGCCGCAAAATGCCCCTGTACAGTCACATAGTCATAGGTGGTGGCCGTGTTAAAGTCAATAACCAGAACCGGTCCTCCATATCTCTCATAAGCTGCCACCGCGTCCACAATCCTGTCCGCGCCGATGGCTCTGGGATCCTCCGTGACGATCTTGATTCCCGTCTTGATTCCCGGTCCCACGATCAACACCTGGTTGGTCACATAGCGGGTGATTCCTCCCAGCAGGGAATGCATTACGTCCGGCACCACGCTGGCCACCGCCATACCCTCAATGTTCTGGGCCTTGACCCCTCTGGCCGCCAGCATCTGGGTCATCATCACACCATATTCATCGGAAGTCCTAAGTGTCTTGGTGGTCATGCGGAAAGTGGCTTTCATCTCCCGTTCTCCATAAATGCCACAGGTTATGTTGGTGTTGCCCACATCTACTACTAAGATCATGCTACGCCTCCCATCTGCCCACCGCCGCAGGCATTATAATCTGTTTTCGTACCGCTACTCCTCTAACATCTCTGACAAGTCTTCCTTGAGGACAAAAACCCTGTAATACAAGCTTAATGATTCCAACAACTCCTGCCGCTTCCTGCGGATCTCAGACACCAGCAAGCCGCTGCTGATCTCGTCATAATAGATATCATCGTCATCCGCATTCGTCTCCAGAGATACGGAGCCGTCCGGTTCAAACACAACAGTAAACACGCCTCCTACCTCCTCGGTGAACAGCACACAGATGATATGCAATTCCTCCTGGATGGACTCCGGAATCCCTTTGAATGCCTGATTAAAATAATATTTCTGCTCATAAGCGTTGGCGCCGCAGAGCACCACCCGTTCCTGTTCCATTATTTTCCTTTCTCATGTATCCCCAAAACCGCACGTCCCAATTTTCCGGATCATGTATCCCCAAAACCGCGCGTCCCAATTTCCCGGATCATCATACTCGGCCATGCTCCTGCTTTATCGCAGGCCATATCTCATTGCTCTCTATCTGCCGCGCCGTACATACTTACCTCATTCTCACATAACACAGGCTCACCTGCGGCCCATGCCTTTGTCACACATATCCGTAAATACCTCTGACCGACACTTCCCCGGCAAAAATGTTCTGTATGCCCCCTTCAATACCCTCCACCAGAAGCTCTCCCCCGGCGTTGATCCCTCTGGCGATGCCTTCCCACTCTCCCTTGGGATCCAGCACCCGCACCCGGCGATCCCGGTTCACCAGCATCCCGTTATAACTCTCCAGAAGAGGCGTCAGATCTCCTGCCGCCACAAAAGCATCATAATCCCGCTCAAAGTCTTCCATCACATATTGCAGCAGCGCCCCCTTGGAGACAGCCTGTCCATAAACTTCCTCCACGGCTATGGCATGTTCCCGAATCCCCTCCGGGAAATCCTGGGAAACCACATTGATCCCCACACCGCAGACCACATAGTGGATATATTCCCTCTCCACACTCATCTCGGTCAAAATGCCGCAGACTTTTTTGCCTTCCAGCAGCACGTCATTGGGCCATTTGATGCTTGGCTCCAAGCCTGTGAGCCTGTGAATGGCACAGGCCACACTGTGGGCCATGACCAGCGTCAGCATAGATGCCTGGTCCGGCGCAAAATCGGGCCGCAGCAATATGGTAAAATAAATATTCGCCCCCGGCGGCGACTGCCAGCTTCTGCCTCGCCTGCCTCTTCCGGCGGTCTGCTCGTCCGCCACAAACAACGCGCCGTGGGGAGCGTCTTCCTCTCCCGCCTGCTTGGCCAGCAGGTTGGTGGAGCCTGTAATCCGGTAAAAATGCAGTTCTGACCCGGCCCAGACCGTGCGGATGCGGCTGCGCAGTTCGCTCTCTCCGTAGACCTCCGCCTTCACCAGCTTGTACCCTCGGTTCTGCACCGCCTCAATCTCATAGCCCTCTTTTTTCAACTGTCCCACTGCCTTCCAGACAGCCGAGCGTGTCACCCCAAAGCGTCTGCACAGTTCCTGCCCGGAAATGTAATCATCACTCTCCCGAAGCAACGCCAATATCTCTGCCTTCATCTATCTCTCGCTCCAGCCCAAAGTAGCAGCCATCACGGCCTTGATGGTATGCATGCGGTTTTCGGCCTCCTGGAACACCAGAGACTGCTCTGAGGAAAACACCTCGTCCGTCACCTCCATCTCAGTGATGCCGAATTTTTCCCCCACCTCTGCGCCGATCTTGGTTTTCAGATCGTGGAAGGCAGGCAGACAATGCATAAAGATAGCCTGATTTCCCGCATTCTCCATAACTTTTTTATTTACCTGATAATCCTTCAGATCCGCAATGCGCTCTGCCCAGATCTCGTCAGGCTCACCCATGGATACCCACACATCGGTACAGACCACATCCGCCCCCTTCGTGCCGGCCTCCACATCCTGAGTCAGTGTGACGCTGCCGCCGCTTATTGCCGCAAGTTCCTCACACTGCTTCACCAGTTCCCCGTCCGGAAAATACTTTGCGCTGGTACAAGCCGTAAAATGCATCCCCAGCTTGGCACAGAGCACCATCAGGGAATTGCCCGTATTGTACCGGGCATCCCCCATATAAGTAAGCTTAATCCCCTTCAGATACCCGAAATGTTCCCGAATAGTCAGCGCATCCGCCAGCATCTGCGTGGGATGGAACTCATTGGTCAGGCCATTCCACACAGGCACCTTGGAATACTTGGCCAATTCCTCCACAATCTCCTGCCCATATCCCCTATATTCAATGCCCTCAAACATACCGGACAAAACCCTCGCCGTATCCGCAATACTCTCCTTCTTGCCGATCTGTGACCCGCTGGGATCCAGATAGGTGGTTCCCATCCCCAGGTCGTGGGCCGCCACCTCAAAAGCGCACCGGGTTCTGGTGCTGGTCTTCTCAAAGATGAGAGCCACATTCTTCCCCCTCAAAGTATCCACGGGCACACCCTGCTTCTTCTTCTCCTTAAGTTCCGCCGCCAGATCCAGCAGATACAAAATCTCCTCCGCGCTGTAATCCAACAACTTTAAAAAATCCCGTCCCTTTAAATTCATCTTTCCCTCTTTCCGCACATAAAGGCCAGCTGCATGCCCTTATCTCTCAAAATAAGTATTTAGTACTACTATACTGCATTTCACGCCATTTTTCAAGAGGGGGAATCACACCCAAAAAGAAGCAGGCCCAACTCGGACCTGCTCCCCATCCCCAAACGGAAACAATATTCTCTTACGCCTGCGGCTTCTGGCTGGCCGTCTTGAACGCTGTGGCCATACTCGCAATGCCCTGCAGTTCCGAAGGCAGCAAAATTGTTGTTGCCTGACCGTCCGCCACCTTCTCGAAAGCCTCCAGACTCTTGATCTTCAACACAGCCTCGTCGGCTCCCGCTTCCTTCAGCAGCCGGATACCCTCTGCGTTAGCCTGCTGCACCTTCAGAATCGCCTCCGCTTCACCTTCTGCCTCACGGATCATCTTCTCCTTCTGGGCCTCCGCACGCAGAATCGCGGACTGCTTATCAGCCTCCGCGCGCAGGATTGCAGACTCCTTGGCGCCCTCGGCCTCCAGAATCTTGGCCTTCTTCTCGCCTTCTGCGCGGGTGACGGACTCACGCCTCTCACGCTCCGCCTTCATCTGCTTCTCCATGGCATTCTGAATCTCCGCAGGAGGAATGATATTCTTAAGTTCCACACGGTTTACCTTGATGCCCCAGGGATCCGTAGCGATGTCCAGAGCCGCGCGCATCTTGGTATTGATGGTCTCACGGCTGGTCAGTGTCTGGTCCAACTCCAGGTCGCCGATAATGTTACGCAGGGTGGTAGCCGTCAGATTCTCAATAGCCATCATGGGATTCTCCACGCCATAGGTAAACAGCTTGGGATCCGTGATCTGATAGAACACCACCGTGTCGATCCTCATGGTTACATTATCCTTGGTGATCACGGGCTGAGGCGGGAAATCAGCCACCTGCTCCTTCAGATTCACTCTTCTGGCCACCCGATCCAGAAACGGGGTTTTGATATGAAAACCCACTGACCAGGTTCCCTGATACGCGCCCAGACGCTCCATTACATACGCCTGTGCCTGGGGCACGATCTTAACGCAGGATACAAAGATACATAAAATCAATACTACTAACGCGATTAAAACATAAGCTAAAACTGGCATTTCCTCTTCCTCCTTCTGCCTACTTGGCCTCCGTCGCAGCGGCGGTCTGTGCATTGTTCTGTAACAGCTGCTCACAGGATATATCCCGGACAATCAACTTGACACCGCTGATGGCCACTACAACTGTCACCGCTCCCACTGCAATTTTTGCCTGATCTTCTGCGCTTCTGGCGCTCCATTCCTGACCACCCACCGTTACCTGCCCTATTCCCTGCAGATTGTCAATCTCACTGATCACGATGGCCTGACGTCCCACCATGCTCTCCACATTGGTCTTCACACGGTCCTTGTTAAAATATTTGACAGCAATGGGCCTGGTAAAGAAAAGCAACACCAAGGACACCACGATAAAGATTATCGCCTGCAGCCAGATCGGCGCGCCTACCACCGCCGCGAAGATGGCAACTAAGGCTCCGCCCGCGAACCATATGGTCGTCAGGCCCATGGTGGCCACTTCAATACCGATGCAGATAATCAGCAGAACCAACCAGAAAATCACCTCTTGCATATGCACTCTCCTTTACTGCTTTTTCCTCCCCTTATTTCTGAGGTTACTAATAATATACTACACTCCCGTCTGCTTCGCAATCCCTTTATGTGGAAAAAATGCTGCTCCGCATCCGTGAAAAAAGCACGATGAACGAATCCATCGTGCTTTCGAAGCAGCATTTTTTAATAAAATACATGGTTGCCGATTACCAGTCCGTCACGGCCGTTGTTTCGACGGAAGTGTGTCAAATCACCCACATTGGATACACCGGAAAGCGCCTCCTGGGCAGCCAAGATACAACTCTCCTTGATCTTACCGGACTCATACACCCTGTTTACCTTGCCGCTCTGTGCCGGCGTAAACTGACCGGACGCATAGATGACGCCGTGGATAGTATTGGGGTACGCGCCGCTCCTTACACGGTTCATGACCACTGCTCCCACTGCCAGCTGGCCTTCGTAACTTTCGCCGCCGGCCTCACACTGAATCAGCGCCGCCAACAGCAGCGTGGTATCCGCATCGGTGGTATATTCGCCGTAATTCTTGTGGCGCTTCGCCTCCTTTTCGGCCTCCTCCCGCTCCTTGATGGCTTCCATGGTCTCACCATAGTCTATCTTGAAATCAATGGTGATATACTCAGAGGACACATAGCCGTCCTCCCCTTCAAAGTTGATACATGCCCATCCTTCCTCGTCGGTGTTCATGACCTCCACTATCTCGTCCTTGGCCAGAACCCCGTAAATGCCCGCATCCTTGTCGGGCTCTGTGCGGACCTTCAGTTTCTCCGCATCGACGGTTGCCGTGGTGATACCCACGTCCGCAGCCAACTCCATGGCCTCCTCGTCGAACAGCAGATACTCGTCCTTGGCCCAACCGATCAGGTCGCCGGACTGAAGCTTTGTCCAGCCGTCTGCCCGCTCCAGAATGGTGCCTCCGCAGTCCTTGTATATCATACCTACTTTTTCCGCATCTTCGCTGGCATCCGCCCTGACATTCAGGGCGCTCTTCACATTGGCCATCACCAATGTGCATTGTTCCTCTTCCTGCGCCGCTTTCAGGTCGAGGTTTTTCTGAGTAGTGCTGATCAACTCTTCCGCATTCCCTGTATTGGAATCCAGCAGGGCCGCCATGCCTCCGCTCAATGAATTCAGGTAATCTGAATTGTCGCCAGCTTCTACGGTCATGCCTGC
Organism: uncultured Acetatifactor sp.; assembly: GCA_910585015.1. Lineage (GTDB taxonomy): Bacteria > Bacillota > Clostridia > Lachnospirales > Lachnospiraceae > Acetatifactor. Next base: position 12,847 of record CAJUCT010000026.1, read on the forward strand.
ATTGCCCGCCAGCGCGCCAATCAGCAGCACTCCGGCCAGGACGGCAGACAGCCTTTTGCCTTTTGCCATTTCCTTTACCTCCAACAAATTTTGTAATAATATTTCCCGTTTCTTAACTAAATTATTACAATATTGTTAATTTTGTTACAAGGCAAATATAGCAGAGTCTGGCGTTTTTGTCAACCCCCCATTCACAGACCGCCCAAATCCCGGCAAAACCGGTACCTCTTATAAGCTTCTGGATTTCTCTATGCAAGCCTCCATGGCGTCCATCACCGCCGCCCGCAGCCCCTTTTCTTCCAACACTTTCACCGCCTGGATCGTGGTGCCGCCGGGGGAGCAGACCATATCTTTCAGTTCTCCGGGATGTCTGCCGGTCTCCAGCATCAGTTTTGCGCTGCCCAGCACGGCTTGGGCAGCAAAGGTATAGGCTTGTTCTCTGGCCATACCCGCCGCCACCGCAGCGTCAGCCATGGCCTCCAGAAACAGGAACACATAGGCGGGGGAACTGCCGCTGACACCCACCACCGCGTCCATCAGATGCTCCGGCACCGTCTCTGCCACACCGAAACTGCGCAGCAGTGCCAGAACTTCCTCCGTCTCCTCCGGGCTCACCAGTTCGCCTGCACACACACCGGTGCAGCCCTCCAGCACCAGCGCCGGAGTATTGGGCATACAGCGCACGATCTTTCTCTCCCCGCCAAACAGTCCGGCAATCTCCTGCAGTGTCTTACCCGCCGCAATGCTCACGATCAGGGTCCGGGAAGGTACGGTATCCCGAATCTCCCGGATCACCTCCGGGAAAAACTGGGGCTTTACCGCCAGAAACAGAATGTCTGCCTGCGCCGCTGTCTCCACATTAGAGGAGTAAGTGGTGATACCGTACTGCTCCGCCACCCGCCTGCAGGTGGCCGCCGTGCGGGCGGAACCGATGATGTTCTCCGGGCGGGCCGCCCCCTTTTGCAGCATGCCGCCAATCATTGCCGCTGCCATATTGCCCAGACCGATAAAACCAATCTTTTTGCTTGTCTCCATATTCAATCTTGTCCTTTCTGTTTTAAGTTCCGCATATTCTCCCAATGCACACAGTTCCGGTGATGAACATCAGGCCGCTTTTTGCAGTTTCGATGTCCTATGAGTTCCGCTGCCTGTGGGCCTCGTAGACCAATAGTGAAGCGGCTATGGCCGCGTTCAGGGATTCCACCTGCCCTTCCATGGGGATCTTCAGGTAGCAGTCCGCCAGGTCCGCCGTCTCCCTGCGCAGCCCGTTTCCCTCATTGCCGATCAGGAAGGCTGTGCCCTCCACAAAGGAAAAACCGCTGTAATAGTCCTGTCCCCGCAAATGGGCCGCATAGACTCGAATCCCCTTTTCCCGCAATATCCTGATTGTTCCTTCCATATCCTCCACATAGAGAAACGGGACCCGATAGATGGATCCCATGGTGGACCTGATAGTTTTGGGATTATAAATATCAACTGTTTTTTTAGACATGATAACGCCTGTTATCCCTGCTCCCTCCCCTGTCCGAAGGATGGTTCCCAGATTTCCCGGATCCTGCAGATCCTCCAGCAGCACCAGCAGCGGCCTGTCCTTCTGCAAAAGCTGTGGCAATTCATGGGAAGGCCTGCGCAGCACTGTCAGAATCCCCTGAGGTGTCCGGGTATCGGACATACGTTCAAAAACTTCCTCCGTAACCATCTCGTACCCGGTTTTTCTCAGCTTTTCTTCTATATAAAGGGAAGCCTTCTCCTGGCGGCTTTTCAGATGCTGCAGCAGTCCCTCTGTCAGGTATACCTCCCTGATCATCCCCTCCGGCGCCTCCTCATACATCTTCAGACCCTCTGCCAAAAATATGCCATCCTGCCTGCGCGCTTTCGCCTTGGTCTGCCATTGCACGATCTGCTTTGCCCTCTGGTTGGATGTGCTTGTAATCATGGTATCTTCTCCTGTATCCCTTATTTTATATGTGCGCGATTTCCATACAGACACCGCACGTCTCATTGCCTATGAGAATAAAACAGCTGCTATACGGGCCTGTGCGGCGGTATAACAGCTGTGTGCCGTCTATATGCTTATAAGAGCTTGGAAATTTCATACTGATAGGGGTCAATGCCCTTCTGCATGTTCAGGGCCTCCTCAATATCGAAGTCCACAAATTCGCCGTGACGATACCCCACGACCCTGTTGGTCTTGCCCTGCAGCAGAATGTCCACCGCATAAGCGCCCATGATGGAGGCATAATAGCGATCCTTGCAGGTAGGATTTCCTCCCCGCTGCATGTAGCCCAACACAGTTGCACGGGTTTCAATGCCAGTGGCAGCCTCGATACGCCTCGCCATGGAGTTTGAATGCCCGATGCCCTCCGCATTGATGATCAGGTGATGGATTTTTCCCTTCTTACGGCTGGCAATGATATTGTTGATGATGGCCTGCTCATTGTAGTCATATTTCTCGGGAAGCAGGATGTCCTCGGCGCCGTTGGCAATGCCGCACCACAGGGCAATGTAACCCGCATTGCGGCCCATCACCTCAATGATACTGCAGCGCTCATGAGAGGAGGAAGTATCCTTAACCTTGTCGATGGCCTGCATGGCAGTGTTGATGGCTGTATCAAATCCGATGGTATAGTCCGTACAGGAGATATCCAGGTCGATGGTGCCGGGCAATCCCACGGTGTTGATGCCCAGCCGCGCCAGCTTCTGTGCGCCTCTGTAAGATCCGTCGCCGCCGATGACCACGATGCCGTCTATGCCGTGCTTTCTGCAGATCTCCGCGCCCTTCTGCTGCCCCTCCGGGGTCTTGAACTCCATGCAGCGGGCAGTGCCCAGTATGGTGCCGCCTCTCTGGATGATATCCGACACATCCTTCGCCTGCATATCTATGATCTCTTCGTTCAACAGGCCGTTATAGCCCTTCTTGATTCCCTTAATGTTAAGGCCCCTCGCAATCGCTGTACGCACCACTGCACGAATGGCCGCATTCATTCCGGGGGCATCTCCGCCGCTGGTCAACACGCCAATTGTCTTCAATTCTTTCTCCATGATGCTTTCTCCTCCTATTTAAAGTTCCGCATTTTCCCTGCAAACACACCCTCCTATGATGAATATCCGGCCGCTTCTGCGTCCAGATATCCATCAGTGTGTTTTCCGGGAACATGCTGTTTTAGTTCCGCATTTTCCCTGCATACACACCCTCCTATGATGAATATCCGGCCGCTTCTGCGTCCAGGTATCCATCAGTGTGTTTGGTGTCTGCTGACAGGTAATTCCACAGCCTCGCTTATCAATCACCTTATTCTAATTCATTTCTTTTCGGTTTTCAATAGGTTTTGTTACGATTTTAACATTTTCTTCCCCAAAAATGGCACAAAGCCGCTGCTTTAACTCCCCGTCCGCGTGTACGCTGCGGTTGTCGGGCAGGATCTTCACAGATTTGGGATTCCTGATATAAATCACCAGATGATCCTGTCCGTCCGAATCCGCAGTGGCCTCCAAAAGCTGCTGCTCTGCTTCCTGGTATGCCTCCATCGTAGGGAACTGAACCCATAGCCCCTCCGGCATACTGCTTATGCTGGTTCTGGGCTTTTCCCGGCGCGGCCCGCCAGTTCCTTCCTGCTGCGCTGTTTCCTGTTCCGATGGGGATTGGCCCTGAAGGGATCGCGAATGCTCCTGCTGCGTTACGCTCCCCCCATTGCCATTGCCCCCTTTAGCGCCATAACCCCCTCCTGAAAAAGTGCGGCCTCCCCGCCTTGGAAAAAGCTCGCCGCCTTTGGCCGCATCCTCGAAGCTGGCAATCTGCTCGCAGATCAGCTTGGCGTCCTTGTCCTCCTCCACAGAGATCCGCCCCCTGATAAAGAGCTTGGCGTCCTCCGTCAGCAGTGAGGAGTACTGCTCGTAATCCCTGGGAAAAATCACCACCTCCACACTGCCCACCAAGTCCTCTAAACTGATAAAAGCCATAACCTGGCTATTCCGGGTATATTTGATGGTTTTCTCGGCCACCATTCCGCCAATCACCGCCGGGGCTCTGTCCGGCACCGCCACCTGTCCCGTATCCTCGTCCAGCGCAAAATCGCTGCTCCGCCATGTGGTATATTTCTGCAGCATGTCCTGATATTCCTCCAGGGGATGGCCGCTTACATAGATCCCCAGTACTTCCTTCTCAAAGGCAAACATCATCTCCCTGGGATACTCGCCCACGTCCGGCATCCGGATATCAAACTCTTCCTTGTCCTCCTCGGCGGCAATATCAAAGAGGGTCATCTGCCCTGCCAGATTGTTCTTTTTGTCCTTTACTATATGATCCAGAATCTGCACATAGACGCTCATGCATTGCTTCCGGGTTCCCCCCAGACTGTCCATGGCCCCCGCCTTAATAAAGTTCTCGATGGCCCGCTTGTTCACATCCTTGTCCGCTACCCTGGTGATGAAATCTTTCAGGTTGGTATAGGGCCCCCGCAGCCGTCTCTCCTCCACAATGGCTTCAATGATCGGCCGCCCCACGCTCTTGATGGCCGTCAGGGCATATCGGATATCGCCCCCGTCCACGGAGAATCCCGCCTCTCCCTGATTGATATCCGGGGGCAGTATCCTGATCCCCATGTTCCGGCTGGCCAGGATATATTCGGACACCTTCCCCGGATTGTCGATAACCGAAGTCAACAGCGCCGCCATAAACTCCACGGGGTAATAATATTTCAGCCATGCCGTCTGCAATGTCACCACCGCGTAGCAGGCCGCATGGGATTTGTTAAAAGCATAGTTGGCAAAATCCATCATCTCGTCGAAGATCTGGTTGGCGGTCTTTTCGTCAATGCCTTTGGACAGACAGCCGGGCACCCCCTCCTGGGCGTTGCCGTGGACAAAATTCTCCCGCTCCTTCTCCATGACGGAATGTTTTTTCTTACTCATGGCCCGGCGCACCAGATCGCTGCGCCCCATGGTGTAGCCCCCCAGATCCCGAACGATCTGCATAACCTGCTCCTGATAGACCATACAGCCGTAGGTGTTCTTCAAAATCGGCTCCAGCGCAGGACAGGCATAGCTGGTTTCACCGCCGCTGTTTTTGCCCTTGATATACTTGGGAATAAAATCCATGGGGCCGGGGCGGTACAGGGAAATTCCTGCCACGATATCCTCGAAATTCTGCGGGCGCAGTTCCTTCATGAAACTCTTCATTCCGCCGCTCTCCAGCTGGAAAATCCCCTCCGTGCGGCCTGTGCCGATATAGGCCAGCACCTTGGGATCGTTGAAGTCAATATGTTCCATATCCAGCCTGATCCCTCTGGTCTGCTCCACAAAGTTTACCGCATCCCGAATCACCGTCAGGTTCCGCAGCCCCAGGAAATCCATCTTTAAGAGCCCCAATTCCTCCAGAGGATCTTTGGTGTACTGGGTGGTGATGGAACCGTCGCCTCCTCTTGACAGAGGCACAAACTCGTCCGCCGCCTCAGGACAGATCACCACCCCGGCGGCGTGCATACCGGTATTGCGGGGCAGCCCCTCCAGACGTCTGCACATGTCGATCAACTTGTGTACCTGCTCCTCGTCCCGGTACAGTTTGCCCAGATCCGGGCTTTTCTCCAGCGCCAGATCCAGCGTAATGTTCAGATCCCCCGGCACCAGCTTGGCGATGCTGTCCACATAGGCGTAGGGCAGACCCATGACCCGGCCCACGTCCCGGATCACGCCCTTGGCGCCCAGAGTGCCAAAGGTTACGATCTGCACCACTTTTTCCGGGCCATATTTCCGGCTCACATAATCTATGACATCCTGCCTTCCGTTGGGGCAGAAGTCAATATCAATATCCGGCATGGACACCCTCTCCGGGTTCAGGAAACGCTCAAACAGCAGATTGTAGCGGATGGGATCAATATCCGTGATCTTCAGGCAGTAGGACACGATACTGCCGGCGGCGCTGCCCCGCCCCGGCCCCACCGGAATGTCATTTTTTTTGGCATAATGGATAAAGTCCCACACAATCAGGAAATAATCCACGAAGCCCATACTGTGGATCACGTCCAGTTCATAGTCCAGGCGCTCCTGCAGGGTCATCCCCGTGTCCCCCGCCGGCCGGGAACCGTCCCCATAACGCTCCTTAAGGCCGTCGGCGCACAGCTTTTTCAGATAACTCCAGGAGTCATAGCCTTCCGGCACCTCATAATGGGGCAGTTTTCGAACGCCGAACTCAATCTCCACATGGCATCTGTCCGCAATCCGCTGGGTGTTTTCCACCGCTTCCCAAGCGTAGGGGAACAGTCCTTTCATCTCCTCCTCGCTCTTGACAAAATACTGGCCGCCCTCGTAGCGCATACGATCCTCGTCCGACAACTTTTTGCCCGTCTGCAGACACAGCAGGATATCGTGGGCTTCCACATCGGTCTCGTAGGTATAGTGTACATCGTTGGTGACTACCAGAGGAATCTCCATTTCCCGGCTCATGTTCATCAGTTCCATGTTGACCCGCTTCTGTTCCGGGATACCATGGTCCTGCATCTCCAGAAAATAGTTGCCCTTGCCGAAACACGCCTCATATTTCCGGGCGCTTTTCCTGGCCTCCTCCAGCAGGCCTTTGGAAATATTGCGCTGCACCTCCCCGGCCAGACAGGCGGACAGGGCGATAAGTCCCTCGTGGTATTTCTGCAATACTTCCATGTCCACACGGGGCTTGTAATAATACCCTTCCGTAAAGCCCTTGCTGACGATCTTCATCAGATTGGCATAACCGGTATTGTTCTCCGCCAGCAGCACCAGATGATAATAGCGGTCCTCCCCGCCGGTGAGTTCCTTGTCAAAGCGGGAATTGGGAGCCACATACACCTCGCAGCCGATGACGGGATTGATCCCTGCCGCTTTGGCCTCCCGGTAGAATTCCAGCACCCCGTACATAACCCCGTGATCGGTGATGGCCGCACTGTCCATGCCCAGTTCTTTTACCCGCCTCACATACTCTTTGATCTTGTTGGAACCGTCCAGCAGGGAATACTCCGTGTGGACATGCAGATGTGCAAATGCCATATGCGCCTCTTCTCCTTATCCGCAGCCCTTTCGCCTCATGCGCAGAGCATGTAAACTTTTTTATCCATTCTACCATCAAAAAAAGACCTGCACAAGCAGATAATTCTTTTCTGAACATAGAAAAAGCCATTGCGTCGGTAGATTATTTATTCTACTTTGCAACAGCTTCACTCCAAAATTTTCCGTTGACCGCTGAGATTTTCCAATTTCTGCACGACATATGCCGCAAAGTCGGGCAGCATATGCCATGCAGGAAGGAAAATCCAATCGGTCATGCGTATAATTTACCCTATTACAGGTATTTCTTCAGCACATCCACCCTGTCCAGCTGTTCCCAGGGAAGATTTAAATCGTTGCGGCCAAAATGTCCGTAGGCCGCAGTCTGACGGTAGATGGGCCTGCGCAGATCCAGCATCTTGATAATACCTGCGGGGCGCAGATCGAAGTTCTCCCGAATGATCTCAACCAATTTCTCCTCCGACAGCTTCCCGGTCCCGAAGGTATCCACCATAATGGAAGTGGGATGCGCCACGCCTATGGCATAGGACAGCTGGATCTCGCACTTGTCTGCCAGCCCGGCAGCCACTATGTTTTTGGCCACATATCTGGCCGCATAGGCTGCACTCCTGTCCACCTTGGTGCAGTCCTTGCCGGAGAAAGCGCCGCCGCCGTGACGGGCATAGCCGCCGTATGTATCCACGATGATCTTGCGCCCGGTAAGGCCGCTGTCGCCGTTGGGCCCGCCGATGACAAAGCGCCCGGTGGGATTGATGAAGAACTTGGTGTCGCCGTCAATCATTTCCTTGGGCAGAATCGGATCAAACACATATTTTTTGATATCCGCATGGATTTGCTCCTGGGTCACTTTCTCGTCATGCTGGGTGGAAAGTACCACTGCCTCCAGACGGAAAGGCTTGCCGTTTTCGTCATACTCCACCGATACCTGGCTCTTGCCGTCGGGACGCAGGTAGGGCAGTGTGCCGTCCTTGCGCACTTTGGTCAACTGCTGGGCCAGCTTGTGGGCCAGGGAGATGGGATAGGGCATATACTCCTGGGTCTCGTTGGTGGCATAGCCGAACATCATGCCCTGATCGCCTGCGCCGATGGCATCCAGCTGAGCATCGTCCATCTGATTCTCGGCTCCCTGGCTCTTGGCTTCCAGAGCTTTGTCCACGCCCATGGCAATATCCGCAGACTGTTTGTCCAGAGCCACCATCACCGCGCAGGTGTTGCCGTCAAAGCCCTTCTCCGAAGAGTCGTAGCCGATCTCGGTGACGGTCTTGCGCACGATTCCCGCAATGTCGATATTGGCCTTGGTGGTGATTTCACCCATCACCAGCACAAAGCCGGTGTTGGTGCAGGTCTCACAGGCCACCCTGCTGTAGGGGTCCTGCTCCATCAGCGCATCCAGCACCGCGTCGGACACCGCATCGCAGATCTTGTCGGGATGTCCCTCTGTTACCGATTCCGAAGTAAATAGATGTTTTTCCATATTAGCCTCCTTATTTGAGTTTCGCCGCTTCCAGAGCAGCAAAAAAGTCCGCTCACAAAAAGCGGACTCGAATCTCTGGTTCTTATCCTCTTATTGTTCAAGTACTACTCGCTCAGGTTGGCACCTTCCGTCACCGGGGTTGCCGTGGCTTCACAGATCCTATGTATCTCCACCACTCTGAATAAGAGAAAAATCTATGCAATTTCTTTATATTGACACAATACACCTTATATATGCATTTGTCAACCCACTTTCAACTTAAATTTCTGTATATCCCTGTCGGAATTTACCAGTTCAATCTGCGCCCCAAGAGCCTGGAGCTTTAAATGGAAATCCTCATAGCCTCTGGCAATATAGTGGATCTCATCCACCGTGGTAAACCCCTCGGCGGCCAGTCCGGCAACTACCAGAGCCGCACCGGCCCGCAGATCCGGCGCCGAAAGGCTGGCGCCCGTATACCGCCCCACCCCGTTGATGATGGCTGTGGTGCCCTCCACCTTGATATCGGCACCCATACGGGTAAGTTCATCTACATATTTAAAGCGATTCTCAAAAATAGTATCCGTCACAATGCTGGTGCCAGTGGACAGGCCCAGCGCCACCGTGATCTGTGGCTGCATATCCGTAGGGAAACCGGGATAAGGCAAAGTCTTTACATGGGTATGCTTCAATGGCTTGGAACACACCACGCGCATGGCGTCATCGGACTCCTCAATCTCACAGCCAATCTCAAGAAGCTTGGCCGTGATGGACTCCAGATGCTTGGGTATCACATTTTTCACCGTGATATCTCCCTTGGTCAGCGCCGCCGCAAACATAAAGGTGCCCGCCTCAATCTGATCCGGAATAATGGTGTACTCCGTCCCGTGGAGCCTGCTCACACCCTTGATTCTTATCACATCTGTACCGGCCCCTTTAATTTTGGCCCCCATACTGTTTAAAAAGTTGGCCAAATCCACCACATGCGGTTCTTTTGCCGCATTTTCTATGATGGTCTGCCCCTCGGCCATAGATGCCGCCATCATTACGTTGATGGTTGCCCCCACACTGACGCAGTCCATATAAATATGGCTTCCCACCAGCTTCTCCGCCTTGGTCTTGATCAGACCATGCTCAATCCACACATCCGCCCCCAGCGCCTTGAATCCCTTGATATGCTGGTCGATGGCCCTGCAGCCGATATCACAGCCGCCGGGCAGCGCCACCTCCGCCTGCTTGTACTTGCCCAGCAGAGCGCCGATCAGGTAATAGGAGGCCCTGATCTTCTTGATATTTTCGTCTTCCACCACCAGGCTGCTTATCTGGGCAGCATTCAGCGTCACGCTGTGCCTGCCGGTGCGCTTCTCCAGCACTCCGATGCCCTGCATGGCCTTAAGCAGCACATTGGTATCTCTCACATCCGGCAGATTGTCTATATATACGGTCTCATCGGTCATCACGGAGGCAGCAAGAATAGGGAGCGCCGCATTTTTGGCTCCCCCTATCTCAACCTCGCCCACCAATGGATTACCGCCTTTTATTGCGTATTGTTCCATCTCGTATACCTCATACAGATTTATATAAAAGAATAAATATCACATTAAAAATATCAGGTAACCACCCCTCAACAGGGTTTCCTCTTATCATAAACAAAACCGTAAAATCATAATTCCACAAATCCAAGCGCCCCCTCCCGTACGGGAGTCAAACGCAAAACACTTAACCTATTATACCATAAAATTCCTGTTTGTAAAACGGAACGTTCGTTCCCCACCATCCCACCGATTTCTGCAGGAATTATGGCCAGGTTTACTATCGTAAATAGTTCATCGGATTAACCTGCTTGCCCCCTATCAGGATCTCGAAGTGCAAGTGAGGGCCCGACGTGATACCCGTGTTGCCGCTGAGAGCAATCCTCTGGCCCTGCTTCACGTAGTCACCGACTTTCACCAGTATTTTGGACAGATGGGCATACCGGGTCTGTCTGCCGTCCTCATGGTCAATATATACCACATAGCCGTAACCGCTGCCCCAGCCTGCCTTGGATACCCGGCCGCCGCAGGAAGCCACAACGGTGGTGCCCACAGGGGTGGCCCAATCCTGGCCCTTGTGGTAAGTGCTGGCCCCCTTGGTAGGCGCTTTCCGTCTGCCGAATCCAGAGGATGATCTGCCGCCGGAGATAGGCTTGATATAAGTGGGCGGCACTTTGGTTCCCCGCTCCACAATCTTGGCCACAGCCACCATGACCACATCTTCCTTCAAAATCTCCCTCTGGGTAAGCGTGTCATTCTCATAGTTCTCCTGGGCTACCACCCTTCGGAAGCCCGCGTGGGGCTGCTGAATCACATTGGTCTGGGTGGTGAACCAGTCATCCCTGTCAATATATTCTACCGGCGCGTCATAGATTTCCTCATAGTAGTTGACTTCCACACGTTCCATTGTGACCTTTGGCTCCGGAACCGTGATGATCAGCTGCTGGCCTGCCCGGATCGTGGTGTTGATAGTCTCCAGGCTGTCATTCATGGCAACAATATCATCCATGGGGATATTTACCTTGAGGGCAATCTCCGAGAGGGTATCCCCCCGCTGCACTTCGTAGGTTCCCACGGTCTCCTGCTCCATAGTCAATTCCTCAATGGCCTTATCCAGAGGTTGCAGCTGGCTCTGGGGCAGGTATGCCTCCACAATCTCCACCTTCTCGGCAAAATGCATGGACATGATCCCCAGATCATAGTCCTCAAAGTCCTTCTCTTCCTTTTCAACATCCTGGGCAAAAAAATCCGTCAGCTGAGCCTGAATGCCGGCTTCCGGAAAAAGCTGCTGCTCCTGCTGCTGCAGCTGCTCCTCCTGCTCTCTGGACTGACTCTGCCTGTCCACCGCATAGGCCGTAAGCACATTGAACAGCCGATTCTCATCCTGTACAATGTCCACACCGAATTTACCCTCGCCGTCATACTTACTGACCACCGCCTGCAGCAGCTGCTCCATCTCCTCCACGGATGCCAGATTGACCATGTACTGATCCATTTTCAAGGTATAAGAACGGACACTGGTCTCCTGTATGCTGGCCTGCAGTGCCTGTCGGATATTGTTATAGACCTCCTGGGGATCATCCACATAACCGTACATGATCTCCTCCCCCACATAGGTCATCTCCACGTCCATCAGCACCAGATCGTCCGCAGGAGTGGCAATCTCCCGTCTCGCCTCCCAAAGCATATTCTCCGCGTCCTCCGGCTGTGCCACGCTGCCTACCCGGACGCCGTTTATAAATATGTGGAAAAGGTTGTCCCCTGTGCTCTCCAGCTTCACATACCCCTGCATAAATAACAGGCATATAAACAGTATCAACAGATTCCACTTTATATATGTACACTTTAATATTTTTCTATATTTTGTAATTTTCATCTAAAGCCTCTTGTTTTCTCCAGCGGTATCATAACTTTATATATCATACCAACTTTGATTTTAGTTGTAAAGAACTTCTTGTCTGGTGTATACTAATCTTAAGAAATTTATTAACGAGGAGGACGCCATGGACGAACGCATATTCTTTCATATTGATGTCAATTCCGCTTTTCTGAGTTGGACCGCGCTCTCCATGCTGCAGGAGGGCAGCGGAACGGATCTGCGCCTGATCCCCTCCATCGTAGGCGGCGATATGGCAAAGCGTCACGGTGTAGTTCTGGCCAAGTCCCTGCCCGCCAAAGCCTACGGGATTACCACCGGCGAACCTGTGATAAACGCCCTGCGCAAATGCCCGGGACTGGTGACGGCTGCTCCGGACCATGCCATGTACCACCGGCGCAGCCAGGAACTGATGCTGCTTTTGTCCGGCATCTGCCCTGATATTGAACAGGTCAGTATTGACGAATGCTATATGGATTATACCCCCATTGCAAAAAAATATACCGCCCCTGAGGAGGCGGCCCGGCAGATCAAGGATCTGGTGCGTGATACCCTGGGCTTTACGGTCAACGTGGGCATATCTGACCGCAAGGTACTGGCCAAGATGGCCTCCGACTTCAAAAAGCCCGACCTGGTCCATACTCTGTATGTCCGGGAAATCCCTGATAAGATGTGGCCCCTGCCCGTGTCCTCCCTGTTTCTCTGCGGTCAGTCCAGTGTAGAAACCCTGCGCAAGCTGGGCATATTGACCATCGGCGACCTGGCCCACGCCCGAAGGGATATCCTTGAGGCCCATCTAAAAAGCCATGGACTCACCCTGTGGCAGTATGCCAACGGGATAGATGACTCGGACATCACACCAAAGCCTGTGAAAATGAAAGGAGTGGGCAACTCCACCACCTTGCAGCGGGATGCCCTGACCCGGGAAGATGCTCAGCCCGTGTTATTGTCCCTGGCGGAATTCGTGGCCGGAAGGCTCAGAGCCTCCGGGGAACTGGCCGGCATGGTCAGCACTGAGATCAAATATGCCACCTTCCAGTCCGTGTCTCACCAGATGCAGCTGACCGTCCCCACCGCCTCCTCCCAGGCAATCTTTGAAACCGCCTGCAGACTATTTGACGAGTTGTGGAACGGACAACCCATACGTCTGCTGGGCATCCGCACCTCCAAGCTGGTGCCGGAGACCGAGCCGGTACAGCTGAGCCTGTTCGACTACCAGCCTCCCGCCGCCAAAGACCCTGTCTGGGGAACTTCTCAGCCTGCTCCTGACAGAGAAAAGCAGCAGCGCCTGGACAAAGCCCTGGACGATCTCCGCAGCAAATACGGCAAGAACATTATAATGAGGGGAAGTCTCATGGACGCCCCCTCTACCCCTTTTTCTTCCTGACACTGTACCCGAAAGTACCCAACCTCTTCCCCGTGGCCAGATAGTCCCCATGGGAATATACCACGGGTCCGGCCTGCTCCAGATGGAACTTGCCCTGCTGATCCATATACCGTCGATCCGCATGGACCGCCACCACCCGGGCCAAAAACATGTCATGAGTTCCCAGGGGAATCACCTGGCTTACCTTGCATTCCAAATTCACCGGGCTCTCACCGATCAAGGGAACCTTTACCTGATCGGCGGGCAGCTTCGTCAGCTTCATTTCTTTAAATTTATCCAGATCTCTCCCGCTTCTCACGCCGCAGAAATCCGTGGCATACACCAATTCTTCCGTCACCAGATTGACCACAAATTCTCCGGTCTTTTTCAACATGGAATACGAGTACCGCTCCGGTCTCACCGAGATGGACAGCATGGGAGGATCACTGCAGACCGTACCCGCCCAGGCCACCGTAATGATGTTGTCGTGTCCCTCCCCGTCCGTCACACTGACCATAACCACCGGCAGCGGATACAGCATATTTCCCGGTTTCCACAATTCCTTTTCCATTGTCATCCTCTTTTCCATATAACCGGAGTCTCGTGTAGTCCAGGCTCCGATCACACTTTCAATATTGCATTGTTCCAACAGAAAAAACGGCCATGTCATACGACATGGCCTCCTGCACACTATCCTTCCAAGCTCTGTCAAATGACATGCAGATAAGTCAGGATCTGGAAGATCAGAGATCCCAGTGATGCCGCTAATGCCACGGCAGATACCCCGATAATCACCCGGATTTTGCCTGCGCCATCCTTGCTGAGTTTCTCCAGGTTCTCCGTATGCTTGGCCGCTTCCTCCACCACCACCGCCTGTACATTGCGGTATACCTTAACATTTTCCCTATGCACATAGTCATTGATGATCTCATTCTGATTGTTGGCACTGTCCCTGAGCAGCGTCTGAATAATGTCATCGTCCTGACGCATTTCCTTGATCTTGTCGATACTGACCGTCACCAGTTCATTAATACCATCGGTATTCACTTCCGCATGCTGCAGTTTCTCAATGCCGACACTCACCACACGATCAATCTTCTCGGAAGCGGCAGCCGCCGATGCTCCCGCATGTTTCAGCTGTTCCAGCCCTGTGTTTACTACCTGGTCAATTCTCTCCGAAGCAGCCGCTGATGCCACTCCTGCATGTTCCAGCTTGTCTGCCAGTTCTGCCAGTTCTGTAGAAGTCTCCTGTACCTGTTCCATACGGCTGATCGCCGCAAGCGCAGACTCTATGGCTCCCTCCAAACGCTCAATCATGGATGCGGATGCCACGCTGGCGTGCTCCAGTCGGTCCACCATTTCCGCGGATATCTCCTCCGCATGCTCCAGCCTGCCCAAGGCAGCCACAATACTTGTGCTTATATTCTGCATCTCGTCCAAATATGCCTCGTATTGCTTTACCTGGCCCTGAACCTTATGTAATTCCTCTGCGTCTGCTGCGCTATTTGCTTTAATCATCTCCTGCGCCGTCAGGCGCTGTGCCAGTTTGTCAATAAAAGTATCCATTGATTTCCCTCCAAACATCCCAAAGTTCAAAGCTTTTTTTTATTTTATCATTGTTTTTTTAACATTACAACTAAAAAAAAGACATAGTCTGACAGGAAATATTTGATAAATTCTACAATTATGCAAAATGTATACTTTTCCATTTGTTAGCACTTTCTTTTTGGAAGATTCACCAAACCTTTACACTGCGTTCATAGTTTGTTCATATTTAATCGGTATACTTTTCTCAAGTCAAACGACTTACCAATATCGCATAATTGCTAATTTTTTCATAATAGCCCAGACGCCGCAAGGTGTCTGGGCACTCCTCATTTTATACCGCCTAACCGTTAAACTTTCCAAGCAGCTTGACTACATAACGCCGGCCATATACGTTTAACCAATGCAGTATGGTAAATTCTGGCGTTATGTAGTATAAAGGTTCGTTTAAAGCGGCAGGGCAGAGTTCATACCGCCTGAGAATTCTTGGCTTGACTTATGGCCAGGATCTCCTCGTTGAGAGATAACATTCGGATATCAAGGTCTGATACCAGCTTGGCACACTCCACCAATTCGCTCTTGATATGCTCTGGAGCGTCCCCCTCAAATTTATAATGGATCTTATGCTCCAGACTGGCCCAGAAATCCATGGCAACTGTGCGGATCTGGATCTCCACCTTGGTATCCACTATGCGATCCGATAAATACACAGGTACAGTTACGATCATGTGATAACTTTTGTATCCGCTGGCCTTGGGATATGTGATATAGTCTTTTATTGCAACCACCTGGATGTCCTTCTGCTGCCTGAGCATCTCCGCAATCCGATAAATATCGGAGGTGAAGGAGCAGATAATCCGGATTCCCGCAATGTCGTTTATATGCTTTACCATATTGTCAATGGTAGACTCATAGTCATGGCGCTTCAACTTCTTGACAATGCTCTCCGGCGTCTTGATCCTCGCCTTTATGTGCTCGATGGGATTATACCGATGTACATGCTGAAACTCATCGTTCAGGATCTCTATCTTGGTCTCCACCTGCTTCAGCGCCGCATTATATATCAGATTAACCTCCTTCCAACTGTCGATTCCGTCGTCATTATCCACTCGTAGTTCCATATGTACTCCTTCTAGCTCTACAAAGCTGTTCTTACTGAGATCAGTATAACACAAAGCATTCCAAAAATGTATGTTTTTCACAAAATATTAATCCTTTTTTAATAATTGTTGGTGGTTTTTACAAAATTCGGCCCACTATTTATGTTTATGCAAAAATATCTCTATATATGCGCAGAATAAAATATTTGTCTATTCATCTTTCCTATGGTACAATGGGCGTATACGCTGAAGGGAAGGGAAAACATATATGTTTCGTCTATGGGCAAGAGAATTTAAAGATAATAAAATGCTTCGAGATACAGTGTTCGCTGATGACAGCCAGGATACCCGCACCCACAAGATATTCCGGGCGCTGGATCAGGTCTGTTACGAATTTGACTTGGGCAAACCCATCTGGCTGGAAGCCACGGTGACGGAATTCAAGCGTCATAAAAAGGCCAGGTTCCGCCAAGACAATTTTATAGAAGAAATTCCCTTTGATTATCTGGAAATCCAGGTGATTGAAGAAGACTGAGATGTAAATAATAAGCTTAAAACTGCCGTCAGACGTGATGGCAGTTTATTTTTGCAAAAAGCATTGACATTCTCGAACGCAAGGTGTAGTATTTAACTACATTGTATATAGTTTTTAAAACTACATACAATAGATTCAAATATATAGTTACCCTATTCATAGTAAAAGAGGTTTCCTAGATAGCGAAACATTTAATCGGAGGTGTTACTATGCAGATTACAATCAGAGAACCGGGCAGCGCCCTGACCCATTTTATAGGTATGATGATGGCTGTTTTTGCCGCCATGCCACTGCTGGTAAAGGCCGCCGTATCCGGCGGCAGCATCACTCTGACTGCCATGACCATATTCATGGCCAGCATGATCCTGCTCTATGGCGCCAGCGCCACTTACCACAGTGTGAACCTGACCGGATCCAGACTGAAGTTCTTCCGCAAAATTGACCATATGATGATCTTTGTGCTGATCGCCGGTTCCTATACGCCGGTATGCCTGATTGTGCTGGGAGGCACACTGGGCTATACCATGCTGGCCCTGGTCTGGGGCATCGCCATTGTAGGTATGCTGATCAAGGCTCTCTGGATCACCTGTCCCAAATGGTTTTCCTCATTGTTCTATATTGCCATGGGCTGGGTGTGCGTCCTGGTGTTCGGCCAGCTGCTGGACACTCTGCCCACCGCCGCCTTCCTGTGGCTGCTGGCAGGGGGCATAATCTATACCGTGGGAGGTGTGATCTATGCGCTGAAGCTCCCCCTCTTTAACGCCCACCATAAGTATTTTGGCTCCCATGAAATCTTCCACCTGTTTGTCATGGGCGGCAGCATCTGCCATTTTATCTTTATGTATGCGTATGTGACGTGAGAAGCAGCTTGGCTTTCCTCGATGCATAACCGGGACCTATATTTTTTACAGGTCCCGGTGCTTCACTTTCTCCGCTTCACTGCCATAATCCCTGATGCCCACCAACTTGTACGAAAAGTTTGGTATGTAATCCTCCACTCCCTCCTCAGTCAGCACCCTGTCCCGAAGCTGCATCCCTGCCGCCCACTTGTCGATTCCCTCATAATAGACAATCGGCAGAATCGGAGGATAGTGCAGGATGGAAGTCTCATATCCCCGTAGATTTGAACCGTTGCAATGCTTATTTTGCATAAAGAAACCGCATCCCCTGAAAAACCAAGAGATGCGGAACTATGCCACACTATATAGGACAATTCTTTCCTTACTCCTCATACCCGTTGGGATTTTGGCTCTGCCATCTCCAGGAATCGGCGCACATCTCCAGGATGCCGTACTGTGCCTCCCAGTCCAATTCCTCCTTGGCTCTGGCCGCGTCCGAATAGCAGGATGCGATATCCCCTGCCCGGCGGTCTTTGATCACATAGGGAATTTTGACACCGCTGGCCACCTCAAAATTCTTCACCACGTCCAACACACTGTAGCCCGTACCCGTTCCCAGATTGTAAATCTTCAGACCGGCTTTCTCCTCGATCTTCCTCAGGGCTTTCACGTGACCCAGGGCCAGATCCACCACATGGATATAGTCCCTGACGCCGGTGCCGTCCGGCGTGTCGTAGTCATCGCCATAGACACTGAGCTGGGGCAGCTTGCCCACCGCCACCTGGGTGATATAGGGCATCAAGTTGTTGGGAATACCGTTGGGGTTCTCTCCGATGGTTCCGCTCTTGTGGGCGCCGATGGGGTTAAAATACCGCAGTAGGATCACGTTCCACTCGGAATCCGCCTTCTGTATATCTGTCAAAATTTGCTCCAGCATGGACTTGGTCCAACCGTAAGGGTTGGTACACTGCCCTTTGGGGCACTCCTCGGTGATGGGAACGAAGGCCGGATCACCGTACACTGTGGCACTGGAAGAAAAGATGATATTTTTGACCCCATGGCGCCGCATCACATCCACCAATGTCAACGTACCGGAGATATTATTCTCATAATACTCCCAGGGCTTCTGAACGGACTCGCCCACAGCCTTGAGTCCAGCAAAATGAATCACCGCATCCGGCTTTTCCTGATCAAATATTTTTTCCAAAGCCTCCCTGTCCAGAATATCCGCCTTATAGAAGGGCACGGCCTTTCCCGTCAATTTCTCCACCCTTTCAAGAACCTTCTCGCTGGAATTGCTCAGATTGTCCAGCACCACGGCCTCATAGCCTGCATTCTGCAGTTCCACCACCGTATGACTTCCGATATATCCCGCACCGCCTGTTACCAATATTTTCATACTTACCTCTTTCCTGCATATCTGGAGTTTGGCTTGACCAAACTCCGGCTTTGCCTGCGATACTGCATTAATACGTATTTGGATGTGTAACATCCAAAAGGTCCTCTCACATCATATTAAGGCTCTACAGTTCCACTCCGTTCTCCTGAAGCAATGCTCTGGCGCTCTCCACGGAGTCAATGCCGGTCTTGTTCTTGATAGGAGCAAACTCCCTGTTCCTCTCCACCTCATAGGGCAGGCAGCTGTCCATCTGATGGATCATATCCAGCACCAGACTCTCATACTTATAGCCGTTGGGCTCCTGAGGTTTTACCAACTCTCCGTTCTCGTTCAGGCAGGGAATCTTCTTCTCCACAATATGCAGAGGCAGATTGCCGTCCAGAAGCTGCTCCAGAGCGGATACACGGAACAGGTAATTCAAGATCACCCCGAAATTGTACGCCGGATTGCCTTTTTCATCCTTTGCGTCCATCAGTTCACGGGTCAGGTCGTAGTACTCCACAATGGAAGGTCTGCCGTCCTCCAGGCACATCACGCCCACTTTTTCATCCGGGGCATTCTTGCGCACCACCTTTGCGCCTACATCGCAATTTCTCTGGATGGTGGCACCCACGAAGCAAGGGTCAGCAATGCGCTGCAGCACGTTGTCCACGGCAAACACATTGATCCACTCTATCCCTTCCTTTTTCACCAAGTCCAGCAGCCACGCATTCTTCATGGAGATGAACCATCCTCCGTTTCCGTTGGGAGATGTGGCCAGTCTGCCCTTTTCCTCCAGATAGATCTTGCCTTCATAGTCCGTGGCCGCCGCCATCTCCTGCTTGAAGAAATGCACAAACTCCGGATTGTACCCAAAGTACTCCTTCTCCTGCATGAATTTAATTGTGGTATCGTTGTTTTTCTCGCTGGTCATGACAAAGAGATGGAACCAGCTGCCGCTCTGCGCCACCACATCCATCATGTTATTCACCAGGCACTCAAAGATATATAATTCTCTGTTTATACCTACATTGTACATACATTTGGGATTATCGGATCCCAGCCGGGTACCCATGCCGCCTGCCAGCAGCACCGCCCCTACTTTGCCGTCATGGATAGCGTCAAGTCCCGTGGATGTAAAGCTCTTTCTGTTGGCATTGATCTCATCCAACTCCATGGCCGCCAGCGGGGTGATCTCTCCCTTTTTAACAAGCTCCTCTCTGTGCTTGCAAGATGCCAAAACACTCATATCCGTCTCCGCAATCTGCGCAAGCAATGCCTCCCGGCCCGCAGCATCCAACTCCTCGTAATACTTCAGTACATGCTCCTGACCATACTGAGCCAGTTTCTGTTTTGCCTCTGCCAATGTCATGTTCTTCTCCTTCTTTCTATGTTATTGTTTCCAGGCACATACTACACCCTGATAATTTGCGCTTCTGCGAATGCGTTTACCTCATTATACCACTTTTTTTTGTAGTGACAACCATTTCATAGATAATATTCCCCTTCCGTACAAAAGGAAAGCACTTTTTATGCCCTGGCCCCTAACCGGCTTCTGACGGATAAAGGCTACCCCCGCAGAAACCTACAGAGACAATCCCGCAAAGAATCCCCCGGCTTCCAGCCGCTCCTGCCGATAGCGCAGGAATGCGGCCCGCAGTTGGGGCTGATCCTCCCGCATCTGGCCGATCATGGCCTCAATATTTTCCCTTGTCACGCAGCCCAGCTGCAGGAACAAATGCACATATTCGGGATGAGTCTCTCCCTCTTCCAGCACCACCTGCCAACTCTCCTCGCTCCGGCAGCCCTTGGTATGGGTTTTCAGATATCTTTCCAGATACGCCTGCAGTCCGCCGGAAAGTCTTTCCCTGCAGAGCAGCCGCAGCATGGCCAGCCGCACCTTTTTCTGTCTCTTGGTCCGCAAAAAAGCCTCCAGATCCGTGCTGCCGTAATCCTCCTCGCCGCAGAGGACCTGTTTGGAGTAGCCCTCCTGATCCTCTGCGCCCATCACCGCCTCCAGCCTGGCATCCCATTTCTTTAGCCATTCCGGACTGCCCACCGCGGCAGGCTCCAACAAATAATAAGCCTCCATCTGTATCAGCCCTGCTGCCAGCAGCCGGCCGGTCTCCGGACTCCATGCTTCCCGCGCCTGTCCCTCTGCACTGCCGTCATGGAAAATACCTGCCACACAGTCCAGATGCCCGCAGTCCAAAAACAGCGCTTTTCCTATATGGATGCATTCGGCGGGCAGAGTGATTCGCTCTAAGTTGTCACAATAGGCAAAGGCCCAGTCTCCTATGCCGCGCAAACTCACCGGCAGCTGTATCTCCCGCAGGTTTTTCCTGCTGAGAAAGGCTTTCCGGTCAATGGCCGTCACTGGACGGTTTTCAATTCGCTCCGGCACCTGGGCTATCCAGTTCCGCCCCTGCCAGCCTGTTATGCAGACGCCCTCCGGGTCCATCCTATATTTCAGGCTGCAGCCGCCTGCCACATACTCATATTCTAACATACATTCCCTTTTCCCGCATATCCGAAGTTTGGTTTCGCCCAACGCCGAACATGCGATACCGCGTCAATTTATATTCGGAGACCTTCCTCTACATGCATATCTAAAGTTTGGTTTAGCCAAACTTTGGTTTCACCTGCGATATTGCGTTAATGCGTATTTGGATGTACACATCCAAACTTACCTCTTCGTGGATATTGCTGGCTGCGCCTGCAATACCCCTTAATACGTATTTGGATGTACACATCCAAACTTCCCTCTTCGTGGATATTGCTGGCTGCGCCTGCAATATCCCTTAATACGTATTTGGATGTACACATCCAAACTTCCTCTCCGAGTTTACAGGCTCAAGTCCGCAATCTGCCCCCGAATCTGATTCTGCCGCTCCGAAAGCATCAGATCCTGGCTGAAGCGCTGGTAATCCGGACTGCCAAAGGCGGCGATAAACCCTGCCCCCGCACTGCTCACCGTCAGTTCCGTCACCAAAATCAACATCTCATTGCCTTCCCCAAACGCTTCCTGGGCAAACACAAAGAGATGGTGCAGTTCTTCCTGTACCCGCTCTGTCTCCCGCTCGACGGCAGATACCGCCGCCTCATACTGGCTTCTGACCAGCGCGAACGCCCTTTCCCCGTAGTAGTTCTCTCCGGACCAGACATCCCCCAGGCTCCCCTGCAGAGACACATCGCTGCCCACCGCTCCCATCACCACCGCTTTTCTGGCCTGTTCCAGAAACCGCAGCACTCTCTTGTGCTTCCGATGCTCCTCCTTGGACAGGGAGCCGGCCCTGTCCTGGGCAAACATCTGACTGCGCCTCTTCTCCTCCAGTTCCTCCATATAGGCCACTATGTCTTTATCCTGGTCGTCTCCCGTGGCCATCTTCTTCACTGCCAGCAGCAGCATGCGGGTGTCCGTGAGATAGGCCGCCTGCTCCATAATCTCCTGCATATCCGCCAACATCCGATCCAACAGCATTCCCACCAGGGACAGCCTCTCGTCAAAACCCGCCGCCTTGGCCCGGGCGATGGCCTGCACGGTGGGTCTGCCCTCCAGAATCTCCTGTATCCGGTAATCCTTTTTGTATTTCCGGTATAAGTCATAATATGCGGTAAATTCCTTCACAATCCGCTCATTGCGGATATATTGGCCCACCAGGGTCTCGTCCACCGTCAGACTCTCCTCCTCATAGTGGCAGAGTATCTCCGACAGGTCCTCCCAGCCTCTGGCTGTCACATAGCTGCGCCCCTTGGCCGTGATCTCCATATGGTAAAAATATTCCTTTTTCAAGTCCAGAAAGTTCAGCACCGCACTGTGCAGGTGACGCTCCAGCGCATACTCCTTCCAGGTGCGAAAATCCGCCTCCACCTCCATAACCTTCAGCCGATCCATGGTCACCACGTCAAATTCCCGCACGGACTTATTGTACTCCGGCGGATTGCCCGCGGTGACAATGACCCATCCCTCCGGCACCCGGTGCCTCCCGAAGATCTTATACTGCAAAAACTGCAGCATGGCCGGGGCCAGGGTCTCGGACACACAGTTGATCTCATCCAGAAAAAGTATCCCCTCCCGGATGCCGCTCTCCTCCATGGTCTCATAGATGGCAGAGATAATCTCGCTCATGGTATACTCGGAGATGTCATACTCCCTGCCGCCATAGGTCTTGTGGGCAATAAACGGCAGCCCCAGCGCCGACTGACGGGTGTGGTGGGTCATGGAATAGGACACCAGCGCAATCCCCATCTCCTGGGCGACCTGCTCCATGATGGCCGTCTTGCCGATGCCCGGCGCCCCCAGCAGGAAGATGGGCCGCTGGCGCACCACCGGGATGCAATACTCCCCAAACTCATCTTTTTTCAGATAAATATTTATGGAGTTTTTGATATACTCCTTCGCCTGTCTTATGTTCATCTTTTCAATCCTCTTTTCACAGATCAGTCTCAATCACGACTTTCATGCTCCAAGGCGGCACCGGCTGACGCATCTCGTCCTCCTCCAAAAAGGCGAAGATCACATCGTAACCGGGCATCCGCTCCGGGTAGATCCCATAGCCGTCGGTAAAATAGATCAGCCCCTTCAGGTTCTCAAACTCCCCCTGTTCAAGCAGACTGTCCACATAGTCGAACACCGGTCTGAAATCCGTGGCCCCAAAGCCCTGCAGCCTGCCATGGGCCAGAAATTCCTGGAAATCCTCATCACAGGTTATCCTGGTATCGCTCTGCACCTCATTGTCACACTGGACAATATGCACATTAATCCGGGTAAAAAAATTCTCCGAACCCTTCAGCAGGGAATAGGTCTTGTTCAAAAACTCCCTCACCACAGGCCCCCGGCAGGAGGCGGAGGTGTCCAGGGCGATGACGAACTCCTTGACCTTTCTGGCATCCTTGTACTCCAGGGGCTCAATCAGGGGCATGTTGCCGTACCGCTCCAGTCCATAGGTATAATAGATATAGTCGAACTCCTCGTCATTGACTGTCAGATCCTCCCCCATGACAGTGAAACGCCTCAATATAGCGCCGTAGTCATATCGATCCCGGGTGGCCTCCGCCAGATTCTTCTCCAGGCTCTGGGTGTTGGTTCGGCCTTTCGTAAAGGATTTCAGATCCGCTTTCACCCGCTCGCTGATCTTTTTCCACTGCTCCGGGGTCATTTGGATCTCCTCCGTGGGAACCCAGCGCTCATGGTTATCCCGGTAAAACAGCCGTATCAACTCCTGCCGCTCTCTGGGCGTGATAGGATTATGCCTAATATATTTGTAGATCCGCTCCGCCGTCAGAGCCCCCACGTCTTCCCGCCAAACGCACAGCTTGCCCTCTGCCTCGGCGTCCGTGTCCAGGCCGGCTATGGGCAGGCCCATCTCCAGTATCACGCTCTCCACAGCCATATCCGCAGCCAGGTCCCATAGTTCCCGCTCCACCTTGTCATAGGCAAAGCTGTGATAGAAAATGCAGTGCAGCAGCAGATGCAGCATACTGCGGGTCACCAGCCGGGGATCCCGCTGATACAGCTGCAGCACATATTCCGGGTCATACCACACCGTACTGCCGTCCGTAGCCATACAGCCTATGGCTCCCTTGTCCTGCCACACAAGATGCAGCAGCGCCACATCCAGAAAGCGCAGGGATACCAGGATATTGTCCCTGGCCAGGGACAACACCTGACCCGACAGTTCCCGTATCTTCTGTTGTCTGATTTCCGGCTCCTGCGCCGCCTGCTTCTCTTCCACTTCCGCGCCTCTCCTCACTCCGCCATCCGTCTATAATTATACTCACGAGCAATGAAATTTGCCGCTATGTCCCCGGCATCTTTCGCCGGTGAGACGGGTCACTTGGCAAGTTTTAGTGTCCGCCAATATAGGCTGTTATTAGTGTACTGGAAAAAAGGAAAAATAGCAATACCTACCAGATAAAGAAATCCTTATCCAGCAACCGCAAAATAGCCTCCGCAAAGAAATAGTCCCCATAGACAATGTGTACCTGCTGCCCTTCGCCCTGCTCATGGTAGGCGACCTTGCCCGTGGTGAGAATACCGTCCTCCTCCTCATTCCAGTTGCAGAAATGCTCCTCCATGGCCTTCAGCAGCCGGAGTGCGCTCTGCTCGTAAAGAGGCTTTTCAGACTCCGGCACATGCTTTGCGATCTCCAGCAGCCCGCAGGCGGCACAGGCTCCCGCCGTGGAGTCATAGTATACCGGATCCGCATGGCGCTTCGCTATGGCGGCGAAACGGGGGTCCTTGGTCTCCTCCGTGGCCCAGTACAGAAGGGATAAATTCATCAGACAATCCACAATCATCCATCCGGCCTTATCGTCGTTCCAGGCCCGAATATAATTGCCCAGTATATTAAAACGCCCCGCCAGCAGATTGGCTGCGTGTATTCCTCTCACACAGGAACCGTGCTCCCCTGTGAGACGGTAGTCGGCTACCGCCGTATGCATCCACATAAATCCCACATCATGATGCAGATTTTCGTATTCCTCCATCCCCATGCTGGATGCGACCATGCGTCTCTTTCTTTACGCCCTGCTGGAGGAGACAGAAAATCCCCGGGATGCCATGTTCCCCCAATATTACCGGGCCTTCTGTGAACTGCGCACCCGGATTTACAATAGTCCGGCAACCACCCCTGCCATAGGGGAACTGGCCGACTCCCTATGTTTAAGCCTGTCCTATTTCCAACATTTATATAAGAAGTTCTTCCACTGCTCCTGCGGTCAGGACATCATCCGCGCGCGGCTGGAACTGGCTAAATACCATTTGCAGAACAGTGAGAGCAGCATCCGGGAGCTATCCGTCTTCTGCGGCTACAACAATGAACTCCATTTTATGAGACAATTCAAAAAGTTTGTGGGGAAGACACCCTCCGAATACAGAGAATCCCTATAAAAACAGAAAATATCAAGATAGCTCCCCGAGAGTGTGCTATCCTTAAGGTACGACGTCGGAAAGGAACTATATTTATGGATCATTTGGCTCTGCTGAACCTGGCCCTGTGCTATATGGAGGAAAACTTAAGCGAAAATATCACTGCCGAGGATGTGGCTAAAGCATGTTACTGCTCGCCCTCCAGTCTCCAGAAACTTTTTCGCAGGCTGGCCCACTACTCGGTAAAAGAGTATCTCATCAAACGGCGCCTGACCCTGGCCGCCAGGGACCTGCTTAACCGCCCCCAAGACAGCATCCTGGACATTGCCCTGCGCTATTGTTACCAGAGCAATGAAGCCTTCACCAGAGCCTTTGAATCCATGTGGAACTGCAGCCCGTCTGCCTACCGCCAGGAGCGGTCCTTCGCAGACCTTTGCCCCCGGCTGAACCCGTGGGAGTATGATTATGGAGATGAAGAGATGAGTCGTAGAAAAATGGTAGATATCAGTGAATTATATGACCTGTTTAAGGAGCGGAAAAACTGCTGGTTTGTGTGCTGTGACATCCAGTCCCTGGTTCCCATCAATGAGATTGCCCGCAAGGCCGGAGACCTGGCCATCGCCGAGACTGCCCGCCGCATGGATCAGTGCAGCGGCCCGGAGGATCTGGTCTTCCGCATTGGAGGGGACGAGTTCGCCATGCTGACCGCCAGCGAGGACTGTGCCTATGCCCGGCAGATCGCGGACAAACTCCTGGCCATGAACGGTCAAACCTTTACCTATGAGGACAGGGAAATCCCCCTGCGCCTCTATGCCGACACCGCCTGCTTTACCGAAAAAAATCTGCGCTACAGCGAGTTGTTTACCTCCTTGCACCAGACTATTAAGGACAGCAAGAGGTAACTGTTCCAAACCCGCAAAAAGGACCGGACACCTTCAGTGTGTCTGGCCCTTTTCCATTGCTATGTATGGTTATTGCGCATACTACTTGGCTTTCTTTTTCAAACCGGTCAGGTACTTGATCATCTTGTCCAGTTCTGCCTCTTTCTTGGGACCATCCTCTTCCAGTTCCATCATCCCCGCAAGTATGTCCATCTTGTCGATAATGGAATGAAAACTTCTGATATCCCCCAAAAACTTCTCGGTCAATACTTCTTTGGACTTGGATGTAGCTCCAAACGTTCTGCTCAGAACGTTGCCGCTGTGGGTCACACCCTGCACTTCCACCAACTCTGCAGCCAGCAGCTTGCGCAGCACGGCCTGCACGGTGCTCTGTGTCAGTTCTTCTCCGGAATTCACAATCTCCGTGGAGGTCAGCGCCCGCTCATTCTCGTGCAAAATCTTTAATACTTCAAGTTCTCTGGGATTGAGTTTCATCTCTCCTTACCTCCTTTCGTAATATTTCTACGTCTATTATAATACTTTATTCAGATTTGCGCAATAGTTTTCGTTTGGTATAATATGCTAAATTTAAATTTTCCGTCGGATGTAATTAAACACTTCCAGCCGGGTAAATCCCAGCCGTTTCAGATTGTCCAAAGACGCCTGGATATGCTCCTCTGTATTGTAGGACGGTATGCGGGGAATGCGGATCTGTACCCGCTCCGAAGGCACAGATGCCGCCAGACGGCGCAGGTTCTCCTCAAGCGGCGCCTGGGGCTGCCCGGTGTAGGACTGGCCGTCAGTCCGCCGCACACGGAGGCGGAGATACCCACCACTGCCACGGCTTTGCCCAGCCCCTGCCGGATGGCCAGTTCCCGCTCCAGATAGCGCAGTTCCGATTCACATTTAGGGCAGGTTCCTTTACAGTCCCCCTGATATGTACACTGAGACACCACATAGGGGATGTCATTCTCCTCGGCGATCTGCCTGCGTATTTCCTTTAATGCCTTACATTTCTCTTTTCCTTTCATACCTCTGTCCTCCCATCTAAGTTCCGCAAATTCCCTGCATATACATCCCCGATAAGCAGTGTGCAGCCCCTTCATTATACCTATATTGACCGATGCGTTTTCCGAAGATATGCCGTTTTGAATGTCTCGGGACATTCCGTTTCGCATTCCCTGCGCTTTCACCTCAACTGTCAGAATTTTTTGGTAAATCGTTACAAAAAAAAATTAAATTTCTTATATTTTTCTAAACTTATTGCAATATCCCCGCCATATATCGTATAATGAAGCCATGAAAAAGAACACAAGAACACTATTTATCATTTTGGTCGTGCTGGGCATATGCTGCCTGGCGGCCGCGGGCGGGATTCTGTTGTACCGCCATCAGAGGGACAGGCAGTCCCAAGAGACACTGGAGGCTCTCCGCGCCTCCGCCGAAAACTACTTGCCGGCGGAGATGCCGGGGACTCCCCCTCCCTCACCCGTTCCCCCAGGATCCGAGCCCGACGGGAACCAGGCCCAAAGCACTCCCGATCCCACCGCCACCCCGGAACCTACGCCGGAGCCGGTAGAAAATCCCTACCAGGACAGTTTTCTGGCCAACGAAGATATGGCGGCCTGGCTGGTGGTGCCGGACACACGGATAGACTATCCCGTTATGTGGACTCCCCGTGACGAGAATTACTATCTTCGCCGGAACTTTGAAGGCAAGGATGACCAGAATGGCTGTCTGATTCTGGACACGGACAGCCGTGTGGATCCCATGACCACCAACCTCATCATCCATGGTCACAACATGAAATCCGGAGCCATGTTCGGAGACTTGGAAAAATATAAGGATGAATCCTATTTTCAGGAACATCGTGAAATGCTGCTCCATACCGAGGAAGGACTTCACACCTACGAGGTGATCGCTGTTTTTCGGTCTCAGGTGTATAAAAAGACAGACCAGGTTTTTAAATTTTACCAGTTCTTCCAGGCGGACACCCAGGAGGAATTTGACGACTTTTACAACAATATCATGGAGTTATCCCTGTACGACACGGGAGTTACGGCGGAGTATGGAGACCGCTTCCTGACTCTCTCCACCTGCTCCTATCATGTGGACCGGGGCCGTTTTGTGGTGGTGGCCCGGGAGACCGGCTGTGAAACCAGCTATGCCCCTTTCCGCTGATTTTTACGGATATGGTACCTGCCGCCGCGCATTTATGCAACGTCCTGCGCGGGCCAGGCGACATTGACTCACATACACATCTTATTATACTACATAACGCCAGAATTTACCGTACTGCATTGGTTAAACGTATATGGCTGGCGTTATGTAGTCAGGTTACTCGGAAATTTTAACTGTTAATCAGTACAAATTAGGAGGTTATGAACATGAAAAGACTAAAAACCCTTGTTTCCCTGTTGGCGGCAGCAGCCATGCTGCTTCTTATGCCAAACACAGATCTGCCGCAGGTATCCGCCGCGGAGCCTGTCACCTACTCTCTGAAATATGTGGAGGCCAATAATGAATGGCGTTACCATGTGGGCCCCTGGGACGACAACAATTCCGGCCACAGGGAACTGTACTACCTGAAAGAATCCATAAAGGACGGCGATGTCATTGTGGTCGAGGGAGGCGATCAGGGCCTGACCCTGGAGTTGCCGGTAAACCTCAGCAGCATTACTTTTAACCATTCACACCTCGCCGTCATTACCGCAAAGAGTGTGGAAAACGTTTATGTGCTGCGGGACAGTGTGGCTGCCATCAACGGCGACGTAAAAAATGCCCATGTATATGACAATGCGGTGGTAAATTTCAACAACAACGTGACCAACCTCTATATCACCAAGGAGATCTGCGGCCAGCAGACCATCGCTGTGGTGGGCACTGTGGACTACGTAAAGACCAGCGACGCCGAGAAGATATACAATGAAATGTACAATTTCCAGGCCAATTCCTTCCGACAGGAAGAAGGCATTCTGAAGACAGATGCCAGCAAGTACAGCATGGTTCCCGTTCCGACTGCTCCGGTTGTCCCCGGGGATCCGGCCGCTACCCTTCCGGTTGTTCCCGTGGATCCGACAGTTACCCTCCCGGTTGTTCCCACTGTTCCCGTGGATCCGACAGTTACTGTCCCTGTTGTTCCCACGGCTCCCGTGACACCCGTGGCCCCTGTGGTTCCGGTTACACCTGCCGACAGCCTGTATGACGACGTACCCAAAACCGGAGAGCCCCTTGCCCTGCCTGGCCTTTTGTTCATGGGGGCAGGTATCTGCTTCGGCGGCGCGTATCTGTTAAAGAGGAAAAGCGCTTAGTCGCTCTGTGTATATTTATTATAAAAGGTCATATCTCCCCAGGGAGATATGACCTTTTTCGCAGGCATTGATCATAACGTTTTTATTGCTGTGCCAGATCCGACAGGGGCTTGAAAGTATAACCCATCTCTTCCCATTTTGTCAAAAGTTCATCCATGATCTCCCCATTGGTCTGGGAAGTGCTATGTAGCAGTACGATGGCTCCGGGATGAATCCGGGACAGCAGTTTATCAAAAGCTTCCTCATGGGTGGGTTGTTTATCCTGATACCAGTCCACATAGGCCAGGCTCCAGAAAAAGGTGGTGTAACCCAGTTCCTTTGCCATCTGCAGATTCTCCGTACTGTACTTTCCCTGGGGCGGCCTGTAATAAGCAGTCATTTCCTGCCCTGTGATCTCCTTATACAGCGCCGCCACATCATTCATCTCTTTAGCAAAAGCTTCCTTGTCGGAAATGCTGGACATATCCGGGTGATGGTAGGTATGGTTGCCCACAGTGTGTCCCTCTTCCACCATCCTCTTCACCAGTTCCGGCGCAGACTCCAGATAATGTCCCACCACAAAGAAGGTGGCTGGGGCATTGTGCTTTTTCAGCGCATCCAGTATTGGTTCCGTGTTGCCGTTCTCATAGCCTGCATCAAAGGTCAGATAGATCACCTTATCCTGGGCGCCTCCCACATAGTAGGCATTGTATTTGGCAAGTTCCGCCGCAGATACATTGCCGCTTGGCTGACTGCCCTCCTGTCCAAATCCCAGCCCCCAGTTCTCCGGCGACTGTGCTATAGCGGAAGTCGCCATCACGCCCTGGGTGGCAGCCCCCACCGCCCTTCCCAGCAGGAACATGGCCAGCAGGAAAACCGCTGTCAGCGCTATCTTGGGATAGTTGAGCTTCTTCCAGTCCACATCCTTCCAGCTAATATTTTTCATTCGCTCCAGCATCATAACTCCTGACACTTTTTGTAGCTAATATATGTACAGCCGGAGAAAAAAAGACCATAGGCCTGCCAATATTACCCTTTTTCCTTTTTTGCTCCTTTCTGATCCAGATGGAACCAGCGCTCTAATCTGCTCCTGGGAAGGAAATAATTTACCAGAAGCGCAATAATCACACCTACGCCGGTGTCAATCATACGGTGAATGGCATAATCTATGTGGTGCGCCGGCGTGTTAAACAGAATGATACACAACACCACTCCACCCGGCTGTACACCTCCCGGCCAGTGAAACATCACGCACATGGAGATAAGGGCGATAATCCCCAAAAACACCATGGGAAGGCGCAGCCAATAACATCCTTCCGGGTAAGCCAGATGTTCCAGCCAGTATAACCCCAACCCGATAAACCCGCCGATGACTGTGCCGAAGAAACGGTTACCCCCGCTGCGGCGGGACTCTTCCATATCCGCGCCCATGCCGAAAATGGCCCCGATACAGGCAAATGTAGGGTTGCTGTTTGGCAGAAATACATAGATCAAAGCCGTGAACATTGCTGCCAGAGCCGTCTTTATACTGCGAAAACCCAGCCCCGGAATCGGGGCATGTACCGGATTATGCTGTCCTGTGTGATGATCTATATGCGTTGTCCCATGTGACTCTATATGCTGCTGCTCCTCATGTTGTGCGGCTTGCCTTCCCACACCTTGTACAGCCTGCTCTTCCACGCTTTGCGCAGGCTGCCGCTCTACGCTCGGTTCCTTATTCAGCTTCATGCCGATTCCCCACCCCGTTCCATATTGGGCAACTTCATCTGAAGGTTCTGCCCCTGATCACTTCAGCATCATTTTAATTATTTCTTTGTCTGTCTGGTGCATACCCACCTTTCCGATATATCCCACACAGCTGATGGTTTCTCCGGCATCTTCTTTCAAAATTCCGGTGTATGCCTCATACTCCTTGTTCTGCATGGCCAGGTAATGCGCCATCATGGACGCATCCAGACTGGACGCGATTTTGGCCGCGCAGGAAATCTTGGCGCCGTCACAGATGATGCCGGGAATGTTGGCCAGGGTGTTGTCAATGGTGGCCTTTATCTGCGCAAGCGTTCCCCCGGCCATGTATGTAATGGCTGCAGCCGACGCGCAGGAGGCGGACACAGCCCCGCAGAAAGCCGATAGCTTACCAATAAATTCCTTCTGATATATGGTAAGCAGGCTGGCAAATACCAGGGAGCGATACAACTTTTCCGACGGGATATTCTTCTCTCTGGCATACACAATCACCGGAACCGAGGAGGCAATGCCTTGGTTTCCGCTGCCGGAGTTGATAATAACCGGCATATCACAGCCGCCCATGCGGGCTTCAGATGCGGCTGCCGCGAACGCTTTCATACGGGTGACCACCCCGTCCGCATAGGATCCCCGGATCACACGTCCGATCCCAATGCCATAGTCCCCGGAAATTCCCTCATATGCTATGTCCATATTATAGCGAATCTGCCGCTCATAGATATCTCGTATCAGCGCCAGATCCACCTCGTCCGCAAAGTTCTTGATGGTCTCCAGGGTAAGGCCGGATCGGTCGGTGGAATAGCCTTTGGCCGCTGACTCCTTTGCTTTTTCAAAGATTACATTGCCATCCCGGGTAATGGAAACCACATTGGTGTGGGTATGTCTTACCTCCACCTCCACGGTATGTCCCGCCGCAGATAACTCAATGATAAAATGAAGGGGTATCTCGGAATCCAGAAACTCCACCTTGCAGCACCCCTTTTCCAAAAGTTCTCTGGTGCGGCTCCTCTCCGCCTCACCTGCCTTTTCCAGCACTTCCATACCGGCGGAAGCATCTCCCGCCAGTCCGCCCAATATGCACGCCGTCTCAATGCCTGTCAGTCCGCCCGAATTGGGAATGGTTACGCAGCGCACATTTTTAATCATATTTCCGGAACATTTGGCAGTGATCCGCTCCGGCTCACAGCCCAAAACTTCTCTTCCCCTGGCGGCAGCATAGGCCAAAGCAATCGGCTCCGTACACCCCATGGCGGGAACCAGTTCCTCCCTGATAATACTTATAAATTCGTCCTGTAAATTATTTTCTAACATGGTACCTTGACCTCCGTATGTAATGTACGAATATTATCGTATTTGCCGCAAAAAGAGGCGTCTCCTGCCTCTTGGTTTTCATAATGTCCTCCACAATGACAAAGGTAGATTGATGGTGCTATTGTGAGAAGAACGGGCATGGGATGATTCCCTTTTTGAGCAGACACAGGATAACTTATGCGATGCCGCTCAATTCCTGGTACAGCCTCTTGGCATAGCTGTCCGTCATGCCGCAGATGGAGTCCGTCACCAGCAGAAGGCGCATATACAGCTTTTCCTCCGGGCTCTTGTCCCGGCTGTAATATTGGTAAATCGCTTTATAGTTGTCGGAGACCAGTGTCATAAGCTTGGCCTGCACCGCCGTCACGGGCTGTCCGCTGTCATACACTATGGCGGCATCCACAAAGCGCTCCAGCAGGAAGTCCATAATAGTCTCCGCGGCGATTTCCAGCTTGTAGATCGGCTCCGAGACGAAGGCATACCGATAGGCAATATCTCCCAGCACATCCGCCATCCTGGCCCGGTCTTCCCCTGTCAGCAATTCCTTCCTGTAGGTTCCCGCCATAATCTCCCTGTAATTCTGCGCAAAATTATCCGTGGCGCATGCCAACAGTTCCCCCTGTATATAGACAATCCAATTCTGCACCGCATAAGCCTCCGGGGCAGATACCCCCCGCTCCTGGCCTTTGCCATATCTTTTCTCCAAGGCATCTACCAGCCCAAAATACTTCTCTCCCGCCTCCAGCTTCCGCCCACAGGCCCGCAGTTCCGCCACAAGCTGCCGATAGGTAATGCAGCCCTTTTTAAAGGCGTCCTCCACATCCGCCGTCTTGTAGGCGATATCGTCCGCCGCCTCCAGCACAAAGGCCAGAGGATGCCTGTATCCCGCCGTACCCAGCGTCTGCTGTATCTGCTGAAACAAGTCCTGCTCCGCGTAAAAGTAACCCATCTTTTTTGTGCGGATATCCCCGCTTTCCCTGTCAATTTCCAGAGAAGAAACCGGATATTTGATAATCGTGCCCAACAAAGCCTGGGTCAGGTTCATGCCATGCGCATCCACCAGATAGTGCAGCTTACTTACCAGCCGCAGTGCCTGGGTGTTGCCTTCAAACTCATAGAAATCCGCCTGCATCTGCTCAGTCAGCAGTTCCTTCAGGGGCCTGCCCTGCAGCTGAAGCCGTCCCATATGCGCCCTGAACCATTCCCGGATCACCGTCTCCCCGAAATGCCCAAAGGGTGGATTCCCAATATCGTGCAGCAGTCCGGCGCATTGCAGAATATCACAGATATATCCCTGGTACTCCGGCTTAAAATCCGGGTCTTTTACCTCCTGCAAAATCTTTCGGGAGATGTTCTGTCCCAGAGATTTGCCAAAGGAAGACACTTCCAGCGAATGGGTGAGCCTGGTGCGGATAAAATCGCTCTTATCCAGCGGAAACACCTGGGTCTTGTCCTGCAGCCGCCGGAAGGAGGCGCTGCCGATGATCCTGTGATAGTCCTTCTCATATTCCGTTCGCAAATCTTCCGCGCCGGCCCTTTTCCGTACCGGCCGTATCCGCTCGTCGCTCAGCAGCTTGCTCCACTCCATGGCAGCCTTCCTCCTGTCTCCTTTATTCCAAAATACGCGTTTGCGAAACTCCCTTTCCGGTAACAGTGGATGGGCAATATTACCCCTGCAATCCTCTGGCCTGGCGGTCCATATCCTCCACCACGATATCATATATCTCCCCCAGGCCCGCGCAATATTCCAATACCTGCCAGGGCTCGTTGGTGTGGAAATGGATCTTAATCAATTCCTCGTCTCCCACCGCCAGCAGGCAGTCACCTTTAAAATGCTCTGTGATATAGTCATTGATGGCATCCTCATCCAGATCATGCCCCTCAATCAACAACTGTGTGTCATACCGAAATTCCAATGATCCCATAATTACCTCTTCCCTGCATATCGCAGGCCGGGCCTGCGATATTGCGTTAATGCGTATTTGGATGTGAAACATCCAAACTTACCTTGTCCCTGCATAACGCTGGCTAAGCCTGCGATACTGCGTTAATGCGTATTTGGATGTGAAACATCCAAACTTACCTCTTTCCTGCATATCGCAGGCCGGGCCTGCGATACTGCGCTAATGCGTATTTGGATGTGAAACATCCAGACTTACCCTTCTTGTTATTTAACTCTGCTGCATATTACACTGCCTGAATATCCTCATCAGCATAAATACGGCAGCCGCCGCCAGTACCATCTCCGCAAAGGGCTGGGCGTAGGGCAGGCCGTACAGGGGGACCAGCCAGTTTAAGATAAACAGGGCCGGAATCTCCAGCACAATCTTACGCATCAGGGCAAAGACAAGCGCGTTTTTGCCCTTTCCCAGAGCCTGGAACACGCCCACGGCCAGGAAATCCATGCCCAGAAACGGCATTGACAGACAAAAGCCCCGCAGAAATTCTGTTCCGTAGGCTATGATGGACTCGTTCTCCATGAAAGCTCTGGTCAGCCCCGCCGAGAAGATCCAGAACAGGGCCATCACACAAAACAGCGCCGGGATCATCAGCTTTATGGCAAAAGTGATGGCCTTCTTCATCCGTGGATGGTTGCCGCTGGCATAGTTATAGCTGATAAGCGGCATGATGCCCTGGGAGAAGCCCAGCGCAATCTGCAGCGGCACCATGCTGATCTTCTGGGATATGCCCATGGCCGCCACCGCGTCCGCTCCGTACTCAGAGGTGAAATTGTTCAGTATTGTCATGCCCGTCACATTCAGCAGATTCTGAATGGACGCAGGAATGCCCACGCCGCAGATACCCAGCACAATGGCCGTGTTCCAGCCCAACATCCGGGGGTTTACGCAGACATAGGTGCTTTTCCTCTTCACATACAGCAGCACAAAGAAATAAGCACACGCCACGCAGTTGGACAAAAAGGTGGCCAGGCCTGCGCCCGCCGCCCCCATATTAAGCCCCCAGGGCATGATGAATATGGGATCCAGCACAATGTTCAGCAGACAGCCGCTCATGGTGCCTACGCTGGCATGGAGGGACGCCCCCTCGGAGCGCACCAGATAAGCCAGCACCACATTCAAGATGGCCGGTATTGCACCGCAGGACACGGTCCACAGCATATAGGCCGCCGTGGCGGGCCCGGTCACCGTATCCGCCCCCAGCATTACCAGCAGCGGATTTTTTAGCGCTGTGCAGAGCGCGGCAAATATGGCGCCGCAGAAAAGCGCACAGTAGAAACCGACAGCCGAACTCCTGCGCACCATATCGTACTCCTTGCGTCCCAGAGCACGGCTCATCATGCTGGAGGTGCCCACGCCAAACAGATTGTTCACTGCATTGAAAGCCAGCAGCACCGGAGCCGCCAGCGTCACGGCGGCATTTTGCAGAGGATCGTTCAGCATTCCCACAAAATAGGTGTCCGCCAGATTGTACAACACCATCACCAGGCTGCTCAGAATCGTGGGAACGGCCAGCTTTGCCACAGCCTTGGGGATGGGCATGGATTCAAACAGAAAATTTTTATCCATTGATTTCGTATTCAGATATGGTCACCTCCTGTTTCCGCGGGCCTGCTTTGTCCCGGCCACGGAATAATAGCACTTGTCACATAGGGAGCTACGGGCCCCTATCGGCAGCAGCTTGCCGCAGTAATTACAGCGGCGCAGATAAAAAGTCTTGCTCTTGCCCAGTTCCGCCAGAATAATATCCTCCGTCTTTAAGCGTTCCTCCACCACCCGGTTTTCATCCATGACCTTGCCGAAACGCACCGAGAACTGGTTGTACAGATCCAACAGCTTGTAGTAGGTCTCCGCCCGCTCCAGCCGGGTGTCTCCCCGGACGTCATCAAAGTTCGGAAACTTGATGGACACATCCGCCGTGTAGGTCCTGCAGTAATACCGCCACATAGCCATACATTTTTCATTTCCCAAATCCACATCGCAGGAGATCATATTGTAGAGTTCCCGCTTGTCCTCAAAGCCCGCGATGCTGTCCCGGATCCCATACAGGTTCCTGTATTTGATCAGCATCTCCTTGACGTCCATCTTGCGGTAGACATCAAGATTGGGCTTAATATTGTACCAGGAAGTCAGAATCTGGTCTATGGGCTGGTCAATATCCAACAGCACCTGGGGGAAACCGATAATCGCATACTCAATGGTGTGCTTCATGGGGTATACCCGTTTGATATGCTCCAGTCCCGCCTCGGTGGTGGCCGTCACATAGCCCACGTCGTACATGCCCCGGCGGCCCGCCCTGCCCGCGATCTGCCGCACCTCAAACTCGCTTAAAGGGCGTCTCCCCTTGCCGTCAAATTTCATATGCTCCATAAATACGATACGCCGAATGGGAAGGTTGACTCCCAGGCCGATGGCGTCCGTGGCCACCACCACATCATTTTCCCCGTTTAAAAACATCTCAAACTGCTTCCTGCGGATCTGGGGGGGCAGGTTACCGTAGATCACACTGGCCCTTACTCCCTGCAGTTCCAACCTGGCCGCCACATCCAGCACCATCTTTTTGGAAAAAAGAATCAAAGCGTCTCCTTTGGTCATGTCATTGTCGATATCAAAGGGCTTGTCCTCAAATACCAATTCGGTGTTCCGCTCATGACGCACGATATCATATTTCGCATGACATCGCTTTAAGATGCGGCGGATGATATTCTCCGCCTCCGGCGCCATACAGATATGCACCTCTTTGGCCTTGATACCCATGACCAGCCGGGACCAGGCATGTCCCCGAAAGGGATCGCTGATCATCTGTGCCTCATCGATGACGGCCACATCATATTCCGCATCCAGATCCACCATCTCCGCCGTACAGGCCGTCACCCGGCTGTCCGGGGCTATGTGCTGTTCCTCGCCGGTGACCATGGAACAGGGAACCTCCGCCGCCCGCAGCTTGTCATAGATCTCCAGAGCCAACAGGCGCAGCGGACCTGCATACACGCCGCACTTGGCCTTTTTCAGCCGCTCCACGGACTCATACGTTTTGCCGCTGTTGGTGCCGCCGATGTGCAGTATGAAGCGCCTCTCCATGGCCAGAGCCTGGGTGTACTCCACCTCCGCGTCCGTCTGCACCATTCCCAGTATGGCCTTGCGAAGTTCCTTCTCCGAAGCCTTCAGGTATTTGTTGTACAATTCGCTGATGCCTGACAGCACCAGATTGATCTCCGTGTGCTCCAGCAGATACCCCGCAAATCTTTCGCTGTGGGCGCAGCCGTCAATATAGGTCATCTCCATGGAAATGATCTGCCGTTTGGTATTCTCCATATTCTGCAGCTGGGCGGCATTGTTCCGACTCCGGTAGAACTGCGCCAGCGCCGCGCACTGCCGCTTGGGGCTGGCAGTCAGAGCCTTGCCGTTGCCCAGTCTGGCCTCTATGGTGGTCCGCATCTCCCTGGCCCTGTTTCCCGCGCTGCGCATGTCCTTGATTTTACTTTCATGAAAACTCAGGAAATCGGCATCATACCGTTTCCTGAGTTCGTCTTTTACATTTGGTGAAATACTCATAAACTCCTCTTTACAATCTGCTGAAATGTGCCGCTTCCTGACTC
Organism: uncultured Acetatifactor sp.; assembly: GCA_910585015.1. Classification (GTDB taxonomy): domain Bacteria; phylum Bacillota; class Clostridia; order Lachnospirales; family Lachnospiraceae; genus Acetatifactor. The sequence continues at coordinate 51,162 of CAJUCT010000026.1, forward strand.
AGCTGCTGGGCCACCTGGTTGTTGCTCTCCATCTGCCCGGTGACATGATCCATGATCTGCACCAGCGCATTGGCGCTGTCCGCCGTGTTGCTGATGCCGTCCGCACTCTCCTCCACTGCCACAGAGATACCGTCCATGGCCTCTTTGATACCGTCCATCAGGCTGCTGATATTAGCCGCCATCTCATGGAACTGTTCAACCACCTGGTGGATATGCCGGGCGTCATCATTGTATTGGCGCCCTGCTTTTACATAGCCGTCATAATCCGGCAAAACCTGCTCATTGACATAGGACACAATCCGATTGGCACTTTTGACCAGATCGTTCACAGCCGCCATTACCATGCTGTTGATATTCTGGATATTGCCGGCGGCCTCCCGGCTGGAATCAGCCAGCCCCCGGATCTCGGTGGCCACTACGGCAAAACCTTTCCCCGCCTCCCCGGCCCGGGCGGCTTCAATGGAAGCGTTCAGCGCCAACAGGTTGGTCTGACTGGAGATACTCAATATCTGTGTTGTCAGGTCCTCCACCTGTCTCACGCTCTCGCTGTCTTTGATGGCCTTTTCCAAATCGGTGATAATGCCTGTGACCAGATCCGTAGTGTTCCGCTTATTGTCAATCGCCGTAGACTCAAGCGCACCTGCCCTACGCTGCATTTCTTCAGCATATCCCAACAACTTTTCGGAGGCATTGTTCAGTTCACCGATACTCTCGCCCACGCTTCCGGTATTGTCGTTGACCGTCACCGTCGTTGCCGACATCTCCTCCATAGCCGCCGACAGTTCCTCCATCACTGAGGATATGTCACAGGTAGCGCCGTTAGCCCGATCCACGCTGCCTGCCACCTCTCCGGAAATCTGATCCAGACGCAGGGCATTCTCCGTGATTTTTTTCATAATATCCTGCAGAGACGCGATAAATCCGTTTACTCCGTTGCCCAGTTGTCCAATCTCGTCCCTGCCCTGCACCGATACGCGGGCAGTCAAATCCCCTCTGCCTGCATCAATGTCCCTGATAATTTGTGCCAGTTCCTTTTTCATCCGGTCAATGGGACGATTCAACTCCATAATACAGATCAGCAGAGCCAGCGCAAACAAAACAAGCGCCAGAATCAAAAATACCGCCGCAAGCCCGATGCTCTCGTTGTATACAGCTTCCAGTCCATGCAGGGATGTCTGCATGTCCTCCGTCTTACCCGCGACTATCTCATTGATGGACGACGCTATATTGCTGCTGGCTGTATTGATAGCCCCCCGCAGCTGGTTCATGGCCATCTTCTGATTACCGTTTTTGCTGTAGTTGATAGCCTGCTTGCAGCTGGGAAGGAACAGCTGATAGCTCTCCCCGAAAGCCTGGAACGCCGCCGCTTCCTCGCTGCCCTCCTCCAGAGCCTCCTCTATGACGGCTGACAACTGCCTTATGGTTTCCACATGGGCCTTATATTCCGCGTCGTATACGCTCATTTCCTCCTCGTCCGTGGCAAGCACATGCGCATATACGGATCCCTTTAAACTCTCAAACTCTTTAGCCAGAATATTCAGGTTGATCACGCTGGTCATATAGTTGCCTGAAATCTCATTGCTGGCATTATACATCTGCCGCGCAATATACCAGTTGGATAACGCCGCAAAAATCATGACAATCGACAAAATCGTTATCGGCAGCAAAACCTTCACTTTTAAGTTCACATTTTTAAATATTCTCATCTTCTTCTCCCCCTGTCCGTTTTTGCGGTTCAATTTCTACTCCCTCTGCGGCACTATCGCAGCCAGCGCTTCAACACCTCCAACAAACGACCTAAATCAATAGGTTTGGCCATATGTTCATTCATACCTGCGGACTTGGCCGCCTGAATATCTTCCGCAAAGGCGTTGGCCGTCATGGCCACAATGGGAATATACCTTGCGTCCCTGCGTTCCAGCGTCCTGATAGCGCAGGTGGCCTCATAGCCGTTCATCACCGGCATCTGTATGTCCATGAGCACCAGATTGTAATACCCCGGCTCCGACGCGGCAACCATATCCACCCCGATACTTCCGTTCTCCGCAGTTTCTACCTCCAATCCCACCATCTGCAGGATCTCCATTGCGATCTCCCGGTTTAACTCGTTGTCCTCCACCAGCAGTACCCTCTTGCCCGTGAAATCCTGCTCCATATTTTTCTCCAGATCTGCCCCGGGCAGTTCCGGCTCCGATGGTTTTGAATCAGCTGCCAGGCTTCGAAGGACGCTCACCAGCCTGCTCTTGAACAAAGGCTTGGTGATAAAGGCATCCACGCCCGCCGCCCTGGCCTCCATCTCGCACTGGGACCAGTCATAGCCCGATAGAATTATAATAGACACATCCGCCCCCACCCGGCGTCGAATCTCCCTGGCCGTCTCTATGCCGTCCATCCCCGGCATCTTCCAGTCCAGAATCACGGCGAAATAATTCTCCTTACGGCCGTGCGCACTGTCCACGCGCTCTATGGCCTCTTCTCCGGAAAGTACCCCCTCACTGTGCAGTCCCAGTTCGTCCAGCATAAGGCAGGTGCTTTGGCAGGCGATCTCATCGTCATCCGCCACCAGCACCGGCAGCTTGATCAATTCCGCCAGGGAAACCGCATCCGTCTCCTGGTATTTTAACAAAATCTGCACAGTAAAACAGGATCCCTTATCCAGCTGGCTTTCCACCTGGATATCGCCGCCCATCATACGGATGATATTTCTGGCAATGGGCATCCCCAGGCCGCTCCCCTGGATCTTGCTGGTGCGGACATCCTCGGCCCGCTCAAAGGGTTCAAAGAGGTGAGTCAGAAATTCCTGTGACATACCGATACCATTATCCTCAAAGACAAACTCATAACAGCCTGTCTTGACCTGTCCGGAAGATTTCTCCGAGAGTTCGATATGAATCTGTCCCCCCTCAGGCGTATATTTCACCGCATTAGTGACAATATTCATAAATGCCTGCTGAATCCGCATACTGTCCCCGATGACGTTCTCATGCTTCAATCCATGGATATGGACTTCCAGTTCATGCCTCTTCTCCTCCGCCATGGGCCGCACCATGTCCAGCAGATTGACCATCAGGTCGGATAAATTAAATTCCTCCTCATTCAGTGACAGAGTTCCCGCCTCTATCTTACTCATGTCCAGCACTTCGTTGATCAGGGCCAGCAGATGCCTGCTGGCAGCGGTGATCTTGCCCAGGCACTCCGCTATTTTCTCCGGCTCCTGCAGATGAGTGCCCGCGATGGCTGTCATGCCAATGATGGCGTTCATAGGAGTGCGGATATCATGAGACATGCGGGACAAGAAATCCGTCTTGGCGCTGCTGGCCCGGTTCGCCGCCTCGTATGCATCCAAAAGAGCCTTACGGGTCTCCCTGTCCTTCTTCCTTTGGGCCGTGATATCTTTCAGATTGTTCATTGCAATAATGTCTCCGCTGGCGTTGTCGCGGATTAACAGAATCGTATGGCGCAGAATCACCGCGGCGTCCTCATCTATCCTGGTTTCATATTCCAGCACCAGTTCGGTCTCTCCCCGCTCATATGCCTCCCGCAGATACTGCATATTGATGCAGCGGTCATAATTTTCCCGATCCTCCTGCAAAATCTTTTGTTCTCCCCATCTGCTGAAAAAGGCATCCGCGTCGCAGGGAGCCTGCATTCCCACCAAAGGCAGTATGGCGGTGTTCCGCTCCCCTGTAAATCTGTAGAAATCATCCTCAATCAGATTGCGGCTCACATTTACATTGAATACAAACAGGGCTTCGGAGATAATGGCCTGCCGGTACTGTTCTTCCTCACTCAGGGTTCTGCGCAGAATTGCATTGTCGGTAAGCAGCTCATCGGACAAGTTCTTTTCCTGGTCTTTCTCTCTGGCTATATCTTTCACGTACCACATAACCAGGGGGTACTCCGGGGTATATCCCTTCATGGGAATCAGTTCCGATCTGACCCATACGCTTTTTCCCTTTACCCGCCTGCGGTAGGTAAAGGAAGAGGAGTCTCCCGATGTCCGGAGTACGGCGCATAGGTTCTCCGGCGACAGCATATTTCGAACTTTCTCTTGAAACTCTTCCTCCACATACTGCTGTACGCAATATTCCAGCATCTTGCGGTAATCGCCGTGAAACTGCGCCTCCTGCTGCTGCTCTGTATCCTCCAGCTTCAGCGTCTCGATCTGTCCCCGGCCCAGATCTATGGAACTAATGCGGTAATACGTGTCTTTCATCAGGCCGAAAGCTTCCTGGCTCAAACACTGTCTGCGGTAATCCTCATCGATCAGCCGCAGGGAACACACCCAGATCCTCCTCCCCTCACCGGTGGAAGACAGTGTGCGCACCTCGTTGACCCAAACAGGATCTCCGTCCCGGCTCAACATGCGGTACTCCCTTACGTCCTTCTCGCCCTGCGGGGAAACGGCCTGAAATATGTGCCTGTCTTCCTCATAAATTGCCTTTAGAAAGCTGCCTCCGGTGCGATCCATAAATTCCTCAAAGGACATTCCCAAATTATTTAGGGCAAAATGGCTGATAAAGTATACCGGGTATCCCTCTTCAAAGAAGCCTCCCACCACGCCCACCGCCAGGTTGCTGCGCAGCAGTTCCACTATCTTGTCCTGATTCTCCCCAAGTTCCCGACTGCTATTCTTGGTAAAGTAGATCTCTTCCTGATAAAAAAAATGTTCTTCCATATGCATTACCCCGGATTACTTCTGATACCATTTTCTCACAACATCTTCCGCCTGTTTCCTGTAAATGTTAAATCCCTTATCCCGCTCCGCCTCTTCCCGGGTATGGTAAATATGGGTTCCCCAGTCCCACCAGAACACACCCTCAAACCATTCCTGGCCGCTCATGACGGACAGGCAGGACTCATAGAACCGGGCCTGCTCCTCCTGGCTCACCGGAAACTCTTTGTGAACGAAATCCCAAGGCATCTGCGCGCAGCCTAAGGCGCTGCGGCAGCCAATCTCCATAAAAAGTATTTTTTTGTCCAGGCGCCGGCTCAAATCCCCCAGATTTTCGGCAATCCGCCGCCAGTTTTCCCGCATTTCCACAAGACTCCCGCCTGGCCCGCTCTCCACCGGGTAATAAGCGGAAGTGCCGATATAGTCAATGGCGTCATACCACTTCGCCGTCTCTTCCTTGCCGTGGTTGGTGTTATATACCAGAGGCCCCTGATATACTTCCCTGACCATGGCGATGGTCTGACGCCAGTATTTCTCCTTGCGCTCCGTGCCCAGCATCTCACAGCCCAGGCAGAACATCTCACAGCCCGCGTACTGCGCCAGCGCCGCATAGTGAGTCAGGAAAGCCTGATAGCTGGCGAACCATTTTGCCCAGTATGTATCCTCCTCCATCATAGTCTCGTCCGGAAAACTGATCAGCGCCCGCCATACGCCGTCGTCGGAATTGATCATGGGCTTTAAACACACTTTGACGCCCCTGGCGTGAAAACGTCCGATGGTGGTAAGAAGCTCCAAGTCCGGCACATTTTTTCTATAGTCAAAGAAGATCTCCGTGGACGCATAGGTTTTCTGATTAACGGGAAATGCCAGACACACCCAGTTGATCCCGGTGTCCATCAGCGCGTCCTGGCTGTACCGGCCCTCCTCGCTGTCATATAAGCCCTTCCTGGCGTCATACCCATAGGTGAATCCTTTTATGTTCATTTCGGCCTCTTTCCGTGGTGTTTCCCTTCAAGCTTACCTTACTATGCATATCGCAGGCTTCGCCTGCGATACTGCGTTAATGCGTATTTGGATGTGAAACATCCAAACTTACCTCTTCGTGGATATTGCTGGCTGCGCCTGCAATATCCCTTAATGCGTATTTGGATGTGAAACATCCAAACTTACCTTGCTCCCGCCATTTTCCGCACATAGAACCCGCATCCCTCAGGACAGAGAAAACGCCTCCTTGATACTGTCATAGTGAAGAAAGATTCCCTGCTTTGCCAGTTCCCGGATTTCCTCCGCCGTGGCCAGACGGTACCCGTCCGTCTCCGCCTGCTGCAGCTGCAGTTCCTCCTCTGTGAAATCCCCAATAAAGCGGTAAACATCCACAAAATAGTTATCTCCCTCGCCGGGATTCTCCCGGTGGTAGGTAAACAGATAGCCTCCGTCCCAGCCCGTCACATCCAGCCCGGTTTCCTCTTTCACTTCCCGGCGCACCGCATCCAGGGACTCCTCCCCCGCCATGGCGGCGCCGCCGGAGACCTCCCACCAGCCCGGCGCCCAGGCTTTGGTCCGCACCCGCTTTGTGATCAGAAACCGTCCGTCCCGCCGGGCCACCACGCCCAGCACCGTCAGATGGTACTCTCCCTCCGCCAGGCAAAAGTCATTGCGCCGCATGGTGCGCCCGGTGGGCTTTTTATCCGCATCATATATATCCCAAAGTTCCATATTTTCCTCGTTTCCGCGTATCTTGAACCTGCCCGGCCAAACCGGGAATCCGGCTCGGATCAACCTCCTGCCGTTCCGGTTATGTCCAACCGGGAACCCATAAAAACAGTATACCAGAAAATGTATAGGACTGGCAAGTTTTTCTTGCCAGTCCCATGAACATTGAAAACAACTTGGCCGCTATCGCACATGAAAGGAAGTCTCCTGTTCCTCCAGCGGGATTTCCCTGCATTCTATGGTTTCGATCTGGATGTAATCGCTCCGGTTAATCATCACCAGCATCCGGTTGATGGCCTCCTCCGTGCCCTGTACCTCCATCTCCACGGCTCCGTCCCACTCATTTTTTACCCAACCCGTGATACACATGCCGCCTGCCGCATGTTTCGCCCGGTAACGAAAGCCCACGCCCTGCACTCTCCCGGTGAAACGGTAATGTTTTCTGACCATGATGTATCTCCCTCCTGTTTCAGGGTTCCGAAACCACCCTGATATATTTTTCTATTGAAGTTCCGCCAATCACCGTTGTAACATTTTCCCATTCCGGCCAGACGGGGTATAGTCTGACACTGTTTTTATATTTTTCGCTCCAGATACATTCTGTATCGGACCAGAACGCGTCTTCCTCATAGAAGTCTTTCTCTATCCGTTTTTCCTCCACCGGTTCCCCGCCTAAGCAGACCAACTCCCGATACCCGTCAGAATACGGAAACATGCCCCTTCCCGGCATCTCATAAAACTCCGTCTCCGAGTAAACCCGCTCAAAGCGACCGATTCTCCGCCACTCCCCCTCCACCCAGGCATACATTTCCTTGGCCCAATAGCCAATATCGTTCTCATCCGCGCACACCACAAGGGAGGACATGTCCGGGTTCCACAAATGCAGGCTGCCAAACCCGTCAATTCCTTTTTCAACCGCTTCCCTGTGTACATGGCAGGCAACCATGTGATCTCCCAGTTCAAGCACCTGATCTTCTTTTAAGAGCGCTTCCGTTTCCGGCAGTGAATCCGCCGCTGCATGCCCGTCCGCCTGCTGCCGGGCATCCTGATAAAGCTCGGGACTTCCCTGCCCGGTCTGGCTTTCAGGGTTTCCACAGCCGGAGCACATAAAAAGTATACACAATATAAGTGCAAAAATATATCCCTTTATCTTTCTCATGACAATTCCTTCCCCGCAAGAAACAGTCTGAACCTATGTCAAATTGCTGTCAATTGGGAAGATCAAGCTTCCTCAAGATAAGTTATAAGCCCACCTGCGTCTGCCAAGAAACAAGGCAAGCTTATACGATTGTTCTATGACAAATCATAACATATTCCCAAATTGATTGCAACATGCCTTTCCGCCTCTTTCTATGTAAGCTAAGCCCGGAGAAAACTGATTCGGGAAGGAGGTTGCAATCAAATATGGGGTGTGTTATAGTTGATGCATGGGAAAACCATAGAGCCAAGGCGGCTTTGCCCCTCTTTTTTACTCGGAGGGTTAAAAAAGCCCTCCAGACGAGAGAAAGGAGGGTGGTACGATGTATGTTACATATCAGGACTTGATCCAGATAGGGATATTCATTGTAGCCCTTGCGAATTTGATTTATCAGATTTTCAAGGAAAAAAAGAAATAGCCGCCAACTACTACCAATAGTTGACGGCTGACCTCATATGAGGTATAGCTTGTTTAGTTAACGGGGTAGAGCCGCTTCTATGGCTTTCCCTTTTTGTATCTCTATAATAGCATACAGATACTATGTTTGCAAGATTTTTTTAGGTGGTATGCTTATTGATGACACCATAAAGATTGCAGCCTCTATATCTGTTTTCTTCGCCTCATAATCGCCAGCGAAGCCACTACCAGCGCCACTGCGGTCAACAGCTGCCATCCCTTGCCGCTCATCTGCCCTTTTGTCATGGAAAACAGACTGAAACACCCCAGCCTGCGGCCCATGCCATAGCTGGCCAGATAGTACAGCATACACACCATGAAGCCGCCGGCGGCATTGCCGCTGAGCCCGGCCGCCGCCAGCCCCACCGCTCCAAACAGCAGGGCTGAGCAGACGCTCCCCCATATGTGGTAGGGCAGAACCTGGCTTTCATAGGCTTTCATAATCCCGGTAAAAACCAGAATCAGCGCTATAATGGTCAGGCTGGCATACAGTATCCGCAGCACACACACCTGCATATAGCCGGTCTGTCTGGCCCGCACCACGTCCCGGATCTCCGGGTTCTGCTCCGGCAGAAACACCGTCGCCAGCAGCGCCGGACCAATCCAAATCATCAGCATCTCCAGAGGCTGGGCCACCGCCGCCCCCTCCAGGGCATTTAAGTTAAAAAGCAGCCTGGTCAGCACCAGCAGCGCCACCGCCGCCAGAGCGGGCCAGGGATACTGACGCCGCAGATTCACTTTCAGGATATTGCCATAGATCTCCATTCTCTCAGATATCCCCATCGTCTGTCACCTTCTTTCCTGCCTTCCGGATGCCATAGTTTTGGCTTTTGCCCCAATATAGGAGTCTGTCTGTCCAGGCTCCTTTCCCTCTCCGCCCGCGCTCATACAGCCATGTGGCCAGCGCCACAAAGAACAGCGCCAGAATCACCATCGTCAGCCTGTTACACACAAAATTATCCCACTGGCTCTGCCATAGGGTTATCTTGCTCAGGCTGTTATGGCGCACCTGCAGACCAAACCGCTCCACATCTCCCGTCAGTTCCGTTCTGTTCAGCGCCAAAAACCACCACACACACTGTAAGAAGATGGCCAGAAGAGGGGAGAACAGTTCCGTCAAAAGCGCCCCCACCGCGGAGACAACCAGAATGTCAGGAAGCAGCCACAAAAGAGCCATTCCCAGCCCACTGCCCCAGGCAATATGCATCTGGGGGTACATCCCGGCGACAGTGTAAACCGTATAGGCCAGGGTCAGCAGCACCGGCACGGTCATACAGCTTACCAGCGCCAGATAGCGGCTTCCCACGATCTTGACGGCAGAACTCTTCCGGGTGTAAATCAAGGACTGCATCCGGGCCCTTTTATCCAGCTGCCACAGGGCCGCCGCCACGAACACCGGCATCACCGCCAAGACAATCCCCATATAGTCACAGTGCAGCCGCAGATAGGATTTGCCCAGTTCCCCCGGAAGCATCAGGGACTCATACTCCTGCAGCGCCTCCTCATAGGTCATAGGGGCCCGGCCGAAATTATTTGCCAGGTTTTTCACCTCGTAACTGCTGCCGCCGCCAATGATCCTGTCGGCCTGTTCCATTAATTCGCAAAAATGTTCATAGGTCAAACTCTCCGGCAGACTGTACGCCGGGAGCACCGTCTCCCGGAACTGTACTATGGGATTGCCGTTTTCGTCCATGCCTTCACTATAATATCCCGCATCCTGATATCCCGTAAATCCGTCAAGTTCCTCCCCGGAAAGCCCTGTCAGTTCCTCCAGAACAGCCCGCATCTCCAGCCTTTCATTCTCCTTCAGCTTGACATTCTTGTAAAACATAATCGGATAGGCCGGGTAACTGCCGGACAGATACTCTCCCAGCAGGCTCTCCACCGCCGCCGGCATAATCAGCTGCGGGTCCTCCCGCACCGTAGCGCCATAGTTTCCGGTTCCTGGCCGAGGGGCCGCAACGGGGGGCCGCTCATGACAAAATTGTGTCACATACATGGCGATCACCGTCACCACATACAACACAAAGGTCATGGAAAAGATTACTTTTTTACATTCCTTGAGAAACAGCATCACTCTTCACCTCCCACAATCTCACAGCCATGCTGGCGCAGGCAGTACATATAGGCGTCCTCGCAGCCTGGCATGGCCGTTCTGGCCCCCGGGAGCAGACCGGCGGACTGTTCTCCGGACTCCCCGTCCGCCAGGAACCGCACCGTCACAGTCCGCTCGCTGCGCAGCATTCCTGTCACAATATAGTCCCGCTTTACCTGGGACAGCATACCTGCAGGTATCTCCGCCGTGTAGACCTTGCCTCTGGCATTCTCCAGCAGCTGGGACACTGTGCCCTTCCACAGAAGTTCTCCGTCATTCAATATGGCGATATTCTCGCAGGTGGCCTCAATATCCCCCACAATGTGCGTGGATAGGATCACAATGCGCTCCTCCGCCACCTCGCAGAGCAGATTGCGAAATCGGATGCGCTCCTCCGGGTCCAGACCCGCGGTGGGCTCATCCACGATCATCACCTTGGGATCGTGGAGCAGGGCCTGGGCAATGCCCAGTCTTCGCTTCATGCCCCCGGAGAGGCTTTTTACCCGGCTATGCTTTTTTCCGTTCAGGTTTACTCTCTTCAGCAGCATGGAAATTCTCTGCTGCCGCAGGGCCCTGGGCATCCCCGACAGTGTGCCTAGATAGTCCAGGCACTCATAGACCGTCATATTGGGGTACATGGAAAAATCCTGGGGCAGATATCCGGTGATGGCCCGGATCTCTCTGGCGTGGCTGACCGGGATACCGCACACGGATATCTCCCCCGCCTGTTTCTCATGCAGGGTGGCCAAAGTCTTCATAAGCGTGGTCTTGCCTGCGCCATTCCTTCCCAGCAGCCCGAACATGCCCTGCTCAATGGTCAGGTTTATATCCTTCAGCGCCTGTTTTTTGCCATAGTACTTATCCACATGGCTGATGACAATACAGTTATTTTGTTGATCCATGATTCTCTCCTCCTAATATAAAGTCGCTGCGCGATGGCGCTTAAGAGTGAAGTCCCTTCGCGGCTTCACCTTGACCGACGGCGGTTTACAACCGCAAAAATGGTGTGGATTGCTCCACACCATTACCCTACTGCATATCTATCAACTTTTTATCTACTTTTTTGTTTTTCCGAAAAATTTTGAACCTGGCGGTCACCCGGCCGCCGCGGACCGAGTTGGACAGTGCCAGACTGCCGCCGCATTTGGCGCAGATCAGACGGCAGATATACAACCCCAGGCCGAAATGGCATTGCTCCATCTGCCCCTCCCCCCGGTAAAAAGGCTCTGTGGCATGACGCAGTTCCTCCGGGCCAAACCCCGGACCGTCGTCCTCCACCACCACTTCCAGGATTCTGTCCTGTTCCTCCTCCGGGGCAGTCAACTCCCCCTCCGCCACGCGTACCGTCACCTGCAGCATCTGCCGGGCGTAGCGCAGGCCGTTGGACACCAGGTTTTCACACACCTCCAGCACCAGCGCTTCATCCAGGCAGAGGGTTCCCTCGCCGTCAAAAGAATAGGAGATGTCCTCCCCCAGGATCTCGCACATGCCGCGGAGCTTTTCCCGCAGCGCCGCGGCCGGAATGGGCGCCGGTCCCGGTTCCAGATCCTCCAGCTTCCGAATACTGCTCATCTTCTGTGTGTAGCTCTCCAGCCTGAGGATCTGCCCGTTCATCATACCCAGGATTTCCATAAGCTTATCCTGGGAAATTCTGCCCTCCGGAACATATCGCTCCAGCATCTCCCCATAACCTTTCAGCACGGTGATGGGTGTACGCATATCGTGAGCAAAGGCGGCGTTCAACCGCTTTCTCTCCTCCAGCTGCTGCCAGGTGGTCCTGTTGTTCTCATACAGGGCCGCTCTCATCTTCTCAAAGCCCTCCCGAAGCCGCCCCAACTCATTGTCTTTCACTGGCTCCATCTGAAAATCCAAGCAGTTGTCCGCTATTTTTTCCGAGGCGTCCTGCAACACCCGCAGGGGTTTTTCCAGTTCCCTCTTATAAAATATCCACACTGTCAATCCCACGCAGGCCAGTATCCACAGCGGTATCAGGATCACCTGCATATAGCTGATTAACTCATAGATAATCCGCTGCATCGGGTCCTGGCTGCTCACATCATATCCCGGCTCTTCCTTACCCACATAGCTACAATGTACAACTCCATTGCTGTCAATGAGAATCTCATATCCGTCATCCCATATTCGCGCATTCTCTACACCCATATGGTTTGATTCATACCAATACTGCAACTTATTCGTGCCATGCCCGATTGCCATGGTCCCCATATAAGCCAGAACAACGCAGACAGGAATACAGTAATACAGGGCCTGCCGCAGCGATCTCTGACGCCGGCGGCGATGCTTCCTGCCATGTGGCTTTTTCACTTTTTCCATCTATATCCCATCCCCCATACCGTCTCCAGATGATATTCTTCTCCGTATTCCTTGAGTTTGGAGCGAATCCGGCGCACATGCTCCGCCACCACGCTGCTGTCCCCCTCGGCGTCATAGCCCCAGAGCTTCTCATAGATCCGCTCCTTGTCAAACACCTGACCGGGACTCAGAGACAGCAGTTCGATAATCTCATATTCTTTTTTGGCAAAGGGGATCACCGGTCCTTCCACCGCTACGGTCTTGGCGGTATAGTCTATGACCATCCTGCCCCAGAACCTTACGTTGGCGTCCGTCTTGCAGCGGTGGTCCCGGCGGATGTGAGCCGCCACTCTGGCCCCCAGTTCCTCCATGGAAAAGGGCTTCAGGATGTAGTCGTCCCCTCCCGCCGCAAAGCCCTGCACCTTGTCGCTGTCCTCGATGCGGGCCGTCAAGAAAAGGATAGGACAGGACACATAGTCCCGAATCCCGCGGCACACCGCCAGTCCGTCCATTTGGGGCATATTGATATCCAGCAGAATCACATCCGGCTGCTGCAAGGCCAGTTCCATGGCTTTCTCCCCATTGAACGCCGCCAGCGTCTCGTACCCGTTAATCTCAAAATAATCCCGGATCAGGCTTACCACATCCGGTTCGTCGTCCACTATCAGTATTTTATACATAAAAATCCGCCTTTCCTGTTATCGGCACAGAAAGACTTTTCTGTGTCACGTCCTACTCAGCATAACAGTATAAGGCGGAAATATCAACTTTTTATCTACTTTTGGAAGCTTATATATAAGGCCCCTTCGGGTCCGGGAGCACTCACTGCCGGGTCACGATATTGTTGCCGTCGATCTGGACGCCCTCGATACTGCTCACATAGCGGGAGAGACGGGCATACCCGTAGTCCTTGTATTTGAAATCCGGGAAATGTTCATGGAGCTGCTGCCCCAGGATCTCCAGCTTAATGTTCTGCTCCGCTTTACGGATAATGTACTGCTGTACATTGGCCTCCACATTGACCGGCACCTCCTGTCCCCCCCGCACCACCAGAATCGTAGTGCCCTGCTTCACAATCTTGAACTTGGTGGCCTCGGTGATGAATTTCATCATGGCGTTATAGCCGTAGTTGCGCTCGTCAAAATCAGGGTACAGCCTCTGCAAATTGCTCTTGACCATGCCCAGATTGGCAGGTTCTCCGTTGTTTTCGCACTCCTGCAGCAGATTGTTGATGGCGGATTTAATCTCCCCGATGGGGGTGATGGAGTCCCTCTCCACCACGGTCTTGTCCCCCTTGGACTCGTCGTCCACGATCTTGTCCAGGAACTTATATTCGTCGCAGACGGCGATAAAGGTCTTGGAGGCATCGCTCTTGCCCATGCCGATCACGGACTTGCCCTCCTCGCGCAGACGGCTCACCAGGCGGGTAAAATCGCTGTCCGAGGTCACGATGCAAAAGCCGTCTATACTGCCTTTGTACAATATGTCCATGGCGTCGATGACCAGCATTATATCCGCCGCGTTTTTCGCCGTGGAATACCGGGACTGCTGTATGGGGACAATGGCGTATTTCAGTGCCTTCTTGTTCCAACTGGCCAAATCCGGATTGGTAAAGTCCCCGTACATCCTCTGGTAGGTGATAATACCATATTTTTTTAACTCGCTGATAATCACATCCACATATTTGGAACTGGTGTTCTCAGCGTCGATCAGTAATGCGTATTTTCTTTCTTCCATAGAAAACTCCCGTCTGCCCGTCTCGGCGGGCACGCAAATCAGGATCCTGTTCCCCGATTTTTGTATACTTGTATTGTATCCTAATTTTGGAAAAAAGGCAACCTTGCACGGGTAAATTGCTTACGCAGCTTATTTTATGGTCAGGCTGTAACGTATAATTTTGCTATGGATACTATGTGTTGAATTTTATAAATGTATATGGTAAAACTCCAAAAAACATGGTACAATAGGCAAAACGGAAAACTTTTCTTTTGGCAATTGCGAAAGGTTCGTCCAAAGATTAGAACGATATCCCATAGTCATTCCTTCTCAGAAAAATTCTCCATAGTTTCCTTTAGCTGTTTTCTGTATGGAATAAACAAAACCAGTGCCATCCCCATCGCAAGGCTGTCCGCAATCGGAGTTGCCCACGGTATGCCATTTGCGCCAGCCGCCGCATTCATAAGGAACATAAAGGGAATATCCAGCCCGCCCTTACGCAGTAATGACAGAATCATCGGTCTCGTTTTTTGCCCGGTAGCCTGAAAAACAGATATTATCATCATCGTTACAGAAACTGCCGGGCACAATCACATTGCCGGAAGTAGGGGTGTCCAGCCCGCCCATCATGTGAAGCAGGGTGGATTTGCCGCTGCCGGAGGTTCCCACAACGGCCACAAACTCGCCGTCCTCCACGGAGAAGTTCACACCGTCAAGGGCGCGGGTGATATTCGGTTCTGTGCCGTAATACTTTTTCAGGTCGATAGTCTGTAAAATGCTTATAAAATTCAATCCTTTCTTTGTTTGTTGTAAATGCGGAACGCTGCTGCGCCGGTGGCCGCCAACTGTACCAGAATCAGCACAGCGAACAGGCCGAAGCTCTCATAGTAGAACAGTTCATCCCAAAACAGGAGAACATCATAGAGAGCAGTCAAGGCAACCGTCCAGCGGATGTGCCGGGCCAGCCATTGCCGGAACACCAGCACAAGGACAACCGGCGGGACAATCAGCAGCGCCAGATTCAAAATCAAGGTCGGGGTCAGTTCCATTGCGTCGCCTCCTCTGATATTCTAAAAAAAACATTTATCGCAGAGCTTCCATCATTGATAACTTGCTTTGCTGCTTTAAGGCTCCTGTTGTAATCAGCACACTACATAAAATAACAATCGCACAATACAAGATTGTAATACCCGATGGAAATTGATAATTCAAATAGTTAATTAGGTTGTTTTTCAAAAATGAGCAAAGAACATATCCAATTCCTCCACCAATTATCACAGATAATACAAGTCCAATACCAACTACGATCAATCCCTCTTTATGAACCATCACGGATAATTGTTTTTGAGACATTCCCACTGAACGCATGAGAGAAAACTCCTTGCGCCTTACAATAATTCCCGTCAAAATTGTATTTAGCAAATTCATCACAGAAAAACAACCAATTAAAACAATGGCTATTGCAAGGGCTAACTGTGTTCCCTGCAAGAAGTTTTCATTTTGGGCAATCGCAGCAGAAAGCGAATCAATACTCAGTCGTGGATTATCTGATATAATTTGGTCTATTTCATTTTCTGCTTGCTGTTCAAAAGAATCCTCTACGCAAATTACATACTGATATGTTAAATTGCTGTGTGCAATTTTTTGCATTGAATCAACCGGCAATAACAGCATATCTATTTTATCGCCATTATTTCCAATCTTACTTTCGTCGAGAACTGCCGCAATCTCAAATTCCAGATTCTTCGTATGCTCCCCATCAAAAATCTTTAGGGGTACCGACGAGCCGACTTCTGGACGAATACCAAAATACTTCTCAAAGTCATTCGGCCGGCCAATAACCATCTGATTTTCAGTTGCCATTTGCTCATAATCTGATATTTCTCCATTTAAGATACAGCTTTGCAGCAAAGTCATATCTGCTTTCTCAAATCCTACAATTTCAGCATCTGATTCCATTGCTTGCAAATCATAGGAAACTGGTAGATGCTGATCGTTCATAATCCTTTGCACACCTGATAATTGTGAGAGTTCTTTTTCCACTTCCTCCGTAAAAGGACTTGATTTCTGTAAAATCTCCAAAGGATTTTCCATTAGCTCCTGATTTGAGATTCTTAAAATGAACTGTCCTCTTGCAAACCCAGATAAAGACATATCTTTTGCATTTATAGAAGAAAGGACAGAAGATAAGCCTAACAGTAAAACGCCAGTCAAGACAAGAGAGGCGACTGTCAGTATATTTTTTTTCTTATAACGCAGAGCTTGATTTACTGCCAAAGACCCCGGCGTTAGTTTGTGCTGCCTATGTTTACATTTGGGTTGATTATTTTGTTCATAGCGGGAAGCCTCTATGGGTGAAACGGTCGCGGCAATTTTAGCAGGTTTTTTGATGGACAGGCGCACAGTGGCATAGGTTAACGCAACAACAATTGGGCATATCCATAGCACATTCCATAATTCAAATCCATGCGGAATTAAAATATAAGCCACTACAATTCCCGCAATTAGTCCAATAGGAATTGCAGGTAACATCAGCAAAGTTCCCTCCCTAAGAACAAGTCTTTGAATCTGTTTTGCTGTCATCCCTATTGTGCGAAACTGTCCATATTCTTTAATTGAATTGATAATGGAAATATAGAAAATATTGTATATTACCAAAATACCAGCGATTACGATAACAACCAGCCCAGCAACGGCCGCCATAACCATCAATACCGAAGGCTGGCTAAGATTCAAATATGCTTCATTATAAGAAGGAGTCGCTTTACAACCTGCATCAGCCGCTATCTCTGATATTAAGTTTTTTACATCCTCAGAGTTCGTCTTTGCATCTAAATTTACACGAAGCATTACTGCCGGTGAAAAGTTATTCCATCCATCCATTTTTAAGAAATATTCTTCAGAAACCATAGCTGCATATAATGAGCGGTCAGTGCCTTTAGCCCCTGTTTTCAAGTATCCTGTTATAATAAAGGATTTTTCCTCGCCGTTGTTTGGGTCTGGCAATAAAATGGTATCTCCAATTTTTGCATTTATCTTCTGCCGAATTAAGTATTCTTGTTCAATCAGTATTTCATTATCTTTCTCTGGCATTTTCCCCTCGGAAACAGATAGCCCATTTAATGTAAGTGCATCATTGTTGGAATACGAAATATTAAGACGATCGTTTCCAGATTTAACACTACCAATAGAAGCTGTGAATCCGCATAAATCCACTCGCACATCATCAAACAATTTTTGATATTGTTCTTTTTCTATGCTGGAAATAAGAGCATGATAGGAACCCGTAATGTTATTACCTCCATTTTGATTCACCGTAATAATTCCAGAAACCAGAAGCAATACAGACGCCATCAAAAATGTTGCTAATGAAATTGCAATAATCGTAAAAATCTTCTTCAAACGCTCTTTCTTTAATTGAGCAGACGCTAATTTTTTAATAATAGCGCTGGTATCATTCTCAAAAGGCCATGTCATAGCCTGCCACCTCCTTACTCCAC
>CAJUCT010000027.1 GCA_910585015.1 uncultured Acetatifactor sp.
AGTTGTTAATTGGGCATGGTCAAGTACCCACCATCATGCCAGAAGCCTCATTTATATACTGATTAATACAATACCGCAGGATTATTTATACTCCCTTCATCATGCGCGTGGACATCAGGCAGGTTTCTCCGTTGGGAAAATAGATGATTCGGTTTTTAGCGTCTACTTCTTTTATGTTATTTTTGTTTACCAGAAATGACCGATGGCATCGCACAAAGTTACCGTCTAATGTGCTTGTCAGATCCTTCATGGTGCCGGTAAATTCAATTTGACGGTCTTTCGCGTGGAGAATGACTTTATGAATATTTCCGGAAGTTTCAAAAAAGAAAATATCACTGTAATCTACGCTGATCTTCCGTCCACCTACTTGAATAGTATAGACTTTATGTATCTTGTTGGTTTGGAGCGTATAGCGTTCCATTGCGTTTAACAGACATTCCCTGATTTTCACTTTCGCTTCGGCAGGGTTGTCTTTTAACACAAAGTCCATTGCTTCCACCCGATACTGAAAGGTCATGTAGCTCAGTTCAGAATGTGCGGTTATGAATATGATGAAACCGCGGGGATCAAACAATCTGATTTGCTGCGCCAGTTTCATTCCGTTCATGCTGCTGTTTAAGTCTATATCAAGGAAATAAATGCCTGTGTTCTGGCTGGTCTTGACCTTTTCCAGCAGCACATACGGGTCTCCCGCATCTAACACAAGCTGCATATCCAGTTCTTCTATCAGCACGGTATTTTGAATGGTTTGCACGATAGTTTGCCGCTGTGAGGCATTATCTTCGCATACAAAAATATTTAGCATATTATGTCACTCCTTCCCGGCAACAAGTTCCATATGCTGTACAAAACAGTCGCGCCGCATTGTGGTTTCCAGCAGCACATTGTCATAAGAACTGATGATTTTCTGAGTGTTGGAAAGCCCAATTCCCTGATGTCCAATCTTTGTGCTGAAACCTTTTTGTTTTAACTCATGCAGCGCCACGCCCTTATCCTGAAAGCGATTACTTATGATAATTGACACACCGGCCTTATGCTGAATGATATTTAAACCTATTTGGGGCTGCTTGGTCTCCAATGTGGCTTCAATCGCATTGTCCAAAAAGATTCCCAGTATTCTGGCAAGGTCTACGGTATCTATCAGAAAACCGTCCACTCTGTCGGGAATATCAATGGTGACATCAATCCCTGACTCATGGGCATAGATCATTTTTGCAGAGAGCAGGCTTTTGATTTCCAACACACTGATGTTACTAAGTTGATTCAGCTTGTAATCACCCTGGTCAATCAAATTCTTCGTCGGAAAAATTTTGTCCTCAAAAAATTTCTTCAATTCGTCCATATCGCGATTTTCAATATAGCCGGAGATGGAGAGCAAAATATTTACATAATCATGTTTAAAGGAGCGCAAACCGTTATACATGACCTCCAAATTGTGTGTGTAGTCCTGCAAATCCTGCAGGGCTCTCCTCTTTGCCTCTGTCTGTATTTGTTCCAGATAGGAACGGCGCATAGCCAAAAGCAAAAAAAGCATAACAAGCAGATACCCTGAAATATGCAGGGCATTATTATATATCATTCTGCCGATAGATCCATTTTGTCCCGGAATCAAATTGTCGAACAGATAGATGGTTATAAGGAGCAGTAATGCGGCGTCAATCAGATACCACGTCTGCTGAAGGCGTAAAATACCTTTGCCTGACAGCAACAATTTTCTAAGCAGCCTTCCGCAGAGCAATGTAATATAATAAAACAGCAAAATACGAACCAAATTGACACCAAAAGAAATATATCGCTGTGTTGATAAAGCCGGGGAAATCAACATATTCAGAAGAATTTTCAGCAAATCATCCGTCACTGCGGCAAGCACAAATCCAATCATGCCCATAACAACATTCTGGGATGCGGTGTCCCGGTAGACAGCCAGTCCATATATACAAACTGCCACCAGAATACCGAACAGACCGTATGGTATACAGGCTAGAAGCGTTACAGGCATTCCGGCAAGCAACAGCAGCATATAAAGCACTATAAACGCTTTCAGGCTCATGCGCTGAGGCCACACATTGCGTATGGCAATGGACAGCCCAAAAAAAGACAGCAACATTTCAGCCCCTCCTTTCGAGTTTTGCGTCCCTAGGCAATTGCGAAACGTTCTCCGCAAGTGACGTGGCTGGTCAATATATACAAAAACGGGCTCCGATGCAGTGGCCAGTCGCCCTTATTTTGTATATATTGCCCATCCACTGTTCCCGGAAAGGGAGTTTCGCAATTGCCTATTTGCTTCCCTGATTATACAGTATTTGATTCTTTGTAGCAAGCGCCGCTCTGCGAAAATGATGAATAAATGCATGCTTTGAAAAATAGAAACGCGCTTATTTACGAAATAAAGCATTTTATGACTGTTTTGAGAGAACCGTTGTTTTTTCTGGTATGCTGTTCTGCGATAAATACATATTCACTTTGGAAGGAGATATGAAGTAATGAAGCATTTTTTTAAAGCAGTTGCCGTAGGTGTAGTAGTACTGATTGTTTTACTGGTAATCCATGTGTTCTGTAATACGCATGACATTCACCTGGATTCGACAGTAACAAGTATAGTGTCGTCAATGTGTTCTTTGTTGCTTTATCAAGGATTGATCAGGATTGAAAAGAATAAAGAGCCGTAGAAAATAACGGATAACAGCACCATATACAAAGAACCAGAGCAGATGAACTTTTATGTCCTTTTTAGGACGGCAGTCCATCTGCTCATGCAATGCGGAGTATATGTGGAAAGGCGGGAAGCCCTCTACATGTCTCCAAAAAGTTCTTCCACCTCCGACTCAGTCATATAGTCCACACTTTGGATTGAGCCATCCTCGCCACGGACGATTTTAATGTTCACCGCGCCGTTTGGATTCATATCCAACGTATAAAAGGCGCTGTTTGATTGATGATCCATAAAGATGTTGACCATCTGTCCTTGGTAGTAATATACTTTACCGTCCCTTGTGATGCCATAGTTCTCATATTCTGCAAGCCGCTGCCTTTCCAGTTCCTCCTCCAGCGCCTCAAGTTCCCAATCCCTATCCAGCGCCTTCAGGATCACCGACTGAAAACTGACTTGTTTTTCCTTCTTGGCCTTATCCAGCCAGGCTTCCAGGGTTTTCTCACCCATGTGGTCAGCCAGCACCGAAAAGAAGCTGATTTTTCCATCATCATAAGCCTTCTGAATAAAGGCTGTGATCAGGGAACTGTCCGCATCCAATTGTTGTAAGCTGACTGAGAAAAACGCAATTTCTCCATCATTATAAATCCTTTCAAGCCAGGCCGCCTGAGCATTTTCGTCCAGTGCAGCGAATGCATAGCCAAATTGCGGCAGATTGACGCCATAGTATTCGTCCGCAAGTTTGTCAGAACTGCCGCTGCCTACATTCTCCGGGGCCGTCGCAGCCTCCTTGGGATCGGCAAAGTTATCATGGGAACAGCCATCTCCCTCCAGGGCAAAAAGCGTTGAAAACCTTTCAAGCCAGGCTAATTTGGAGAGCTCCTCTAATTGGGAAAGCTCCTCTAATCCGGCAAAAGCATCATCAAATTGCGGCAGATCGACGCCATAGTATTCATCTGCATGTTTGTCAGGGCTGCCCTTGCCTGCAATCCCCGGAACCATTGCGGCAGTCCCATTCCCCGGGGCGCTCTCAGCGGCATAAGCGCCTGAGACAACAAAAACAGACGCAAGCGCTGCCGACACCAACAATGCCCCGCAACAGCCTTTTTTAGACATTTTTTTATACTTCATAATCGCATCCAGCCTTTCTCTTAATAATTCCGCACTTTCCCCCAGCAGCACAGAGGTAAAAGACTCCCTATATTTCCCACCTGATCTCACCGCATGAAGCAAGGTGTCACCGTAGGACCGTCGGTTCTGTTGGTCCAGTGACCGGATCACCGCCTCATCACAGGAAAGTTCACAGGCTTGGCCCAACTCCCGGCCCATCAGGTAAACCAGCGGATTGAACCAGTGCAGGCATACGGTAATCTGCACCAGCCATTTATACAGCATATCCCACCGTTTATAATGGATTAGTTCATGTCTGACAGTGCAGAAAAACTCCTCCTGCGGCAAGTCGGTGGTTGGCAGGATAATACAGGGGTGAAATAATCCCAAAAGCATCGGGGATGAAACCATGCTGTTGACATACAATTCCATAGGACGTTTCACGCCTGCCCGCTCTTCTTCCCGGGCCAATAGATCCAGCAAGGCCATATCCTCCACCTCCCTGCATCCTGCTTTGACATACTTTGTATAGCTTTGGTAAACTGTAAGTTTCCGTACCGAGAGAATCAGCACACCTGCCAGCCACAATATCCATAGATGCCCAAAGCCAAACGCTATATTCTCCCATACGGAAGGTTCCGCGTTCTCAAATACATTACCGCCCTGTAGAAGTTTGACGGTTCCGGACACATTGTCCTCCTGCGGGGGCCCGGCGGTTCCAGGCACATTGCCGTCCTGTTGGGACCCGGCGGTTCCAGGCACATTGCCGTCCTGTTGGGACCCGGCGGTTCCAGGCACATTGCCGTCCCGCAGTAATTTGGCGACCTCGGAAGCTTTTCCGTCCAGTGCGGACGCAGAAACTTCGGATAAAGTATCCTTGTGGGAGAATATGCCGCTCCCCATTTCGTTGTCCGTCAGCGATAACATAGTATCGTCAATCAGATTATCTCCCTGAGGTGCGGTTCTCAAGGATTCATCGTCATCATACACGATGGCACTTCCAAGCCATGACGATGCCTGACCGGCCCACCGAAACAGGTTCCCCACGAGACTTTCACCCGGCGTGATTGGCAGGAGCAGACGGGCTATGACAATCAGCCAAACATAATACTGCCACTGCCTGCTGATTTTGCTCCGAAACAAAGGTTTCAGGAAAAACATGCCGAGAATCATCATGGAACCCGAAACCGACATGGAAAGAAACAGAATAAAGATACTATTCATCCGCCCCCGTTCCTCCTTCCCAAAACCGCCTGAGTTCCTCGTAGTCCTCCGCAGTGAGCATATCTCTCTGTATCAGTGTCGCCACAAGTCCTTTCACATTCCCGTCATAAAGCTTATTGAGAAAACTCTGGGTCTGCACCGCCCGGTAGTCGGCCTCGGACACAATGGCCACATACTCGTTGCGCCTGCCTATTTTACTTGTTTTCAAAAGCCCCTTTTCCACTAGACGGGACAGCAGCGTGATAACCGTGTTTTTCTGCCATATGCGCCCTGCTTTAGTCAGTTCTTCCATAATGTGGGCATACAGCGCCGTGCCGCCGTTGGCCCAGACTATTTTCATCAATTCCAATTCCGAATCGGAAACCTGCTGTATCATGATAAATGCACCTCCTTTGACTACAGCGTGTAGGCTAAATTTAAGATAACACTTTGTAGTCCATTTGTCAAGAGGAACACACAAAAAAATCCGAAGATTTCTCTTCGGATTTCTAAAAGCAGCGCTACAAGGATTCGAACCTTGAAATGACGGAGTCAGAGTCCGTTGCCTTACCGTTTGGCGATAGCGCTATTTGTTGACTACTTGATGAATTATACACGAAGTATTTCCATTTTGCAAGAGGAAAATGCAAAAAAACAAAAAAATTTTTGTAAATAAACCTGTGACAGATTAAAAGCGGTTTCCCCGGCTCTTCAGCCGCGGGAAACCGCCTACGCTTACTTACTCCACATTTACACCTCAAAGATTAACTCTCCATAGGAAGGCACGGGCCATACTTTCTTATCCACCAGCATCTCCAGGGCATCCACGGGAGCACGCAGCGCGTCCATGGCCTCTTTCACGGGTTCTTTGTAGAAAAATGCCTGGGCCTTGGCGTCCTGTATGGCGCTGGCCTGGGCAATGGCGCTCTCCAACTCCTTCAGGGCCATTCTGGCCGCCGCCAGCTGCTCACTCACCTCGCCGAGCAATTCAGCCTGCACAGAGGCGTCTGCGCCGGCCTCCCGCACCGCAATCACGGTATCCGCCAGAGTCTTGGTGTAACTAACTGCCGCAGGGATATATTTCTTGTTGGCCATATTGATCATGGTCAGCGCCTCAATATTGATGGTCTTGGCATAGGTCTCATACAGGATCTCTTCCCGGGACTCCAGTTCCGCCCTGCTGAAAATCCCAAACTTTTCAAACAGCCTGATAGCTTTATCCGTGGTCAGCGTACCCGCCGCCTCCACCATGGATTTGATGTTGGGCAGCCCCCGGCGCTCCGCCTCCTTTACCCACTCTTTGGAATACCCGTCTCCGTTGAAAATGATTCTCTGGTGTCTGCTCATATATTCCTTGATCAGGTCATGTACCGCCAGTTCAAACTCCTTGCCCTGAGCCATCTCCCGTTCCAATGTGTCCGCCGCCTCGCAGAAGGCTTCCGCCACAATGGCGTTCAGCGTGGTATTGGGGCTGGCGATGGAGTCCGCGGAACCCACCGTGCGGAACTCAAACTTGTTGCCGGTAAAGGCAAAGGGCGAAGTTCTGTTGCGGTCCGTGGCATCCTTCTCGAAATCCGGCAGAGTAGATACACCCGTCTCCAGCTTGCCGCCCTCTATCAGATGGGCCGCCTCGCCGGTCTCCACCAGCTGCTTTACCACATCGTCCAGCTGCTCCCCCAGGAACATGGAAATAATGGCGGGAGGAGCCTCGTTGGCCCCCAGCCTGTGATCGTTTCCCACATCGGAGGCGCTCTGGCGCAGCAGGTCCGCATGGGTGTCCACGGCCTTCATGATGCAGGCCAGCACCAGCAGAAACTGAATGTTGGCATTGGGTGTATCGCCGGGATCCAGCAGATTCACTCCATTATCCGTACACAGGGACCAATTGTCGTGCTTGCCGGATCCGTTTACCCCCGCAAAGGGCTTCTCATGCAGCAGACAAGTCAAACCATGGCGTCCGGCCACCTTCTTCATGGTCTCCATGACCAACTGGTTGTGATCCACGGCTATATTGGCAGACTCGTAGATGGGCGCCAGTTCATGCTGGGCCGGCGCCGCCTCATTGTGCTGGGTCTTGGCAGTCACGCCAAGCTTCCAGAGTTCGATGTTCAGATCCTTCATATAGGCGCCGATCCGCTCCCGGATAGTGCCAAAATAATGATCCTCCAGTTCCTGGCCCTTGGGGGCGGGAGCCCCAAACAGGGTGCGCCCGGCAAAAATCAGATCCTCCCGCTGCAGATATTTCTCTCGATCCACCAGAAAATACTCCTGCTCCGCCCCTACACTGGGCACCACCTTGGCAGCCTCCGTATTGCCAAACAGACGCACAATGCGCAGCGCCTGCTGGCTGACGGCCTCCATGGATCGCAGCAGAGGAGTCTTTTTGTCCAGGGCCTCCCCGGTATAAGAGCAGAACGCCGTAGGAATACATAGGATCACCCCTGTTGCATCCTCCTTCAGGAAAGCGGGGGAGGTCATATCCCAGGCAGTGTAACCTCTGGCCTCAAAGGTTGCCCGCAGGCCCCCGGAAGGAAAGGAGGAGGCATCCGGCTCACCCTTGATCAGTTCCTTGCCCGAGAACTCCATCAACATCCTGCCCTCACTGTCGGGATGGGACACAAATGCGTCGTGCTTCTCCGCAGTGATGCCGGTCAGCGGCTGGAACCAGTGAGTATAGTGGGTTGCGCCGTGCTCCACGGCCCAGTCCTTCATGGCCTTGGCCACCACGTCGGCAGTGGCCAGAGGCAATTCCCCTCCCTGTTCCATCACCCGCTTTACCTCGGCAAATGTATGCTTGGGCAGCCTCTCCTTCATCTTGCCCAGGGTAAATACCCTGCTGGCGAAAAGCTCCTCCACATTTATCATTTCGCTCATACAGCTTACTCCTTCTCTTCACTATGTATATGGGCAGACCCTTCCTGCCTCACTCTAAAATAAGATACCTTCTTTTCCGCAAAAAAGCAATAGCTAATTTACCCGTTGCGCGCCCGCAGCAGATCATAGGGCTCCGGCGAGCGGGACAAGTGCAGCCAGATCTGCTGTTTTGCATGGGGACAGCTTTCCACAGGCCGCATATCGCTGTCATACATAGCCTCCACCGTTACCTCCGCATTGCTGCCGTCGGGCTTCATGATCTCGATAGTGTCCCCCACCCGGAATTTGTTGCGCTGCTCAATGCGGGCTAACATGGTCTGCCCCTCCCCTCCAGGGGCATTGGCCTCTGCCGCCCCATATCCGTCCGGTATCCCTTCAGTTTCCCCGGACATCACCTCCTGGATACTTCCCAAATATGTATATTCATCCATATAGGTACTGTTGTCATAAATCTGGGTATTTTCATCCGGCTTGCCGAAAAAGAACCCCGTGGAGAACTGCCGGTGGGTGCATTTGGCGATTTCCGCCCTGTACCATTCCAAATTTTCCCTGTACTTTTGCTCACCTTCAAAATAATCGTCTATGGCCTTTCGGTAAGTCCGGGTCACCGCCGCCACATACAGCGCTGTTTTCATGCGGCCCTCGATCTTGAAGCTGTCAATGCCCGCCTCCACCAGTTCCGGGATATGGTCGATCATGCACAGATCTTTGGAATTAAAGATAAAAGTACCCCGCTCATTCTCATACACCGGCAGGTACTCTCCCGGCCTGGTCTCCTCCACCACCCCGTACTTCCAGCGGCAGGGGTGGGTGCAGGCCCCCTTGTTGGCATCCCGTCCCGTGAAATAATTGCTGAGCAGGCAGCGCCCGGAATAAGAGATACACATGGCTCCATGGATGAAGCTCTCTATCTCCATCTCCTCAGGGATGCGACGCCGAATTCCGGCAATCTCCGCCAATGACAGTTCCCGGGCGGACACCACCCTCTTGGCCCCCAGCCGCCACCAAAACAGATAGGTCTGGTAGTTGGTATTATTGGCCTGGGTGGAAATATGGATCTCCGCCTCCGGCCAGACTTCCCTGGCCAGGGTAAACATGCCCGGATCGGAAATAATCAGGGCATCCGCCCTCTCGGGCCGCATATCCCGAAGTTCGGCAAAGTATTGTTCCGCCCCCTCCAGATCCCCGTTGTGGGCCAAAATATTGGCCGTCACATAAACCTTGACCCCATGTGCATGGGCAAAGGCAATCCCCTCCGCCATCTCCTGCGGAGAGAAATTTTTGGCCTTGGCCCGCAGACCGAAAGCCTCTCCTCCTATATATACCGCATCCGCGCCAAAAATCACTGCCGTCCGCAGCACCTCCAGGCTGGAGGCCGGGATCAGCAACTCCGGTTTATTACATTCCATACAAACTCCCATTCACCCACTTCATGGGGCACTCAATCTGTCAGTTAAATCTTCACACTCAGCGTCACACCGTCCCCCACCGGCAGAATACAGGTTTCCAGCCGGGGATGGTGGGTCAGCTCATAGAGGTATTCCCGCATCCGGGCATGAATGGTCCGGTTCCGGCGGGTCACCGCAAAACGGGATTCCACCACGTCCCCGTCCTGCAGCACATTGTCCGACACCAGCAGGCCGCCCTCCGACAGCAGCCGCAGGATATCCGGCAGGAAATGAATGTATTGTCCCTTGGCCGCATCCATAAAAATCAGGTCATAGGAACCCTTAAGTTCTTTCAAAATATCCACAGCATCCCCGGCAAGAAGCGTGATCTGCTGCTGCCGCCCGGCCCGCTTGAAGTTCTCTCTGGCCAGCGAAATCCTTTTCTCATATTTTTCTATGGTGGTAATATGACAGCCTTCCGGTCCGTACTGGCTCATAAAGAGCGCCGAAAAACCGATGGCGGCGCCCACTTCCAATATCTCCGCAGGACGGTGAACCGTCAGCAGAAACTTCATAAGCCTCTGGGTCTCCTTGCGGATGATGGGCACCTCTGCCGCCAGGGCTTCCCGCTCTAAATTATCCAAAAAAGGCGTGTTGCCTTTATCAAACGAATTAATAAAGGCAACCATTCTCTCATCTACAATCATAAAATTATTCAAACTCCATCTGCCCGCTTCGGCGGGTGTCTAAATCAGGATGGCATTTCTTAATTACCCTCTGCTCCCTCCGGGATGGCATTTCTTAATTACCCTCTGCTCCCTCCGGGATTTCATCTCCGTTAGGATCCACTCCCATATCATCCTCCGGATTGGTGACATCCTGGGGCAGGGCATCCATGCCCGCAGGCTCGGCAGGCTCCACCACAGGTTCCTTGGTCATGGCTTCCATCATCTCTTCCACTGTCATGGCGGTACTCAATTCGAAATCTCCTGTTTTCAAGTCCTTGCGAAACTCGGAAAAATAATACTGCAGAACAAACAGTCTGTCATCCCGAATCAGTCCCTTACTCAAAAAAAGTTGTCCCATCTCTTTGGGAGACATATTTTCGGTGACAGTCACACTGACCACCCGGCCTTCCCCCTCTGACATGGCGGGCTCCTCAAAAACCCTGTACCCATAATCATACGCCATGATCGCACCGCGATAGATTATCATGATGATCCATACCGCAGCCGCTACTTTTAAAATTGTGCCGCATACCGCAGCTATCAAACTTTTTACATTCATGCTTATATCACCTGGCTTTTATAATATGTATGGCCATATGGTCCCTTTCCGCCGAGAATACGGTCACGATTTATTGCCTACTCAAAGTTCAGCGCTTCCGTAATATTAAAGTTAATCTGCTGGATCTGACGGCACAGGGCAAGCTCTGCCGCCAGAAAGTCGGACACCAGCGGATTCTCCCGGAAATCTGAGTATGCCCGTTCAAACTGCTCAATCCGCTCAAATGCCATATCTCCGGTGTTCTGCATCACATAATTCTCCTTGCGGAACTCGTCGATCTGCTGTTTCAGTCCCGGTTGCTGTTTCACCGCCTCAAGCGCCGACATATATTTGTCATATGCCTCTGAGCCCTTGATTGCACCTATCAAGCCCTCAACGGCCTGCTCCAGATGTCCTTCCAGCCTCATTTTCCACTCTTCCTTTCACACTAACACCCATGCCGCCTCCGGCGTCACAATACTTTTATGTGAAGAATGCCCGTATTGGGGCATTCTTCCGTATAAGGTAAGATTGGAAGTAAAACTTCCAAATACGCATTAACGCAGTATCGCAGGCAATGCCAGCGATATGCAGGAATAAGGTAAGTTTGGAAGTAAAACTTCCAAATACGCATTAACGCAGTATCGCAGGCAATGCCAGCGATATGCAGGAATAAGGTAAGTTTAGAACTTCTCCGCGAAACAGCCTTTGCTGTGAGCGGCCAAAAGTTCTTCTCATACTATACTTCCATAATAATGGGCAGAATCATGGGACGCCTCTTGGTCTTCCGCCAAACAAATTCGCCCAGCGCATCTTTGGTAGTGCTCTTGAGCTTGCCCCAGTCCGTGATCCCCCTGTCTATACAGCCGGAGATAGCGCTGTCCACCACCTGGTGGGCCTCCTCCATCAACTCGTCCGACTCCCTCACATACACAAAGCCCCTGGATACAATATCCGGCCCTGCCACCAGCTGGCCGCTGTACTTGTCCAGACTCATGACCACGATCAGAATGCCGTCCTCCGCCAAGTGCTGCCTGTCCCGCAGTACCACATTGCCCACATCGCCCACACCCAGGCCATCCACCAGAATGCTGCCCACAGGCACATGACCGGTGACATTGGCCCTGTTTTCATCCAGTTCCAGCACGTCGCCGGAGGACAGGATAAAGATCTTGTCCTTGTCAATGCCCAGATTCTCCGCGATTTTGGCCTGTGCCTTCAAATGCTTGTACTCTCCGTGTACGGGAACCGCATACTTTGGATGCACCAGCGTGTAGATCAGCTTGATCTCCTCCTGGCAGGCATGTCCCGACACATGGGTATCCTGGAAAATCACGTCTGCGCCCTTGCGCAGCAACTCATTGATAATCTTGGTCACAGCCTTCTCATTGCCCGGTATGGGACTTGAGGAAAAGATAACCGTGTCCCCGTGGCCGATGGTGATCTTCTTGTGCATATTGCTGGCCATGCGGCTCAGCGCCGCCATGCTCTCCCCCTGGCTGCCGGTGGTAATGATCACCTGCTGCTCGTCGGGATAATTCTTCAGCTGATCAATCTCGATCAGCGTATTCTCCGGAATATTGATACAGCCCAGGTTTATGGCGGTTTCAATGACATTCACCATGCTGCGGCCTTCCACCACCACCTTGCGCCCAAACTTATAGGCCGAGTTGATGATCTGCTGCACCCTGTCCACATTGGAAGCAAAAGTTGCCACAAAAATACGTGTGTTTTTGTGCTCCTCAAACAAAGTGTCAAAAGTTTTTCCCACCGTCCGCTCGGAGGGGGTGAATCCCGGTCTCTCCGCATTGGTGGAGTCACACATCAGCGCAAGTACACCCTTTTTTCCGATCTCCGCAAAGCGGGGCAGGTCGATGGCATCGCCGAACACCGGCGTATAGTCCACCTTGAAATCCCCGGTGTGTACCACTGTTCCCGCCGGGGAGTAGATGGCCAGGGCCGCCGCGTCCACGATACTGTGGTTGGTCTTGATATACTCCACCCTAAACTGCCCTAAGTTGATGGACTGTCCGAACTTCACCACCTTGCGCTTGGTACCCTTCATCAGATTATGCTCTTTCAGCTTATTTTCTATGATGCCCATGGTCAGCCGCGTGGCGTATACAGGCACGTTAATCTCCTTCAATACATAGGGCAGGGCGCCGATATGATCCTCATGTCCATGGGTGATCACAAAGCCCTTGACCTTGTCCGCATTGTCCTTCAGATAGGTGATATCCGGGATCACCAGATCAATGCCCAGCATATCGTCCGCCGGGAATGCCAGACCGCAATCCACCACAATAATACTGTCCTCATACTCAAAGGCAGTAATGTTCATGCCAATCAACTCCAGGCCGCCCAAAGGGATAATTTTCAGTCTGGATGTACTATCACTCTTATTCTCTTTTCTCCTATTCAATAGATATTCCTCCGATTTAATATCCTGCGTATTCCCTGCCGATACACCGCATCGTCAATCAATATCCGGCCGCTTTGACATACGGGCTTTTATTGCGCACTTATGCGCCGTATTTCCCGGGAATATGCCGTTTCAACTACCGTTCAAAGCCATCATGAGAAGCTCCTGTTCTCCAGGAGCGGCCTTAAACTCTATACAAATTCCACGTCCTCCAGCATGTTCTCGAACACACCGGCAACCGCCTGCAGTTCCTCATCATCCGATACTATGACAAACACGCTTTCCTCTTCTCCGTCCTGTGACATATCTTTGAGGATCAATGCCTCCCCGTCGCCCTCCTCAAAGTCCGTCACCAGAATATAGTTATGACCGCCGATCCTCGTCTGTTCCAACACAAAAAAATCCACCGGCGCCTCACCATCGGGATTAAAGGTAATCTTTTCCAACTTACCCAAAACTTTTCCTCCTATTAAAAAGTCGCTGCGCGACGGCTCTAAAGGGTAAAGTCCCTTCGGCACACCCTCATGAGAGGAACTTTCATTCGTAAACGCACTCATGAAAGTTCCTCTCGTGCGCCTTCACGACTTTAACATAGTCGCTGCGCGACGGCTCTAAAGGGTAAAGCGCCTCCACGACTTTACCGTTTTTCCTGATAGTCCAGATATCCCTGCAATATCAGACTTGCCGCAATCATGTCCACATAGTCCTTGCGGTGTTCCCTGCGGATACCGGCCTCCATCATGGCCTTGTCCGCCGCCACCGTGGTCAGTCTCTCGTCCCACAACGTCACGGGCAGGCCCGTCCTGCGCTCAAGCCCTTCCTTAAACTCCCTGGTGAGCTTTGCCCGTTCTCCCTCCGTGGCATTCATATTCTTGGGCAGGCCCAGCACAATCTGTCCCACCTGGTACTCCACTATCAATGCTTCGATCCTGGCATAGGTCTGACGCAGCTTATTCTCCTCCTTGCGGCGGATGATCTCCAAGCCCTGCGCCGTAATGCCCAGCGGGTCGCTGACGGCCACCCCCACTGTCTTTGATCCGAAATCAAGCCCCATAGTACGCATAATGATACCCCCGTCTACGGATGCCACTGGTTATGGCGGATATACTCTGTCAGCAACTCCTCCACAATCTCGTCACGCTCCACCCTCATGATCAGGCTGCGTGCGCTCTTGTGGCTGGTAATATAAGTAGGGTCCCCACTCATGATATAGCCTACGATCTGGTTCACCGGGTCATATCCCTTTTCGGTTAGCGCTTCATATACGGTGGAAAGGATCACTTTAACACCGGTCTCTGGCTCTGTCTGTACTTTGAAGTATTGTGTATTCCCTAAATCCTGCATATATCCTCCACGAATGTATCCTGCTATTTCCAATAATACTCTATTTGTCAGAAAATATCAAGTCAAAGCTGCAATGCTTCCGCCAGCAATACCTCGTCTGTGAGATATCCCCTGATTCTCACCCGCTCCAGCCGGCCTTGCAGAGAATCTTTCATGGGCAGCGCCACCCGCACATACTCCCTGGTGTATCCGACCTGGCAGAGACCTTTGTCCATCTCCTTGGATTCCTCAAACAAAACTTCCACGTCCTGTCCTATGTATCTGCTGCGGAAAGCCCTGGACCGCTCCTTTTCCAGCTGCTGCAATAAAGCGCTGCGTTTTGTTTTCACTGCGTCCGGCAGCTGCCCCGGCATACGATCGGCCACGGTGCCCCTGCGCCGGGAGTACTTAAAGATATGCATCTCATAAAAATCCACCTGCTCCAGGAACTGCCTGCATACCTCAAATTCCTCCTCCGTCTCCCCGGGAAATCCCACGATAACATCCGTGGTTATGGCCGGATGGTCAAAAGCCCTGCGCAGCTGTTCTACACTTCGGAAGTATTCCCCAGTAGTATAATGTCTATTCATACGTTTCAGCGTGGCGTCACAGCCGCTTTGCAGGGACAGGTGAAAGTGAGGGCATACTTTGTCGCAGGCGGCCAGCCGGGACGCGAACTCCTCCGTCACAATCCGGGGTTCCAGGGAACCCAGCCGTATACGGGCAAGGCCCTCCAGCCGCTGAAGCTCCTCCACCAGTTCAATCAGCCCGGAGTGTCCCCGGTAGTCCCCTCGGGATACCTGCTCTCCCTCCGCCAGATCAATGCCATAGGAACTGATATGGATCCCCGTCAGCACTACCTCCCGGTAGCCTGCTTCTATCATACCCCGGATCTCCCGCAGTATGTCCTCTCTGCGGCGGCTGCGCACCCTTCCCCTGGCATAGGGTATGATACAATAACTGCAAAACTGGTTGCAGCCGTCTTGGATCTTAATATAGGCTCTGGTGTGCTCTGCCGTTTTTTTCAGCTGCATCTCCTCGTATTCATAGGTGTGACCGATATCAATAACCGTGCTGCCGCCCAGGGTTTTGTCCTGAAAGACTTTGTCCTGGGTGGGGTTGTCCTGAAAGACTTTGTCCTGAGGGGTTTTGTCCCGGGACGCTTCCTCCTGCTGCAAACCCTTCTGCCGCCTGTCCCTCTCCTCCAAATATTCCTCCAGAATTCGGACAATATCTTTTTTCCGGTTATTGCCGATGGCCAGGTCGATGCAAGCGTCCTTGAGCGCCTCCTCCTGCCCTGTCTGCACATAGCAGCCCATGGCCACCACCACCGCGTCCGGGTTCATAGCCCTGGCCCGGTGCAGCATCTGGCGGCTTTTGCGATCCGCGATATTTGTCACCGTGCAGGTATTTATGATATAAATATCGGCTTTTTCCCAAAAAGCCACAACATTATAACCCTTTTCCCGTAAAATTTGTTGCACAAAATCCATTTCATAGGAATTCACTTTGCAGCCAAGATTGTGAAATGCAACATTTTTCATATTATTCCTCACTTTTTTTGTATTGTTTTTTCCTTGACTTTTACCCAATCTGCCAGTAATATGTAAGCAGAAGTTAGGATGTTACATATTCAGTTACCTGCTGGCGCAATATGGCCGGCAATCCTGTGACAGGAAAAGGTACGTTTGGAAGTAAAACTTCCAAATACGCATTAACGCAGTATCGCAGGCCCGGCCTGCGATATGCAGGGAAGAGGTAAGTATGGCAATCAGCAAGGAGGTAAAAGCAATGAAAACAATACAGATTTCCCTAAATTCCATCGACAAAGTGAAGGCGTTCGTAAACGACATCACCAAGTTTGACTACGATTTTGATCTGGTATCCGGCAGATACGTGATTGACGCCAAGTCTATCATGGGCATCTTCAGTCTGGACCTGTCCAAGCCCATCGACTTGAACATCCATGCCGAGGAGAATGTTGAAGACGTGTTGGCAGCTTTGGCTCCCTACACCCTGTAACAGCAAGATCCAGTCATTACGGCCCGGGCGTGTACACGCACCGGGCTATTTTAATGTGACAGAACTCTTTCGCCGCATAGACGACGGTTTTCTGTCAGAAGCATGGCAGCGGCTCACTCTGTCACTATAATCAACTCATCCGTATCCAAGGCTGTTCTCATCAGTTCGTCCAGTTTTTCCTTGATATGACTCTCATGCTTGCGGATAATTTTCACATTGGGTTTGGTCACGGGATGCTTGGCCACAAAAATGGTGCAGCAGTCCTCAAAGGGCTGTATGGAGGTCTCGTAGGTGTCGATCTTTTTGGCCACCTCCACGATCTCCTCCTTGTCAAAGCCGATCAGCGGACGATACACCGGCAATTCGCACACTTCATTGGTGGCGATCAGGGAACTCATAGTCTGGGAAGCCACCTGACCGATGCTCTCCCCGGTGATCAATCCCAGACACTCGGTCCCTTTGGCAATGGCCTCCGCAATCCGCATCATATAACGGCGCATGATAATGGTAAGTTCCTCATGGGGCGCATTCTCGTAGATATACATCTGGAGGTCCGCAAAATTGATCACATGCAGATAGATCGGACCTGTGTAGCGGGAAACCAGTCTGGCCAGATCCACCACCTTCTGCTTGGCGCGGTCGCTGGTATAGGGCGGCGCATGGAAATAGACGGCATCAATCTTGACGCCCCGCTTGGCAATCATGTAACCGGCCACCGGCGAATCAATCCCTCCCGAAAGCAGCAGCATAGCCTTGCCGCCGGTGCCCACGGGCATACCGCCGGGACCGGGGATGGTTTCAGAGTACACATATATCTTTTCCCGAACTTCGATATTCAGCAGGATATCCGGGTGATGCACGTCCACATGCATCTCCGGGTAGGCTCCCAGAATCACCTCGCCCAAATCTCTGTTGATCTCCATGGAATCCTTAGGATAGTTCTTGCGGCTGCGCCGGGCATTGACCTTGAAAGTCTTATGCCTGTCCGGGTACATCTCTCCCAGATAGGCCACCACCCTCTCACAAAGCTTTTCCCAGCCCTCATCCTCCACATAGATAACCGGACAGATGCCCCATATGCCAAACACCTTTTTCAGATGTTCCACCGTCTCGTCGAAATCAAACTCCCCCTGGGCTTCCACAAAAATGCGGCCCATGGTCTTGCGGATCGCGAACTCGCCCTCACACTTTTTTAGGGCGTACTTGATCTGCCGGATCAGCGCGTCCTCAAACAGATACCGGTTTTTTCCCTTGATGCCGATCTCGGCATACTTGATCAAAAATGCTGTAAACATAAATCTCCTCGTCTCTTATTTTGAGTACTTATTAGAGTTTTGCATCTGCCCGAAGACAGATGCTGTTTTATAAGGCGGGGCTGAGGCATAACCCGCAGCCCCGGCTCTTCATCGGCGCGTATATTTTCTCAACATAGGAATCATATCATACATTACGCCCAATGTATAGTCAATTTCTTCCCGGGTGGTGTAAACCGAAAAACTGAACCTTATGGTGCTGTCCCACAGCTCCCTGGGCAGTTTCATAGCCTTCAGAGTAGCCGAAGTCTGAGGCTTGTTGGAAGCACAGGCGCTTCCCGCGGATACGTAGATCCCTTTCTCCTCCAATGCGTGCAGCAGTACTTCGCTTCGGATTCCGGCGACGGAAACGCTGACCACATGAGGCGCCGTAGCCCGGCATCCCTCCTGGGGAATACCATTGACCCGGACTCCCTCCATCTGGCCGATCTGCTCCACAAAATACTCTTTCAGTTCATACAGACGCTGCACATCCTCATTCAGATGGGAATATATCAGTTCCGCCGCCTTGGCCATCCCGGCAATGCCTGGCACATTCTCCGTGCCGGAGCGCATGTTTTTCTGCTGTCCCCCTCCGTGAACAATAGGCTGGATCTTCACCCGCTCCCCCACATAGAGGAAACCCACACCCTTGGGGCCATGAATCTTGTGGCTGCTGACCGACAACAGATCAATCTGCATCCGTCTGGGCAGTATTCTGAACTTGCCAAATCCCTGCACCGCATCCACATGGAAGAGAATCCCGGGATTCTTTCGTTTGATCAGCGCCCCTGCTTCCGCTATAGGCTGCAATGCGCCCACTTCATTGTTGGTGTGCATTATGGACACCAGGATGGTCTCCGGCCGGATGGCATTTTCCAGATCCTGCAGGGAAATCCGCCCCCAGGCATCCACTGGCAGATATGTGATCTGAAAACCCTGGCTCTCCAGATACTGCATGGTCTGCAGCACTGCCGGATGCTCCACCTGGGTAGTGATCAGATGATTACCCTGCCTGCGGCCTGCCATGGCGCAGCCGATCAGCGCCAGATTGTCCGCTTCCGTACCTCCGGAGGTAAAGAAAATCTCCTTCGCCTGCACCTTCAATATACCTGCCAGCGTCTCCCTGGCATAACGCAGATACTGCTCTGCCTCCACGCCCTTACGGTGCATACTGGAGGGGTTTCCATACTCCTCACACATAATCTTCGTAACCAGTTCCGCCACCTGGGGGAGCGCCCTTGTGGTTGCGGAATTATCTAAATATACTTCCATTGATTTCTCCCCTCTCCGTCCCCCACAGGGAGGACGGGCATACAAAGCTACTGGTTTCTATAAACTATCATATGCATCATGGCTGTGTGCTGCGCCTGCGCATTTTGTTTCGCATCGTCCTTCATCTATTCTCTAATAGATACATCAGCCAGGAAAGTACGGTCATGCCCGCCGTTTCCGTCCGCAGGATCCGCCGCCCCAGCGTGATGGGAATTGCCCCGACTGCCACGGCGGACGCAACCTCCCTCTCCTCAAAACCGCCCTCCGGCCCGATCAATACTGCTATATCCTGTCCCGGCTCCAGCTTCTCCAGGACCTCCCTGGTTCTGCCCATGTCCTCCGCCAGTTCATAAGGGATCAGCTTCACAGGCAAATTCTTCACATGCTCCAGAGCCTGCTCCCAACTCATGACCTGCCGAACCTGGGGAATCACGCCCCGTTTGCTCTGCTTGGCCGCCGCCTCGGCAATGGCCTGCCAGCGGGATACTTTTGCCGCGGCTTTCTTCTCGTCCAGTTTCACCACCGACCTGTGGGCTGCTACCGGCACGATCTGAAATGCCCCCAGCTCCACGGCCTTCTGAATAATCAGTTCCATCTTGTCCGCCTTGGGCAACCCCTGAAGCAGATATATCCGAGAAGGCAGTTCCGCGCCGTCCTCCTTGATAAAGCGAAGTTCACAGCGGACGGTATCTTCCGTAAACGCCGCGATATGGCAGCGGTACTCCCTGCCGTCCACACCGTTGCTGACAGCCAGCTCCTCCCCTATACGCATACGCAGTACATTCCTGATATGGTTCACGTCGCTGCCCTGAATCAGGATTTCCCTGCCCTGAATCTGCTGCGGCTCCACAAAGAATTGATACATAAGATATCCTAACCCTTCCGGCAGGTTATAGAAACCCACTCTCCCTGATAAGTCACTTCCAATATCTCAAGCCCTGCGGCCTCCGCCGCGTCCCGCACCACCTGTTCCTTGTCGTCGATGATGCCGGAGGTGATGTAGATACCGCCGGGCTTTAAATGACTCACAATCACAGGTGTCAGCGGCACCAGCACATCCGCCAGAATATTGGCTGCCACGATATCATAGCATTCATAGCCCACCTGATCCTGTATCTGTTTATCCGTGATAATGTTGCCAATCAGCAGTTCAAAATCCGCCGGATCAATGCCGTTGGCACGACAGTTATCCGCCACCGCGTCCACGGCACAGATATCCAGATCCGTTCCCAGGGCATGTTTCGCCCCAAACATCAGGGACAGGATGGCCAGGATGCCGCTGCCCGTGCCTACATCCAGCAGTCGGGTCTCAGGCGTAATAAACTTACGCAGCTGCCGGATGCACAGCTGGGTAGTCTCATGCATTCCCGTGCCAAAAGCCGTGCCGGGATCGATATGCAGCACCAGCTTGTCCTGATCCTGGGACTTTATATCCTCCCAGGAGGGAATCACCAAAATATCATCAATATAAAACTGATGGAAATACTGCTTCCAGTTGTTGATCCAGTCAATATCCTCCGTCTCATCCACTGTCACAGTCCCCTCTCCAATCTCCATAAACAGGCGGATATTCCGAAGCTCCTGCTCCACCTTTTTCAAAAGAGATTCCGTATCCGTGGTCTCCCCCTGCACCTCCAGACTGCCGTCCTCCTTTTTTTCCACAAAAAAGCTCAGGTAGGCAATGCCGTCGTCCTCCTGCTCCTCCGGCAGAATATCCACGAACATCTGCTCCTTCTCCAGCGCAGTCAGCGGCACCTTATCCTCGATCTGCGCCCCTTCCAGTCCAATGTCGTACAGGGAACTGATTATTATGTCCTCCGCCACGGTAATTGTCTTAATTCTGAATTTCACCCATTTCATACAAACTCCTGTCCGCCCTTTTGTCAGGCACATAAAAAATAAGCTCCACGGCTCCTTTGATTGTACAATCTAATAAAATTCCTGTCAAATACTAATTCATACAGTTGCAAAGCGCATGATTTTCATGCATACTGAGAGTAGAAAGTTCGGAAATTTCTCTGCCTCCCATGATGCCTTCTATAGGTACTGGGCGGGCAGACGCGGAACTTTAATCAGCGCCTGCCCGCTCAGTGCTCAGAGAATTTGCGGTCGCCTGAGCGGCCGGAAATTTCTCTGCCTTCTATAGCTACTGAGCGGGCAGACGCGGAACTTAAATCAGCGCCTGCCCGCTCAGTGCTCAGAGAATTTGCGGTCGCCTGAGCGGCCGGAAATTTCTCTGCCTTCTATAGCTACTGAGTGGGCAGACGCGGAACTTAAATTAGGAGGAAACTGCCATGAAGTTGAACAACGAAGAACAGGAGCAGGCATTTCGGGAATGGATGCGGGGCCAGTATAACGCCCAGGGAATGCGCCGATACACGGACAACGCCATCATTGCCTACTCTCATGCGCTGCGGACAGGCTGCCGGAAATTGGAGCCCTATGTGGCAGGCAACCTTTTTTTCTATAA
Organism: uncultured Acetatifactor sp.; assembly: GCA_910585015.1. GTDB lineage: Bacteria > Bacillota > Clostridia > Lachnospirales > Lachnospiraceae > Acetatifactor. The sequence goes on from CAJUCT010000027.1 coordinate 21,296, forward strand.
GAACAGCTATGAATTTGATACGGTATATGAGCAGCTTCAGGGAAAAGCCGAGTTCCGCAAGGCCAATGAAGCCTACGGCAACGGAACCCTGTCCGCCGCTATCCAGCTGTATCAAGCTTTTCTGCAGGGCGGGGATAGTTCCCAGGCCCCGGAGATCTCCGCGCCCTTTTACCTGAGACAAGAAAACGCAGTCGATTCCTATGATGATGATCAGGGGCTCGATTTCCACTATGATGAAGTGCCCATGACGCCCCTGCAGAAAATTTACTACGGTGCGCCGGGCACCGGTAAATCCTACCGGGTAAACAAGATGATAGAAAAAGAGTATCCCGTACCCGAGGAGCGGGACGCCCACTGCAAACGTTTAATATTCCATCCCACCTACACCTACCAGGACTTCATCGGCAGCATCAAGCCGCTGATCACGCTGGACCGCCCACTGGACTATATCTTTGCGGCAGGACCGCTGACCATACTGTTAAAAGATGCCTTTATGCATCCGGCGGAGAAATATTACCTGGTGATCGAGGAGATCAATCGGGGTAATGCCCCCTCCATCTTCGGCGATCTGTTCCAGCTGTTGGATCGCCAGAACAGCGGCAAGTCCGAATATGCGGTGGCCAACAACGATATCACGGCCTATTTTTCCCGGGATCCTGGCCTGAAAAAGCTATTTATTGAGGGGAAAATATGGTTTCCCGCCAACTTTAATATTCTGGCCACTATGAATACCGCGGATGAAAATATCTTTGTGCTGGACAATGCCTTCAAGCGTCGTTTTGCGCTGGAATATGTGCGCATCAGTTTCGAAGATCTGCCCCAGCAGTGGAGCCATCCCTATGATACCTTCACGGGCCGCAGACCCCTGACCGCCATCTTCCAGGACACACCGCTGGAGGAATATGTGAGTCAGCTGTACTATGAGGGACATCTGTCCAGAGACTGGCCCACCTTCGCCCGGCTGGTAAACAGAATCATCGACATGGTAAACAAACAGGAGCTACAGGAACTGAGCCGCCGCTCCGACACCGCCCGCTTCCACCTGTCCCGCATTCCGGAGAACAAAAAACTGGGACCCTTCTTTGTGTCGGAGGCGGATCTGTGCCAGCGGGATACCTTCATCAACAAGGTAATCTTCTACCTAAAACAGGATGTGTTTCCAAATCACCCTCACTATCTGACCGAATCTTATGAGGAACTGTATCTGACTTACCAAGAGGACGAGGCAGATTTATTTGAGTTGTTAAGATGAACTTCCATAACCCAGAGGGCGGTTTCCCACAGGAAGCCGCCCTCTGATAATATCCGCCGCATCTATTTCCAGAACTTTTTCTTCTTATCCTTGCCTTCTTTGCCCTCTTTTCCCTCGCCGGATTTATCGTCCTTCTCCAGCTTTTTGGCCGCATTCAGGCTGTCGCCGCTCTCTGCGTCAAACTGGCGCAGCAGTTCCTTGGCTTCATGGGAAAGCTTGTCGGGCACCTCCACCACCAGCGTCACATAGTGGTCGCCCCGAACCTCCCTGTTGCGCAGGGTGGGAACGCCCTTACCCTTCAGACGTACCTTGGTGTCCGTCTGGGTACCGGCCTTCACATCATAGATCACCTTGCCGTCCACGGTGTCAATGACAATCTCACCGCCCAGCGCCGCCACGGCGAAAGAAATTGAAACTGTGGAGAATATGTTATAATCCTGTCTCTGGAAGATGGGATGGCGGCCTACTACCACCTCCACCAGCACATCCCCTCTGGCGCCGCCGTTTGTTCCGGGCTCACCCAGGCCAGGCAGGCGCTTGCACTGTCCGTTGTCAATGCCTGCAGGAATATCCACCGCATAACGCTTCTTCATGGGCACATAACCTGTACCACGACAGTCCGCGCATTTCTCCTTGATAATTTTGCCTGTTCCCTGACAGTCCGGACATGCCTGCACATTCCGCACCGTGCCAAAGAAGGACTGGGACGTAAATACCACCTGACCTTTGCCGCCGCATTTAGAGCAAGTCTCCGGACTGGTGCCCGGCTTGGCGCCGCTGCCGTTACACGTCTTGCAGGTCTCCTTCACTGTCAGTTCGATTTCCTTCTCGCAGCCGAACACAGCTTCCTCAAAAGTGATCCGCACACTGGTACGCAGATTGGCGCCCTTCATAGGTCCATTGCTGGCGCCCCTGCTGCGGCCGCCAAAAAAGTCGCCAAAAATATCGCCGAAAATATCGCTGAAATCAGCACCACTGAAATCAAATCCGCCGGGACCGCCTGCGCCGCCTTCGAAAGCGGCATGGCCAAACTGGTCATACTGGCGTCTCTTGTCCGGATCACTCAAAACCGCATAAGCCTCGGATGCTTCCTTGAATTTTGCCTCCGCCTCCGCATTACCTGGGTTTACATCAGGATGATACTTCTTGGCCAGGGCACGATACGCCTTCTTGATCTCTGCGTCATCTGCGTTTTTCCCGATACCCAGGACTTCATAATAATCACGTTTCTGTTCTGCCATAAATATGACCTCCGTTGTCTGTTACGATTATACTATTCTCAAAAGCCCTCAGATTCTGTTACATAAATCCGTTTTTTCTCCCGCCTCGGCCAACTCCCCGAACAGGGAAACCGTCCATCGAAAGACACGCCCGGCCTTGAATCCAGGTCTATTTATCATAACCACACGAAGAATGGCCCATTACGAGCCATTCTCCCGTGTATAAACCGAATGTAACACATCCAGGACTTACCTCTTCGTGGATATCCCTTAATACGTATTTGGATGTAAAGTATCCAAACTTATACTTCCCTGAAATCCCCGTCAATCACATCATCCTCGGGAGCGGAAGCACCGCCGGCCTCGGGACCTGCGCCGCCGCTGAAGCCGCCCATATCCGGGCCTGCCTGGCCCCCCTGCGCCTGCTGCATGTTCTCATACATCTTGGTGAACAGGGACTGGGCGCTGTTCGTCAATTTCTCCTTGGCCGCTTTCAGTTCATCCAGATCACTGTCGCTCATCTCCTGATCCTTGGTTCTCTCCAGAATGGCCTTCACAGCCTCCAGGTCGGCCTGCACAGCGGATTTCTCGCTGTCGCTGATCTTGTCTCCCACTTCCTCTATTGCTTTCTCGGTCTGGAACACAAATGCATCCGCATCATTCCTGGCCTCCACGGCCTCCTTGCGCTTCTTGTCCTGAGCCTCGAACTCAGCGGCTTCCTTCACGGCCCTCTCGATCTCGTCGTCGGACATGTTGGAGCCTGCGGTGATGGTGATATGCTGCTCTTTGCCGGTGCCCAGATCCTTGGCGGACACGTTCACAATGCCGTTGGCATCAATATCAAAGGTAACTTCGATCTGAGGAATACCCCTTCTTGCGGGAGGGATTCCGTCCAAACGGAACTGTCCCAGGGACTTGTTATCCCTTGCGAACTGTCTCTCACCCTGTACCACGTTGATATCCACTGCCGTCTGATTGTCGGCCGCGGTGGAGAAGATCTGGCTCTTCTTGGTGGGGATGGTGGTATTTCTCTCAATCAGTCTGGTGGCTACGCCGCCCATGGTCTCAATGGACAGGGACAAAGGAGTAACATCCAGCAGCAGGATTTCACCTGCGCCGGCATCACCGGCCAGCTTACCGCCCTGGATGGAAGCGCCGATTGCCACGCACTCATCCGGATTCAGGGACTTGCTGGGCTCCTTGCCGGTCATCTGCCTTACCTTATCCTGCACGGCAGGAATACGGGTGGAACCGCCCACCAGCAGCACCTGGCCCAGGTCGGAATTGTTCAGCCCGGCATCCTTCATTGCATTCTGCACGGGAATAGCAGTTCTCTCCACAAGGTCGTGAGTCAGCTCGTCAAATTTCGCGCGGGTCAGATTCATGTCAAAGTGCTTGGGACCCTCCGCCGTGGCCGTGATGAAAGGCAGGTTGATATTGGTGGTCATGGCGCTGGAAAGCTCCTTCTTTGCCTTCTCCGCCGCCTCCTTCAGCCTCTGCATAGCCATCTTGTCGCCGGACAGATCCACTCCCTCAGCCTTCTTGAACTCGTCAATCATCCACTGGGTAATCTTGTTGTCAAAGTCATCGCCGCCCAGGAAGGTGTCGCCGTTGGTGGCCAACACAGTGATAACGCCCTCGGCGATCTCGATAATAGACACATCAAAAGTACCGCCGCCCAAGTCGTATACCATGATATTCTGTTCTTTCTCATTGTCCAGGCCATAGGCCAGCGCTGCGGCGGTGGGCTCGTTGATGATGCGCTTCACATCCAGGCCCGCAATCTTACCCGCATCCTTGGTGGCCTGACGCTGTGCGTCATTGAAGTACGCGGGAACCGTGATGACAGCCTCTGTCACCTTCTCGCCCAGATAACTCTCCGCGTCCGCTTTCAGCTTCTGCAGAATCATAGCCGAAATCTGCTGGGGAGAATACTTCTTGTCGTCGATGGCGCGCTTATGGTCCGTACCCATCTCTCTCTTAATAGAAGAAATGGTCTTCTCCGCATTGGTCACTGCCTGACGCTTCGCCGGCTCACCGATCAGTCTCTCGCCGGTCTTGGTGAAAGCCACCACGGAAGGAGTTGTCCTTGCGCCCTCTGCGTTGGCGATAACGGTGGGCTTTCCACCTTCCATCACAGCCACACAGCTGTTGGTTGTTCCTAAGTCAATACCAATAATCTTACTCATATTCTTGTCCTCCTCGTTCTATACTGAACTGATTATATAAATGCTTTTCTATGAAACTACAGAAACCATGCTGTGCCTCACAACAGAATCCCTGTAGGTATAACCCTTTTGCAGTTCCTGGGCCACGGTGCCGGACTCCAACTCCTCATTTTCCACCTGCATCACTGCATTGTGCAGGTTCGGGTCGAACTCACAGCCCACAGCCTCTATGGGCTTCACACCGATGTTCTCCAGTTCCTTCATCATCTGCTTGTAGATCTTGTTCATGCCGTCCACGAAGGGGTCACTCTGCTGCTCCTCCGGGACTGTGGCCAGGCCCCTCTCAAAATTGTCAATCACCGGAAGGATTTTCTCGATGACGCTCTTGGCGCCTGTCTCAAACATGGCCTGTTTTTCCTTCTCGGTACGGTTCCGGAAGTTTTCAAACTCCGCCAGCTGCCGTTTTACCCGATCCTCAAGTTCCGTAATCTTCTCCTTGGCCGCATCCGCTTTCTTATCCTGTTTAGCCTGCTTCTTGGCGGCCCGTTTCTCCGCCCAGGTCTTCGGATCCTCACCCTCCGGGGCATCCCCTGCCGCATCTTCTGCGGACGCCTCCCCGCCGTCCGGCTCCTCAGTGCCGTTCTCTGCGGCTTCCCTCAGGGATTCCTCCGCCGCATCCTCCGGCTGCCCTTCCGCGGTTTGCCCTTCCTCCATGATCTCTTCTTCTAAAATCTCTTTTTCCTGATCTGCCATGACAGCGCTATGCCTCCTACTTCTTATATAGTTCATCCAATTGCTGTTTCAGCGTCTGCAGCGTCCCGATCACCTTGTCGTAATCCATCCGCTTGGGACCGATGATTCCGATGGTGCCCTTCATGCCTTCCTCCAACTCGTATGTGGCTGTCACCACACTGCAATCCTTCATGCCCTTGACGGGAGTCTCCTCCCCGATATATACCTGTATTCCCGTATTTGTGCTGTCCGACAGGGTTTCCTGCACCAACTCACTGAGCAGTTCCTTCTCCTCAAAGGTGTTAATCAGCTGGCTGGCTTTCTGCTGGTCGGCCAACTCCGGATACCGGAAAATGTTGTTGGTGCCACTGGTATAAATCTCCAGATCCTCATCCGCTTTGATGGCCTCGGCCACCGCGTCAATGACTTCGCTGACAATGTCGCTGTGAATGCCTGCCTGCTGCTTCATGGCGGCAATCATCCCCAGATTAATCTCTTCCATACACAGGCCGTTCAAATGGGTGTTCAGCAGGATATTCAGCTTCAGCAGCGTCTCGTCATCCAACTCCTGAGTCACATGCAGAATATTGTTCTTGATCACGTTGCCCTCTACCACAATCACTGCCAGAATATGATTGTAATCCACCCGGGACAGCTGGATAAACTTTACTTTGCTGCCATGGGTCTGGGGAGCGCTGATCATGGTGGCGTACTGGGTATTCTGGGCCAGCACTCTGGCCACCTGCTTCAGCAGGTTCTCCATTCGATCCTGCCTCTCCAGCAGCATCTCCTTCATCTCAACGACTTCCCGCTCCTTCTGCCCCATCATGCAGTCCACATAAAAGCGGTAGCCCTGATCGGAGGGGATTCGCCCGGCAGAGGTGTGGGGCTGGACAATATAGCCAAGTTCCTCCAGATCCGCCATCTCGTTTCGGATAGTCGCAGAACTCAGATTCAGGTCCGTGTACTTACTGATGGTTCTGCTGCCCACCGGCTCACCTGTCTCCAGATAGTTGCGGATGATGGCCTGCAATATTTTAGTCTTTCTCTCATCCAACTGCATCCTCATCTCCTGCTTTCTGTTCGTTGTTAGCACTCAACTCGATGGAGTGCTAACACTTACTAGAATTAAAATAGCACTTACCTCACATATTGTCAACTGCTTTCCCCAAAATTATTTCTAAAATAATTCTAAAGCGCCCATAACCAAAAAAAGAGCGCGGCCATAGCCACACTCCGTTTGTTTCACTTATGCATATCCGTCTTCGTCTTACAGGTAGAAGCTGCCTGCAAACTCCTTGTTCATCACGTAGTAAGCCACATGCTCCTCGGGCTTCACATACAGTTCGATGCTGACCAGATCGGATTCCTGCTGCTCCAGATCATACTTCCAAACATCCTTTGCAATCTGAACCAGCTCTTCCTGAGAGTAGGACTTCCCGCCGAACTGCACCGTAATCTCGGACTTTAACTCCTTCTTGACTTCATTTTTCTTCTCCACAGGTTTCTTTTCAACCTCCTTCTTCTCGGCAGCCTTAACAGCAGGCTTCCTTCCCGGTTTCTTCTTCTCGGCAGCCTTGGTCTCAGGTTTCTTCTCAGCCTTGGAGGCCTCTGTCTTAACTTCCTCCGCCTTTACCTCTTCAGCTTTGGGAGTTTCTGCCTTGGGCTCTTCCACCTTGGCAGGCTCTGTACTGACAGACGCCTTCTTGGCTGCAGCTTTAGCTGCAGGCTTGGTCTCTTCCTTATTGACAGTTACGTTTTTCTTTGCTGGTGCCATAGTGATTATCTCCCTTCATCTCATTCAACACAAACTTTTTAACTCCCTGCAAGATATTATATATGTCAAATTTCCTATTGCTGTCCCTCTTACGCTACAGTTTAGCCCTTTTTCTGTAATATGTCAACTTTTTATTGAAAATTTGCCATATTGCCCCCTAAAGGCTTTAATATAGCAATAATCTTAGGCATAATTACAACGATTTTAACATCTCAGATTCCATATCCGCCTACAGCCAGAGGCTGAAGGCCACCAGCACCACAATGCCCAGCAGAATGCGGTACCAGCCAAATACTTTGAAATCGTGCTTTTTGATATAACTTAACAGGAAACGCAGCACAAAGACCGAAACCACAAAAGCCACGATACATCCGGCCAGCAGCGCGCCCAGTTCCATGGTTGTAAAATGAAAGCCGAATTTCACCAGTTTCAGCAGGCTGGCGCCGAACATCACCGGCACCGCCAGGAAAAAAGTATATTCCGCCGCCACGGTGCGGGACACACCGATAAGCAACGCGCCCACGATGGTGGCGCCGGAGCGGGAGGTGCCAGGGAAAACTGCCGCAATCACCTGAAACACGCCGATGAGCAGCGCCGTCTGATAGGTGATCTCCGCCAGGGTATTAATCCTGGGGGCTCTGCCTTTGTTCCAGTTCTCAATAATGATAAAGGCAATGCCAAAAATGATCAGTGCCAGCGCCACCACCTCATACCGGTAAAACAACGCATTCAGTACATCGTCAAACAGCACCCCAATGATCGCCGCAGGTACACAGGACACCAGGATCTTAAACCACATGGTCATAATATCCATGCGCAGCCAGGGGATGTTTCCGGGGTTCTTTGCCCGGGACTTGGCCGTAAAGGCAAAGGGCCAGAGTTTGTTCCAGAACAGCACCACCACCGCAAGGATGGCCCCCAGCTGAATCACCACATCAAACATGTCAAAAAAATTCTCGCTCATGCCGGTGAAGGGCATCAGTTTCTCCAACAGGATCAAGTGCCCGGTGCTGCTGATGGGCAGCCACTCGGTAACGCCCTCCACAATTCCGTAGAGTATCGCTTTCAGTATTTCCAACATTCTTAATTTCCTTTCTGTATATAAGTTCCGCATGTTCCCTGCAACCGCACAGAGCCGCTGATGAACATCCGACCGCTTGATGGCGTTCAGGTGTCCATCACTGCTCTTTCCGGGAACTTGCTGTCTTTATTTGGAATCCTGCGGATCATGCCGAAAACGGATTCAATACTCCGCTTCCACAAACCTGCACAGCGCCGCCAGGGATCTCTGTACCTTCTCCGTGTCGATGCAGTAGGCCATACGGAAATAGCCCGGCACCCCGAAGGTATCGGAGGGAACCAGCACCAGGTCATACTTCAGCGCTTTCTGGCAGAATATCTTGGCATCCTCCTCCAGGGCCTTGGGAAAGATATAGAAAGTGCCGCCCGGTTTCACCACAGTGAAGCCCAACTCCACCAGGGTGTCATAAATCAGCTTCATATTGGTCTCATAGACGGACAAATCCGCCGTCTGTTCCAGCACCTGGGCCACCGCCAGCTGAATGATGGAGGGCGGGCAGTTATGGCCGATGCCGCGGGAGATCTGTCCGCACATATTTACCAATGTCTCCGCCTCCGCGCAGTCCGGGTTCACCGCCACATAGCCGATGCGCTCGCCGGGCAGGGACAGGGATTTGGAGAAGGAATAACACATAAGAGTGTTACTATAGTATGCAGACACACAGGGATTTATCACTCCCTCGAACACAATCTCACGGTAAGGTTCATCGGAAATGATAAAGATATCATGTCCATAGTCCTGGGACTTGCGCCGCAGCGTATCCGCCAGCTTCTGTATGGTCTCCGGGGAATAAACGATGCCGGAGGGATTGTTGGGTGTGTTGATCAGCACTGCCATGGTTTTTTCACTGATCATCTCCTCAAAAGCCTGAAAATTGATCTGAAAGTCCTCCACCTGGGCAGGCACCACCTTCAGCACTGCTCCCGTCAGGTCAATGTAGGGGTGATACTCCGGGAAAAAGGGAGCGAAGGTCAGTATCTCATCCCCCGGCTCCGTCACGCAGCGCACGGCGTGGGCGATGGCCCCCGCAGCGCCGCTGGTCATGAAAATATGTTTCCCCTCATAGGGGATTCCAAAACGCTTTGCCAGAGACGCGGCCACCGCCTCACGGACGGAGGTGATGCCCAGACTGGGACTGTAACCGTGAAGTTCCATGGGATCCTTCGTCTCCAGCAGCCGGATCATCTGCTCCGTAAATTCCCTGGGTGTGGACACGGAAGGGTTGCCCAAGCTGTAGTCAAACACATTTTCATAGCCGATCTCGGCCCCCCTGGCCGTGGCAAACTCCGACAGTTGACGGATCACGGACTTTCCCGATAGCATGTCCTTATATTTCTGTACAATCATATTTTTGTCCTCTTTTCTATATTATACTACATAACGCCAGAATTTACCGTATTGCATTGGTTAAACGTATATGGCTGGCGTTATGTAGTCAGGTTACTCGGCAATTCTAACTGTTAAGCAGTATAATATATCATATGGCTTTTTGCAGACAGACGCTTTATCACGCCTCGTCTTCCGCCCAGGCCAGGGCACATCGGACTGCCCGCTTCCAGCCTTTTTTCAACAGCCGTCTCTGTTCCTCTCCCATTCCGGGAACAAATTCCCTGCCCAGCTGCCAGTTCTCCCTGATCTCTTCCAGGTCCTTCCAATAACCTGCGGCCAGTCCCGCCAGGTAGGCGGCGCCCAGAGCCGTGGTTTCTATGCAGCGGGGACGCTGCACCCGGCTGTCGATGATATCCGCCTGGAACTGCATCAGAAAATCATTGGCGCTGGCGCCGCCGTCCACTTTCAGTCCCTGCAGCGGCCTGCCCAGATCCTGCTCCATAGCCGCCAGCACATCCATGGTCTGATAGGCGATGGATTCCAGAGTCGCGCGGATGAAATGCTCCTGGCTGCAGCCTCGAGTGATGCCCACCACCGTTCCCCTGGCAAACTGGTTCCAATAGGGCGCACCCATGCCCGCAAAAGCCGGAACCACGTAGACTCCCGCGGTATCCTCCACCTTGCCTGCACTCTCCTGGGTGGCGGCGGCGCTGCGCACCAGCCGCATACCGTCCCGCAGCCACTGCACTGCCGCCCCGGCCACAAACACGCTGCCCTCCAGGGCATATTCCACCTGGTGGCTGCAGCCCGCCGCGATGGTGGTCAACAGACCCGCCCTGGAGGCAACAGCCTCCCGCCCGGTGTGCATCAGCAGAAAGCAGCCCGTCCCATAAGTATTTTTCACCTCTCCCGGCGCAAAACAACCCTGACCGAACAGAGCCGCCTGCTGATCCCCCGCCGCCCCGGCAATGGGAATCTCACCGCCCAGCAGGGAACTGGCAGTAAGCCCGAATATGTGGCTGGAGGGATACACCTTTGGCAGCATACAGGCCGGTATCCCCAGCCTCTCCAGGATCTGCCCGTCCCAGCAAAGTCTGTGAATGTCAAAAAGCATGGTCCGGGAGGCATTGGTGTAATCCGTGGCATGTACCCGGCCCTTGGTGAGGTTCCAGATCAGCCAGGTGTCCACAGTGCCGAAAAGGATCTCGCCCCGCTGCGCCCTCTCCCGCGCCCCCGGCACATGCTCCAGAATCCAGGCAATTTTGGTGGCGCTGAAATACGCGTCCGGCACCAGCCCCGTCCGCTCCCGTATCAGTTCCTCATACCCCTCTGTCTTCAGCTGCTCGATCATCTCCGAAGTTCTGCGGCACTGCCAGACGATGGCATTGTACACAGGCTCCCCGGTGGTTTTGTCCCAGCAGATCGTGGTCTCTCTCTGGTTAGTGATGCCGATGCCCGCAATATCCTCCGCGCCGGCCCCCACCATGGCCATGGCCTCCGTGGCCACCGCCAGCTGGGAGGACCAGATCTCCCGGGGATTGTGCTCCACCCAGCCCGGCCGGGGATAGATCTGTGTTAATTCCTTCTGAGCCATGGAGCAGATGTTGCCCCCTTTGTCAAACAGGATGCAGCGGGAACTGGTGGTTCCCTGATCCAATGACAGAATGTATTTCTTCATAGCATCCTCACTCCTGCGCAGCCAGAGCGTGATCTCAGTCATACTCTGACTGCACCTGTGTTATTGTACTAATACGTATTGGGATGTTCTACATCCAAACTTACCTCTTCCTTGCATATCGAAAGGCTTCGCTAATGCAAGTCTACAATTTTACATACTCGCCGCCAGGTACTTCTACAACGCGCTTGTCCCCTACTACCAGCCAGGCATTGTGGGCCGAAGGGTTATATACGGCTGTAGAGTCCGCGGAAAATTTAAGGTTCCGCAGCACCTCCATGTAATCAATGATCTCGATATTGGTGGCATACCAGATATCTTCCCTGCCTCCCACAATCCGGCAAAATTCTTCTATACGGTCCCAGTTGTCGTTCGCGTCAAACTCATAGCTGTGTCCCCACACATACATGAGTTTCAGATACTGTTTCTTGGAGAAATCCACAAACCATTGGGCCATTTCCAGCAGCCTGGGATTGTTGTGGTGACAGGTGGGATGCCACTCCATGGGATCCACGGGCAGATCAAAGCTCTCCGTCTCCTCCACCACCCGTGCATAGGCAATGCCCAGTTTATGGAACAAATCCTTAATCTCTTCATTATAAGAACCGTTGGGATAGGCATGTCCCCGCACCAGTCCCCCGGTGATCCGCTCCAGCCCCTGCCGGTCCTCCAGGATCTCCTTTGCCGCCTGTGCCAGCGGACATCTGGCAATGGTGGGATGGGTCATAGTGTGGGTGGCAATCTCATGCCCCTGATACAGACGCGGAATCTGCTCCGGCTTCAGCCGGATATCCATATCCATCAAACCATAATTCAGATTGAACGTTCCCTTGATCCCATATCGGTTAAAAATCTCCAGCAGTCTTTCATCCGCCAGCTTGCCGTCGTCGTAACTCATGGTCAGTGCCTTGGCTTTGCCGCCGGGAAACGCCTGATATACTTTCATGTATAGTTACCCCTTTCCTATATCTTTCATACCTACCTCTACATGCGTATTTGGAAGTTTTACTTCCAAACTTACCTCTTCCCTGCATATCGCTGGCCGTGCCTGCGATATTGCGTTAATGCGTATTTGGAAGTTTTACTTCCAAACTTCACGCTCCAAAAGCACATACTCATAATTGGCCCGGGATTCCCCATAGTCTTTATTGCTGATGCCAGTGCGGGTCAGGGCGCCCATGGACGGAACCTGCTGGATCGTCAGTTCATGGCGGATTGTCTCGGCAAATATTTTTACCAGTTCCTGGTGCTTCGGATCCACTCCCATGTGCAGCATGACATAGCTTTCCGGCTTCTTTCGCCGGGCCCGGAGCGCAAGCAGCTGCCAGGAATGGACTCTGCCGCAGATGGCATTGCCAAAGTTCGGGACAGAGATGAAACACCCCACTGCCTCCCCATGAAAATATGCCATCTTTACCATACTGTAATTAAGTATATGTCTTAAATACTTAAACTGCTTCCGAAACTCTGCCTCCGTAATCCTCTTGTAAGCGGGAAAACTGCTGTACAGTTCGATCAGCAGGCCATATGCCTCCTTCAGAGTCTTTCTAAAATCCCTGGCCCGGGGACTTACGATTTCATATCCCTCACTCTGCTTCTGCGCCAGTCTGTCCATATATTTATCGCTGCCCTCATCGTTCTTCACCACTCTGTAGCGCTTAGAGGTGTACTGCTCGCATACCTGAAAGCCGTTCTCCTCCCAGAGCCTCAGATAGTATTCTTTGTTGTAAGGCTCCCCCGTGTGGGGGCCGCGAAACTGATTGGCCTTGAGCCTGTACTTGATCCAGAAGGAACAGTCCACCGGGCCGACTATGCCCTTTAAGCCCATATCCCGCACCAAGCCAAATGCCGTATGGAACAATAGCCCCGCGGCGGCACTGTTGTCCTTACTCTCAAAATATCCCAAAAAGGCAAATTCATCCTCCGGGTAAACTGTAATAATTCCCCGGCTCACCACCTTCTCGTCTTCATATACCAGTATGGGAGTAATCGTAAAATAGTGGCTCAGGATATGGGTACCCTTCAGGATTGCCCTCTCCTCCTTCTCATTTTGCATCAATTCCTCTTTGACATAAATCCGTCCCGGCAAAGCCAGGAAATCCTGAATATGTTTTTCGCTTCGAGGCCCGAAAATCACTGCCCGCATACCCATTTTATGTATCCTCCTTCTGCCCTTTCCAAAACGCAATCCATTGAATATTCTTTATCTTTTATGGTTACATTCTAGCATAAAAAAACTGAAAATACAATGGTTTTTTGCCTGTCATGCATACCGGACAGTGTATGCATTGTCTTTTACCCCAAACGCGCTTATAATAGGAATCATCCAAAAACCATAGGAGCACCCGCCATGCATATATTTATTATAGAAGACGAACAACTCATACGGCAGGAGCTGAAAATTCTGCTGGAGAATGCCCTGTACCAGGTAACCGCGCCCCCTGCATTCGCGTCCGTCACCCATGTCACGCAGCAGGTACTGGACACAGCGCCGGATCTGGTGCTGCTGGATATAAATCTCCCTGACATCTCCGGCTTTGATATCTGCACCCAAATTCGCCGGCACATGGATGTGCCCATCATCTTCCTGACCAGCCGCATGAGTCCCATGGACGAGCTGAACGGACTGTTAAAAGGCGGAGATGACTATATCACCAAGCCCTACCAGCCCCCCTTACTTCTTGCAAGAATCGCCGCCGTACTGAAGCGCACCCAGGGCATGGCTTCCCGGGAAATCACCCTGTTTACAAGGAATGACGTATCCCTGGATATCGCGAAATGCTGCCTCTCCCGCAAGGAGCAAAACGTGGATCTGACCAAGAACGAGATGAAAATATTGCATCTGTTGTTCCAGCACCCGGGAACCTTTGTCTCCAGGATGGACCTGATCGAATACCTATGGGAAAACCGCATTTTCATAGACGACAATACCCTGAGCGTACATGTCGCCAAACTCCGGGAAAAGCTGAAATCCATTGGAGTGGAAGATTTTATTGAGACCAAGAGAGGAATGGGATACCGCATATGAAGTTGACAGATTTTTTACGGGACAAGGAAATGCTTCTGCTGCTCCATCTGGTTTGCATGTGCCTGGCGGCGGCTTTCTTACGGCTCACCGGCTACAGCCGGACCAATACCATTCTGTTTTTGACCCTCTGGCTGCTCCTGCTGGCAGCCTGGCTTTTGGTCACTTTTGTGCGGAGGCGGAAATTTTTCCGGGAGGCGCAGCGGATTCTGGACAAGGTAGACCAACGGTATCTCCTGAGTGAATTGCTCCCGGATTCCATTCGGCTGGAGGATCGATTATACCGTGAAATGCTTCACCGTTCCAACAAGTCCTGTATTGAGCGGATACGGCAGATCGAGGAAAAGCAGCGGGACTACAAGGAGTATATAGAAAGCTGGGTGCATGAGATCAAAGCGCCCATCACCGGCATTGCGCTGCTCTGCAACAACCGGCGGGGGATTGCGGCGCAAAGTACTATCTCGCAAAATGTGGAATCTTCAGGGCAGACAGCCTCCGAAACCGCTTCCGTCTCCAAGACCGACTATCTCACCATCAGCCTGGAAAACCAAAAGATCGAAAACTATGTGGACATGGTGCTGTACTATGCCCGTTCGGAAGAGGTCTACAAGGACTACCTGATCCGGGAGACCAGCTTAGAGGATGTAATCTATGAAATTTTGGACAAAAACCACCTGCTGCTCATCCAGAACCATGTACAGGCTGACGTAAACTGCCAGAGCACAGTCTATACTGATAGAAAATGGGTTGCTTTCATATTGAATCAAATACTGCAAAACAGTGTAAAATATCGGAGCGAGAACCCATTGCTCCGTATCCGCGCCAAGCGGAAAGACAACAGCGTACTGTGCATATTTGAGGACAATGGCATAGGTATCCGCGAGGAAGACTTATCCCGCATTTTTGACAAAGGGTTTACTGGCAGCAACGGCAGGGATAACGGACGTTCCACCGGCATGGGACTGTACCTGTGTAAAAAGCTGTGCGACAGACTGGGGATCGGACTCTTTGCAGAGTCGGAGTACGGCGTTGGCACAAAGCTGTATCTGGAATTCCCCGTCAGCAGCTATATTAAAGATGTGCGCGAAGCACGGGTGTAACAGAAGCTTGGCTCAGGCCAAACTCCGAATATTCACGAAGAAAAAGTTTGGATGTATCACATCCAAATACGCATTAAAGCAGTATCGCAGGCTTGGCCTGCGATATGCATGCAGAGGTAAGATTGAAGTTATCTTACGAAATCTTAAGATAACTTCAATCTATCTTTATATGAGGCCATTGGCGAATCATTTACAATTAATCCATATAGATACTCTTTGTATTGCCATAATTAAGACGAGGTAAAAAAAATGCAAGACTATATCCGAATATGTGACGTGGAAAAATACTACGGCAACGCATCCAACGTGACCAAGGCGGTGGATCGGGTGAACTTCGGCGTAGACAGAGGAGAATTTGTGGGCGTGATGGGTCCCTCCGGGTCCGGAAAGACCACACTGCTGAACATGCTGGCCACCATCGACCGGGTGACTTCCGGGCATATCTATTATGAAAATACGGACATCACCGAACTTTCTGAGGATGCCCTGTCCGATTTCCGCAAGAATAACCTGGGATTTGTATTCCAAGATTATAATTTGCTGGATACCTTGACTATCGAGGAAAACATCCTCCTGGCATTAACCATGCAGGATGATGTGAAAGTCCTCGATCCGGCCAGCGCCTCTCGCATCGCAGCCGACCAGACCAAAACCCCGCAAATCGAAACCGCCTGGCCGGCAGAATCTCGAGACGCAAGTCCAGGGCATTCCCCCGCGAAGCGTAACCGCGCAGACAGCAGTCTCTCGAAACACAACTGCCCAGACCAAACTTCCGAAGGCCGGCGCTTGGGCAGAAAGCAAAAAATCACTCATAACTGCAACGAGATTCTGCGCCTGCTGGGCATCGAAGATATTCGGGAAAAATTCCCCTATCAGGTGTCCGGCGGGCAGAAGCAGCGCTGCGCCTGCGCCAGGGCGCTGGTAAATCAGCCCAAGCTCCTGCTGGCCGACGAGCCCACCGGGGCGCTGGACTCCAAGGCGGCTCAGACCTTGTTGGAAACATTCACAGACCTGAACCGCGCCATGAACGCTACGATCCTCATGGTAACTCACGATGCCTTTTCCGCCAGCTACTGCGGGCGCATCCTGTTTCTCAAGGACGGCAGAATCTTCCATGAACTGATCCGGGGCAGCAAGAGCCGCAAGGCATTTCTGCAGGAAATTCTGGATGTACTCTCTCTGACAGGGGGCAGACAGGAGGTATCCGATGTTAAATAAACTGGCCTTTCGCAACATGAAACGCTCCATCAGGGACTATCTGGTGTATATCCTGACCATGACCGTAGTCACGGCGCTGATGTATTCCTTTAACAGCCTGTTTTTTCAGAACGAACTGGCTACATATTTCAGCCTGGAAGACGTGGACATGATGTCTGTGATGATCGGTCTTGCCACCTTTTTCATCTTGCTGATCGTGGCTTGGCTGACGGGCTATATGGTCCGCTTCATGCTGGAAAAAAGAAGCACGGAATTCGGCATCTACCTGCTGCTGGGTATGAAGAGGAAAACTGTCTCCCGGCTGTATATCCGGGAAAATATCCTGCTGGGCTGCGTTGCCTTTCTCCTGGGCTGCGTCCTGGGTGTGCTGCTGCAGCAGATCCTGTTCACTGTCATGTTCTCCATGGTAAGGATGGAATACCATCTGCACATCTCCATCAACCACCGGACGGTGATTATGACCCTGCTCTGCTACGCCGGCTGTTACCTGCTGGCTCTCTTCCGGTGCAGACACAAGTTCCGCAAAATGAACATCCAGGCACTGATGAACGCCAAGCGCCAGAACGAGGAGATCTGGGAAAAACATGAAGGCGTAAAAAGGCTGATTCTTCCCCTGTCCGTCCTGTTCATCCTCTTGTTCTGGACCGTCTTGGGCATGCTGCGAAACGCTTTGGAGATCCTGCTGTTTTTGGTGGGCCTGGTGCTGACCATCTACCTGTTCTACACCGGCCTGTCCGCATGGATCATCTGCTATGTGCGTAGGAAGGGCAGCGGAATCTACCGTGGGCAGAACCTGTTTCTGCTGCGGCAGTTCGCTTCCAAGATTCGAACCATGCAGTTTACCTTGGGAACCCTGACCTCGCTGTTTACCCTGGCTCTGATGGGAGCTTCCATCGCCCTGATGTTCAGCGCCTATGAAAACACAGTGCTGGACGACAAATTTCCCTTTGACATACAGATGTTCAGCACAGATTTGGAAGACGGTTTCGAAGACGAAAAAGCCATAATTGATGCTCTGGGACTGGAGCCGCAATACTACTCCTACCATATCTACACCGATCAGGAGATTCAGGCCAACACCTGGATTCTGACCCACCTGAGTGCCTGGGGCGATATGTACCGCAATGGGGACGGAACCCCCAACATGCCAAAGATTAAAAAAATGCTCTCAAGCGAAAATATCTATTATCCCCGCGATACCTATATGGGCATATCGGACTTCAATTATTTGAGGACCATGCTGGGCTATGACGAAATTCCTCTGGCCCCCGGGGAATACCTGGTGCAGATTAAACCCCGCTTATATAAGGAAGTCCAGAAAATCGGAAAAGATTTACAGATCGCGGACGCGTCGGGTCAGAACCTTCTCGCCTGTGCCGGAATTGTGGCAGACCCTTTTTCCCAGGACGGCCACAACGGCGCGGATTATATCCTGGTGGTGCCGGATGCCGTTCTGGAGCGCATGACTCCCTATTACACCGAACTGGTGGCCCATGTGGACGAAGAGATACCTATGGAACTGCAGGACAGCCTGGATGCTCTGGAAGAAGAGGAGTTGGAACTCCCTTTATCCTATATGCTATATTATATGGAAAAAGAGGAAACGGAGATGCAGCTATGCATGGGTTCGGACAACATCATCTCCTATGCGGGAACCTATCTGGTGCGGGACAGCCTGATTTCCATGTTGGAATATATACTGGGCTCCATGATTATTCCTCTGTTTTATATAGGGCTGGTATTCGTCTGCGTGGCAATGACCGTCCTTTCCGTACAGCAGCTGAGCGATTCCGCCAAGTACAAGTTCCGATATGACGTGCTGGCCAAGCTTGGCCTGGACCGCAGGCAGATCTGCGGACTTATCCTGAAGCAGCTGGCCGCGTACTACCTCTGCCCCGCCCTGCTGGCCGTAGTCATCAGTGGGAAGATGATCCTGTTTGTCAGCAGCAGGTTTGTGGATTTGACTGGTGTTCCGGCCGCTGCGGGCCGGTTTTTCCTGGAAAGTATCGTCCTGTTTTTCGGAATCTACCTGGTGTATTTTATTGTGACCTATGTGGGTTTTCGGCGGAATGTGGAAGAAAAGAACAGATAAAGTTTATATAACGCAGGCACATGTCACTTTTCTGGCATGTGCCTTTTTCGGCGGCACTTTACCCCTTCCCAACGTGCATGTTCTGCGGTTGTAGTAAATCACAATTTATCGTATAATACGTATAACAAACAAAACACATCGCTGCGAGCCGAAGACTTCGCAGCCACCATTTACGAGGGAGAAAGGAAAATATTTATGATGAATGATTCCTGGCGCAACAAACACAACGGATTCCAGACCATGGGCCCCGACGGAAACTGGCATAAAGGCGGCGGCATCCTGAAAGCCCGGCGGTCCACCGGCAAAATCCTGGGCATCTTAGCCCTGGTGGCCGTGGTACTTATATTGATATTCGGATCCACATACCAGATTCGCGAGCAGGAGCAGGCGGTACTAATCACCCTGGGGCAGGCCCAGGCCGTCACTGAACCGGGACTGCATTTCAAGATCCCCTTCGTTCAGAGAGTGCGCAAGGTAAACACCACGATCCAGGGATTTTCCATCGGCTACGACAGCAATTCCAATACCTCCAGCGCAGATGAGTCTCTGATGATCACCTCGGACTATAACTTTGTGAACGTGGACTTTTTCGTGGAATACCGCTACTCCGATCCCGTCAAGGCATTGTATGCCTCCCGGGATCCGGTGAATATTCTGAAAAACGTGTCCCAGAGCTGCATTCGAGCCGTTATCAGCAGCTACACCGTGGATGATGTACTGACCACCGGCAAGAATGAAATCCAGGCAGCCATCAAATCCTTGATTGTAGAGCAACTGGAACAGCAGGATTTGGGGTTACAGCTGGTCAATATCACCATACAGGATTCCGAGCCGCCCACCGTGGAAGTCATGGAAGCATTCAAGGCGGTGGAGACTGCCAAGCAAGGCAAAGAGACCGCGCTGAACAACGCCAACAAATACCGCAACGAACAACTTCCCAAGGCCCAGGCCAAGGTGGACGGCATCATCAAGGACGCGGAGGCCCAAAAGACTGAGCGCATCAACGAGGCGACCGCCCAGGTGGCCCGCTTTAACGCCATGTATGAAGAATATGTCAAGAATCCCATTGTCACCAGGCAGCGGATGTTTTTCGAAGCCATGGAGGAAGTACTGCCGGGATTAAAGGTCATCATTGAAAGTCCCAGCGGGGATATGCAGACCATCTATCCCATTGACTCCTTTACCAATCCCGGCCAGAGCGACAGCACCGCCGAAGGCACCACTACACCGGACACCAACTCGCAGGACGCCTCCGTTATAGACCAGGAATAGCATACATCGGATTGCAGCCGCAGAAAGGAAAACTATGAAAACAACAACAAAAGCATTCATTATCCTCATCGTATTGGCCCTGCTGTTTGTAGGCGCCAACAGCCTTGTGATTACCAACGAAAACGAATATAGCTTGATCCGTCAGTTCGGCAAGGTAGACTATGTTATAGATCACGCTGGGATCAGTTTTAAAATCCCCTTTATACAGAGCGTGGATACCCTGCCCAAGGAAACCCTGCTGTACGATCTGTCCTCCTCCGATGTCATAACCAGTGACAAAAAGACTATGATCTGCAACAGCTATATCCTGTGGCATATTACCGATCCTCGGCTGTTCGCCCAGACCTTGAACTCCTCTATCGGAAGTGCGGAGAGCCGTTTGGATACAGTGGTCTACAACTCCACCAAGAATGTGATCTCCAGCACCACCCAGGACGAAGTAATCTCAGGCCGCAACGGTACACTCTCCGATGCCATCATAGCCAACATCGGCAGCACACTGAAGCAATATGGCATAGAACTTCTTTCCTTCGAGATCAAGCAGTTGGATCTGCCCAGCGACAACAAGGCCGCCGTGTATGAGCGCATGATCTCCGAGCGCGACAACATTGCCGCCACCTATACGGCGGAAGGCAGTTCCGAGGCCCAGATCATCCGCAACACCACGGACAAGGAGGTGACCGTGATGCTGTCCGAGGCGGAAAAGGAAGCCGAAATCCTGATTGCGGAAGGCGAAGCCGAATACATGCGGATTCTCTCCGAGGCCTACGGGGACCCGTCCAAGGCCGAGTTCTACTCCTTCGTGCGCAGCTTAGACGCCCTGAAAGCATCCATGACCGGCGGCAACAAGACCGTGATACTGTCCCCTGACTCCCCCATTGCGGAGATCTTCTACGGGAGATAAGTGTATGTTAACAGCCCAGATATGAAAATACCTGGGCTGTCATCTTTTTTTAATAAGGGATATATTATTTTACAGATATCTGAACTATCTACTCCACATCCTGCAGGGCATCAAATCCCTCTTCTCCCGTGCGGACCTTCACTACACGTTCCACACCATAGACGAAGATCTTGCCGTCGCCGATATGACCTGTGTACAGGGCTTTCTTGGCCGCCTCCACCACGTCGCCCACCGGGATCTTGCTCACCACTACCTCCACCTTGATCTTGGGCAGCAGCGTGGCGTCCATCTCTACGCCGCGGTATCTTTCACCGGCGCCTTTCTGGATGCCGCAGCCCATCACGTTGGTGACAGTCATGCCTGTGACGCCCAGATCGTTCATGGCTTTTCTCAGGGCATCATATCGAGCCATCTTGGCGATCACCACCACCTTGTGAATACCGGTGTTCACCGCCGCCGAGGCATCCACCACCGGAACGGAGGCATTCTTCTGAGCCTCTGAGGCTGTCACATAATCGTCATTGCCCAGATCCGTGTTTTCGTTAATACTCATGTTCATGGTGTTGGAGATATCCATGATGGCGAATCCGGCGTAAGCGGAAGCCAGGCCATGCTCCTTGGCATCCAGCCCCACGATCTCCTCCTCCTCGCTGACACGCAGTCCAAAGATAGCCTTGATGACCAGGAACACGATAGTCATGGTCACTGCCGTCCACACCGCCACAGCGGCAAAGCCCAGCAGCTGCAGACCCAGCAGCTTAAAACCACCACCGTAGAACAGACCCACCAATTCGTTACCTGCACCGTCCGCAATACTGTAGCCTGGAGCCGTATTAGTGGCAAACAATCCGGTGGCGATGGTACCCCAGATGCCGTTCATCATATGCACTGCCACCGCGCCCACTGGATCGTCAATATGTAATTTATAGTCCAGCAGCCATACGCCGAACACCACCAGCAGACCGGCCACCGCGCCGATGATGATGGTGCCGAAGGCGTCCGTCACATCACAGGGAGCCGTGATAGCCACCAGACCAGCCAGGGAGGCATTCAGACACATGGACACATCCGGCTTGCCATATTTGATCCAGGTGAAAATCATACATACCACCGTGGCGATGGCAGGCGCGATGGTTGTAGTAACAAAGATGGAACCCAGCTGTGCTGTGGAAGTGGCCGCCGCGCCGTTAAAACCGTACCAGCCCAGCCAGAGGATGAACACCCCCAGAGCGCCCATGGCCAGGTTGTGGCCGGGGAACGCATTTACTTTTGTGACTTTACCGTGTTTATCTCTATTAAACTTGCCGATACGGGGGCCTAACAGTTTTGCGCCTATGATGGCGGAAATGCCGCCCACCATATGGATGGCGCAAGATCCCGCAAAATCATGGAATCCCAGCTGTGCCAGCCAGCCGCCGCCCCAGATCCAGTGCGCCTCGATGGGATAGATAACTGCGGAAATCACTGCGGAATACACGCAGTAGGACAAAAACTTTGTCCTCTCCGCCATGGCTCCGGACACAATGGTGGCAGTAGTAGCGCAGAACACCAGGTTGAACACAAAGTTGGACCAGTCAAAATCCTCGTAGGCCGTAAAAATATCAAACCCGGGCTTTCCTATGAAGCCCATCAAATCCTCGCCCAGCAGCAGCCCGAAACCAATCAGGATGAACACCACCGTGCCGATACAGAAATCCATCAGATTTTTCATAATGATATTGCCAGTGTTTTTCGCTCTGGTAAAGCCCGCTTCCACCATGGCAAAGCCCGCCTGCATCCAAAACACCAAGGCAGCGCCGATCAGAAACCAGACGCCGAACACCTCGCCGCTTACCGCACTCATAATCTCTTCTGTCATAATATTTCCTCCTCATTAAAGTCTCGCATATTTCCATAAAAAAACGATGCCGGGGCTTCCTTGCGCGGATGCCCCATTGCATCGTATCTTTTTGGTGCGCCTTGTTCCGGCCGTGCGCACAGTTAATCCGCCGGAATAAGGAAAAGGCGCTCTGGATATCTCCAAAGCGCCTTTGCTTTACGGAAGTGAGTATAGCACCGGATGCCTTTGATGTCAAGTAGAAATTTTCAGGATATCTGCTTTCCAAAAAGCTTCTGCCAAAATACCTTTCATATTCTCACTGTAAATAGGCAATTGCGAAAGGTTCTTTGTAAGTGACGTAGCTGGGCAATATATACAAAAACGGGCTCCGACGCAGTGACAAGTCGCCCGTATTTTGTATATATTGCCCATCCACTGTTACCGGAAAGGGAGTTTCGCAATCGCCTATATCACTGGAAATCAGGCTGCTTGTTTTTGGATCTTGATCTTGCTGAAAAAGCAATAATACACCCCGAAGAGCACTGTGGTGATCACCCAGGTCAGCGGGTAGCTGAAAATAATGGTGGTAATTCCCGGGAATCTGGGCACTGCCGCCATGATCCACACCACACGGATCAGGCACACCCCGGTCAGGCAGATCAATGTGGGGATCCAGCAATCCCCCACACCCCGCAGAGCGCCGGAGAGAATCTCGATGCAGATATAGGTAATGTAAGTGGGCACCAGGAATCGGGTCATCTCCACCCCGATCCGCAGCACCTCCGTGTCATCGGTGAAGAGCGTGTAAATGCTGCCGCAGGTAAGATACAGAAAGGCGGACACCACCACCGTGGATACCACTGTCATGCCCAGGCAGCTGCGGATGCCTTTTCTCACGCGTTCTATCTTCCCGGCGCCGTAATTCTGGCCCACAAAAGTAGTAATGGCAATGCCAAAGGCGCTGACAATCATCCAGAATACCACATCCAGCTTACCGTAGACGGTCCAGGCCGCAACAGTGTCGGTGCCCTCCCCGTTGATGGCTGTTTGGATAATAATATTGGACAGGCTGTACATAACGGACTGCAGTCCCGCCGGAAAACCGATGCGGATGATCCGCTTAAACATCCTGCCGTCAAAGCCAATTTTCTTAAGCTCCAGATGATGCATATCTCTGGTGCGCACCAGCACCAGAATCACCAGCGCTGCACTGAGCAGCTGGGACAAAATGGTGGCCAGGGCCGCCCCTGCCACCCCCATGCGCAGCCCCACCACCAGAAGGATGTCCAGCACTATGTTGGTAAGGCAGCTGGCAATCAGGAAATACAGGGGCCGCCGGGAATCTCCCACCGCCCGCAGAATGCCCGATCCCACATTATAGATCAGGTTGCCCACCATTCCCAGGAAATAAATCCGTATGTATAATGTGGCCGGCTCCAGCACATCCGCAGGAGTGTCCATAGCCCGCAGGATACCCGGCGCTGCCAGCAGGCCGCCCACCATCATCACTATGCCGCCCACCAGGCTGAAAGCCATGGCCGTATGTACTGCATAACCCACCATCTCTTTCCTCTTTGCCCCATAATACTGGGAAATGATCACCGTGGCCCCGCTGGACAGTCCCACAAAGAATCCCACCAGCAGGTTGATCACCGTGCCTGTGCCCCCGCCCACCGCAGACAAAGCCTCTTTGCCCACGAAACGCCCCACGATCAGGGCATCCGCCGCATTGTACAGCTGCTGGAAAAAAGTACCGAAAAGAATCGGGAAGAAAAAGAGCAGGATCTGTTTCCAGATCACGCCCTCTGTAATGGCATTTTCCTTTTGTAAATTGATATCCTGTGTATCCATATTGCTTTTCATTACCTCCCGGGACACCCTTTTTTTGTCCCCCTTGCCGCTCTTAAGCATTTTCCGGTCATTTCGGCATCCACTCCCGCACAGCAAAAAGCGCCAGCATATGAACCGGATAAAACGCATAGCACAAATATTGAAATACTTTATTTCGGATGCCCTGCCGCCCCTTGAAAAACTGTGCCCGTGTTATTGCCTTAATGCGTATTTGGAAGTTTACTTCCAAACTTATACTTCCAAACTTCTCTATGCGTTCACATATAAACCTTTTCCGCCTCAATCATCTCTTCTTCTGTATAGCCATATAATACAATTTGCTCTTTTGTAGCGCCAGCCTTAATCATTCGTTCGATAGCGTTAAGCCGCTCTTTCTCAATGCCTTTCTCAATGCCTTTCTCAATGCCTCTAGCTTCAATGGCCTGTGACAAATTGCACATGGTTTTTATCCTCCCTTCCAGTTCAGTCGTCATTATCATCCCATATTCCGACGCAAGAATATGTTTCTTTTCGTCCACTCCCATCTGAGACAACAGTTTTTCCAACATTGAAATCAGAACATTCTGGGATTCCTTTATATTCATCCCTGTTCTCACTCTAATAATGATTCCCCTCATCAAGTCTATGTTGTATGGACTTTCTTTAGTTCCGAAAACATTCTTCCTGTCAAGATTGATTTCCTCAATGGAATCGCCATCCTCACTGCTATCCAGGCAGATCCAGATACTTCTCACGCGCTTTAAACTGTCATAGTCACTGTGATAAAATTCCGTCTGTTTCTGTGCAGAAATCATCCTTGACAGATAAAATATGATTCTGTTCTCAAGGTGATACCCTAATTTACCTGGATCAGACGATCTCTGTGCCTCAACATTGATTAAAAATTTCATTTCCAATTTTCTATGATATGCCGAAAACCGGATATCATAAAAAATTTTTCCCTCTCCTGGAATATTGTCTTCCGTATTGGATTCGCTTATACGTCCCATATTAGACAGACCCGTATCCACTGGCTTCGCTCCGATTTCAATATCATTGCCAATGCTGGCCATGATATCTTCCAATTCCGTACTCTGAAATTCTCTAACAGCGTATTTCAATATCCTTGCAAGTACCTGCTTATCAGCCAGCAGGAATTTAATATTGGCATCATAGGAAACCGCATAATTTGCTGCTTCAACCGCCTGTGCTATGTTAGTCTCTGCCATCTTCTTTTCCTTTCCCCGCATATATCACAATTGCAAAATTTCCAAACAACGGCAGATCTCTAGCGTATACCCATATTATACTTGATTCATCTGACAAGATCAATAGTCTGGCTCTTATTGAGGCTTGAGGCACAAGGCAGTCTGGGATAACAAAGGAATACTAGAAAAACGAAGCTTCGGTGTGATCACTTTCCCGTTCTTTAGATATCGCAAAAGAATTAATTATTTTTGGCGTTCCTAATTATACATGATACTACAAAATTTATTACAAGTCTACCATTTTTTTATGATATTGGTATAATTTTTTTATCCCGGGAAAGTCAGAGCATCAGGCAATTGTGAAACGCCTAAATCCAAACATTAGGCAATTGCGAAAGGTTCTCTGTAAGTGATGTGAATGGTCAATATATACAAAAACGGGCTCCAACGCAGTGGCAAGTCGCCCTTATTTTGTATATATTGCCCATCCACTGCTACCAGAAAGGGAGTTTCGCAATCGCCTAAATCCAAACATCCATGAAAGGAGTATACCATGATTGAGTTTCAGCAAATAGACAAGACCTACCGCGTAGCCAGGAGACAGGCGGGCATGGGAAATGCGGTGAAGGCCTTCTTCCGCAGGGAATATGAGACTATCCACGCCCTGAGAGAGGTGAGTTTCACCATACAGGACGGGGAGATGGTGGGGTACATCGGCCCCAACGGAGCAGGCAAGAGCACCACTATTAAGATCATGTGCGGCATACTGACGCCGGACAGCGGCAGGTGCGTGATTGATGGTCGGATCCCCTATCGGGAGCGAGTGGCCCATGTGCAGAACATCGGCGTGGTGTTCGGCCAGAGGCGGCAGCTCTGGTGGGATGTGCCGGTCATCGACAGCTTTGAACTGATCCGGGATATCTACCGGGTGGACGAGAGTACTTATAGGAAAAATGTCAGTGACCTCAGCGATCTCCTGGATCTGGGGGAAATCCTGAAGACGCCCGCCAGAAATCTGAGCCTGGGGCAGAGAATGCGGTGTGAAATTGCGGCCTCCCTGCTGCATGATCCCAAACTGCTTTTTCTGGACGAACCCACCATTGGCCTGGATGCGGTGTCCAAGATCGCGGTGAGGAAGTTTATCAAGACTTTAAACCAGGAAAAGGGCACCACCATTGTCCTGACCACTCACGATATGCAGGATATCGAAGCGCTGACAGAGCGAATTTTGCTGATTGGCAAGGGACGGATTTTGCTGGACGGAAGCCTTGCCCAGCTTAAGAAGCATACCTCCGGTCACAAGACCATGGCGATCCAGTACCGTGGAACGGCCCCTATGCTCCGTGAGGGAATGGAACTGGTACAGTGTGGTGAGGGACAAATGACCGTGCGATTTGATCCCACCCAAATCCCGGTCTCTGAAACCATCGCTTATTTTGCGGCTTCTGTGGAGCTGTTGGACGTGTCCGTTTCCGATATCTCCACAGAGGAAATGGTAGCTGAATTATACAAGGAGTATGAAATCTAAGCGCGATCGCTCCCCGAAGGGGTATTATCCTAAAATCGTAACCGAAAGTGCAGGCGCTGCACTATACGGAAGCAACATTTGGATGTTACACATCCATTACTGATCGACGCAATATCGCAGGCTGGCCTGCGATATGCAGGAAAGAGGTAAATTTATGAAAAAGAAGTTTAAAGCATATTATTCCCTGTTCCGCATCCGCTTCATCCAAAACCTGCAGTACCGCATGGTGGTTCTGGGGACCATTGCCAAGGGGGCGCTGTGGGTCATGATGGAATCGCTGGCTTATATAGCGCTGTACCGCACCAATCCAGACGCTTTTCCCATGGCTTTTTCCCAGTTGGTTTCCTACATATGGGTGCGCCAGTCCTTTCTCGTCCTGTTCCGGGTGGTGTTTGGAGACGGCGATATCTATTCCACTCTCCGCTCCGGGGAAGTGGCTTATGATCTGGTTCGCCCGGTGGGCCTCTATGGCAGGTGGTTCTGCCAGTCGGCTTCCAACCGTCTGTCCTTCGCGCTGGTGAACTGTCTGCCTGTGTTGCTGCTGGGGCTGATGGTGCCCCAGCCATTCCGGCTGACACTTCCTACGTCCGCCGGGCAGTCTTTCCTTTTTCTGCTGTCGGCGCTGCTGGCCTTTGGGGTGACGGTGGCTATGGCTATGCTGATGTATATTTCCCTCTTCTATCTGATTTCCCAAAGAGGGATTCGGATTATTGTCACGGCAGTGACGGACTTTTTTTCCGGCGGAGTGATACCGCTGCCCTTCTTCCCCAAGCAGTTACTCCGGGTGGTGCGGGTTCTTCCCTTTGCCGCCATGCAGAATATGCCATTGCAGATTTTTTGCGGCAATCTCATGGGAGTGGATGCCTTGAAAGGGATTGTATTCCAGATATTTTGGCTGGCGGCTTTGGTGGTTATAGGGCGGGCCGCTATGGCGCTGGCTACTAAGAGGGTAGTTGTGCAAGGGGGATAGTATGAGAAGAACTTCTAAAGTCGTGCCACAGAGGGTAGTACGCCAGGATGTTCTGGTCTCATACAAGAATGCCTGAAAGGCGGCATTCTTCATCTTGATTTAGATGCCCGCTAAAGCGGGCGCATGGAGGAGAAATGAGAGTATATTGGAAATTTTTTATAATGGAACTAAAAAGCCAGATGCAGTACAAGGTCTCTTTTTTACTGACAACCCTGGGACAGTTTCTGACCGCTTTTACCATGTTTTTCGGAATTAAGTTTCTGTTTGGGCGGATCAGCGGAGTGGATGATTTTACTTATGGACAGGTGCTGCTGTGCTTTTCCGTGATCATGATGTCTTTTTCCATAGGGGAACTGGCCGGGGGCGGACTGACTGTTTTTTCCGGGATGCTGCGGGAGGGGGATCTGGATCGGATTCTGGTAAGGCCCAGAAGCGTGATTGGGCAGGTGATTATGCCCAATATGGATTTTTCCCGTGTAGGGCTGCTGGTACAGGCGGCGGTGGTGTTGGGTATCGCCATACCTGCCAGCGGAGTACAATGGACCTGGCAAAAAATACTGGTATTGGGTATGATGACAGTCTGCGGCAGTGTGGTGTTCTTCTGCCTGTTTTTGCTTATTGCCGCCCTTTCCTTCTTTACCATACAGCCGCTGGAGTGTCTGAATATACTGACCTATGGAATGCGGCAGTTTGGGCAGTATCCCTTTTCCGTCTATGGGCAAAAGGTTCTCAGGCTGCTGACTTTTGTGATCCCCCTGGCGCTGGTGCAGTATTATCCGCTGCTCTATCTGCTGGATCGGGGAGACGGCATCCTCTATGGATTATCACCGCTGGCATCGCTGCTGTTTCTGATTCCCGTCTGTGTGTTGTATCGGATCGGGCTGAGAAATTACCAGTCTACAGGGTCATGAGATAAACCGCTGCCTCGTTTCCGCAATTATTCATGCACAATTATCCTATAGAAACAATCGTGCTTATCCGGCGGTCTGGGCATTACTTTCATAAACCATATAGACAAACCGGGCCATCTGCCCGTTCTGTTCCATCTCCACCAGACAGGAAGGGCAGACGACCTTTATTTTTTCCGGCACCCTCCTGCCAAAGCCTTCACCCTGCTCTTTCTCTTCCTGATGACACGAACAAGCAGTTCTGTTTTGGTCCGGCTGGTCTCCCTGGGATTGCCCTGCCGCCTCGGGCGCCGCCTGCTGCCGAAAACCGAGCTTTTGGCACAAGTGCAGGGACACGGTATTCTCCTCATGCACCAGCACCTGCACCCGCTCAAAGCCCAGCAACTCCCTGGCATATTCCAGAATGCCCTGGCACACTTCCCCGGCAAGTCCTCTTCCCTGCCATTCCCGGCCAATCACAAATCCCAGTTCCGGCAGGTCATAGCCTTCCCGGACGCTCAGACCCGCCCGGCCCACCACGGCGCCGCTTTGACGGTCCAGCACTGTCCACACGCCAAACTCGTAGAAGGAATACACCAGCCTGCGGTACTCCCGGACATAGCCCCGCTCCGCCTCCGGAGTGGGGTATAACCTCTCCGTATATCGGCTGAGTTCCGAGTCCTGATACATTTTCCAGAAACTGTCCACGTCCTCCTCCACAGTCTCCCGGAGCCAGCAGCGGTCCGTGACCAGAATCTCCCAAGGCAGGTTATGGCAGCGCCGGTAGACACGCTCCAAGTATTCCGGTTCCGTCTCCTCCGGCTCTTCCAAAGCGTATCGGGCATCACCGAAGTCTTCGTCCCGATTGCCCGGATGGAGGTAGACCAGCGCCGGAGGACAACAGGGCAATGCGTTTCCCTGAGACCGCTCTTCCTCCGCTGCCAGCATGGCATAAATCAGGGGATCGTCTGTCAGGTACAGCAATCCTGGGGCCAACATTTCTCCTGCCTGCAGCACATCGGGCGACAGTTCCTCCGATAGCATCACTTGACAGTTGATTCCTTCTTTTATAAGCCGCTCACAGAGCGGCGCCAACGATGGCAGTTGCTCCGCCCCCCGCAGCACCATTATGCATTTTTTCAGATAATATATACCCTGTGCAATCTGCTGTTCCACCGCATTGTCCTTTCCCGCCATAAAGGCTGCAACCGTAAGCATAAAAAATGCTTTACGTCCGGGAATTTTTAAGTTATCATTATTTTTGGATTCATTATAACAAAATTTCATTCAGAAAGGTAGAGAATTATGGCACAAAATCCAATTGTAACCATCACCATGGAAGACGGCGGCGTAATCAAGGCGGAGCTTTATCCCGAGATCGCCCCCACTTCCGTGAACAATTTCATCAGTCTGATCAACCAACACTTCTATGACGGTCTGATCTTCCACAGGGTTATCCGCGGCTTCATGATCCAGGGAGGATGTCCGGAAAGCACAGGCGCGGGCGGTCCCGGCTACAGCATCAAGGGGGAGTTCGCCCAGAACGGCTTTCAAAATGATTTAAAGCATACGACGGGTGTGCTGTCCATGGCCAGAAGCCAGAATCCTGACTCCGCAGGCTCACAGTTCTTCATCATGCACAAAAACGCACCCCATCTGGACGGCAGCTACGCCGCTTTCGGAAAGGTGATCGAAGGCATGGATGTGGTCAACCGCATTGCGGAGACCTCCACCGACAGCTATTCCGACAGGCCCTATGAAAACCAGGTTATGAAGAGCGTCACCGTAGATTGTTTCGGAGTGGAATATCCGGAACCGGAAAAGTTGGCTGAGAGATAACTGTCCTTTGTTCACAGTTTGTTTACAAAACCTTTAATTTTTTTTCAAATCCTAATCATGATTTGTACATTTCTATCCCAT
The DNA here is from genome assembly GCA_910585015.1 of uncultured Acetatifactor sp. GTDB lineage: Bacteria > Bacillota > Clostridia > Lachnospirales > Lachnospiraceae > Acetatifactor. The sequence continues at coordinate 52,303 of CAJUCT010000027.1, forward strand.
ATACTATAATCAAACAAAGGAAAAACATTGAAAGACACAGTTATCTGTTTAACAATAAAACTTTTTCATAATAATGCCAAGGGAAGCAATTCCCTTGGCATCCTCCCTTTCTGGGGGTAAAATTCAATAACTGCCTTCCTGCAATAGACGGCTTCCATTCGCCCGACAAAAACTACAAAAGTTCATCTTTTTTCCACTTCTCAAATCCATATTTATTCAGTTCACACTCTACCTCTTGTATTGCTTTTTCGGCAAGTTCAAGCTCATTGACTTTATACAAATCATTTGCTATTATTCCTATCGGTTTCTCAACAACATATGACATAACCACAGCCAGATTTTCGTCAGCCATATGGTCATATAACAGGAAAATCAATACCCAATAGCATTCTTCACTTATTCCATTTGGAAAAGCATGAACAAGCATTCGCTGCGTTGATTTAAGAAAATCCGGTATTGCCATGTTTTTTATTGCCTCCTTAGAGCTACGGGTAAAATGTGGTCCGGCAGCTTATCTCAGGCGTGTACAAAACTGAAAATACTTTCTCATATGACTTGTCCTGTATAAAATATCCGTCCACCCGCTGTTTAAATTCCTCTCCGTCCTGATAGATGATACAGGTTATGTTCCCCTGATCCGTCTCCTCCACCCAGAAGAACTGCGGTGTCATTTCTCCTTCCCAAATATCAAGCCCGCACATGTCCAAAAAATCCATTTCCTCCCCGGATTCCTCTATACAGTACCATAGCCCCCTCCTGCCCTCATGGGAACCATAATACTCCCCTGTTATAATGGGAAGTCCTGTAAATAACCCCACATTTTCCTCAAAGCCCAGTCTCTCAAGGGTCTTTATGTACTGCTCTCTGACGCCATTGTTATTCATATCACTCTCAAAGACATCTGTGAACCCCCATGCTGTTATATTTATTAAGGTGTCGCCATACTTTTGCAGATAGGGCTGACGCTCTTCTCTGTATTTATTATTGAATAATTCTTTTATATTCCCCCATTCCTCCCTGTCAATTTCCGTCTCCCCGCTGCCGCATTCCATCGGCCGCCATCTGCGGCGGGCATCATATGCACAGTGATAATAATCTGCCGTATGGTAATAATCCACACTGCGGTTCAGCACCCGCTCCACATCATATCCCTCCAGGCAAAATATAGTTTCCGCTTTTACATCGCGGCACACATAGGTGAGTTCCATTTTTTCACGGGGCACTCCTTCGGACAGCCGGCAGGCAATGATCCGGCTCTGTTCATTGCGGGGGATAAAGAGAAGATATATGTTTTTCTTGTACTTTACCACTTCGATAATGGCATGCCATTGTATATTTGTATCCAAAAGCGGCTGGGAGCAGGAAAGCCGGTAGTCTCCCTCTTTTCCCTGCAAATATATGGCCAGCATGTTCGCCCCATCATCATCCTGGGCCGGGGCATACTCGATCACGTCTTCAAGCCCATCTCCATTAACATCCGCTGCCAGAACACAGATTCCGACTGCAGCGATATTGGGGATGGGAGGCGCATCCCCCGCCATGTGCGGGATGCTTTCCGCCAGCGCAGCCGCCTCGTCCAAACTAAGTCTTCGGGAGATGACATATTGCTCCAACTGTGACCTATGGCCTTCCCTGCATAGTTTTTCCAGGTATCCGCTGAAGGTCTCCAGAGGCATTCCCCGCTCCCTTTGACAGATAATCCCAATGCATATGGCCAGCAAAGCAATGGCAAAAAGCGCCGCCCCGGCAACCGCCATGATATATTTTCTGCTCTTCCTCATCGGACTTACACCTCCGTAGCGCCAATCAGCACTTCTTTCCCGCAAAAAGCAAATCCATACTTCCGTATATGTTCCTCCGGAATCCCTCTTGCGATCAGCGATGCCTGGTAGTCCCGTTCCTGGATCTGCCGCAGAGCCGCGGCAACTGTGTCTGACAACTCCTTTTCTTGCATGTCCTGCACCTTAAATTCCAAAATGATGGCATCCTCCTGGGATTTGTTCTGTGACATGTCCCTGGGTTCCAGCATCACATCGTACCTGCCAAAGCCGCTCTCCCGATTGGATGTGAGTATATATCGGTCGGACAACTCTACCATCAGCCCCAATACAAAGCCATGGTAAAAACGCTCTGGCTCACTATATGGGTTTTTGCCCGTGTCAAAATAACTGAACATTTCCCGTGTCACCCTGTTCATGTAGGTGTTCATCGCCGCCACATCATTAAGCAGCAGCGCTTTGATAAAGTCATTGTAATAGTCATTCTCGGAAAACCAATCCCGCACCATATCCTCGAACATGATGTGAACTTCCCGGTTGGTCAACACCAGCTTATAATACGTGCGGCCTGTCCTCTCCACGAACGTTGTGCCTAATACCTTCAGATATCCGCTGGCCAGCAGCAGACTCCATATGGCGTTCTTTTTTGTGGAAAGCTGATTATAGACAATCTGCTCGTCTATCTCCATTTCAAGCGTACCGCCGCCCAACAGTTCCTCAAAGGTTTTCTTTATGTCAGTGTTAGCCTCCCGGAGCAGCTTGCTGACCAATCCGTTGGAACTGGTATTGACCCAATAGGCGCCCACTTTTTTCTTATCCAGGAAATTAATAATGGACCACGGATTATAGATGTCTTTCCTGCTGCCAAATGTAAAACCATCATACCAGTCCTTGACCTGCTGTTTTTGTTCTGACAGGCCATATTCCTCCAATGCAGCAAACACTTCCTCCTGCGTGAAACCAAAGCAATCCGCATACTTTTCGGAAGTTGTCGTCACCACTTCCAGATTGTTCAGATCGGAGAACATAGACTCCTTACTCACTCTTGTTATCCCTGTCATAATAGCCCGCTCCAAGTATGGATTCGTCTTGAAAGTGGCGCCAAACAGACTTCTGGTAAATTGCACCAGTTCCTCCCAATAGCCTCTCACATAAGCCTCCTGCATGGGCGTATCATATTCATCCAGCAGGATGATTACTTTTTTGCCATAGTGGAGCATCAAAAGGTTCGACAGGGCATTTAATGATTCCGCCGCAACATAATCCTCCATATCAGCCGAGACCATCTGGTATAACTCTTTTTCCTTGGGACCCAGTTTCCCGCTATCCAGCAGGAAATCAAATTGTCTGTACAGATCCGCGATAATCCGGCATATCCTCTTTCGGACATCCTGATAAGAAGTTTCCTTTACCTTAGCGAAGCTGAGGGCAATCACCGGGTATGTCCCCTGCAGCTGACGGTATTTTTCCTCCTGCCAGATGGAAAGACCCTCAAACAGATCGCCGCGCCCGGCATAGCCCACCGAGAAAAACTGCTCCACCATGCTCATGTTCAGCGTCTTGCCAAAGCGCCTGGGACGGGTGAGCAGTGTCACGTCATCTTCCGCTTCCCACCACTGTCTGATGAAGTCCGTTTTATCCACATAAAAATTGTTGCTGATCCTGATTTTCTCAAAGTCCTGACGGCCTATACCTATCGTCCTCGCCATAATCCGCCTCTCTTTCTCCCTCTCTTCTCGGCACATGCTGCCCTACAGTTATAATATATCTTTTTTCTCCCTGAAAATCAACGAAAACAGCAGATCCGAAAGCTCTGCTTTCATCGCGTTCCATCACTATCCTGCACCAAGCTAAACTTGAATCCGGTACGCTCATGCTCTTCGACCGTTTCCTAATACTTATTCGATACAAATACTCCTCATCTGGGTTCATGTGGAAACCAGTATTTTTCTATCCTTTTATTACCACCATGCAAGAATATCTAATTTACTATATGAGCAAGCTCTTTCATAAAGGATACTCCGATTACCAGATTCTTACCGCGTACCTGTTTATGTATAGTCCGGCCTCAGGCAGCCTTGTCTAGGCCCTTTCATCAAGTTCTTCCTCTCTGCAATTCAAGAATGAAGTTTCGGATTATCTGTCATAATATTTTGTCCGTCCACTCTATAGCATCACTCAATCCGCCTTGGCAAAGCCAGTAGTCAACCGCACTAAGCGCTGTGTCAAAAGGAATCACATATCTATTTGACATAAGAGAATAATCGCCCAGATAGTACATAGTTTCTACCTGAGCAGATTCATCCCCAAGAGAAGTTAATGCCTCCTCAAAATCTTCGGAAATATAAGTTAGTATAGTCAAGTTCCGCTTCCCGTCACTGTCCGGCGAAGTCTGCTTTATCTATATCAATATTGTTGTTGAGCCTGTTGTTTTCAACTCCTGACGGGCTATACCTATCCTTCTCACCGTAATCCGCCTCACTTTCTACCGCTTTCTTCAGACCTCGTAATCCTCTATAGCTATAATATATCTTTTTTCTCCTCTGAAAGCAACGAATTTTTGCCGGCCATACATAATGTCAATACATTTGAGTTCATTGTATATCACAGTTCTAAGCTTTTGCCTATCTCTTCCCCCTTCATTCCGGATACTCATACTCAAAGGATGCCCGGTCCGTCTCAAAAGCCAGAAGAGTGTGGTTATTTTTTCTAAAACGATAACTTGCCCGGCAGGCCACACTTTCATGGATGGTTCTGGCCATATCTCCCCTTGTGGGGGCCTTTAAAGGTTTTCCGGTTCTTTCCAGAAGTTCCGCTTCCAGTTCCAGGCTGCCCCGGACCACCCTGACCAGCCCATTTTGTACCATAACCGCTTTTGCCCCCAGATAAGTAGCCAGCCTGTACTCCCTGCCATGCCATAACACAATACCGATAACCCCCTGGAAATGAAAACCTGCCATGGGAATATCTGCCACGGACAGCATTTACACGCCTCCCGGGAAACTGCACTGTGTCCAAATATATTGTTGGGGAAACGATCGCCCTCTGTCTCCTTCCCAATAGCCTTCCGCTCCGTCAAAGCTATAAGAAGTTCCGTTAATATACACCGTTCCCCACACCTTGTGCCTCATGCTCCATATACTGTGCCTGCATTCCAAAAACGGCACATAGGAAAACGGCCCCATGATATTGTATTTTAATGGGGAAAGAGCGCTGAAATACAGTCTTCCTTTTACATCCAGCCCAGGTTCATGTACTGCCAGCCTGACGCCCCTCTCTCCAAATCGATTCCTTCCAATAGAAATCGTCTTTCCTTTCCGGCGAAACTCTTCTATAGGAAATTCAACTGCCCATGCCTCTGTCTCTGTGATAATCTGGATGGAACAAGTCCCTTTCCGTCCGGTCTGATGAACCGCCGGTATAACCGCCAAAGTCTGCATATCGGACTGGCATTTGAAATACCAGCCATTAAAAAAACCCTGCTTTCCTGAAATCATTCTGGCTCCCGTCCGCCTGCTCCTACAGGCAATCCGATCTGTTCCCGCAATCCATTCTTCTCACCCATCCCGCCTCCTGCAATCCGTCTGGGCGGGACCCTCAAGCAGATGCCCTTCCCTGTCAAACCTGGAGCCGTGGCAGGGGCAGTCATAGCTCTCTTCATCTGGATTCCACTCCAGTCTGCAGCCCATATGGGGACAGTTGGGAATAATCTCTTCACTTCCCGCAGGCAGCAGATGCTTTGCCAAGCCTTTTACCGTATGCGCGCCATGTACTGCCAGTTCTTTCGCCGCCTGCGCCGTAAAATGCCTCTGCGGCGAAAAAATATCCGCCTCCGGGCACTCCCGCCCACTAATCAGCGCTGTCAGGATACCGGCGCTTACCATCGCCGTGGTCATGCCCCATTTTCCAAAACCTGTAGCCACATACCAGCCTGGGTTTCGCCTGGAAAACCTCCCGATATAAGGCAGTCCGTCCAGTGTCATACAGTCCTGGGCCGACCAGCGAAGCGCCTCACGGCATCCGGGATAGAGCTCCCGTGCCTTGTCGTGCAGCATCTCATATCGGCCTCCTTTGCCTGCCCCCTTCCCTTTATTTACCCCTGTCCGATGACTGCCTCCGCCAAGCAGCAGCAGGTTTCCCTGGGTGCGGAAAGAAAGGCCATCCCTGTCGATTCCCAGATACATTCCCTCTGGCCTTTCCGTCCCCTCCAATGCCACCACATAGCTCCTCTCCTGATACATCCTGGCAAAGTAATATCCGGGGATATTAATAAAGGGAAAATGAGCGGCAAATACAATATGTTCTGCCGTCACGCATCCCCTGCCCGTCTCCACCCTCCTGCCTTCCACCTTCAGCACTTTAGTCTGCTCGTACACTTCCACTTCCTCAGCCATCTTTGCCAGAAATCTAAGAGGATGAAACTTGGCCTGGTGAGCAAATTTTGTCACACCCGCCACAGAAAAAGGAAGCTCGCAGTCTGTTTCAAAAGACGCTTCTATGCCCAATGACTTCGCCGCCTCCGCTTCCTGCCGCAAAAGTGTTTCCTCGGTCCGGGAATACAGATAAGCCGGGCATCTGGCAAAATCGCAGTCAATCCCCTTTTCCCGGATCAGCCTTTCATATTCTTTGATGGCAGCTTCATTTGCGCCTGCATAATGTTCCGCCATCCGGCGGCCAAACGTTTGAATCATCTGTCCGTAAACCAGACTGTGCTGGGAAGTAATCTTTGCCGTGGTGTTTTTTGTCTGCCCGCTCCCGATTCTGTCCGCCTCCAGTACAACTGTCCGGATTCCCGCCTGTTTCAGGTAATATGCCGTCAAAATACCCGCCAGCCCTGCCCCAATGACAACGGCCTCCGCCTCCATATCCCCCGGCAGCGGTTCCCGTTTCCTGATTTCTGTTTCTTCCATCCAGATAGATTCCATTTTATGCCTCCATTATTTCCTTCCTCTGCTTGGGCCCATCTCTATATGAAAAATGTGGGGTAAGCCATACTTTTTGATAGCATATGTCAAAATGCGGTGATTATACAGTTTTCGGATTATGCCACGAGAGTCTTGGCAGGTCAGACTCCAGAAAGCGGCTGCTAAAGGCGAAATACATTCCTCTAAGCAGAGCTCTGGAAAAAGTTAAAGATAATGAAACATCATGCTGATAGAAAAATTAATAACAGAGAAAATTTATAACATACATAGCAAAAATACTATGTTCCTAAACAGTTGCATATATCTAATCAATTAAAGAAATTACACCCGCATAATATGAAATGCAGATGGCATCGGTACTGTTGCTGATATCGGGCGTATAACCGGTACATTGGGCATTTCTGGCTCTGAAGAATTTTCTTCTACTGCTTCTGCACCTGGCAAGTCATAACAAATATCATTTTGTGAAATACGCTACCATTAGGCTTGAAAAACTTCGGCGTGAACTGTCACGTTTGAAAGTCTGATTATTTCCTTTTAACAGCACCGGATACCTGAACGTCGTCTGTATAATGAGGGCGCCCTTTTTAGTGTACGGTTAGGAGAAGTTTGTTCAAACTATGCTCCCTCTCCATGGTGAGAAAATATTTGTATCTACATTAAGCATATTTGCCTCTTTAGCATAATGTTCTTTTTGTGTACAAGCACTCTTCAGTTCGATGAGAAAGGTAATTTAATTTTGCTCAACAGTCACACAACGCGGCTATTGTGTATTGTTATTCTCTCAATTTTGTGTGCATTACCTCCTTGATGCACAGATATTCCCTTCCAATTGCAATACCAAATCAGGTTCCCTTAAGCTACTTTGCATAGCTAGTTTCTCATATTTATCCTTTACTTCTTGCTTCTCAGTTTTTTCAAACCGTATTTCTGTCTTAATTCCAAATATGGGCTTTATATGATTTATAATTTCTCCATCTCCTTCCTTAATACCTTTTATAATAATCGGCACTCGATTATCCTCATTGTGCTTTGTAATCCAAATAATTTCTCGGTAATATTTCAAAGGGATTTTCTCCCACAGTTCCAGTATGCTTACATCTAGATTGTAAATAACGAATCTGTCCAGCAACAAGGCATATGATTCCTCTATTCGTCGCTGCATTTCCATCAAAGTATTTAGTCCCCCCACCTTTTTGACATTGCATACATTATCTACTGTAATCTTATAATACAGCGGAAAACATGTCTGTTTTACAAGTATCCCACCATCATGCCGATAACATATTTGTTCCATAACAAATGCAAGCTCAGATATTTTAAATATAAACTCCTCCATCTTTGGAGCCAGTATTCCACATACATTTCTCTTATTCAATATTTTAGGTATGTACACTTGCATAATATAGAAGATATATGCTGCAACATAGCTATATGCAATATTAGATATCAGCCTTTCATTGCTTTGAGAGATAAAGAGCCAGCGCATTACAGCCGTATTCCAGACAAGGGTATATGAGCACTCTCTTATTATAAAGAAAAATGAAATTATAGTGCCTATACTTAATATGACCAAAATTTTATTTTCATTTCTTCTCATACATTATTGCCTTTCTTCTTTTGATATGCTATATTGTAAATATTGTATCATCACTTTTAGAAAACTGCAAGGAGCGATATATGGATACTAAAGAAATCACAACAGTACAACAGAGTATTCCCATTTCATCCATTCCCGTAGGTTCTGTGGATGCTCGCTATGACGATATAAACTTATTTAAAGATTCCTACATGATTTTTCCCAATGGACGCATTATCGAATCCATCTTGAAAGGCGAAAAGTTTTATATAGACGGAAATAAAGGAACAGGAAAAACTGCTCTTATGCTTTATCTGAGCGACCAGATTACCAAAGAAGACCCCAAAGCAGTCTGTTCCACAATATTATTCAAAACAGGTTACTCGCCTGAGCAGAAATTTAAAATTGAGTCTTTCGAACGAAAGAAGATTGAAACTCTGGATATATGCGATGTAGAAATAGACTCTTTGATAAATTTTCAAAACATATGGAAACTGATTATTTTTTTAAAAGTAGTTACTGATAACCACAATAACGGCTATATCTTTTTTGAAAATGATACCAACTGGAATGCATTTGAAGATTTGATCCTTCGTTTGTCAAACACTGCAGAAATTGGGATTAAGGATCGGCTATCCATGCTGAAAACAATTCCCAAACAGTTTGTTGTCGAAAGAAATGTAGCAGGTTGGTCCGTTTCAGAAGAACAGGTAGAGTTGCAAGATGCTACGCAGATAGAACTGGCGGATTTTGACAAAGCAATCCAAATTGCAGAATACCTTTTGTCTCGTTTATCTCGAACAAATACTAAGTATTTCATATTTATTGATGAATTAGAGACATATTATGCGGCGCCTTGCTTTATGCGAGACCTTCGCATGATCCGAGATTGGATAGAAGTTACTTGGTCCCTTAATTGTCAATTCAAAGATGCATCATACAAAAATACAATGATTGTTTTATCCGTTCGGTCAGAAATCCTAGCTGCTATTGCACGTCATTTATGTGGTGATGAACTGAACAAAAAAATAGGCAGTTATAAAGTCACCATTGACTGGCGTAATAAATATGACAAAGGAATTAATAGCCCTTTGTTTGGTATTTGGTTGCGAAAAATAGCAAATGCTTATCAACTTCAAGACGAAGTTAACAATTTAGATATACGGAGAATCTGGTTTCCGCCTTATATTGGCACAGATGATACCATTGACTTTGTTTTAAACCGCACCTGGAATAAACCCCGGGATATCGTTCGTTTTATGTCAGTTGCAAAAGAATTTGCCAAGGATGAACATTCTTACACAGAAAGGCTGCTCATTAGCGTCCTGGAAGAGTATTCCAACCAGAGCAAAGAGGAAATTGGAGAAGAAATGGGGCTTGTATACACTCCTACGGATATTGACCTGATTTTTTCAAGTCTAAGGGAGTTTAAAATAAGCTTTTCTTTTGAAGAATACGAGCAACACATTTCAGAAAATTATAGAACATTACCTGTTTTCGATGATATGGAAAAGTTATTATCCAACCTTTATCGATTTGGTATTGTTGGTTGCGAGAATTTCGCCATTGATAAAACTTCTTGGAATCACTTAGGCGACCCTTACCTAATGGGAAACCGTCGGTTAACTTACATTATCCATCAGGCATTAAGGCCAGTCCTTGGTCTTGAACAAATCATGAACGATGGCATAAATATATATGAAATCTTGGCAAATCCTTTGGAATGCGAGATTGTCCGTTCGAACAAATCCTTTGTGTATGTTACTTTTATGTACAACAACAAGAAACACAACGGAGCCATACACGTTTCCAAATGGGGTGAATCGGGATATATTGAAGACATCTCACAACATGTGAAAAAAGGCCAAACCACTACTGCCTATGTACTGAATTATGATAAACAGCATCGAAACTGGAATCTGACCTGTAACGCCGACCAGCTAAATCAAAAATAACTTGCGGCTTTATTACCATCTCAAGATGCCTGTTTCATATATTTAACGGTGGCACCATATGCGGAGCAGATTATGAGGGATCGCTTCGTATCTGGTGCCTTTTTTAGACTAATATTCCTTATATCTTTCCATCCTAAATTACCATTCCACCCTTAAGTGGCGATAATCTAAAAAACCTTTGAGCGTAAACACCAATGATTCCTACAGATTCTATAATCCTTGCTGCCCTCGCTTTCTTTGCCGTATGCTTCCTGCACTTTGCGAACGCCAAGTACACTTTCCTGGCCTGCCTTTTCTAACGCCTAGGCAACGGCAGGCTGTAGTATCGGCAGAAACGCCCGATCATGCCCTCAAGGTATTCCCTCGCCTCGTTACAGGGAGATATCCTGGGGAAAGCGAATATGGGCTGGCGCACAGGTCGCATCAAAGGTCAAAGTCCCCCTGTTCTCCGATTCCTTTTCCGAATCCTGTCCCTCTGAGGATGAACCTGCTGATGGCAGACCTTTGTGTTCATCTTTTTGGGAAAGCATGGGTCCTCGGCCAATGCTTACACCCCATGCCGTTTTTACAAAACATAACAAAAATTGATACTTTAGCATAACATATCACCACACTTTTGTAAAGTTTTACAATCGTAGATATTTTACACGCACTTGATATATGCCAATAGTCGCTAATATGTAAAACCATACCTGCGGTACACTTCATCCGGAAGTTGTTTAAAGCCTTCTTTCCCGAACACCGCCATCAGTTCCTCCTCTGTCATGGCATGTTCCACCACAACTACCGGCAGGCCGTTCAGATCTTCTTCCCGTTTTCCCTGCTTCTTCTTTGGTTTCCGGCGGGGACAGCCTCCGAATTATTGCCGCCGTCATCTTCGGCGGCGACGGCCTCCGACTCGTTGAAGAATACGATCTCCCCGTCCACTTCCATGAAAGAGATCTGCTCATCGGCCTCATGCCTTTCCGATGATCTGCCGAAGCGGCGCCTCTTCAGATCCGCCACCTGCTCCAACACCAGCTGGAGCATATGGTCGATGTTCTCCAGCTGTTCCTGCTGTGGCAGGAACAGCTGGACGAGGGTCTCCTTGTCAAGGCTGTTCAGTTTCTCCTCTGTATATTTCAGGGCCATGTCGCTGCCTCCTGATATCTGTATGGCCTTATTATACCAGAAATCAGCACATTATGCGAACAGGGTTCTGTCCGGCATTCGTCATAATGCCCATGCTCCTGACTGCAGGTATGGCTTGTGGCGGAGGGCTTTGGGGTGGCAGTTCCAAATGGATCCTATTTGTGTACCGGCGGCCAGTTCCGTCCCCTGGCCGTGCCTACAGGTCTGTATGATGCCGGAATGCGCCAGCTACGCACTATCCCTCATCAGGGGCAATCGGCCTAATCTACCAGGCTGTAAACCATATCAGGAAAAACCGGCAGCGCGCTTCCATTTCAGGGCAAAAAAATAAGACCGGGAACCTGTTTTTAGATTCCCGGCCTACGGTTTCGTTTTATGCTGTCCGTTCTGCTTTCAATTTTTTCACTTCGTCAAGAGGAAGTCCTGCATATTCCGCAATTTTTTCAAGTGTCAACATTCCATCTGCCAACATTCTTTTAGCAGTATTTATTGCCCCTTCTTTTATACCCTCTTTTACGCCCTCTTGTAAAGATTCTTTTCTCATATCCTCCATGACTTTGCACATAATTAAAATGCTCTCCTTACTTTCCTTGAAAAAACGAACTCTGTCTGCCAGTGGCGCATAATACATATCTGCCGCATTAGTACATGAAAAATCATGCATGAGTTTTCCGATTGGTGTATCTCCACGATAAGCACCATTTACATACAGTATATGTGAACCATCCTCAAATCTTTCTCCGATTCCTAAAAAGCAGCGCTCAACCGAATAGCGTGGTAGCCCTTTTCCTATCACATCATTTTCTGTGATGAACACTACCCATGTTTCTGGAAGATTATCAAAATCATCACCTTTCTTCAAAAGAGTTGCGTCCATCATGCTGGAGTTATACCTTGCTCTTTTTCTCCCGGCTCCTTTATCGGCTCGTTGGATTTCAACATTTATTTTAGCACCAGTACTGTCAGTAGCAAGAATATCAAACCTCACTGAACGATTCAACAGATTTTCTACAAATACCTGTGTACGAACGTCCAACACCTTTAAATCCGGTTTTTCCAGTACAATCTGCAATACCAGTTCTATGCTTGCCGTATCTCCCTCAAAACACTTTGTGAGGAAATCATCATCAAGCAGGCGAAAACCTCTGAGCCTCTGTAAATCTTCCTGATGTTTCTGGTCTATCTGTTCTGTTACTGTCAATCTTCCCACCTGCTTTTACTTTCGTTTTCGTATCTCCATACTACCATAATCATCCTGATTTTACAAGCCGGGATCAGACACATAGCGTCGCGCATATCATTGTTTTTGGTTTGAGCACCCTACAAATCTATCATAGCATATTTGGGGATATTCATCATCAAAAAGTTATTATATTTAGCAAAGACCAAAGGACTATCTCGCCCCTCGGTCTTTGCTCTTAATCGTCCGTCACGCTCAAGTTACCACTCGTATTCCCCGCGGTATTCTTCCATCGCGCTATTCTGCGGCCTGGCGGCTGCAGCCAGCCAAACCGTACTGACCAGAAGCGCGGCCAGGATATAGCATAGGCCCCACCGGAAAATCATCCGTTTTTCCATTCATAAGAGAAAACGCTCATTTTGCCCTCCGAACACAGCGGTGACAGTTTTCCGCTGACAGAAAATAGATTGCAGCTACAAGCACAAGGCCCGCGATCAGGGCAAACCATATTGCGGCCTGCCAGGTCAGGACGGGGAATCCGCCCAGGTTTACAAACTCCGTTTTGCCCAGGAGAACACGGTTTGTCAGCAGAGAATAAGGGTTCAGCACCTTTGTCCAGACGAAATGGGAGTAGGCGCAGGCGGCTCCGCTGACGATCAGCACCATACATAGGGACAAACCCATGACAAAGGGGAGCAGGGCATTTTTCCAGAACATAGAAAGCAACAGCCAGAGCATCCCGATCACCCATATGCCAGTGCATCTGAGCGCCGCAGACAGGAGGACATACTGAAAAATACTGAGATTGACAGAGCTTTCAGCAAAGTTCGGAATTGCGAATACCGGCAGGGTCAGTCCTTCAAAGGTCTGAAAGGAGGCCGCAAAGCCAATCAGGTCAAGGAGAGAAAACCACAGCG
>CAJUCT010000028.1:0-53452 GCA_910585015.1 uncultured Acetatifactor sp.
GGTACGGTAGATGGAAATTAATTTCACTAAATATAATTAGGTCACTACACTAGTTCCTTTATCAGTTCCAGTGCCCTGTCATACCGCTGAATTATCTTTTCTTCCGGCACATCATGACCGCCTGATTCCACTCTTGATTTCACTCGCCAGACATTAATCATGGGATCGGCAGTAAGGACATAGTAACAACGTATAAAATATCCCCTTTCTTTCGCCTTTATTAACAAATCTAAATTCCGTCTCGTTGATAACACGGTTTCAAAACAGAACTCATCCGTATGTTCTATGTGTCCTTCCCGCTGTTTCTCCGCTAACTGCGCTGCTTCCAGATCAGAACATTTGATATTCTTTTTGATTTCATCTGCATTAATATAATCCATTGGAGGTTTCAGCAATTCTGTTATTGTACTCTTCCCAGAACCATTGGGACCAGCGAAAACTACCACCTCAGGCTTTTTTGGCAACACGCTCACTATATCGCCCCCTCCTCATTCTCCTGCCCACTTCAACCTTGGACCCATCGCTGTTCTCTTGATAGATGATCTGTGTTTCCCTGTCATATCTGACTATTGGCACATCCAGTGCCCTCTTCTTTTCCAATTCAATTCTTACCGCTTCATTCACACGCTTTACAACCATCTCGTCAGAAATATACTCTTCTCTCCTCATATTCCACCTCCTGTGTATCATGTTGTGATTTCCGAACCGCACTACAAACTTTTTCGTTTATATTCTATCATATTTTTTAACGTTCGTAAACGTCAAATCCCCCGCCTTTTCCTAAATCCATTTTTAGTCCATACTTGAAAAAAACAATAGATTTTTTCAAGGAGGCTAACGATTATGGATCAGTGCACTCATGAAGTACGCACCGAGTATTGGAAAGGTGTCATCAAGGCCTGTGGTCAGCGTCCCGCAGTAAACGGTAGATAGTGCGTACCTATACAAAACTGGAGCAAACCTGTATGATAGAGACAGATTTGCTCCAGTCTTATTACTCTTCATCTTTACCGGGCTTCTGGCAGTTCGCAGGGAGGTTTGGTGACCAGGGGAGCAGATCATCCAGAAAGCCCCGGTCTGTATCATCCAGATGCTTTGGTATCTCAGTGAGCAGATGCTCCAAGTAATCGTAGGGCTTCAGATTGTTTGCCTTTGCTGTTTCCACAATGCTGTAGATGATTGCACTGGACTTGGCCCGGCAACTGTATCGATCATGACCCAGTTCTTCTTTCCGATACAGAATCCACGGATGGACTGTTCCGCCGCATTATTATCCATCGGAACCTCGCCATCCTCCAGGAACACCTTCAGGTATTTCTCCTGGCCCAGCGAATAATTGAAGCCTTCCCATGTCTTACTTTTCTGCGGCACTTTCTGGATGTTTTCACGCACCCATGTAAAATAAGCCTCCACCAGTGGCCTGACGCTTAGCTGGCGGCGGTCCTGCCTCTCCTGTGTGGGAAGTTCCTTCAGCTGTTTTTCTTCCTGGTAGATCGCCTGGATCATTGTCAGTGCAAGGTATGCACGACTGTTCTTCTGCCTTGTCTTTGGCAGCGCCTTTACCGCCTCGTCAAACCTGCGCCTCGCATGTGACTTATTCGAGAACTAGAATAAGTCCCATTATCCTAGAAGTATTGTTATTCTAGGAGAACTGCCAACATCAGCGTAAATCGACAGTTCTCCGATTTAAATCCCGAATAACAATAACTACTTTTTACCTTAAGAATTCCGGTATGTTATTTTTTCCATTAGTGTTCTCAAAATGAGAATTATCCTTGAGAAACCATTTGTCATTCCACGATTTAAGCTGTTTGTTCATGGTATCCTGCGTTATCTCTGTATATATCTGAGTGGTCTGCAAGGATACATGCCCGAGAAAGTTCTTAACCACAATAAGCGGAACCCCTGCTTCAAGCATATGGGTGGCAGTAGTATGCCTCATGGAATGTGGCGTGTAATTATATCTGAACATTTCAGGATACTCTTGTTTTGCCTTCTCAATGTACTTGGAATATATTTCCTCAATACAGGAAACTGACATCTTCTCATGTGTCTGACTTGAAAACACATGTCGCTCTGTATCATTGATTATTCTACGATGTTCAATATATTTTTTCAACATATTTGAAGCATCACATGGAATACCTATACGGCGTACCTTTTGACCTTTACCATGTATGTTGATACCGGCCCGGTCAGTATAGAACTGTATGTCCCCAACTGTTAAGTCACATACCTCCTGTGCTCTTGTCCCGCTAGCATACATAAAACACAGCAAAGTCTTGTCTCTTAATCCGATTTCATTACTTGAATCGGGTAATTGGAATAGAGTCTTGACTTCATCTCTTGTGAATGAGCTTCTGCCTTTACGGGGCACTTTCTTCTTTGGAACTTTTAGTACACAGTTTCTGAAAGTAACTGCTGAACCAAAATCTCTATTCTGTGCATATATCGAGAATGCTGCAATAGCAGAGAGCCTCTGGTTTCTGGTGCTGACACTGCAGCTACGCTCTGTTTCCAGCCAGCTTAAGAACTCCATGATCAACTTATCATCAAAGGTACTGAACTCCACCTTATCAGAGGGAATACCTTTTACTGTATATAAGAATTCCATGAGTATACGGAATGTTGCCTTATACGAAACTATCGTTGATTGTGATAAGCCCTTTACAGTTGGTAAATATATATTGAAATAACACTCAAGATGATCCATGAAGGAAATTTTTTTATTCTTCATAGTCTACCTCCGGAAGCAGGTCGCTCATAAATCTTCCAAAGGAATCGATGGACTCCGGAAACAGCTCATTGCTGAATTTAAGGTACTTGGCTGTTTCATTAATGCCTGCATGTCCGATCAATATTGAATTTCTTAAGTCAGCATCTATGTCTGCACTATTTCCACTTGACTTATGAAAATGAATATCCGACAAATGGATAAATGCTATTTCGCTCATTGCTTTCTCCTAAAATTTTTATCTCAGTTGTATTAAATGTGCCCATAACCCGTTACATTTATATTTCGTATATATTGTATCATATCCCTATTAAGATTTCTAGGAAAATCAGCAAAATTTTGGAAATGGAAAATAAAAACAAAAAATGTCCATAAGATACTATAACATACAGCATCTTATGGACATTTTTTATATTAATACAATTATACGAATGATTTTATAAATGTGAAAATACAAACCACTACATTCACTCCGAAAACTTCCACTCAATCTCCACCCGTTTCCCCTTATATACCGTCACCTTTTTAATAAATACATCCACAACCTCCTGCGTCAGCTCCTCCAAGTGCGAATAGCGTATGATCTGTTTCATATCCTGAATTTCTTTCCCCGTCTCTTCCTCCACCCTGTCATGTTCCGTCTCTACCGCCTTTATCTTACCCGCCAGCTCCTCCATCTGACCGGCCAACTGATCGGCCCTGTGACGGTATTCTTCAGCATCCATCTGGCCATCCGCATAGTTTTCGTACAGGGAATCCTTTTCTTTTTGCATCTCGTGGTATTGTTTCCTGTACTGTCTGGCTTTTCTGGCAAGTCCCTTCAGAGCCTGTTTCTGAAACTGCTCCAGTTCCCCTCGCTGCCTTAACAGATCGCCCCTGCGCAGCAGTTCTTTATTTAATAGCGTGAGTACCATTTCCTCCAGAATGAACGCATTGATATAGGTGCAGCACTCCGGTATCTGCAAAATGGCATGTTGGCTGCACCAGAAATGCCGTGGGAATCTTTCTCTTTTGGGCTTATACTTCAGAGCGTATCCACACCCGCCGCAATATATTTTCCCTGTCAGCGGATGCTTTTCCCGCTTTCCTTTCGTGGAGTGCCCCAGAGCTTTCTTTGCGGCACGGGCAAACAACTCCGGTGTCACCAATGGCTCATGGTGGTTTTCAATTACTTTCCATTCGCTTTTGGAAACCGCGATCCTTTTCTTGCTGCCAACGGACTTGCTGATGGTCTTTCCATAGGCCATTTCCCCAAGGTAAAAACGATTGTCCAAAATTCCACGGACAGTATTCATACTCCAAGTGTGTTTTTCCTTTGGGGGCTTTTTATCAGGGTAACGCAGCTGGTTCGCTGTGGGAATCTGCTCTGCGTGAAGTCTCTTTACGATCTGTGCAGTGCTCATACCCTCTGCCGCCAGAGAAAAGATATAGCGGACGATCTCTGCCTCTCTTTCATTGACAATCACTGTATTTTTTATTTCCTTGCTTTTTTCGTATCCCATGGGAACCTGTCCAAACACATACTCCCCGCCTGCGCATTTACTGTCAAAAGATGCTTTTACTTTGACAGATACGTCCTTGCTGTACAGGTCATAGAGCAGGGTCTGAAACGCTGTGTCCAGGGTGATTGCTGCGCCGTCATGCTCCCTGCTGTCATAGCCGTCGTTGATGGCTATGAAGTCCACTCCCATAAAGGGAAATATCTGGCTCAGATAAGTTCCCATCTCTATATAGTCTCTAGAAAAGCGGGACATATCTTTCACCAGGATGCAGCCGATCCGGTTCTGTCTGACCTGTTTTAGCATTTCCTGCATCCCAGGCCGCTCCATGTTGGTTCCGGTAAAGCCATCGTCGCAAAATTCAATTACTTCACTGTCTGCCAGCCGGGGGTCACAGCCTATGTATTCCAGCAGATATTTTCTCTGACTGCCGATGCTGTTGCTCTCTTCCCGTCCTCTTTGCCTCATTTCCGGCTGGGCGTCCTCTTGGGAGATCCGCAGGTAAATGGCTGTTCTCTGCTTTTCACGCATGTCACTTCACCCCCCCTTTGTCCAGATGTCGCCGTAGGTGAACACGATCTCTACCCGTTTGCCCGGATAGACATAGATCTTCTCGATCAATGCCTCCACCAGATCTCTGGTCAGTTGTTTTTGGGTTTTCAGCTTGACGAGGGAGCGCACTGCCTTTAAGTAGGTTTCCCCTTTCTGTTTCAGATTCTTTGCCGTCTCCTGATACTGGCTTTTCTGCTTTTCTAATTCCATCAGCCGCTCATCTTTCCAGAGCCGGTAGCGGACATATTCCTCCTGATCCAGTTGTCCCGTGCGGTATGCCATGTACTTCTCGCCCTCTTCCTCTGAAAGCGCCAAAAGCTGCCTGTCCGTCTGCCGCAGTTTCTGCTCCAGTTCCTGTTGTTTCTGCCGCACCAGAGTCTGCCCCTGCTCGACATAATCTTTTTGCTTTTTCAGATAGGTGGTAAACTCTGTCTGGAAAAGGACAGATAGAATATCCGTGAGCTCTGTCTGCGAAATTCTGTTTGTATCCTTACCATGCTCTCTTTTTGTACCTATACTATCCAGGCAAAAATAACCCTCTCTGCGTTCCCGCCTACCGTCCACATATTCTTTAACATGGCTGTTCCTGGTCATCTTCCTGCCGCATATGCCGCAGTAAAGCACCTTGTCAAATATATTTTCTTCGATAGGACAACCTTCTGTGGGATGCCCGTAGCTGTTTGTGCGTTCCTGTATTCTGTGACAGATATTCAGGGCTTGTTCGTATAATTTCAGGTCAATCAACGGCTCATGGGTATTCTCTCTTTTTACCCATTCTTCTTCCGGCTTGCGGATACGGTTTTCTTCCTTTCTTGCTGTAAGGGAAGTTCTGCCCTGCACCAAGGTACCGATATAAGTCTCGCTTTTCACAATTCGTTCCACGGCTCCCCTGTTCCAGCCTCTGTACTCTACCCCTGGCGGGCAGTATACCTCTCCGCTTTCCCTATATGCAGACGGTGGATTGATCTTTCTTTTGTTCAGCCAGTCCGCCACAGCCTGACAACTTTCCGTCTCCACAAATAACTCATAGATTACACGGACGATCTCTGCCGTATTCCTGTCTGGTCTCAGTCTCCTGATCCGCCCATCCTGAAATGCCTCATAGCCGTAGGGCGGCAGACCACCCACATAAGAACCATCCTCCCTGCGCTGTTTCAGGGACTGTTTTGCCTTGGTCGAAAAATCTTTGGCATACATGTCATTTACCAGATTCTTTATCTCGGATGCCATCTGCCTTGTATTGTTGCCGTCTGCTCCGGTATCATACCCATCCACAACAGCAATGAACCGAACGCCCAAAAACGGAAATATCTTTTCTATGTAGTTCCCTGCCTGCAGGTAGTTTCTGCCAAACCTGGACAGATCCTTTACGATCACACAGTTAATGTCCCCCAGCCGCACATCCTGCATCAGCCGTTTAAAGGCATCACGGTCGAAATTCGTCCCCGTTTTCCCCAGATCGGTATAGCGACCAATGACCTCTATCTTATCCCTGTGGTGTCGGTTCCAGTCCTCCACATATTTCTCCGCAATCTCAATCTGCACTTCTGCGGATTCGTTTTTTTTCATATCCTGATCCGAGGACAGTCTGGCATAAATCCCAGCCCTATAATGTTTTGTGCCCTGCGACTTTCCCTGTCCGTTTTCCTGCGCTGCAATTCCTGCACTGCCGGGAACATGGAAACGTTTTGATGTTCTTCCCATATCATGCCCCCCTTTCTATTTCGGAGAGCGCCGTTTTTGCCTTAATCTCTGCCTTTGAGTGCGCTACAGAACTATCTGAGTCAGTACTTTGATTAAAGTATGCCATGGCCCGGTACTGATCGGTAAAATAGAATTCAATCTCCACCCTTTTCCCCTCGTACACCCATATCCTTTTTACAAGGCTGGCAAGGGTATGCCGGTCAATCTCCTTTAACTGCAAGGAATCCTTAAAAGACGCCAGCCGTCCCGCACTGAGTACGCCGGACTTAAACATATCCCTGACCAGCTGTTCCTGGTTTTCCTCCGCCGCTGACAGATTATCCGCTTTTCTCTGAAATTCACTGTGGAGCCGTTCAAATTCCTCCTTTGTGATAACACCCGTCCGCAAGTCCTCATACAATCCCGCACACAGGCTGTAATACTTATCCTGTTCTTGTTTCAGGCGTGTAATTTCCTTATTATAATTGATGACAGCCTGTAGGTTTGCCTCACACTCCTTTGCCTGCGTAAACAGCCTCTCCTGCTCCAGAAAATCATTGGCATACCGACGGATGGCAGTCTCTGTCAGTTTTTTCAGCGCCGTCTCCAGGGTGCTGTGGCGGCTGCATCCCTCCCCACGGTTCTTTGTGGAGCAGATATAATATACCTTTTCCGTCCCCTTGTAGCGATTGACCCTCCTTACCATCTGTTCTTTGCAGTCCCCGCAGAACAGTAGCCCCATGAACGGGCTTAGTTCTTTCCTCTCTGGGCTGATACGCCCATCCGATTTAAGCAGATTCTGCACAATGGCAAAATCATCCGGGGAAATGATGGCCTCATGGGTGTTTTCCACCCGCACCCATTCCTCTTTCGGTTTTTCCACGCATTTCTTAATTTTGTAGTTAATTCGCTCTGTCTTTCCCTGTACCAGATGCCCCAGGTATGTCTCGTTTGTCAATATCCGTTTCACCGCAGAGGAACTCCACCGGGAACCACTACCCCCTGAAAAGCCGCCTCGATAGTTCAGCCCCTTAGATTTCTTATATTCCCTTGGTGACAGGACGTGTAGTTCATTCAGTTTCTCCACAATAGCAGAAACCGCCATCCCCTCAATCTTCCAGGCAAAAATTTTTCGTATTATCTCAGCTGCATAATCGTCCACAAGCAGCTTGTTTTTATCCTCTGGCGATTTTTGATAACCGTATACAGCAAAGGCTGCAAGATATTCCCCATTCCCCCGCTTGACCGCAAGCTGGCTCTTTACCTTAGTGGATATGTCCCTGCAGTAACTGTCATTAATGAAATTTTTTACCGGCAATACAATGTTGCGTTCCCCGGCGTCCGCCGAAAAACTGTCATAACGATCGGTAAGAGCAATAAAGCGCACCCCAAGAGCCGGAAATACCCGTTCCAGATACCTCCCGGACTCGATGTAATCCCGCCCGAAACGGGACAGGTCTTTGACAATGACGCAGTTCACTCTGCCTGCCTCAATG
Organism: uncultured Acetatifactor sp.; assembly: GCA_910585015.1. Classification (GTDB taxonomy): domain Bacteria; phylum Bacillota; class Clostridia; order Lachnospirales; family Lachnospiraceae; genus Acetatifactor. The sequence continues at coordinate 7,965 of CAJUCT010000028.1, forward strand.
TCGCCCATCATCCTTTTAAATTCTGGTCTGTTGAAATTGCTGCCGGAATAATTGTCATCCGCATAACTGTCAAAGAGTTCGATATCCGTCTGTTCTCTGATAAAAGAGCGGATCAGTTCCCTCTGGCTGCCAATACTGTTGCTCTCGGCTCTGAATATGCCATCTTTTCCCCTTGCGTTTTCAGGATCAGCGGTGGTTCCCACATCGCTGTCTTCCCTGGAAAGACGAAGATACATGGCTGCATAGAAATGTTTTTGTTCCTTTACTTCTTTCATAGTATTACTCCTGACTTCTATTCTCGTGATGGCAATGATCCAAGACCAAACTGGGTTCCACTGATTTGTCCTGCCACCAGAAAAATATAATAATATTTATTCTACAAGCCTCTTTTTGTACTTTCGGTTGTATCTTCTATATATAGATTTCCGACATTCTCCGCAGATACTCCGTCATCTTATCGTCTATGGTGGCTCCGCTCTCCTGAAACCGAACCTTTACCACATACTCCCCGATCCGATTCACATAGACATTCTTTGTCTGTTGGGCAAAGGCCGCCAGTTTTTTTTCCACTGATTGTGAAGTATCAATTTCTATATCCTGCAGATCGGTCAGTTCAGAAATATCTACTGTTCGGATATCAACCTCCGCCATTTTTGCAAGAGTTTCCTTTGTCAGTTCCAAGGCTGCCTCTCCTTTCTTAATACACTAAATTAGACGATTGCGAAACTTCCTTTCCGGGAACAGTGGATGGCTGTGTACCGTCTTACATTCATTTTATTTGACTGCAGGATTGTCCTATGACAACCCTATAGTCTTTCTTGCCTGTCTTGCCTTGATGACTGCCTATCTCTAATTACTCCTCATAAACCGCCCTACATCCTCAATCCTGTCTGTAACCAGTATATCTGGCAGAATTTTCCTATACCGCCCACTGGCGCAGCTTCATCAACATACTTGGTACAATCACCATGTTCCCGCTACCTGTCGCATAGGTGGGAATTACTGTGGTAAAGCACAAAATAAAAAGCAGCAAAAATGCCGCTAAGGACGGCTCACCACATAAAAAGGGTATGAATCCTTTTGAGATCCATACCCTTCCATATACACTTATACGCTAATTCGTCCCGTTTCCGGAACTCCACCACCGGAAGTTCCTCCTTTCCCATTGTCCCCAGAACATGGAAACCTATTGAGCAACGAAGATAACACTTCTTCTTCCATTAATTTTATAGTGTCTAAATAATCCACAACCCTACTCAAGTATAAAATATTTTTTTGATGGTATATTTTATCATGACTCTGAACACTTTTTGGGCTTTATTTTCTACTTCATTGAATTGGGTTATAATCATCTGGTCCACAGGCATTAATTTAATTTTCCGTTCAGTTACTATTAAGGCAGATATTTCAGGAAAAGGGATATCAGATAGGACAGCTAGGAACAGAGCCGTCCTCTTTGTTGATGGGATTAGAAATGATGTACCCTATGGGGTATGATGCATCGGTACCTTATAGAAATGAACAGGCAGTTATTTTATTGAATGAAATTATGCATTTGCTGGAAAGAGACAATCCAGACCTGATTATTGTTGGAGGGCAATCTTCTACAGTTTCCTATGAGGTCAATCACATATTGACCTTAGATTTTTTCAATGGGATTTTATCGTGGGAACGAGTCCGGATTTATAAAGTATTCAAAATTATTTAAAGTACATTGATTTGAGTGAAGAATTGATTTTGACTATATGATCCCTTAATACTGCTTTATGCTCCCAAAGCATTCGAAAGGAGCGAATATCGATGACAGGATTTTCCTTGACGCGAACTTGTTCCAAATACCCCTATGACTGGTTTGGAGGACACCCAGAGCCTGCCTAGTCTGCCTTGTGGGAAATACACATTGCATTCAGGATACATAAATATTAAGTTCTCCGAAACCGCTTTATCCAGAATATTTTTATCAACATACTGATTGACATTATCAAAGGCATATACTCGTTTATGTTTCTCCATGCATTTCAACAGAATAATTTCAAGTAGATTCTTTCTTGTCAATACTGATAATTCATTTAAATGCCCCAAGATAACGGCATCATAATTATCGTATTCTAATACTTCATATATATTTCAACAAACCTGTTTCTCTTGTCATTTCCATATAACAATTTATCAATGTCTTTCCCAATGCTGCCATGCAACAGCTCATCGCATACATGCCTAACCGTAGAATAACGCAACATGTTATGCCATCTCTTCTACATAATGTTTTGCCTGCGCTTCCCAAAGCGCCTTGTAGAGCCCGTCCACTTTGCTCAGGCTGTCATGCGTTCCTGTCTGCACCACTTCTCCCTCCTTAAAAACCAGAATTCTGTCGCAGATCCTGCAGCTGGAAAGCCGGTGAGAGATCAAAATCGCCGTCTTTTGCTTTACCCGACTTTGGAACATTTCAAAAATCTCATATTCTGAACGGGGATCAAGCGCTGCTGTGGGTTCATCCAGAATCATTACCGCCGCATCTTTGTAAAGCGCCCTTGCAATAGCAATTTTCTGTTTTTCTCCTCCTGAAAAATTGACTCCCTGTTCATGGAATCGGCTGTATGCATAAGTCCTTTCTTTCTCCGGTAAAGTAACAATTTTTTTTTGCATTCCTACGGTTTCCAATGCCTCCACCACAGTAGGGTCGCTTAGTTCAGGTTCCGTGGAAATATTGATATTCTCCTTTACAGAAAAGGGCACCATGTCATAGTCCTGAAAAACCACAGCTATGGCTTTCCGATATTCCTGGCAGGAATACTCCCTGATATCCCGGCCATTTAGCAAAATCCTGCCACCAGTAGGATCATACAGCCTGCACAAAAGCTTAATAAAGGTAGACTTGCCGGAACCGTTTTCTCCTACCAGTGCTGTCTTTTGGCCTCCGATGATTTCACAGCTGACATTTTTCAGTATATCTTCCGTACAGCCCGGATACCTAAAACAGACATTTTCAAACCGGAAAGTAAACTTTGACGTTTCCATTGGCAGTTTCTCTTTTCCTGTGTCTGACATATGCCCCGGCTCCGCCAAGAAGGAACGATAAGCTGCAACATATTTCCCTTGAGATACGAGCCGGAGGGCGCTTTCTATCAGTTTCTTCAATCCAGCATCAAACTGATTGGTCAAAGATACTGCCATGCTAAGACTGCCTATCGTAAACAGCGGATCTCTCACTGCTTGGAACATAAAAATACAATAGGCAGCCATTAAATACCCGTATTGAGCCAGAGACAGAAGCGAGGTATAACGGCACTCTGCCAGCGCTCCCTTCCTGTTATTGCGATAAGACTCTTCTTGCAGACCGCTCATTTTTTTACGGTACAAAGGGATCAGATCATACACCCGACTGTCCATGGCTGCCCGTTCATCATGGGTCATAAAATAGGTGTAACTGAACACTAGATTCAGCCTGTCATTGTCCTGGCTGAATTCATATCGTTTCTTTTCTATTTTCCGGTTCAGATAAATCGTTAAAATTCTTACAACAAGAATCATTACTGGTACCATCAGTTTGATGCCCTGAAAGAGAATCAAAATGGTAATAATTGTGATCGTCGATGCAACTATTGAGTTTAGCGTATTCAGATAACCAGAAACTCCGCCCATACGCTGGATTCCGCTTTTAGCAAGTTCTCGCTTTTCTTGCATTTCCTTGCTTTCAATAAATTCATAGTCCATCACCGCCGTTTTTTTCTGGAGCAATACATCAAATCTATGGTTTACCAGGATCTCCAGGTCTGTGCATTTTGTCTCCAACAGACTCTTTAACGCCGTTATCCCCGCTCCCATAACCAGAATTGCCGTTACCAGCAACACCAGCTGCCTGGTGCCTCTGCTGCCTCCCAATTCATCCAACAGATACTTGGTCAGTACAGAAATCAGAATCGGGCCTGCTGTTCCCAGCAGCATCTGAATCAGCAGAAAGATAATATAAATCCTTGAAACCTGACAGGTCGTTTTTAAAACATAGTTTCCATTTTCTACCACATTTTTTAAGTTCAGAAATGAAGCTCTACATTTGCCTTTCATTGATATTCCTCTCATTCCCACTCTGCCGCTACACATATCCCCGGGTTTGCATGGTATATAACTCGGCATACAGGGAACAATTTTTCAGAAGACTTTCGTGCGTCCCCATTCCCTCGATACACCCGTTCTTCAACACAACAATCTTATCGCAGAATCTAGTGCTTGCAAGCCTATGAGAAATAAAAATCGTACTCTTTCCTCGGGTCATCCCGGCAAAAGAACGGTAAATCTGATCCTCTACAAAGGCATCTAATGCTGCTGTAGGCTCATCCAGTACCATGATCGGAGCATCTTTATACAGAGCTCTGGAAATCGCCAGTTTCTGCGTTTCCCCACCAGACAGTTCCACCGCCTGGTCATTCAGGCGTTTTACCAGGTAAGTCTGGTCTTTGTGCGCCAGACTCTGTATTTTGGTATAGATGCCCACTTCCGAGAGCGCTTTGCTAACCCGTTCCTTATCTGTCATATTTTCCGGCCGCATGGCGACATTTTCCAAGATCATGAAGCCATAGGTCAGCACATCCTGAAAAACAATGCTTAAAAGCCTCTGATAACTTTCCCTGTCATATTCCAGATAATTGCGCCCATTGATGAAAATCTCCCCCTGCGTAGGCGTATACAGCCTGCAAAGCAACTTTATGAGAGTTGACTTGCCGGCGCCATTTTCTCCCACCAGGGAAAAACGCATTCCTGGTTCTATCGTAAACGATATATGTGAGAGCGCATTGTCCGCCGCATTGGGATAACAAAAGGACACATCCCGGAACTCAATTTTTACCGAAGTATCCGGCCCGGGGGCAAAAGCCGCATCAACGCCTTTCGACGGGTATATGTATTTCTGATTGTGTTCTACCAGGCTGCGATAATCATTCATCGCCAGCCTGTATTCCTGCAGTTTCAATACATCTTGAATGATCATGTTCACTCGCTGGGAGGTGGCATGTATTATGGAAAAATGGAGACTGAAATCAGCTAGTGACGATTGCCCTGATATAACCTGTTTGATTAACGTTCCATAAATTGCTGCGTCACTGACAACGGAAAGTATCTGGTTAACAAAGGACAATCTCAAATTATTCTGCAGATTTTTACGATGCAGTTCTCGTTTTGCTCCAAATGCCCTTTCGATTCTGTATTGAAACCACGGCAGCATATCATACATCCTTATATCTTTTGCATGGGAGTCCTCCGTTATGCCTTTGTCCAGCCAAGTCAATTCCCTGTCATATGGACTCATTTTCACTTTATTCTGATAATTCTTTTTATTTGTTTGTTCCGTAAACAGATAATTTGTGATAACTGAACCAATAACCAGCACAAATAGAAAATAGTTCATATAGAAAGACACAAAAAGATATACAAAAAATGTCACAGTATCGCTTATTAATTCAAAAGTATACAAGAAGGTTCCCGCAAGCCCGCCGTTTGGCGTACTAATCGTTGTGTTTGCATTCTGAAACTTATTTTGCTCGCTGGTATCCTCAAATTGCAGATACGGTATATTCAACAACATTTCATCCAATTCCTGGGATACCTTCATTCGCAGAAGGGACATTCTCGGCTGATATAGCTGGTTGGCCAGCCTTGCACCTACCTCCGTAAGTAGCATACCCATGGCAAAAAATAATACTTTTCTACTGATTATGCTCCAAGAAGCTCCTTTTTCTACCAGACGCATCATTTCGGGCAGAAAGAAAAGCCCTAAAAAATTAAAAGCCAATCTGAAAGTGATATGTAAAAAGTAAATACCTAAAACGATTTTATCTCTTTTGGCAACCTCTCGCAAAACAAAAAAAACATTATTCATGGTCTTATAATCCCGCTGCGGAACACGGTCTTTTCTCTTTGCCATAACTAATTGTCCTCCACTTTGTACACCCAAGGCTTTATTCGATACAGACATGACAACTAACTATTTCATTGTATTTTATACTTAGGTCATTGTTCTGTCAATCATTAAAATATAAAGGCGAAAAGAAAATACAATAAGCATAAGCGGTATTTTAAGCTTTCCATCTACATTATAGATAACCTAAACTTATTATGCTCTGTGCATTTCATGATTTCATATAGCTGGTCAATAGACAGCCCTTGCCAGATAGGGTAATGGTATTTTAGTGTCAAGTTGCCTGATTTTCCAATTTTAAGGATAAAAATGTTTATTCTCATCCCGTTCCGCCGTTCTCACGGCAATTTTTATACTGGACGAAATCAGTGGAACCCCTTGATTTTTCAGGATTTCCTCTAACTTGACACTATAATACCACTCTCCCCCCACTCCCGCGAAGGATAACTGAGCTCCGCCGTCCGAACCGCCCCCTGTATAAAGTAGTTTCGCACCTCCTCTGTCTCCGCCAGCAGGCTGTTGCCCTCCACAACGGCCCACTGCATGAACTGTGCGGCGGCTCCGGCGGTCAGCGCCGCCGCCAGACTGCTGCCGGTGCGCCGCCCGTAGATGGTGGAGATATTGACACCGGGTGCTGCTATGTCCGGGCAGATCTGCCCCATTCTGGCAAAGCCCCTGCCGGATTCCAGGAAAAAGCTGTTGTTGACATCATTGTAGGTGGAAACGCTGATCACCCTCTCCGCCATGGATGGCTCTGTCAATGTGGTATAAGGATCCGGACTCAGGAAATAGCACTCCGCGGTCAGAAATTCCGTGATGGGCAGCCACAGATGAAATTCGCCATTGTACAACTGCCCCGCCGCCGTCACTCGAAAATTCCAGATCCCCTCAGTCGGCTGGCTCACCCGAAACACCACCAGCTGCTCTCCGGTATTAGCCTCTACCAATACGCTCTGCACCGTAATAACCGTCCGCTCATAGATAAAGCGATGGGTAGTCTCCCCCTCCACCCCCAGACGAATAGGCGGAATAGTCTCGCCGCCCGGAGAGCGTATGACCACATTGAACAGATCCGGTATGCTGCCCCAAAACTCCATAATAAATCCTCTGACACCTTCTGACACCCGTATTTCTACATCCTTAAAGCTGTCTATCCGTCCCAAATTCGTGGGAATCTGCCCGAAAAAATGATGAGCGGCGTTGCCCTCATTACCGCCGGCCACCACCATGACCCGACTGCGGTATCCCCCCATACAACTCAGATATCTGGACAGGAATCCGCTTCTGTTGTGATCTCCCATATTGGTTCCCACTCCCAGACAGATTACCACCGGCCTCTTAAAAGTCTCCGCAAAAGTATTTGCATATCTTATGGCCAGCATGATGTCCGCCTCCGTGTAAGCGGGTACATCATCAGGCAGATAATAATACTGCCTGAGATAGGGTTTGCATTGCTTCAGCTTCACCACCAGAATGTCCGCCTGAGGCGCCGCCCCCAGATATAGGGTCCCATTGCCAAGGCTGCTGCCCGCCGCCACTCCCGCCAGGGCACTGCCGTGGCCTACGGTATCCCGGCTGGGGACGATGCTGTAGGGATCATCCGCCTGCAGCGCCGCATTGATCTGCTCCCTGGTATATTCGGTTCCGAAATAGAGTTCCCGGGGAGCCGGTCCGTCCTGGATGGTTTGATCCCATATCGCCAATATTCTTGTACTGCCATCCTCATTGCGAAAAACAGGAGAAGTATAGTCCACCCCCGTGTCAATACAGCAGAAAACGCACCCCCGCCCGGTCAGATTTAACGGCTCTCTCTGTACGGACAGAATCCCACTGGATATCAGCGGTGTTGCATCAAATGGTTCCTGAAAGAGCTGCGCCGCCCTCATCTCACCAGCCTTTTCCATCCGTACCTGGGCATCATCTCCTGCCTGTGCAGGCTCCAATTCCATCAGCCCGTATACCTTGGGAGTAAAACGATATTGATAGGCTCCTCTCCAGCGACTCTCCGCCGTCAGCAGATTGTCATAAACTACCGAATAGCCCTCACCCAGTGGAATGTAGCATATATCCAGCCCCTCTGTCAGCAGAATATCTACCGGGAAATCCACCACAATATCCACATATTCGTCAGACAATATTTTTTCCTTACAATCCATCCAACTCTCCGTTTTCGTTGCGATCCCTTATTGATAATCTATGCGGCTTTGTTAGAAACGTTCCCCCAGGAGCGCAGTCTGCTCTATAGCAGCAATCCCACATAAATTATGGAAAATAGTCTTGCTTCTTACATGCAAAGAATGGTAAAATATAGATAAGTTCAACAGCAAAGATAAATGCATATTAAGGGATATGTCATCTGAAAACATTCATTAAGGGAAGGAGATTATGTTATGGGAATTGGCAGTGTAACATCAACAAACAATATGTCAAGCGCAAAAATGCTTACTGCAGTTTCAACAGATTCAAAAATCAATAGTATCCAAAATAAAATAACAGACGCAAAACAGCAGATGCAAAAGATATCTCCAAAGGAAGATCTTTCTGTTAATGAAAAAGAAATTGAACGAAAGAAACTTCAGAAGGAAATATCCAGTCTCAATACCGAACTGAAACAGCATCAAGAAGCGCTTAGTAAGTCGCAGAAGCGCGAAATCCTGATGGCGGAATTGCAGGAAGATCAGGAACAGACAAAAGAGAAAAAAACAGAAGATAAAATACAAACAGCAGATACCTCCTTAGATAATCCGGCCGAAAAGAACCTGCCAACCGACAAGCGTCAGGCAGAGAATCCGGGGACTGTCATAGTCAGTAACAGCGATGGCACTGTTATTTATAAGGGAAAAGTCAGTCAGGATGAGAAACCTGACATAGATGCAGAGACAAAACAGACTGATGAGACCAGAGAAAAAGGTATAGCAGAAAAAGAGGACAAAACTGCAGACGGTGATACGGCTAAAGACACCGGCCTGTCCCACAAAAAGATTTATTCATTTGTATCAGCAGACTCTGCCGTTGACCAGGCAAATCGTCAAGGGGCTATCATAGCCAGAACCAGAGATGGCATTGCTGTTTTAAAAGGAGAGATAAATCAGGATGAAAAGCGTGGCGTAGATACAGAAAGAAAACAGGCTGAACTTAAACAGCTGGAGAAAAAAGAGCAAAGGGCAATATCATTCCAAGCCTCTATATTAGGCGAGGCACATAATACAATGAAATCAGCCGCAGATACTGCTGACACCGGAACCAATGCCAAGACATGGGGCAATGCAAAAAGTAACGCATTTTTTAACGCTGTAAATATATCGCAGAGAGAAACGCAGGCAGCGCAACAGGATTTTTATGTCTCTTTTGGGTAATTATGCTATACAACAAATTTTAGCGGGCAGGCTTTCTGTCCGCTTATTTTATTGGTTGAAATCTATGCCGGACCCTGGGAACCAATACTGGTGTCTTAAAAAATCTCCCTGGCGGGATACACACCGGCCAGGGAAATTTGTCAGCCATTTACGGCTGCGCATATTCCTTTAAAGTGTCACAGCTCTCTAACAGCATATTGCTGCGGATGTCGATGATAGGGCCGCCCTTGCCCTCGATGTACTCCCGGGTGATGGTGACCCGGCCAATATTATCGTCCTTGGGGATCTCATACATGATATCCAGCATGAATTCCTCGATGATAGAGCGCAGAGCTCTGGCCCCCGTGTCATGCTTCATGGCCTTCTCCGCAATGGCCTCCAGCGCCTCGTCATTGAACTCCAGCTTCACCTCATCCAGTTCCAGCAGCTTCTGGTACTGCTTCAATATGGCGTTGCGGGGCTCCTTCAGTATCTTGACCATCATCTCTTGGGTCAGGCCCTCCAGGGTGTATATAACCGGCAGTCTGCCTATAAATTCCGGAATCATTCCGAATTTCCTCAGATCCTCCACCGTCACATGTGACAATATATTTTTCTCTTTGTCGAAAGCATCCTTCAGCATGGCGTTAAAACCGATGGAGGCCGTCTTGGTCAGACGTTCTTTGATGATATCCTCCAGATCAGGGAACGCGCCGCCGCAGATAAACAGAATGTTCCGTGTGTTCACTGTAGCCAGGGGCACCATGGCATTCTTGCTGTTGGCGCCCACAGGTACCTCCACCTCGGCTCCCTCTAAAAGCTTTAGCATCCCCTGCTGTACACTCTCTCCGCTCACATCCCGGGAGTTGGTGTTCTTCTTTTTTGCTATCTTGTCGATCTCGTCGATGAATACGATACCCCGCTCCGCCTTCTCCACATCATTGTCTGCGGCGGCCAGCAGCTTGGAGATCACGCTCTCGATATCGTCTCCGATATATCCCGCCTCTGTGAGGGAAGTGGCGTCCGCTATAGCCAGCGGCACATCCAGCAGTCTTGCCAGCGTCTTGACCAGATAGGTTTTGCCGCAGCCGGTAGGGCCGATCATCAGCATATTGGACTTTTCAATCTCGATCTCGTTCATAGTGCCTGTGGCCACACGCTTATAATGGTTATATACCGCCACGGAGATTACTTTTTTGGCATGTTCCTGACCCACCACGTACTCGTCCAGACTGGCCTTGATCTTGTGGGGAGCGGGAATATCCTTGATATTCAGCACCGGCTGTGACTTCTCCTGCTTCTTTTTCTTCTTGATCTTCTGCTTATAAGGGATGCCTCCCTCTCCCTGCAGATCCGCAATGTTTACAAAACGGATATTGGCCATGCCATTGCCTTTCAACATGTTATCCATATCTTTCTGGAACTGGGGATCCGTCAGCATACCCTGATAATCGAACTGGCTCACCGCATCCATGGTCCTATGCATACAATCATCACAGACACAGATATTGTTGGGAAGCTTGAACATCTTCCCCGCCTTGCTCTCTGGCCTGCGGCAGACAAAACACACATCCTCATAATCGCCGCCCTTATCAGAGTCCTCCTTCCCGTTCTCCTCCTGATCGGTGGTCTCTGCGGCAGTCTCCACTACTTCATCCATCTTCTCATCCTGATCGTACTTATCTGTCATTCCTACCTCTCCATTCTTTTCTGGTTACTTATAACACTTACTTCATTTCATTCTGAAACTGCCACAGAGGGCAGAAAAATAAACCCGGAACAACTCTTCCGGGTTTATTATAACGAATATTCCATTTCTGCACAAGTAAACTTTTTATAAAGGAAAATGTTTACTTAGATTCTTCCGGTCATGGCCTCTTTCCCAGCGTCATACTTAGTTCCACATTAGTGTATTGGCCATTTAACAGACGTCCCACCACAATCGTCACCTCAGAGCCGGGTCCATAATACTGCATCACATCCTGCAGATCTTCATAGGATGTAATCTTTTCTCCCTCAAAGCGGACTATGACATCACCGCCCAGCATACCTGCGCTTTCAGCGGCGGATCCCTCCTCTGTCTCCAGAACCAGCACGCCCATCGGAACACCATAGAGATATGAAAATTCCTCCGTCACGGTCTGCAGACTGATACCCATATAGCCGGTCTCGCCCTCCGCCACCTTGAAGCGGGTCTCCTTTGTCATCAGATTCTCGATAATGGGGCGGGCTGCGGAGATGGGAATTGCAAAGCCGATACCGTCCACATATTCGCCTCCGATTTTACTGGAGTTGATACCGATCACTTCCCCGTTCATATTCATCAGCGCACCGCCGGAATTGCCGGGATTGATGGCGGCGTCCGTCTGGATAAAGCTGCCGGTGGAACCGTCGCTGAAACTCACTTCCCTGTCCAATGCGCTGACCCAGCCGCCGGATACGGACTGCCCATAGCCCAGGGCATTGCCGATGGCTACCACCTGTTCGCCCAGCCGCAGTGCATCGCTGTCGCCCAGTCTTGCCACCGCAATGGCATTCTTGGTCTCCTCGCCCAGACTGTCTACAGAAATCGCAATCACCGCCAGATCCATATCCGCGTCGCTGCCTTTGATCTGGGCCTCCGCAGTACTGCCGTCGATAAAAGTCACCGTCAGCTTACTGGCGCCATCCACCACGTGATGATTGGTCACCAGAATCAACTCCGTATCGCTCTGTGCCACGATAATGCCGGAACCGCTTCCCTGTCTGTCCTCCGAATAAGTGCGTCCCCAGAAGTTGGCTGTCTCCGTGTAATCTTTCACAATGGAGACCATGGCCGGCATTACCTCCTCCACCATATCAGACACATCCGAAGTGACGATACGTGTGCCGTCGGTGGTAGTCAGCTTCACATCGCTGACGGGAGAGGGAGTAGGAATCGTTCCTCCCTGCACGTTGTTCGTCTCCTGGACTGGGCGTTCAAAGTTAAGGCCGGTTGCCTGCTGTACCGCATACAGCCCCAGGCCGCTGAACAATCCAAAACAAAGTCCCAGGCATGCGCAGAGCAGCAGCTTTTTTCCAAAACCGCCGGAATGTTTCTTTTTTTCCGGCTCCTGGGGAATATTACCAGTGTTCATCTGGTAGTTTTGATGGGTACCGGTTGTATGGTCGCCGGTACGGTCACCGGAATAGATTTCATTTTCGTACATAACAGTTCCTCCTTCTATACTGGTTTGTTTATCTCTTATGTCACTCAGTATAGCCGCCATTTGTGATCAAACTGTGATGAAACTATTAATCTCCTGTGAAAAATAAAAAATTTTAAATTCTATTCCACGGTTACGGATTTTGCCAGGTTGCGGGGTTTATCCACGTCGCAGCCTTTGCCCACCGCCACATAATATCCGAAGAGCTGCAGCGGTATGATCGCCAGGGAATTGGCAAAGTAGGGATTGGTCTCCGGCAGATACACACAATAATCGCTGACCTTATCCATGGCCTTGTTCTCCTCGTTGGTCACCGCCATGACAAAGGCGCCCCTGGCCTTGACCTCCACGATGTTGCTGATGGTTTTCTGATAGAGCTTGGGCTGGGTGGATACAGCCACCACCAGCGTACCGTCCTCGATCAGGGAGATGGTGCCATGCTTCAGTTCCCCCGCCGCATAGGCTTCCGAATGTACATAAGAAATCTCCTTTAACTTCAGAGATCCCTCCAGGGAGATGGCATAGTCAATGCCCCTGCCGATAAAGAAGATATCCTTGGCCCCCACATAGCGATTGGCAAAACGCTGTATCTTCTCTTTCTGTCCCAGTAAAAGCTCGATCTGGTCGGGAAGTCTGCGCAGATCCCGAATCAGCCCTGCGGCAATGCCCTCGTCGATGGTACCCCGCACCAGACCAAGCTTGATAGCCAGCAGATAGAGAGCCGCCAGCTGGGCGCTGTATGCCTTGGTGGTGGCCACGGCTATCTCCGGCCCCGCCCAGGTGTACAGGCAGGCATCCGCCTCCCTGGCGATGGAACTGCCCACCACATTCACAATCCCCAGCACCTTGTAACCCATGGCCTGGGATTCCCGCAGGGCCGCCAACGTATCCGCCGTCTCGCCGGACTGGCTGATGACGATGACCAGACTGCCCTCTCCCATAAGAGGATCCCGATACCGAAATTCGCTGGCCACATCCACCTCCACCGGAATCCGTGCCAGACCCTCAATCACATATTTGCCGGTGACTCCCGCATGGTAAGCGGAACCGCAGGCCACAATGTGCAGCCTTCTCACTGCCGCCAGTTCCTCATCGGACATATGCAGTTCGTCTATCACCACGGACTCCTCCTGAATCCGGGGAGAAATAGTGTCTGCGATGGTTTTGGGCTGCTCATACATCTCTTTCAGCATAAAATGCTCGTATCCTGCTTTTTCTGCCGCATTGGCATCCCAGTCGATGGTTACGGGCTCCTTGGTAATCTCTTCCTCATCCACAGAGTAGAATTGCATACCTTCCCTGCCCAGTTTTACAACCTCCTGATTATCCACATAATATACAGTGCGGGTGTACTTCAGAATAGCGGGCACATCGGAGGCAATAAAGCAGCCGTCGGAGGAAACGCCCACAATCAGCGGACTGTCCTTACGCACGGCATAGATCTCGTCCGGGTGATCCGCAAAAAGTATCCCCAGGGCATAAGATCCCTCCACACGGTGCAGCACCTTCGTGATGGCTTCCAGAGGATTGCCCTTATAATAGTAGTCCAGCATATGTGCCAGAACCTCCGTATCCGTCTCCGACACAAAGGTATAGCCCTTGCTCATCATCTTCTTTTTCAGCGGGATATAATTCTCGATAATGCCATTGTGTACCACAGCGATGGTCTCCGCCATATTCATATGTGGGTGGGAGTTGGTGTCACTGGGCGCGCCATGGGTGGCCCACCTGGTATGCCCGATCCCCATGTATCCCTCCATGGTCTCGCCGCCATGGGTAAGATTCTCCAACACCTTCAGACGTCCCACCGCCTTGCGCATCCGGATATGCTGCCCGTCAAAAATAGCCATGCCCGCCGAGTCATACCCCCTGTACTCCAGTTTGGATAAGCCGTCCAATATAATGGGAGCCGCCTGTTTGCTGCCGATATATCCTACAATTCCGCACATACTCCGTCCCTCCTTATTATAGTTCCGCAACCGCCCTGCCAGTACTTTTCCAGACACTGTTCAGGCGTTTGCTGTTGCAGAGTTCCACAACCGCCCTACCGCGTCTCCTGCTCCGCTCTGCCGTACCCCCTGGTGGCGTCGATACCGGCCACGTCCCTACGCCGGTCCTCGTGGGCCCAGTACTCCCTGTTGTCCGTACATCTCAACACCAGCTTCCGGGGCAGCTTCCGATAATGCTTTCCCAGCCAGTACCCCACATATTTGCAGCCGCTTTGCAGAAACAGGCCCGGAATCTTCCGCTTCTGTTTCTGCCGGCGCAGATATGCGGCGGCGCCCTTCACACTGCGGATGCCCTCCCCCTCCGATGGCACCCCCCGGAATACCTCCGGATGATCCGCCTGGGACACCCCCAGATCGAAATTTCTGTGAAAATACTGTCCGCAGGTATAGTTATGGGAGTGAATCACCCGGGCCTCCGCAGCGTAGGCAATTCGATAGCCGGCCTGTATGGCCTTCGCCGCAAAAAGCATATCCTCATTGAAAATGGCATGCTTGATAAAGCCTCCCAACGCTTCATAGATCTCCCGCCTGTACGCACAACACACGTTAGAGCAGAAATAAGTCTTGATCCCCAACTCCGGCAGATCCTCCAGGGACTTCACACGGGAAGCCGGGGGATAGTTATATCCCCTCATGTAGGTCTCCACCGGCCCCGCGTCCGTTGCCGGGAGCTGCCGGGCATAGGCCGCCGCCACGCCCTCATCCTCCAGCGCCGTGGTCAGAGCCTCGATCAATCTATTGTCCTCCGGCATGGCGTCCTGGGTCATCATAATAAACACATCCGCATCGGATCTGCCGACCCCGCTGGCCCGGGTGCGTCCATGGTCAAATTCCTTTTTAGACAGATGATACACTGCCACCTTCTGGTGCTGTTCCAAAAACTTGGTGCCGTAAATTAATTGCTCGAAATATTTTTCCTCTGTATTCATAACTATGATACGCCGGACAGATACCGTTTGTGTTTCCAGCTTCTCTATCAGCTGGAAAAAGGATCGGTCCGGCTTATATACAGGAATGATGGCATCTACTTTCATGTTGCTTGTTCTCTCCTGTTCCTTACTTTAGTGTGCCCCAGACACACATTGAACGGGGGAGCCCTTGTCAGCTCCCCCGTATGCCTCACTGATTCAGATAAGGACTGGTATCAGACTTAATAATATCACTATATTTCTTCACTTCCTGTGTCACCATGTACTCTTCATCCCCGAACAGGAACTGATGCAGCCAGACTACATTGGACTCCAGATCCAGCGGAATGACACAGCTTCCGGCCGCTCCGATGGTTCCGGTGGTGCGCATACCTTCCGTGGGGAACCCGCCTTCATCCACAATCCGGTAATCACTGATACTATTGATCATAGACAATATGTCATCCGACTTAATAGAAGTATACACGTTGTTCATGACCTTTGTAAAGAGGTTTGCCAAAGTATTTAGATCTGCTTTCTTTGCCTGATCTTCTATGGCCTGCAGAACCGCTCTCTGACGCTCTGTGCGCTTGAAGTCATCTCCCCTGGTATATCGGATACGGCAATAGCCCGCCGCCTGCAGGCCATCCAAAAGCTGATAGCCGGTTTCCGTTACCGGGTTGTAGTCATCCATGTCCCTGCCTGGCATGGTGTCACGGATGATGCTGGCCTGATAATTGTTCAGATGGGTGATCTCCTCCTGGGTTTCTACATCGATCCAGATGCCTCCCAGCCCGTCTACTACGTCGATTACCGCCTGATAGTTCACCGTAACAAAATCCTTGATATCCAGATCCAGATTCATGTTCAGCATGGCTATAGCCTGCTCCGCGCCGCCATTCTTGTACGCCCCGTTGGCCTTTCTGTACTTGTCATTTCCAATATTCAAATAAGTGTCGCGGTATATGGAAACCAGCTTGATCTCACCTGTATCCAGATTGATGGAAGCGATCATCATGCTGTCACTGCGGCTGCTCTTGTACAATTCGGCAGAATTAACCGCGTCCAGACCAAATAACGCAATGTTCCAATAGCCCTTCATAACCGGGTCTTCCTTCACCGCATCATTTACCACAAAGCCTTCCTCCGAGGGTTCATACAAGAGAGGCCCTCCCCCTATACTGCCCTCTTCCTCCGTATCGTCAACCTCCGTCACCTGGAAAACCTTCACCACCACCAGCAGCATTATCAGGATCACCAGGATCTCCAGAGAGAAAATGATGATCCGTGAAATCCTTTTGGACTTTCTTGATTTCCCTTTTGTTTTGTTTGCTTTTGTCGCCATACATTCCTCTTTCCTGCATACTGTAAGCCGTGCTTGCAATACTGCGATAATACGTATTTGGATATTGATATATTGCGTCCGGCAATCTGCTAATAGGCATTCTTATTCACAAAGCCAGTGAAAAATGTCAGAAAAATTATCTTAATGTCAAAACCAATGGTCCAGTTTTCAATATAAAATATATCAAAGTCAATCCGCTTCTTGATGGAGGTATCTCCTCTGAAACCGTTGACCTGGGCCCATCCCGTGAGGCCGGGCCGCACCTGATGCTTTACCATATACCGGGGAATCTCTTCCCTGAATCTCTCCACGAAAAGCGGACGCTCGGGTCTGGGACCCACCATGCTCATATCCCCTTTCAGGATGTTGAAAAGCTGGGGCAGTTCATCCAGACTGGTTCTGCGCATGAACTTGCCGATGCCTGTAACCCTGGGATCGTCCCGCACCGTCCAGGCTTTTTTCTCCTCCTCCTCGGACTGCTGCTCCATGCTGCGGAATTTATACATATAAAAGGGCTTTCCATGCAGCCCCACCCGCTCCTGCTTAAAGATCACCGGTCCAGGACTGCTGATCTTCACCAGCGCCGCAAGAATCAACATCAACGGAGAAATTATCACTATACCGCAGACAGATCCAATCAGATCCATGGTGCGTTTGATCACTTTGTTGCCATTGTTGGACAAGGGCACATAGCGAATATTAATCACCGGCAGCCCCATCAGATCCTCCGTGTAGGGCCTGGTGGGAATCACGCTGTTATAATCCGGGATAAACTTGGTATGAACGCCGGATTTCTCACAGACATTCACTACATGCTCCAGATTGTCATAATCCTTCAGCGCCAGGGCGATGGCAACCTCATCCAGTTCGCTGTAGGGCAGAATGACCTCCAGATTGTCCAGTCTCCCCAGCACTTTGATCCCCTTGTACAGAGTGCCGCTGGGAACCGTGTCGTCCAGGATACCTGCGATCTTGTATCCCCACTGGGGATTCCACAGAAGCCGGTCAATATACTGCTCCGCCGCCCGGGAATATCCCACCACCAGCACATGCTTTAAGTTGTATCCCTTCCTGCGGATGGTGCGAAGCATTGAGCGCAGCACCACCCTGCTCAAACAGGTAAAGAAGATGTTCAGCATATAAAATATGAACATCATCCACCGGGAGTAATTGATCTCCTGAATCACCACATACAGAATGATGATATAAAAAGCTATGCCCAGCGTATTGGCCTGGAAGATGGAAAAAAACTCATGCCGTCGTTTCACCGTGCGCTTGGGGCCATATACATTGCAGAGGAAATATATAATCACATAGCCCGGCACCAGAAACAGCAGCACCATAAAATAATCCCGCACGGGCAGTACCCCCACCTCGGGGGACCGGCCATCGATTATATAAATTTTGATAACATAAGCCAGTGCGTAGGAGGCCACAGTGATCATGACATCCATCAGCACATGCAGCCTGTTAAATACTTTCTGGTTATCCTTAATCATATGGCATCACTCCGTCAGGCCCTCAAGTTTCTCTGATCTCCTTTATTCTACATGAATCCCGACGCAGAAACAACTTAAGATTTTATGAAGATGCGGACAAGGTCCAGCCAGAGAATGCCCTGAATATGGCAGTAATGCCCAAGATTCCGCCACGCGAAACGCACCCTGTGACTTTTCCCGGCGCTGCCAAAGCACCTGGCAATTCCTTCTGCATATCCTTTTACATATAGCATACCCATTTTTTTCTTTGTAAAAAAGGCAGTTTTTATACAAAAGCCCAAAAAAAGCAGTGGAAAATTCAGTAAAATCTGCAAAAACGGCATATTTTTCCCAATCATATAGGCATTGTTGGCGGAGGAAAGTTTCACCTTGAACGCGTTGTAACGGGAGCCGGAGACACCGCTTCCCGCATGCAGCACCCGGGCCTGGGGCTCATATACATTGTGCCAGCCGTGGATCAGGGCCCGGAAACCAATGTCAATATCCTCCAGATAGGCAAAATGATTCTCGTCAAAACCTCCCAGAGAAAGCACTGCGTCCCGGCGGTACAGGGAGGCGCCGCCGCAGGCCGCAAAGATCCGGACCGATTTCAGATAGCGTTCCGCAGGCTCCCCCTTGCCCCGGGCAAAGGCCCAGCCCAGCGCGTTGTAACGGTCTCCCGCATCGTCAATCCGGGAATCATCCGCCATGGACAACATCATGGGGCTGACCGAGAAAATCCTATCATCGGACTCCATACGGCGGCACAGCGCCTCCACAAATCCCGGCCTTGCCATCGTATCGTTGTTCAGCAGCAGCACATAGGGGGTATCCGCCGCCTGAATGCCCACGTTGACTGCATGGCAGAAGCCCGTGTTCTCAGGCAGCGCAATGACTTTCACCTCCGGGTACTCCTGGCGGACAATCTCCAGGCTGCCGTCCGTGGAACCATTGTCCACCACAAGGACGGTGAACCGGGCTTCCCGGGCCGGATCTTCCGCCTCTGCCGCGTCTTTTGCCCCGCAGCTGCCCTGCTGTACCCGCAGACTGTCCAAACAGGCTCGAATATAGTTTTTTCCCTGATAATTCGGAATTATCACCGTAACTTTCATTTTTCCCTCACAATACTTATATAAGTACCTGTCTGAGGCCCCCTGCTGTGTCCGCAATATCACTCTGCCTCAGCTGCTCCTTATTTCGTCGTCTCCAGTTCACATATCATCTGAGGATCCCATAACAGCACATAGCCTGCCTCCCGCAGGGCAAGACTCAGTTTAAGTCCCATGCCCGCATAGTCATAGTCTGCCGGGAGCTTTTGCCAATCATACATGCCAGTGATCCCGTTTTCCTCGTATTCCAGCCCGGTGATCTCCCGGAACATATCCCGGCACTGCCCGCTCAGCCGGATGCAGCGCAGATCCAGAGCCTGGGCCTGCTGCACCAGTATGGCCCGGTTCAGATAACCGCTGTAGCCGTCCTTTAAGCCCAGGTACTGCACCTCCCCTGTCTCGCTCATCATGCCGCCCACAATCCTGCGGGCCCTGCCCAGCACTCTGCCGCCAATGACGCCCACCTCCCGGCGCTGTTCCAAAAGCGGAGGATCGTACTGTGTCCGGGAAAATCCCATGTGCTGGGTCATGGACACTTTGGCTTTCCAGCCCTGGCTGTCCACAAAGTCCTGGGAAGCCTTCACCCCCGCCTCATAGGCATAAAGCTTGCTCTCCGGGTTGGCCGCCGTGGAAGCACTGTGACAGCGCCAGTGGTACAACACCCTGGGAATATGAAGAATGGCCCCCGGAACACGCCACAGACACGCCGCTGCCCGCAGCACCAGGTCGTGATCCTGGGCTCCGTCGTAGGCCGATCTGAAACCCAGCCCTTTCAGCAGCTCCGCTTCCATCACCAGCAGATGGCAGATGTAATTGTTGGTCATCAGCAGATCCAGATTGAACTCCGGCTTAATGTTCGGTTCATAGAACCTGGCCGCGTTCTCATCGCATTTGTCCTCATCCGAGTACAGCATCCGGGGCATGGCGCCCTCCCGCTTTCCTTCTTCCTGCTCCATGGCCGCCGCCATCTCATAGAGGGCATCCGGCGTCAGCACATCATCATGATCCAGCAGGGCGATATAATCTCCCTCCGCCCATTGCAGGGTCTCATTGGTATTGTCCGCAATACCGCGGTTGCCGGAAAGACGATGGTAACTGATCCGCTTGTCCCCATAGGACACCGCCAGACGCTCCAGTTCATCACCCTCCCCCGCGTCGCCGATAACCAGCTGCCAGTGAGGATAGGTCTGCGCCAGCACGGACTCTATCATCTCCTTGTAATATCGCTCCGGCGTATGATAAGCCGGAACCACCACGCTGAAGGACACCGGGTTCTCCCAGCGGCGTCCGCGCTGCAATTCCAGCACCTCCGCCGCCGGGGAATCATACCGATAGTTCTCCCGCGCGCTCTGGGGTAAATGCTCTTTTATTGTGACCAGCGTCTCCCGCAGCCCGTTCCTTTTCAGATAAGATATCGTTTTGTGCAGATTATGGATATTTATTTTGCCCATATTTTCGGTTCCTTTATTTTTGTTTGGCGTCTGCCCGGGCAGATGCCGATTTTGTTCCTCATTATACCTTGATTTCATGCGCTTCAGCGCATAATCTGTTCAAAAGAGTTTAACGCAGGGCGTTTTGCTCATTATAACACAGAAGTCGCCCCTTGCGGGGCGGCTCCTGAAAGAAAAGTCAATGTCTTATAAGATAGCCTTCAGATCCTCTGTCAGTTTCTCTACCCTGGCCTGGGCATCCTCTAAACTGTTGCCCACCACACCCATATAAAACTTGATCTTCGGCTCCGTGCCGGAGGGTCTTGCACAGCACCAGCAGTTGTTCGGCAGTTCAAAATACAGCACATTGGACCTCGGCAGGCCGGTCTCGGACACTGCGCCGGTCTCCATGTCCACGATCTTGTTCTCCTGGTAGTCGCGGAATTTCAGCACCTTGGCATCACCGATGGCCTTGGGCGGATTGCTGCGCAGCTTATCCATCAGAGCCGCAATCTCCTTGGCACCGCTGACACCCTTCATGGTGATGGTGTACTGGGTCTCTTTGAAATAGCCGTACTTCTCATACATCTGCAGCATCATATCCCACAGGGTCATGCCATGCTTCTTGCAGTAGGCGGCAACCTCGCACAGACACATCACTGCCACACAGGCATCCTTGTCTCTGGCATGCGTACCGGCCAGACAGCCGTAACTCTCCTCCAGGCCAAACACATAGTTGTTGGAGCCTGTCTGCTCAAACAATTTGATCTGCTCGCCGATAAACTTAAAGCCCGTCAACACCTCAATGAGCTTCACATTGTAACTCTCGGTGATGGGGAAGGTCATATTGGTGGTCACGATGGTGGTAACCATAGCGGGGTTTTCAGGCATAGTGCCGTTTGCCGTCTTCTCCCGCAGGATGTACTCCGCGATCAGCATACCGGACATATTGCCGGTGAACGCCACATACTCGCCGGTCTTAGCGTCCTTGGCATATACGCCCAGACGGTCTGCGTCCGGATCGGTGGCCAGCACGATGTCCGCGTCCTTCTCCTTTGCCAGGCGCAGGGCGTAGGTAAACGCCTTGGGATCCTCAGGATTGGGATAATCCAGCGTGGTAAATTTGGGATCCGGATTCTCCTGCTCGGGAACCACATACACATTCTTAAAGCCCAACTCGGACAGCACTCTTCTCACGGGCAGATTGCCGGTGCCGCACAGAGGGGTATATACAATCTTGATGTCATCCGCCACTTCCTTGATAATTTCGGGATGGATGATCTGCTTTTTCAGTTCCGCCATGTAGGCGTCGTCGATCTCCTTGCCGATGGTCTGGTACAGTCCCGCGGCCTGTGCCTCGGCCTTACCCATGGTCTTCACAGTGTGGTAATCCTTGATGGCCTGCACCTCACCGATGATCTCCTTATCCTTGGGAGCGGTGATCTGCGCGCCGTCCTCCCAGTACACCTTGTAGCCGTTGTACTCCGGGGGATTGTGGCTGGCCGTCACCACGATGCCTGCGGTGCAGCCCAGGGTGCGCAGCGCAAAGGACAACTCCGGCGTGGGACGCAGGGACTCGAATACATACGCCTTGATGCCGTTGGCAGCCAGGCACAGCGCAGCCTCATCCGCAAATTCAGGAGACATAAAACGGGAATCGTAGGCGATGGCCACGCCCTTCTTCTGTGCGCCCTGCTTGATGATATAGTTTGCCAGGCCCTGGGTGGCCTTTCTCACGGTGTAGATGTTCATGCGGTTGGTGCCGGCGCCGATAACCCCACGCAATCCGCCGGTACCAAACTCCAGTTCTTTGTAGAATCGTTCTTCGATCTCTGTCTCGCTGCCCCCGATCTCCTCCAGTTCCTTCTTGGTGTTCTGGTCAAAATAGTCGTCCTCCAGCCAGAACCGATACTCGTCCATATAGCTCATTGCATATCCTCCTCCAATTCTCTCTAGCGCCTTACGCCTGGGCGTGTAAAGTGATCTGCCGCCCGGACCGACGCTGTTAGAAGTATTATAACATAGATTTTTCCATTTTCACAGTACTATTTTCTATAACCAGGACTCCGGACGGTGTTTCTGTGGCAAAAAGAAGCACCCCCGCCGTAACCGGCGGGGGCGTTTTCAGCAAAGCAGCTTTTATCTGCCTGACGCGCTTCCCTATTTCACAATAATCTGCTCTCCCACTTTAATCTTATTCAAATTTTTGATCTGAGGATTCTTAGCCGCCAGCTGTCCCAGCGTCATGCCGTTTAACTTGGCAATCTTGGCCATAGTGTCATTTGCCTGTACAGTATAGGTAGATCCTGTCGTTACATTTGCAGGCGGCACGGCGTTACTATATTGTGCAGCCAGATAAAGGGGCCCATACCACGGAATATCGTCGTCCACAGCCGCGCTTGAAGGGATAGAAATAACATAATTTACTTCTTTATAGGTAAATTCCATAACCAATGTCACGTTGCTCTTCTTAAGCAGTTCTTTCATATCTGCGTTGGACAAAGCAGTTACACCTATCACCTTAACAACGTCTCCATTCTGCGCATTGGCAATCATTGTCCCCACACCCGACACGGATGGAGCACTGTCATTCCCGTTATTGCCACTTACGCTATTGCTGCCGTCAGGAGTATTGTCCTCGCCGGGATTTCCGCCTTCATCGGGGATTTCTCCCTCGCCGGGATTTCCGCCTTCATCGGGGGTTTCTCCCTCCCCGGGATTTCCGCCTTCATCGGGGGTTTCTCCCTCCCCGGGATTTCCGCCTTCATCGGGGGTTTCTCCCTCCCCGGGATTCTCGTTACCGCCGCATGTAGTTTCGTCAAAGAAGTTTACCGTATAAGAGAGCGGCGCGCCAAGACCCTCTATTGATACACGGAAAGAATCCCCTGCGCTGTAATGGACATTGGCAGGCCGGAAGATAATGCAGCCGACTTGTCCATAGCCGCCATTGTCCACGTTAAAATATCCGTCCGCGCTTCCGGAAGAGAATTTCCATGTACTGCCGTCAGATACTTTTGTAAGGGTAACGCTTACATTGTTCTTATCCACCTCGCTGCCCACGGAAAGAGACCATGGATACGCGTCGTCAAAGTACTCCATCGGCATATTCTGTGCCGGCCATGCCACTCCGGTTTGCGCCGCGCCGGAATTACTTACGTCAAAAGAATACATTGCGCTGTAAGTACCGTTGTCCCCTGCCACAGCCCCAAAGCCGGTCTTTCCCATTTGAGGATTTAAACACCAGCGCCTGTGGCCTAAACGTTCTACATTGCTGTCGTCATAATCAGCCATCCAGCCATTGATAAGTGAATCTTTAAACTTTTGTGTGGCCCAGCTTGCCCATGCGATATTGGAAGAGGCCGCGCCATTTCTCCCCTGCTCATACAAAGAGTCCTCCATACCGGCGGGCTGCTCCGGGAAGTGTGTCAACTCGTTATTGACATAGTTCACCAGGCTTGCAGCCTGAGCCATCTGATTGTAACTGTCATCCAGAGTTACGTTGTCCTGCAGCCCCGCAATGAATCTAATCTGATTCAACATTGTTATTGCCCCATCCAGCGTTTCCGAAGACAGGCTGCCCGCCGCATATGGCTGTGCAGTGGAAGGAACTGCCGCAAAAGTGAGGCTGGCTGAAGTCACTGCCGCATCGCTGTTCATACGATCCAGAATCTCCTGTTGGCTATGGTAGGCTACATTAAGCCCTACCGCACCCGAATCTTCTGCCGCATTAACCGACTGCATGTTCATAGAAGTAACCGTCAGCAGCCCGGCCAACATAAGCCCCGTACATACCGAAAATGTCTTTGCAAATCTCTTTCTCATTTTTGTTCTCCTATTTTTTTTACCGGTGTCCTTTACATCCGCTAAACGACACAGCCTGCACTTTGCTCCTTCCACACCACCGGCAATATGTATCCGTAGAATAGTGCGCTGATATACTATGCCGAATGTAGTATATCCCTGTCTTTACTAAAAGTCAAGCATTGCAGATATAAAGTCTAAAAAATTGCAGATTAATTAACCGAAAAACCCCTCGGATTACCCTGTTATAGTGATATTGGCATAGTCCTACAAAGCAGTGGACCTGTACTCAATCGAGATAACGCTGTCATCCTGCATGATAAAACACAGCTTCATGCCGTCCTTTGCATATATCAGCATTCCGTTCTCCAGGGTGGCTTCTCCGTAGACTTCCTGCAGTTTTTCCAGAGAATCCCCTATGCAGACGCCCTCGGCCGTGGCTATGGAATCATCCTTCAGGATCACCGCCGACACCAGATCCCTGTCCTGGGATGGGTAGGTGTCAATCTCGAAACTGTTGTAGGTATAGATTTTGTCCAGACCCTCAAAGGCACAGCTGGCAGCCTCAAAGTAAGAGACCGGTTCCCCCAGGGCCTCCACTATCGGGGCCGCCTCCGCGTCCACCTCCACAGTCACATTGTTCACCGTGAGCACGTAGCCCCTGGATGCTGCTGTCTCTGTCTGAGACGTCTGTGCCGTTGTACCCTCCTGCGCCCCGGCGGATTCCTCATAGCGGCTGCCGGTAGTCACATTCACCACATCCCCGCCGATTACCTTTTCACTGTCCCCGCACCCTGCCAGCAGCAGCAGCCCCGCTGCCATTGTCATCGCCAATATCTTCCTGCACATATCCATTGCCTCCTACTTTATAAAATATTGCGTATGCTCTGCCGATACGCACCCCAGCGATCAGTATATGGCCGCTTGGGCTTCCCTGTATTGCCTTTCTTTTTCCTGCTCGTATGCCTCCATCTTCCCGTCCCACACCCGGGCCAGGTGCTCCTCGCCCCGGCGGTCCGGCAGACCTGCCTCCTGCCGCAGCACTTCCCCCAGATATCCGGTGATCTTTTCCGCGCCGGACAGGTTCAGATGTAATCCCGCGTCGTAGGTGTCCGTGGTAAAATCCAGTCCCGTCTCCTCCGCAAGTTCCAGAAAATTGATATACAGCAGATCATTTTCCGCAGCATAGTTCTGGATCTGCTCCTCCCACTGGTCATACCAGTAAGGATAAAGGCTGGGGGCTTTCACCAGAATCAACCGGATATCATTTTCCCGACACAATGCGGTTATCCTGTCCATATAAGCCCAGGCGTTCTCTCCAAACCGGTAATCCGCCAGTATCCTGCCCTCCGGCACATTCTCCGCCGGTTTTACGTCCACCCGCATATAGTAGCCATTGTGGGAAACCTTGGGACTGCTGAACATATAGCGCACATCCTCCGCTCCCAACTCACTCCACCTGGAGTGATAGCGCAGCAGGGGGAAAACATAGTCCAGAAAATGCTCCTCCTGTGTCATGGAGGCCCGGATGGCGTCCGCCTTGGACCGGGACCACCTCATGCCCTCTAAGGTCATTCGATTGTAAGCCTCCCTCTGGGGCTCATTGTACTGCATGGCCAGCACATTAAAGATCACCGCCTGGGGCTTTTCGTACCGCAGCGTGTCTTCCAGCAGATAGTAGGACTGCCAGATCAGCTGCTGGGCGCTGCCCCGGATATAGCTGTTGATGCCGTAATCCCGCCACAGTACCACAGGGGAAAAATTCTCATAAACCTCGCAGTCCCCGATAAAGATCACATCGTGGTCTTTTTCCTCCTCATAATACTCCGCTATCAGCGCTCCTTCCACCACGTCCGCCGCGTATTTAGGCATCAGCAGCCGCTGCAGGAGGTACAAACTCGCCAGCACAATCACCGCCGTACCCATAAACTTCCATATCTTTTTCAAAATATTCCTCTTTCCCGCATACCCCTGCCTCAAAACTGATTATAGATAAACTGGCTGGCGTCGTACCCGATACCATAGGCCCCTGCCAGCAGAACCGCCAGAAACAGGCCATACCAGATAAGAAATCGCACCGGATAGGGCTTCGCGGCGATCCTGTCCCGGACGCTGCCGCTCCTCTGCGCCAGGCTCACCGCCACCAGCAATACCAGGCCCACCAGCAGCACCCCGTAATCCACCACGCCAAGCCCGATGTCCAGCAGCGATCCGTCCCATAGGATATGCCAGTTGTGTTCTGTGAACAGAGTGCCAAACATTCGGAAAGTCAGGGGCACATCCCGGTAACAGTCAAAGGTGCGCAGGCAGCTCATCACCAATATGGTGCGCAGCACTTGAAACAGCTTATACCACCCTCTGCCCTGCACGTCAAAGCGTCCGTGAAAGCGGGCATACAGCGGCTCCAACTCCTGGGAAACCATGAGCACCACCCAGTTGCCCAGCCCCCACACCACAAAATTCCAGCTTGCGCCGTGCCAGATGCCGGTGGCCAGCCAGACCGCGAAGGAGGAGAAATAGATCGGTATCCTCTTGCCGATATTTTCCCCCAGATGGGCCCTTGCGAACTTAGAGAGCTTCAGCATGGGTTTGCAGACGGATATGGGGTAAAAAATGTAATCCGTGAACCAGGTTCCCATAGTGATGTGCCATCTGCGCCAGTACTCCTTGACAGACTTGGAGAAATAGGGGCGGTTGAAGTTCTCCTTCACCCCGATCCCCAGAGCCTGCGCAATACCTATGGTGATATCAATACCCCCGGTGAAGTCCGCGTACAACTCCAGAGCATAGAACATCATGCCCACGAATACATAGGCTCCACGGTAAGTCTCCGCGCCGCGGATAATGGTGTTGACCCCTGTCAAAATCCGGTCGGCGATTACCATTTTCTTAAAATAGCCCCACAGAATCCTCTCCAGCCCATAGCAGAACTTTTGGGTGTCGAAAACATGCTCCTCATAGAGGCTCTGGGCCAGGTCGCCGAAACGGCTGATGGGTCCCTGTATCAGCTGGGGAAAAAAGGACACAAACAGGGCCAGTTTAAAGGGACTTTTCTCCGCCGCCACCGTCCCCCTGTACACGTCAATCAGATATCCCAGGGCCTGGAACGTATAAAAAGAGATACCCATGGGCAGCGCAATGTCCCAGAATCCAAACTGCCGTGAACTGCCCGCCGCCCGCAGCAGCCCGTTCACGTTGTAGATGGCAAAATTGGTGTACTTTACCACCGCCAGAATGCCCAGGTTTAAAAGCAGGCATCCCAGCAGCCATCTCCACTGTCTGGTTTTCATCCTGTCCTTATAAGCCTTTTTCTCCTCCTTGGAGAGTTGTTCCTTTGGGGCCTTCAGGTAAGCTTTCTGCTGCTGCCCTGTCCTTTCGATCCGGAGAGCGGCAAAATAGGTGGTCACCGTGGTGACCAAGATATACAGCAGCCAGGAGGGCCCGGCTATAAAATAGAACAGATAAGAGGCCGCCAGAAGCAGTTCCCACTGAAAACGTCTTGGAATCAGATAGTACAGCAAAAACAATACTGCCGTAAAGCCCAAAAACCCATAGGATGTAAAAAGCATGGCCGGTTATTCCTCGTCTTCCAATTCCTGGATCAGGGCATACAGCGCCTCTGCGGAATTAAAGTTCTGGGGGGTGATCTTCTCCGCCGTGATCGTCACGTCAAAACAATCGTTGATCTCCGCAATGATGGACACAATATCAAAGGAGTCCAGTATCTTATCGTCAATCAAAGTGTCACAGGTCTCAAAATCCACCTCCGGGTGCAAATCTCTCAAAATCTCCAACAGATCTTCCATTTTTCCTTCCTCGCTTTCTATATTTGAGTTCCGCATATCCCCTACAAGCACACGACACCGTTGATGAATATCCGGCCGCTTAGGCGTCCTGATATCCATCAGTGTACTTTCCGGGGATATGCTGTTTTTTGAGTTCCGCATATCCCCTACTTACTCTGGTAACTTTGTTTTAAGGTCACACGGTCAATCTTGCCGTTGGCCGTGAGGGGCATCTGCTCCAGGCGCATCATGCGGTTGGGAACCATGTATCTGGGCAGCTTGTCCCGCAGGGCCGCAGCCAGTTCCTTCTCCTCCATAGTCCCCACATAATATAGCACAATCTTACCCTTTTTGTCATCATAGATACAGCCGGAAAGTCTGACGCCTTCCACCGTATTGGCACATACCTCTATCTCTCCCAACTCAATGCGGTGCCCCATATGCTTGATCTGATAGTCCTTGCGGGAGACGAACATCAACTCTCCCCGCTCATTATAACGCCCCAGGTCTCCGGTTCGGTAGATCAGTTCCGGGTAGGCGGTGTTTAAGGGATTCTGCACAAACACTTCGTTCGTCTTTTCGAAATTGTTGTAATACCCCAGAGTCAGAGAAGTGCCCCGGATACAGATCTCCCCGGTTTCACCCTGCTCCGCCCTCTCGTTTTTCTCGTTTAAAAGGAGGATCTCCGTGTTCTGAAAAGGACGGCCGATGGGGATTGCCTCTCCCGGCGCAAAGTCCCGGTCCACCCTGTAATAGCAGCACATGCCGGTCCCCTCCGTGGGGCCGTAAAGATTCACGAACTTTGCCTGGGGCAGTACGGCCCGCCAGGCCGCAAACTGCTTGATGGGGAATACCTCGCTGCCGAAGGCCACGGTCCTCAGATGCTCCGGCACCACTGTCTGGAAGGCGCCAAAGGCGGAGATCATGGTCAGGGCGGACACCACCCAGCATATGGTGTTGATTCCATGGTCATTTAAATACTCCACCAGCTTGATGGGAAACATAAACAAGTCCCTGGGGATCAGGTAGGTGGTGGCGCCGAATTTCAATGTGGGATACAACTCCTTCAGACAAGCGTCAAAATACAGCGGCGTCTGGTTGCCAAACACCGTGTCCTCGTCAAACTCCAGTACCTCCGACAGCTGCTCGATATAGTCGATGACGGAACGGTGACAGGCTGCCACACCCTTGGGCACTCCCGTAGATCCGGAGGTAAACACTATGTAGATGGGATCCGTGTCAATGGCCCGGCGGCGTATGTCCTCCAGGGCCTCCTGGTCCACCGCCGTCTGGCAGATCTCGTCATACAGGACCACCTTCCCGCCAAAATCAAATTTCTCCGCGATCTTCCGGGTCATGGCATCACAGATCAGGATCTGAGCCTGCACGTTCTCCAATATAAGTTGGATCCGGCTGGCAGGCATCTCCTCGTCAATGGGTACATAGAAATCCCCCGCCGCAATCACGCCGAAGAATGCCGCAATCTCTCTGGGATGCTTATTCATAAATACCACCACAGGCTTTTTGTAAACCCCCTGACCGTGCAGAAACGTGCCCACGGCCCGGCTCTGGTCATAGACCTGCGCAAAGGTCAGGGCCTCTTCGTCATTGGCAAACGCTATTTTATCCGGCTTTTCCGCTACAATCTGATCCAGATAGTTCAGTACATGATTCTGCATAATAACCTCTGTTCTCGTTTTCGGATTTTGCTCCCGGCAAACTCCTGACGCACTATCAATATTGTGTAAAAAATATTACCTTTTCCCCGGGATGCCGTATCGTCTAGGTTATCAAAGTCTCATATTCCTTCTTCAGACGTCCGCAGCACAGCACCGCCTTCCTGGCCAGCACATCCAACACATCCAGAAAGCCCGGTTCCAGCCTGTAATCTCTCTTAATCAGGGACAACTCCGTGCAGGCCAGCAGTATGACCTGCGCCCCACGGGCAAAAAGACGCCCCGACACCGCCTCAAACAGCGGAAATTCCACTGGCTTTCCCGCCTTGACATTTTTATAGATCAGATGCATCACCGCTTTCTGATCCTCTTCACCCGGCACAATACAGCCGATTCCGTGTCCCGCCAGGCAGGTCTGAAACAGACTGCTGGCCAGAGTTCCATCCGTTGC
This sequence comes from uncultured Acetatifactor sp., assembly GCA_910585015.1. GTDB lineage: Bacteria > Bacillota > Clostridia > Lachnospirales > Lachnospiraceae > Acetatifactor. Next base: position 38,388 of record CAJUCT010000028.1, read on the forward strand.
CAGGATACCCACGCAGGCAATCCCTGTCTGCTCCAAATAAATTGCGGTCTCTTCTATCGCATGGAGAATGGGCACCCCCACCTCCGCTTCCAGCTGCTCCTGAAAATAGTGGGCCGTGATACAGGGAATGGCAAGCATCTCCGCCCCCTGGGCAACCAGCCCCCGCCCTGCCGCCGCCATCTGCGGCAGGGGGTTGTCTATGCTCTGTCCCAGGATATACCGGGTCCGGTCCGGTATCTGGGGTTTGCTGTGCAAAATTACCTCCATGTGCTCCTGATCCATGGCCGCGTCGCTCATCTGAACGAGCAGTTGTAAAAAATATGCCGATGCCATGGGCCCCAGCCCCCCAAGCACACCTAATGTTTTCATATGTATAACCCCCTCCAGCGATATTTACGGCAATGCAGTTTTCTCCTGGATTCAGTTGATCTCCGGATATGCCGTGGGATCATAGTTATGACTTCTGTAATGGATACTGGAATATTCCATCAGCTGCGCATCCGTCCACATGAAAAAGACCGTGTGATCCGTTCTGGGGGTGGTGTCAAAATGATACCATCCGTCCCCCACATCCACCAGATTCCAGTAATGTTCCCTCTTGGTGGGAATCTTGGCTATGTCCATATTTTTTATGCCGGCCCTGGTCAGCAGCGCCTTGGCGGTGCTGGCATAAACATAGCAGTCCCCCTGCCTTCTGGCCAGCCCTTCATAGGCCGCCCTGACCCAGTCGCCCTTCTCGGAATGGTTGATATAGCCCACATTCCGCCGGATATAGTTATAGATGGCCAGCGCCTTGTCCCAGTCGGTCATCTCCGGGGTGATAATGGATGCCAGCACCGCGTCCGCCAGGGCATTCACCTCCTCAATGGTGTGCTCCCTGACAATGACTGTGAGTTGTACCGTCACGCTGGCAGTATTGCCCGCCGCGTCCGACGCCGTGTAGATAACAGGATAAACTCCCTCTTTCTGCAAGTTCACGCTGTCGGTGTCCACCGTCAGCTGCAGGCCCTCCGGGCAGTTGTCCTCCACCGTGACATTTTTACGGTAAGAGACACCGTCCCCTATGTAAATCAGCAGATTTTTGGCTCCCTGAATCACCGGCGGCTCCACATCCTCCACCAGCGTGAGGTTCACCGTCTTCACGGTCTCATTGCCGCCCTCGTCTGTGAATACAATCTCCAGCTGCTGGGTGCCCGCAAAGGATAAATCGGGTTCCTCCCGGAAAGCCATCGTCACCGTAGTGGCGTCCTCCACCCTGGTGACAAAATCCTCCACCGGCCTGGGCAGCACCGCAAAGCCTTCGATGTCATGGACCTGTACCAAGGGAGGAACGGTATCCCTGACATGCAGCATGGAGGTGTAATCCTCCCCGTCCACCCGTATGACCACCTCGTAATCTCCCACCTTGTGATAGTCCAAATCCGCCACCCTGGTGACAAAACCGCCTTCCGCATCTTCCAGCAGAAAACTATCCACACTGGGAAAAGCCAGTCCGGCCTCCACCGTCAAGTCTCCCACCACCGGAGAGACCAACAACTCCGACTCCACAACCGTCCGATTGCCGCCCCTGTCCGTCAATGCCACCTGCACAGTCTGACGGCCGGGCCTGGCAAAATCCGGCTCTTTCTCATAGGCGATATCCACCGCCGTGGCATCGGAAATATTTTCCACAAAATCCTCAGGCACACATCTCTCTCCCAGTTCCAGATATATTATGGGCACCGCCTGGCCGGCAGGGGCTATGGTGTCCTGGATCACCAGTATGCAGCTGTGGGTAAACCACCCGCTTTTTACTTTTACCTGGTATCTCCCCGGTTCCGTGATGGAAAAAGGCTGACTGTCCTCTGTGAAAAAAGCCGCTTCATCCTGATTTTTCAGGAAATCAGAGGGGGTGACCAAAACACCTGCTTCCACCCGGCACAGCTTGTAGGCCAGGCTGTCCACATAGAGCCAGCCGCCCACGGCCAGTATGATAAGCAGCAGAAAGGCCACCCCCGCAAAGATTATCTTTTTCCGCCTATTCAGTTCTCTCTCGTTATTCTCCGTCTTCGGCTCACACGCTGTCTGCATTTTGCTTCACTGTCCTATGAATTCCTATTACGGGTACTTTTCTGTACGCCAACATCTCGGTTATAGTATCACTGATATGCCTTTTTGTCAATTCCTTAATCTTCCCGCCTCAGTCCTCTTCTTCCGACGGATGCCACGCTTTGCCAAATTTTACATCTTTAAAGAGAGCTGTCAGGCCGGTGATCTGCTTCAGACGCAGGATCTCGTCCTTGTCCATCCCCAGATGTTTGGCGATCCATGCGTCGCTTCGCCCCAGTTCGTGGAGTTCCTTCACAATGTTGCTCATCAGTTCCACATTGTGAGTACCTCTGGCACGATTGTGCCGCACCGTGCTGGCCATCCGCTGATCTATAGGCTTGTCAATAACAGAGACGGGAAGCAGCCCCCCCTCCCGCTCATAGATATCGGGGTGTTCCAACATAACCCTGTAGCGGTGAAAGCCGTCTACGATCACATAAATATCCTCCTCGTTGTCATGATAGCAGACCACCGGCATGGTATAGCCATCCTCCCTGATGCTCTCATACAAAAGCCGCATCTCCGGCGGCGCTACCTTGTTTGGATTGTAAGTGTTGGCCTTCACCTTGTCTATAGGAACCGATATTACCTGATATACGGGACTCTTATATTCCATACCGCCTCTCCTGTTCTCAAACTATTTCCTCAATACTCTGGTATTTTCGCCGTATGGCATCTATCTGTCTCTGCTGCTCCCTGGTCAGCCCAAAACCCATGAAACGGCAGTTGTGGTCATTTTTCAGGATGCAGAAGCACATGCGCTTCCAACTGGGAATGTCCTTGGTGGACTTGATATCATCCGTGTTGTCCGGGATTCTTCCCACAAATATAATCCGGGATTTCTTGTTAAGGGTATAGTTGGATACCCCGTTCCGCCGGATGGCATAGCCGTGCTCCTGCAGTTCCCGTATGGTTTCCTCATCCAGCCCGCCCCCTGTCTTGTGCCAGAAAATAATGGAAGTGTTAAACTTTTTGACATAGTTGTTCCGCAGGCGCTTGGGCAGCGTATCCAGCAGGAACCGGGTGTAGGACTCCCAGGTATGTCCTTCGGGAAGAGTGACATTGCGGTATCCCATGGCCCTGGTCTTCCCGTAGATACATGCAAAATTCGCCCCTTTGACCCTACCCACCAGCTTCACCCAGATCTCCGGGTCGATGACTCTGTACAGATTCAGGGAATCCTTGGAATAATCGTTAAAGGGAGAGGCCACGCGCATCTGAGACACCTTCAGCCCCGCCATATAGTACAAGTCATACAGACGATTATAATCATAGTCAAAGAGGTAGTTGGCGTGCCACACATCGCTCTGGGACCAGTCATACAGGGGGGAGGCGCACCATACGTCCTTGAACTGCTTGCTGATCCAGCACTCTCCGTTATATCCGTATCTCTTATTCAAAAAGCCGCTGTACCTCTGCAGGGACTCCTCCGCCCGCATCCCCAGGAGACACACCGTCTTCCCCTCTCCCTGGCTTTCCTTGTACCATCTGCCGAACTGCTTCGCCAGATCCTCCTGGTGCATACGGTAGCGGTAAGTGGTGATGGGATTATTATCCAGATTGATCACATATTCCTTGTCCGGCATGGGCCTGACCCAACTATCCTTCTTGGTATCATCCCAGGGATACCAATACATTTCATAGCTGCTGAGAGCCGTACGGGTAGCCATAGGCAGGCAGACCCAATAGATGTCGGCCTCCTCCTTGATACGCTCAAAGGTTCGCTCTATGTACTCTGTTGTCACAGTGTACTGGGCCTCAAAATCCTGATGGTACACGCCTATTTTCCTGTGAGGATAGTGCTTTTTTTTGTAATCCAGCACCAGGTTCAGCAGCAGACCGCTGTCCTTTCCTCCCGAAAAAGAGATATAGATGTTGTCAAATTCCTCAAAGATCAGCTTCAGACGCTGCTGAAAACTTTCATAAACATCGCATTCCTCATATTCCCTTAACATATCGCTCCCTCTGTCCCTATTCTTCTGTAAACCATGACCACCCTATAAAAGCCCTTAAAACCGGAGTTTTCATAGTGCCCCCAACCATAATCCCGGCAAAAGCGGCCGAATGGCCATCCATGCTATGAAAGCCGGAACTTTCATAGTATAAAATAGCACAAACTGCGCAATGTAATTACCAAAATTTTCCAGATACTAAAAAACTTTATCACAAATTACGTTAAATTTCAACAAAAAAACAAGGATTCGACTCTATTCCCGAATCCCTGTTTCTACACATTCATTCGCTGTGGTGTCCGCCATGGTGTCCTCCATGGTTTCCGCTGTGCTCCGTCTCTTCATGCTGCCTGCATCCCTCGATCCGGTCCTGAATCTCTCCCATGGACATCCCATGGCAATCTTCTACGGTAACGCTCCGGTCATACTCCGCCAATTCCAGATAAGCCCTGTATTTGCCGAAAGACATTTCATATTGGTGGGCCTCCTCCATACAGTGGCTGTCGCTGGTGTAAGTCAATATCCGGTAGGGCACCCCTTCATCCAGAGACTTCAATTCCTCCGTTATGGCATCCGGGCTGTCAGAGATAATGGTGAAAACCAGTGTGGCATCATTCGCCAGATACTTCCGGTATGCCTCATCCTCCAACAGACTGCACACCGCCTGCACATAGGGCTTATTTTTTACGGAGAGATGCTTCAGCACATCCCATCCGTCCTCATTGTATGCTTCTGCCGCCACCACCCTGCCATAACGGTTGACTCCCAGTTCTATGGACGGGTTTACATCCATACTGATATAGGAAGTGGGCATACCATACAGGCTGTGCCATCCCACCTCAAACACCAGAAGCAGACATATTGCCGCCGCCAGCCCATAGAATGCCCCTCTGCCCCATACCGTATGTCTGCGTCTGCCGCGCTGCCGCTCCAGATACCGCAGAGTACCGGCCTTCAACTCCCGGGAGGCTCTGATTCCTTCCATGCTCTCACGAATCCTGTTCATGCCCACTCACCTCCCAACTTTTGACGCAATATCCCTCTGGCCCTGGACAGCCACGTATAAATTGTGTTTTCCTTTTTGCCGAGGATTCCCGCGATCTCTACCGCGGAATATCCCTCATAGTAAAACAGATAGATTACCTCCCTGTACCTCTCCGGCAGCTGCAGCACCACCTCCAGCACCTCCCGTGAGGTGTCCTCCGGTATGCTGCCCTCCTCCAGCACGGATTCCAGCGGAACCCACCTTCTGCGGGACAGGCTGCGCAGCCAATCCGTGCAGGCGTTGATCGTAACCCGCACGAACCAAGCCTTCTCGTGCTCGTCACTCTCGAAGGACTCTTTGTAAAGCATATATTTCATAAACACGTTCTGGAACACATCCTCCGTGTCGTACTCGTTTTTCAAATGCACAAGGCAGATCCTCCGCACCATATCCGCATGTGCTTCCACGGCACGGCTTACATCCTCCGGGCTTCTCAAGGCTTTCCCCTTTCCTGGTCCTGCTTTTAGGCGATTTCGAAACTCCCCTTCCGATAACAGGGAATGAGCAGTTGTCTATTCTGCTTCCCACAAAAGGGGAGTCCGGACTAAACCGGGCTCCCCTTTGTCCGCAATATCATTGCGTTGTCTTTCTCATCGGTGGCAGCCTGATCTGTGTGACCGCCCGTGATGGCTCCTGCCATGTCCGCCGCAGTCTGCCCCGTATCCGTCATGTCCGGCGCAGCTGCCGCCATACAGACAGATACCGTCCTCGCAGCATCCATCCCCTACACATACGCCGTCCTGATAACACGCCGCATACTCCGTGGTGCAGGTGTTTTTGGCGTGGTGTCCGCACCTGGCATAGGCCGCTTCCGATACGCTTCCCGCCAGCATGGCCGCTGTAAGCAGCACTGCCGACACTTTGATAATTCCTTTCATGAACATGCCCTCCTATTAGAGTTCCGCATCCGCCTGCCTGCAAACATTCATCAGCGCGCCGTCCGGGCAGATGCTGTTTTATATTTTCATAAGGAATACGCTTCTGTAGTTCCAATCCTTTCAAGATAGTAGCAAATATTATTTTATTTCCTCCAGATATAGCTGCACCCGGCGCTGGATGATGTCCGCCGTCTCACTGGCCTCCTTGCGGCCGTCAAAGAAGAGCATGGCCTCCTCACTCACAATCTGTCTGATCTGCTGTGGAATATAGGGCATCGGCTCACAGCTTTCCACAAAGGCCAGATACTCTTCCAGATACGTGCTGCCGTCGGGCTTCAGCGAAATCTCCCGGATTTCCCTGTTCTCCGTGTCACTGGAACACAGCATAACATATTGTTCCTGCCACTCATTATAATACACGCAATCCCGGATCACATCCATCCTGACACATGCTCCTCCTGTTTTGAACTGGTTGTCATAATCCAGCAGCAGAGAGAAAAATTTTCCGATCTCCTCCCGGTACTCTGTCCGGGCATTGACTACCAGATAACCATAAGAGTAGCTGTCCACATAATTGCCGCCGCCGTTCTCCACCGGGAAGCCCACGATATGGCCGCATTCCCCAAGCCGCTCCCTGGCCAGGGAATACGCGTCAAGGCCGCCATAGAGATGGATGAACTCCGCCGCTGTCTCACCCTCCTGCATCAGCCGTAGCCGCTCTCCCGCAGTCAGCTGATCCTCGCCGTTTTTATTGAAGGGCCTGGTATCCCCATACTTTTTGCACAGTTCCAAAAGATGAATAAACTCCTCACTGTCAAATTGGCAGGTCTTTTGTTCCAAATCCAGAATGGGAGATTCTCCCAGATACAGAAACCGGTACAAAAGCGTATACTCATCGCTTCGAATGCCCACCTGATGGAAGGGGCATTCCCAATCTTCCTTTGCCGCCAATACGCCCACCAGTTCTTCCAGATTCCATCCGTCCTCCCCCCATACCTGAAAGGATGTTCCCACTGTCTCAAAATGCACCTCCGGCACAAGTCCCACCAGCTGCCCGTTCACGGTGCCCAGTTCCAGCACCCCCGGAATCAATACATCCCTTGTCTCTTGGGGAATCATATCGGACAGATCACAGATCAGCCCTTTCTCCTGCAGCAGAATCATATCCTCCTGCGTCACAAACAGGATATCCGGTCCCTTTCCCGCCACCAGTTCCGCCATAATCCTGTTCCGGTAATCCTCCTCATATGCCTGCCTGCTCTCCAACTCCAGAGAGATGGGAATTTCGCCGCCGTTCTGGGTGAACGTTGCCGCCTGCCGCCGGAAATAGTCTATACCTGCCGCTCCCCACAGGCTGGACAATCGAATCCTTTCCCTGTCGGGAAGTTCCTGGTCGGTCAACACATAGATTGTACCCTTCCCCTGCCGCAGCCTGCACAGCAGAATTTCCCCCTGCGTGTTTTTAATCAGGCCGCTGGCCTCCGCGCCGGGCTCCACGCCGTTTTCATACAGTTCAAAGAGTTCCTCCCTGCTGTTCTTTTCCACATCCCAGCGCACCAGACTGTTTCCTCCCAGATAGTACAGGATCCCCTCTTCGTCCATCATCAGACTGTTAATAAAATCATCCTGCACCGCTCCCAGGGGCGATTCTCCGCCTTCCTCCTCGTCAACCCAAGTCAGGGTAGTTCTTTGCTCTCCGTTGTCAAAACGGCTCAGAACGCTCCTGCCGTCGGACAGCGCAAAGGATTTTACATCCTCCCACGTATCCAGGTTCCAGGGATACAGCCCCTCGGGAAAGGGCTCCTCTACTTCAAGGACATTGCCCTGCAGATCCGTTTTTATCAGAAAAAAGTTGTTCTCTTCCCCCGCATCCTTCATTTTCAGGGATATTTCCTGATCCGCCGTCAAGTCAGCGGAAAAGATACGACATCCCTCATGGCCCTGTGCCTGGGGCGTAAATACATACTGCTCTGTCCCATTGTCCTCTGTATCATAGACCTGCACACAGAGCCTTGGGGCGTTATCCTTCTCCCCGAACTCCACCCGAAGCATATAGATCCGGCTGCCCACAAACCGATAGTATGTGCTGCCGCCCACATATCCCTCCTCGGGATCCGCAAAATGCATGGCCTGCACAGCCTTTATGGACAGCGTCCTTCCTGGAGACAACTCCCCCGCCAGAAGCGCTTCCTGTTCCGTGTCCGGCCTGCCGTCCGCTTCGTCATATCCGTTTTCCTCCCTGCCGCACCCTGCCAGCAGCAGGCAGAAAACCGCCAGCAATAAAAGCGTCCTTTTCATGGCTGTTATTCCTCCTATCTACTAATAGAAAGCTTTTTAGCGATTGCGATACTCCCTTTCTGGTAGCAGTGGATGGGCCATATATACAAAATAAGGGCGACTTGCCACTGCGTTGGAGCCCGTTTTTGTATATATTGACCATTCACGTCACTTACGGAGAACCTTTCGCAATTGCCTAAGAAAGTTTTTGCTTTCACAGCAAGAATAACATATCCGTCTGCACCCTTTCAATGTCCTTAAAGATTTCTTCCGATAACCTTAAACAACTCTTAATCTTTCCCGCCTATGTTCACGACGAGGCTTTGCGGTGTCAGCGTCCGCTGCCTTTCAGCTACCGCGGAGAATCCGGCAGCTTCAGTGAGTAATCGCATCTCTCCAGCGTGAAGTTAGGATTATAGTAGGGATCTCCCTGCTCCAGCAGGACTTTCCATCTCTCCCGGAACCGGGCCGCCTCCTCCTCATAGCGGGCCGCGTTTTCCCCGTGAAGATCATCTCCCCTGGATTCGGATTCGTAGTGATACAACTCCGCGAAGGGGGTGAATACGTTCAGCTTGCCCATCTTGCGCAGCCGCAGGCAGAAATCCACATCATTCAGGGACACCGCAAAAGTTTCATCCAATCCTCCCGCCTGCTCATACAGGCTCTTTTTCACCAGCAGACAGGCTCCCGTGACCGCGGATACATTCTGGGCATAGCAAAGCCGTCCCATATAGCCCAGATCCAAATAATTATGTTTATAATGGGTATGCCCGGCAGTGCCATGAGCCCCCATGCCAATGACCACCCCCGCGTGTTGGATGGTGCGGTCACCGTAATACAGCTTGGCCCCCACCGCCCCCACATCCTCCCGCTGGGCATACATAAGCAGTTCCTCTATCCAGCCTGAGGTAATCACCTGGGTGTCATTGTTCAGCAGCAGCACATAGTCGCCTGTGGCATAGGCCGCGCCCAGATTGTTGAGCCGGGAATAATTGAAATCTCCCTCATAGGTCACCACCTTGATCCTGGCTCCCGCCTTCCCGGCTTCACACGCTGTCATAACACCCTTATCATAAGGCTTGTCCCCAAAGGCCCCCTGCCCACGTTCTTCCAGGGCTTTTCCGTAATCGTACCCCAGCAGCTGCGTGTAATAGTCTCTGATCTCCCGGGAAACGCTGCCGTTCTCCACAATGATCAGCTCGTAGTTGTCATAGGTGGAGCGGTCCATAATGGAGTCCACACAGCGCTTCAAGTCATCCCTGTGCTCCTTATTGGGGATGATAATGGATATACGTGGATTGCCTTCCACCTGATACCGGATGCGGAATATGGTGGGAAAAGCCCTGGTGCTGCTGATCTGAAAATTCCGAAACCCATGCTTTTCCAGATGATCCGCCACGGCCCGCTTGGCCGCGTCCACCGCGTAGGGTTTAGCCTCGAGACCTGCGGCCACGCTGCCCTCATGACTTCTCCAGTAATACAAAAGCCTGGGGATATGGTAGACTTTCCGGGCCCGATCCGTGAGACGCAGGATCATGTCGTGGTCCTGACTGCCGTCCAGGCTGGTGCGGAACAACTCCGTGTCCTCCTCCAGAAGCTGACGGGCAAATACACTGAAATGGGTGATGTAATTGTTCCCGCACAAGGTATCCGGCGCATAGTCAGGCTTAAAATGCATGTTCAGTAAGTTGTCCTGACTGCCGTCCCTAAAGGTGGATTCGTCACAGTAGAGGAAATCCGCCCCCGTTTCGTTGATCGCCTTGACATATTCATACAGGGCGCAGGGGTGCAGCACATCGTCATGGTCAAACAGGCCGATATAGTCCCCGGTGGCCAGCAGGTAGCACTGATTGGTATTCCCCGCAATGCCTTCGTTCCTCTCCAGCTTGTGGTAGACGATCCGTCCTCCCGACCGGGAGCCGTACTCCTGGCAAATCCGCCCCACATAGTCGTGCTCCCCGTCGGAACCGTCCGCCAGACAAAGTTCCCAGTTTTCATAGGTCTGGTTGAGGACGGACTCTATCATATCCCGCAGAAATTCCTCCGGAGTGTTCCACAGCGGCACCAGGATGCTGATCTTGATCATCCGGGGAAAAGTCGTCTCCCTCTGGATGCGGGCTGTCTCCTGATCCGGGAAGCTGGCCGTGCCAAACTGCAGGCTGGCCTGCCGCTCCCTCTTCTTATACCGCAGTTTTTTCACCAAATCCCTGGGATGCAGTACCCGCCTGGCCCGGGCCGCCTGCCGCATACAAAAATGGATAGCCCTGCGGAAAGGCTTGCTCATTTTCCAGAAGGCGCTGTTATGGATAAAATCCAGTTTAGCCTGCAGCACATCCCGCTCCCCCTCCACCTGTGACAGGCGGTCCGCCAGATAGGCGCAGCGCTCCTTCTCTTTCTCATAGGCTTCTTTATAATCAATATCCGTCATGTATTGTATTTCCCCCTATCAAGAACTCCGCGTCCGTCCACATGGTCAGCCTGCGCCGCCCGATTCTGCTGCGGGCCCGGAAACCGATCCTGTAGCTGCCCTCGGGCAGAAGGCCTCGCTGCAGCGTCACATAAAACCCGCACAGAGCCACGTTGGGCTGCTCCTGCATACCGCACTCGGCATCTCTGCTGTACCTCTCCTCCAGAAGGATGGCATATGCATGCTCTTCCCCCTGCCCCCGCAAGAGCAAATATCTGTCATAACACGCATTGTTATCCCACTTTACCACCACATATCCCCGCAGGCACAGCGCTTCCTGTTTTGTGTCCTGGGAGAATCCCACCACACACGCCAGGTTTTCGGGCTCCTGCTCCGGGCAATCCGCCAGCCGCCGGCAGCGGGACACCGTCTGCAATTCCGTCCGGGTATCCAGATAGTTCTCATAAATATGCACATCCCCCAATTCCATACACAGAGGCTCCGGATAATAGGGGTCATAATCTAAGTATTGGCGATGTCTGTGATACAGGGTCTGCTTCTCCTGGCTCAGACGCTGCATTTTCTCCCTGGTCAGATCATTCCCCCTGCTCAGGGACTCATGGTGGTAGGCATGGAAACGGTTCAGCACCACATTGTGCCATCCCATCTCCCGCAGCCGGAAACACAGATCCACATCGTTGTAGGCCACCTGCAGTTCCTCCCTGAAGCCTCCCGCCTGCCGGAACTGATCCCGCTGTACCATCAGACAAGCCCCCGTCACGGCCAGCACATTGCGGTCCAGGCTGCCGTAGCCATAATCCTCCTCCTGCCCGTCCTGAGTAAACTGCAGCTTATGCACCGGCCCGCCGGGCAGGTTGGCAATGCCTGTGTGCTGGATTTTCGTGGAGTCCGGATAATAGAGCTTCAGCCCCACCGCTCCCACATAGGGCCGGGATGCCCGTTCAGCCATGGCCTCCAGCCAGCCGTCCGCGCACACCGTGATGTCGTCGTTGAGGAAAAGCAGCAACTCCCCTGTGGCCTCCCGGGCGCCCAGGTTGCACATCCTGGAGAAATTAAAGGGCATAGGCTCGTAAATATATTTCATTCCCTGGGTTATCTTCTCTATTTCCGCCCTATTCCCGGCGCTGCTGCCGTTGTCCACCACCAGAATCTCCAGCGGCCGAAACTCTTTTCCCCCTTCATCGTCCATCCCCCCATCAGCCCTGCGCATTTCTTCCTGACATTTCCGCAGAGAATCCAGACATTGTCCCAGCACCTTCGGATTATCCTTCGAGGGAATGATAACGGATATGGAACGGGTCTGCCGCTGCTGCCCCGGCCCCTCCATTTGGTTTCCGCCCCGATACTCTCTCTGGACAGCGGCCTGGGCCCCGTCATAGTTCATATGAAACAGCATACCCGGCAGATGAACTATAGTATCACATCCCTGTTCGAAGCCCCCCGCCAACTCCAAAAGCCGTTGAACCAGCAGCCGCACCTGTGAGATTTCCTCAAAAAACACCACGCCGTCACTGTTCTGGGGCCAGATTTCCGAGGGCAGCTTTTCCGCCAACTCCCGGCGCAGAGCCACCACACTGCCCAAGTAAAAGCTGGACAGCCAGGTATCCGGTGACCACTCCGGCTTAAAGAAGGGACTGCACCGATGCTTTCCCGTCACATCCAAAGCGTCCTCGTCCCCGTACAGCATCAAGCTTTCCGGATGTTCCTTAAAATGATCCGCTATCAGGGAATAAGCCGTCGGATCCATATAGCCATTCTTTTGCAGAATCAGCCATATCCCCTGTTCCCGCAGCATGGTAAGTCCCTGGGTGAGGGCATCGTCACAATGCTCCGCCAGCCACTGGGAAATCTCTTCCCCAGCCGCAGCCTCTGACGCTCCCTGCCCATGTCCCAATATACCCGGCTCATAGGGATACTCCCTCTCGTCCCCGTTTTCCTTCACCAACCGCAGCCACTCCTCATAGGAAATATGCCGCTTGGCCCTGTCCAGCCTGTCCGCATACTGCTTATTCATCTGTTCTTCCAAAACGCCCCGCAACTTTGCCTTCATTTGCAGTCCCATCATATTACCTTCCCTTTTTTAAACTCCTATTTAGAGTTTTGCATGTCCCTCAAACCCATTTTTTGATGGCCTGGGCCACATCCTCCGCCATCCGAAGCGGTATCTGCCGGTACTCCAGCCGGATATACAAAATGTTGATCTCCCCCGGCTGCAAGCGGCTGATATCAATACTGATATTCGGATCTTGGGTGGGGAAGATGACCGTCAGGTACGCACTGCCATCCTCCGTCCTGGACTTGATCTGCTTTCCGTTGACCGTCAGCAGCTTGGGGGTGTTCAGCGGCACCGGCTCCCCGTTGAAGCGCAGTTCCATGATATTGCAGATTCCGCAGTCCATGGCCGGGTCAATCCTCATCATCCGCACATTGCCCGGGAACTCCAACTCTAACTCTATATGGCCGTCTTCCTCATAGCGCTGATCCAGAAAGCGGGAACACTCTTCGGTATATCCCCCGCCTGTGTCCTCATACACCTGCACTCTGGTCAGACTCTCGTAGTTTTCCTGATTTTGCACAAGCTTTTCAGGATCCCGCAGCCTGCGCCCGATGCACTCCCGCAGCGCCGCCATAGACGCCGTTTTCCCCTCCACATACTGCTGGAATTTCAGTTCTCGATCCCGGTACTCCTGGGCCTGCTCCTCCGTGATCCCCAGGGTCTTCAACACCCTGTCCAGATTCAGGCGGTTTCGTTTCTCATTCTCCAGCAGATAGCAGTATACGGCACGGAAGGCCAGTTCCCTGGCTTCCATGGTCCTCTCAAAAGTCCATTCATAGTCAATCAGCGTCCATCGCTCCCCAATCACCAGCAGATTGGAGAAAATCAGGTCGAAATCCGTCACCGGATACTCCTCATGAAAGCCGATCAGTTCCACATACCGCTCAAAATAGCGCCAGAACTCTTCCTGCTCCCCCTTCTCCAGACATTCGTCCAGCAGTTCTGTCAAGGGCCTGCCTGCCACATATTCAAATTCCGCATGAAAGTCATTTCCCTGGCCCGCCAGCCTGCACCTGTTCACAGACAATTCACTGCCCGCATACCGCTCCGTCAGCTTTTCACAGGCCCAGGCCATCCCGCGCACATGATCCGCGGCTTCCGCCGTCAGGGGATATTTGCGCACCACCGGCCTGCCCTGGCTGTCCCGGCCGATCTCTGTCCGAATCCGAAACTCCCTGGCCCGGTCATTGGAATACTTCACATATTGCACGGGGAGGGCCCCGCCGATCACAGCCATATAGGAATTGGCAAACACGGAGAACAGCCCCTCCTCCACAATGCCGTCAAAGGCCAGCTTTTCATCAAAAAGCACCATGCGGTCCCGGTCAAAATTCCGCAGATTGTTGGACAATTCCCCCCTGCCGGGCTGACGCTCATCCGAATAGACGGAGGTCATGAACTTATAGTCCGGATAAGGGTAGTAAAAGTGGTATTCCTCCACGCCGCAGCTTTGGAAAATCTTTTCCAGCCCCTGACGGGAGAAAGTCCTGGCATTGCCGCCCTCCTGGTAGTTCTCAATCCCGGAAAAGTAACTGCCCAGGTGATCCTCCTTGCAGCCCGCGAAGTATTTCAGTCCGTATTTATTCTCAATGGCAATTAAAATCCGGCCACCCGGCGCGAGATGGCCCATAAGTATCCGCAGAAATTCCTCGTAGGGATGGTCGCCGCCTATATAACCTCTGCCGTACTCGAATACCCCTATCAGACAGATGTAGTTAAAATCCCGCGAAAGCCCTGGTTCGATATCCTGGAAATTGCCCACATGAATGGTTATGTTGTCACAGTCGCTGTGCCGGTAAGCATTGATCAGGCTGCGCTTTTTAGACAGGTCCACACAGGTGACGCTGCCGGCCTTCCTGGCAAGAGCTCCGGTGATAGCCCCGCAGCCGCTGCCCACTTCCAGCACTTTGTCCTGGGGGCTCATGGGCACGAAATCCACGATATTCTCCCGCAGGGGGGACAGATGGTACAGTATTGGCCAGCTTTTCCGCTGCTCAATCAGCTGCGGATACTCCACCTGGGAATATTTCCGCACAATGTCCAGCAGTTCGTCCTCCACCGCGCCGTCGCAGTAGAGGTCCTCCCCCGGGTATTTACTTAGGTCCAATGTGATCTTCCCGATCTGTTCCGTCATATATTTCTTTGTCCTCATATTTAAGTTCCGCATATCCCCTGAAAACACGACTCCCATGATCAAAGTCCGGCCGCTGAGGCGTCCACACTTTGATCAGCGTGTTTTCATGGCATATGCTGTTTTAAGTTCCGCATATCCCCTGAAAACACGCAACTCCCATGATCAAAGTCCGGCCGCTGAGGCGTCCACACTTTGATCAGCGTGTTT
>CAJUCT010000028.1:53552-59906 GCA_910585015.1 uncultured Acetatifactor sp.
TCATGGCATATGCTGTTTTAAGTTCCGCAGATTCCACATCCTTCACAGAAATCTGTGAATTCATATCATAGTATCCCACTGTGTTTTTATCCGACACTACGGTAATATTCAACGCGTCATACAGCCGATGGTACACCTGGAATTTGTCGCCCTCATAGCCGGTGAGTCCCAGCGAAAGCAGATATTCTCCCCCCTGCAGGTTCATCTCCTGGGTAAAGATTATCTCCTTCACCTGTCCCGGCTCACCGCTGTCCAGATAGGCTTTTTCTACCATGGTGTTGGTACCGGTGATCTCCACGCCGATAATATTTTTCACGGAATAGGCGAAAATCGGCGCCGGAATATGCTCATGGAAAGCCACCCTCATGTGAATGGAAAAGGAGGTTCCCTTCATGATGGCATTGGCCCGTATTCCCCGCTCGTCTGTCAGATACACTTCCAGTATCTCCGCCTGGTGGGTTCCATATTCCAACAATTCGGGATTCTGCCCCGCTTCCGCACCCTGCTTCGAATCGTCTCCCTCCTCATACTGTCCCACCAGCACCTGTTTATAGGCGTCTATCATCTTCTTGGGGGTACCCTCCCCCAGAAGTTCGCCCTGGTTCAGCAGGTACACCCTGTCGCAGTACTTGCTGACGCTACTGAGATCATGGCTGACAAATACAATGGTCTTGCCTTTTTTCTTGAACTCCTCAAACTTCCGGTAACATTTTGCCTGGAAAAACACGTCTCCCACGGACAAAGCCTCGTCCACAATCAGGATCTCCGGGTCGATATTGATGGCCACCGCAAAAGCCAGCCGTACAAACATACCGCTGGAATAGGTTTTCACCGGCTGGTGCACATAGTCCCCAATATCCGCAAACTCCAATATCTCCGGCAGCTTTTTCTCAATCTCCTCCTCGGAAAAACCGATCATGGTGCCGTTGAGATACACATTCTCAATACCATTGTACTCCATGTCAAATCCCGCCCCCAACTCCAGCAGAGCGGATATCCGTCCGTTTACCTGCACCTGGCCGGAAGTAGGGCTCAACACTCCGGTGATGATCTTAAGAATCGTGGACTTACCGGAACCGTTGGTGCCGATAATGCCCACCGTCTCCCCCTGATGAATAGACATATTTACGTCCCGCAGCGCATAGTGCTCCCGGTATTGCTTTTTGGTCAGCCGCAAAGCCTCCCTGAAGCGATCCGAGGGCTTGTCGTACAGTTTATATACTTTACTTAAGTTTGTGACCTCTATAGCCACCTCTCTGGTATCTTTTTCGTCCAAACTTACCTCTTTCCTGCATATCGCTGGCTGAGCCTGCGATACTGCGTTAATGCGTATTTGGAAGTTTTACTTCCAAACTTACCTCTTTCCTGCATAACCGGAGTTTGGCCTAAACCAAACTCCCGCTGTGCCCGCGTTATTGCGTTAATACTGTATATTTCCTTCGCTAGATCACATCCGCGAAATGCACCTTCAACTTCTTGAAGATCGCGGCCCCCACAAGAAACAGCGCCACTGTCACCGCCCAGAAATACAGAGTTCCAGTGATATCTTCAAAAAACCAGTGATGCCCGTACACAGAGTCCCTGTAGCCGTTCACGATATATACCAAAGGATTCAGCTTGAGCAGCGCCACTACTGTGGGATTATGAAGGGAATCCAGGCTCCAAAGGATTGGAGTGGCCCATATGCCCACCTGCAGGCAGATGGAAATGATCTGTGACAAATCCCGGAAAAAAATCACCACGGCGCAGGTGGTATAGGACATAGCCAGCACCAATAAGAACAGACACGCGCCGTAATAGAGGACCTGAATCAGATACACACTGGGATAATAGCCGTATATACAGCCCAGCAGTATAGCCAGAGCCAGGAAAAACAGATGACTGAAGGTAGCGGCAATGACCTTGATGACAGGCAAAATGCTTATCTTGAATACCACTTTCTTCACCAGATAGCTGTACTCGATCAGCGACATAGTCCCCTGGCCGATGGCCTCACTGAAAAAAAACCAGGGAACCAGCCCCGCCGTGATAAACAGCGCAAATGGAACCTCCACGCCGCTGCGCAGTTCTATTGCCTTGGCGCCGAAGATCTTGTCAAACACCAGATAATACATAAGCACCGTCACCAGCGGCTGGGCAAAGCCCCATATGAACCCCATGTATGACCCGGCATACCGCTTCTTAAAATCATTCTTGGACAGTTTCCAAATCAGCTTCCTGCTCTGCCATAACTCCATCGGCAGCTGCACCAGCCTGGAAGTAAACTTTTTCTTTTTCTCCATAAAGTAATTCCTGTCACCTTCCGTATTCTTCCACATAGGCGGACAGTCCGCCCCACTTGGTATCCCTCTCCGAAAAGATCAGTTCCATCCCCTCCGGGATCGGCCACTGTACCCCGATCTCGGGATCATTATATATAAGCCCCCCCTCGTCGCCGGGATGATAGAACTCCGAGCATTTGTAGCAAAATTCCGCATAATCGGACAGCACAAGAAAGCCGTGCGCAAAACCCTTGGGTACATAGAACTGCTTCATATTCTCCTCCGTGAGCAGTTCCCCGTGCCACTGTCCGAAAGTGGGAGAGCCCTTGCGCAGATCCACTGCCACATCAAACACCTCCCCCTTGATCACTCGCACCAGCTTGTCCTGAGGATACTGGATCTGAAAGTGCAGCCCCCGCAGTACGCCCTTCCGGGATGCCGACTGGTTGTCCTGCACGAACTCCACATCAATGCCCGCCGCCTTGTAATCATTATAATTGTAAGTCTCCACAAAATAGCCTCTGGCATCCCCAAACACGGTGGGGGTGATCACCTTCAGTCCCTGGATTGCACATGTTTCCACTGTAATTTTGCCCATATCCTTTATCCCTTTCTTAATAGAGTTCCGCATGTTGTGTGCTTTCCCCGAATATGCTGTCTATCACTTTTGAAAGTTCCTCTATCTTCCCATATAACTGATATTCATATCCACATTGCCCTCAATGCCGTCAACCGTACCTTTGGAAGTGTACTGCCACATATTATAGTAGCCGTCATACAGGGGGGCGCTGCGGTATTCCGCCAGCCAGATACAATAGTTTTCCAGCTTGCTGGCATCTATGCGGTTATAATACCAATTCCTGCTGGCATATACGCCGGCCTCGCCGCCCGCGTTCTCCACTGTGCGGCAGAACGCGTCACACACCAGCGTTCGTTCCTCCACCGACAGCATATCCGCCCTGCCATTGCCCCCGGCGCCCTCGGTGTCAATAAAAATCGGATAGTCCAAGCTGTACTCCCGCACCAGTTCCAGCACCATGGAGGCTTCTTCCACCGCTTCCACCTCATTGATAGCCTGGGTGAAAAAGTATACTCCCACCTTCACCCCCGCCATAGTGGCCGCTTTGATGTTGGCTTCAAAGTATGGATCCACCACCAGGCTTCCCATGGAAGAGCCCCTATAGCCCGCCCGGATAATAGCAAAATCCACCCCCGCGGCCTTGACCTTCTCCCAGTCGATCTCTCGGTTCCACTTGGAGACATCTATACCCACGGTGGTATTGGAAGTAGGGGTCTGAAGCCTCTTGATCTCCGTCTTGTCACTGTCCTCCTCCGCATTCTGCACCCCTGTGTCCTCGGCTTCGGCATCGATCTCCTCCTCTGTCTTGATCAACAGGGAGATGTCATCAATGAACACATATTCCACTTTGTCCTTGACCTGCACCTTTGTGGGGTTGACGGGCACTTTATAGCCTTCGACTTCCTGCAGGCTCACATAGTATTCCCCGGAATTTAGTCCTCCGATGTACAATACGCCGTCCTGGTCCAGGTCCTTATACTCCCCCTGGTCCCCCAGTTCCACAATGAAACTCCGGCCCGTCACCGGCTCCCCCTCATAGTTCACCACCTGCACCCGCAGATCCCGCTCCACGGAAGTGACCACCAGAGACAGCCTGTTCTGCTCTTCCAGCTTCTGCTCCAGCCAGGTATTTTCCTCCGGATCAAAAAAAGTGGCATCCTGCAAAAAGGCAGACAGATCGTTCCCGATCCGCTGTCCGTATTCATCATAAGTTATTTCCTGGGCCTGGGCTCTGGGCGTGGCCGTGGGCTGGACGGCGGTCTGCCCCCCTTGGCGGGGCTGCTCCTGGTTTGCATACAGCACCAACAGCGCCACCAGCAGAATCACGCCCATGGAAGCCAGGATACAGTGTCGTTTCAGTCTAGAGTCCATTAGCTACCTCGGTCAGATATTTACCATAATTAGTCTTCATGAGAGGTGCCGCCAGCCTCAGCAGCTGCTCCCTGTCGATAAAGCCTCTCTTGTAGGCGATCTCCTCAATACAGGAAATGTACAGTCCCTGACGCTTCTGGAACGCCGCCACGAAGTCCGACGCATCCAGCAGAGCATCATGATTGCCTGTATCAAGCCATGCGAAGCCACGGCCCAGAGTCTCCACCATCAGCGTCCCACGCCTTAAATACTCGTTGTTGATGCTGGTGATCTCAATCTCGCCCCGGGCGGAGGGCTTGACATTCTTGGCAATCTCCACCACGTCATTGTCATAAAAATACAGGCCCGGCACCGCATAGTTGCTTTTGGGGTTCTCCGGTTTCTCCTCAATAGACAGAGCTTTCCCGTTTTCGTCAAACTCCACCACGCCGTACTCCCTGGGATCCCTCACGTAATAGCCGAAAATCGTGGCGCCCGCCTCTCTGGAAGCCACCTCCCGCAGTACTCTGGAAAAGCTTTGTCCATAGAAAATATTGTCGCCCAGCACCAGTGCCACCCTGTCTTTGCCAATAAATCTTTCACCGATAATAAAAGCATCCGCCAGCCCCCTGGGACTTTCCTGCACCGCATAGCCGATCTCCATGCCCAGCTGGTGCCCGTCCCCCAAAAGTTCCTCAAAAACCGGCAAATCTCTGGGAGTGGAAATGATCAGCACCTCACGAATCCCCGCCAGCATCAGGGTGGACAAAGGATAATAGATCATGGGCTTGTCGTACACCGGCATGATCTGCTTGCTGATGGCCTTTGTCAACGGATACAGCCTGGTGCCGGAACCCCCGGCTAAAATAATACCCTTCATAATAATCTCTCCTCGTATTTAGAGTTGTTTTAGAATTCCGCATATCTCACATATTTTAAAACGCACCGAAGGGATTGCCGCATTTCTGAGGCAATCCCCTGGTCAGAACCTTTTACTTCTCATACATCTCTGTATAATATTTCTGGTAATCGCCGCTGGTCACGTTCTTCATCCATTCCTCATGCTCGAAGAACCATGCGATGGTCTTTTTGATACCCTCCTTGAACATGGTCTCCGGATACCAGCCGATCTCGGCCTTGATCTTATCAGGAGCTATGGCATACCGTCTGTCATGTCCCTTCCGGTCTTCCACATAGCTGATCAGTTCCTTGCTCACCAGGCTCTTGCGGGGATCACCCTCCGGCAGCATCTCCTGCAGGGTCTCGATGATGATATTGATGATCTCTATATTCTGCTTTTCGTTATGGCCGCCGATATTGTAGGTTTCAAACAGCCGCCCCTGCTCCTGCACCATGTCGATGGCCTTGGCATGATCTTCCACATAGAGCCAGTCGCGCACATTCTTGCCGTCCCCGTACACCGGCAGCTTCTTGCCCAGCAGCGCATTGTTGATGATCAGCGGAATCAGCTTCTCCGGGAACTGGTAGGGGCCGTAGTTGTTGGAGCAGTTGGTAATGTTGGCCGGGAAGTGGTAGGTGTCCATATATGCCTTCACCAGCATGTCCGAACTGGCCTTGCTGGCCGAGTAAGGGCTGTGGGGATCATAGGGCGTTGTCTCATAAAAAAAGGCGTTGTCATCGTCGGGCAGGGATCCGTACACCTCGTCCGTAGATACATGTAGGAACTTCTTTCCCTCCTTAAAGCTGCCACCCGGCTGCTCCCAGGCTTCCTTGGCACAATTCAGCATCACCGCCGTGCCCAGCACATTGGTCTGAACAAAGACCTCCGGGTTGCGGATACTCCGATCCACATGACTCTCCGCGGCAAAATGCACTACTCTGTCAATATCATTCTCAGTGAATATCTTGCGGATAGCCTCCTTGTCGCAGATATCCGCCTTCACAAAGGTATAATTTTCACGATCCTCCACATCCTTCAGGTTCTCCAGATTACCCGCATAAGTCAGGGCATCCACATTGATGATACGGATCTCACTGTCATACTTCCCAAACATGTAATGAATATAGTTGGAGCCAATAAACCCGGCGCCTCCGGTTACCAAATAAGTTCTCATTATTCTTCCTTTCATTTATGCAGAGCATTTTGCTCATTGTACCAAGCCGCTTACGCGGCAGCAAGTGCTAAAATATTTTTCCGCTAAA
>CAJUCT010000029.1 GCA_910585015.1 uncultured Acetatifactor sp.
ACTAAGCTGGTATCGCTTTATCCGAAGTTCGGTACGGTAGATGGAAATTAATTTCGCTAAATATAATTAGGTCACTACACTAGTATTGGAATTTCTTTTCAGCAAATGGGTGAGGCGGGTGTGTTCCTACTTTCAGGGGAAACCTATCACACGATTATTAATAAACAAAATTACGGTAAGAGGGGTGTGGGTATGGTAACAGAAAAAGTGGATTTTAAACCAATTAGAGTATCGGAGGCGTGGAAGAAAAGAGATAGGTATGTTTTTTTAATAGTTACAGAGGAGTGATTTTGAATCAGAAGCAGTCCCAGATATGGGAATTATTGGATGGAAATCACACCGTTGGGGACATTTGTCAGATTTTGGATAGTTTTGATGCAGAAGAGATAGACCGGTTTATTTCCAAGTGTGTGGAGATTGGATTTGTCGAATATTTAAAGGAAGAGGAGTGGGATATTTGATGGAACAGAAGAAGGTAGAAGAGTGTTTGGAAAAAAGAGTTGTCATAACAACACTGGGAAATGTTAGTTACGCAGGCACTTTGACGGATTTCTATTGATTCGGCAGATGAAGAAATCAATTGTAAAACCAGAGGAACAGATAGTGTGCAGAAAATCAGAGTTCTGAGCCAGAGACTGGCACAAAGAGGATATAAAAAGTTCTATTTTGCATGCGTTCCCTACACATCCGGCATGGGAGAACTGGCCAAAGGTAATTGCAAATAGAGAGGATGAATAGAATGATTGAGTTGGTGCAGCTTACAAAACGATATGACAAAAATGAAAAATTGGCATTGGACCATATTGATTATTTTACGAATCAGACATGTCCGCTGGGAATTGTAGGCAGTAATGGTGCAGGAAAATCTACAATGTTTATGCTCGCCAATGGACTGGCAAGGCCGACAAGCGGGAGTGTACGACTGCTTGGAAAAGACCTAGCAGAGAATAAGTCAATTATAAAAAGAACAGGCCTTTTTACGGATCGGCTGATGCTGTACCCTATATTAACCGTTAAGGAAACTATATGCTATTTTATGGGAATCTATGGGATTTCAAAGAAGGAATATGAGAACAGAATCAAAATGTTTTATATTGACGAATTCGAGAATAGTAAAATTGACAGCTTGTCTACAGGAATGTTGAAAAGAGTTATGCTGCTGATCAGTATGCTACATATGCCAGATATTCTTTTTTTGGATGAACCCTTTTCAGGTTTGGATATGGACGCAAAAAATGAATTGAGCGAGGCAATCCAATATTTATATAGAGAGAAGAATATTAAGATAGTGATTTCCTCCCATGACCTTTTTGAAACACAGGATCTGATTGAGGATGTTATGATTTTAGAAGCTGGAAGAATTATTGAAGCGGGAAAATATGATGATCTGATCAGGAAATATTCGAAAGTTAAAAAACTAAGAGTGGTCTGCGAAGATGATGCTGTCATTTTAGGATCTTATAGTAAATTAGTCCGGAAAAGAGAAGCCGGTCAGATGGAACTTTGCATGGGAATAGAAGAGCTTTATTCTTTTTTAGAAGGTGTGGACAGAAGGAAGGTCATCAATATTATTAACAATGATATGTCTTTGGGAGATATCTATGAGGAGGCGAGAAAGCATGCAAATATTAGCAATGGTGAAAAAGGAGATTAAAGTGCTGTTTCGCAATCGTCTGCTTATTTTCTCCAATATTTTTTTACCAATCTTAGTGATTGCGGTAAATCTTCTTTATGCAAGCACAGCGACTGTAAAAATCACAATTGGTATCTGGGGAGACGGTAACACGGAAAAAGAAGTAGAGGCTCTGATGAATTCCTACAATGAAGTGGTTGAGGTGTCATTTATCAGATATGACAACAACGAGGAAGCACTGGAGGAATACCATAAAAAAAGTACCGATTGTGTGATTCAAGAGAATGGTGATGGAAGCTTTGATGTTTATTATAACAGTGAGATGCAGAAATCAGAGGTCGCATATCAGTATTTTGTAACGGCACTAAAAGATATCAATTCTCAAAATTATTCTGCAGAAACCCGTGATGCCATTCTTGCGGCGCAAAAATATACAATTCATGAGGTGGTTTCGCTGAGTGAGGAGAAGACAGAGGAGTTTAGCGGCTATATCTGGACCGGATTTATTTGGATTTTTATATATAGTAATCTGAGTCTTGCTATTACACAGATGCAGCAGGAACGAGCAACAAAAACATTGTTATATATTTGTAAGGTTAGAGCTAGATGGGAACAGTTATTTATTTCCAAAATGGTCGCCGGGTTGTTGCAGTTTGTTCTGATTTTGACAGCATTTATTGTTGCGGTATCCCGTTTGAATCTAGTGGATTATCACTTTTACTGGCAGCAGATTCCGTACTGGTTCATGGTATTTGTCAGTATTTTTTCCATTGGACACTTCTTGGGAACTGTAATCAAAAATTCTGCCCTGCTGGTAATGATTCAGATGTTGATGGTATTTCCACTGATGTTGACCAATGCAATTCAGACTTCGCAGTTGGACGGTTATATGAAAAACACTCCTGTTTATTGTGCCATGGAAGTCGCAAAAAGCGCAATGCTGGGACAAAGCCCTGCCATGAGTAATGTATGGATTTGTATTGGTACCATTGTTATTTGTTATTTCATTACAGGACTCTACCTATCAAAAAGGGAGCCTATTAAAATATGCAAAATACAGTAGGAGCGAGAATAGGAAAAAATATCATATATTGGCTAAGGCATGCCGTAATTAGGGTAGAATTTTTACTTTTTTATTTGATTTCATTATTGTTTTTCCTGAAAAACGGAATACATACCTATCATGTGGCGTGGACTTTACCTATTGCAGTGCTGTGCGATATATTGAGTCTTTTTGTACATGAAATGGGACATCTTCTCTTGGGAAGCATGGTAGGCTTTCGCCTGCTTGATTTAGACCAATCTCACAGGAAACAGCAGGATCTGATGTCTGGATTTTGGGATTGCCCTGCGGTTCTTTTCATCTGATTTGCGGTGCCTAGCATGAAGTCCGTAATAACGAGTCATCTTGAAGTGCTTTTCAGGTATGTGTTGGATATTTGTCTGCTTTTGCCGATGCCCCCTGTGCGGGGGCGTGAATTGAAACATGAAATTACTTCCTGAGGCGGCAGAGAAGCAGGATGCAATTCTTGCTATAAGTCTCACTACATCCCCAGCGTAATCAATATCCCGTCCGCAATGGCCTGGGCAATATCATCGAACCGCTGGTCAAACAGCTGGTTATCCACATCCGTGTTGATGAAGCCCACCTCCACCAGTACGGCAGGCATCTGTGTGCGGTTTAAAACTACCAGATCCTGGCGCTGGTTGACGCCCTGATTGAGAAAGCCCACCGCTTCCAGCTGTTGGTTGATATTGTCGGCCATACGTGCCGCCGCCCCGTAGCGGTTATAGACCAGAGACTCGATTCCGCTGTACTGGTTGGGGTAGGGACTGGAATTGCGATGGATGGAGACAAAGTAGTCGGCTCCTGTCTGATTGCCCTCCAGGGCTTTCTGCGTGGGAGATTCATAGACATCCGTGGTACGAGTATAATATACATCTACGCCCCGGTTTTCCAGAATCCGGCCAACCGCCAGAGTCAGAGCCAGCACATCATCTTTTTCTTGCCTGCCCTGGTATACTGCGCCGGGGTTAGCGCCGCCGTGGCCTGCGTCTAATACGATAAGTGGCATGCTTTTTCCTCATTTCTAAATAAAAACGCTTATTATGTTATATGCAGAACCAGGGCTCCGGTTGCCTGTGAAGCCTTGATTTTTGGCTGCATAAGCTTAAATGGTATCTTCAGTCATTTTACATATATTTTACCCAGACCCGATATTGCATTTTACCTGTCCCTGCTATGATAAAAGAGCATACTTTGTGGAAACATATGGGAGAGGTGAGAATGTATGGACTTTTTTGACGTGTTATCAATGATTGGCGGACTGGCGTTGTTTTTGTATGGCATGAACCTGTTGGGAGAGGGCCTGGCCAAGGCATCCGGGGGCAGAATGGAGAGTGTTCTGGAGAAACTGACCGGCAATCCGGTCATGGCTGTGCTGCTGGGGGCCGGAGTGACGGCGGTGATCCAGTCCTCGTCGGCTACCACGGTGATGGTGGTGGGATTTGTCAATTCCGGTATCATGAAGCTGGAGCAGGCCGTGGGAGTTATCATGGGGGCCAATGTGGGAACCACTGTTACCTCCTGGATTCTGAGTCTGACGGGAATTGACAGTTCCTCTTTTCTGGTGCAGATGTTAAAGCCCACATCCTTTTCTCCTATTCTGGCCATCATAGGCGTGGCTATGCTTTTGTTTTCCAAGAAAGAAAAACACAGGTATGCGGCTTACATTCTGGTTGGCTTTGCGGTGCTGATGTTCGGCATGGACACCATGAGCGCCGCCGTGAAACCCCTGGCCCAGGTGCCGGAGTTTACCGGAATATTGACGGCTTTCTCCAACCCGCTGCTGGGCATGCTGGCGGGAGTGGTGCTGACGGCGGTGATTCAGTCTTCTTCGGCCTCCGTGGGCATTTTGCAGGCCCTGTGTCTCAGTGGGGCTGTGGGCTATAACACGGCCATTCCCATTATCCTGGGGCAGAATATCGGCACCTGTGTGACCGCCATGCTCTCCGGTGTGGGGGCCAGCAGGAATGCCAGGAGAGCGGCCCTGGTGCACCTGTATTTCAATATTATCGGCACGGCAGTATTTATGAGTGTATTCTATGTGCTGGAAGCCATATTTCATTTTCCGTTTATGGAAAAGCCTGCGGACGCGCTGGGCATTGCGGTGGTCCACAGCTGCTTTAACGTGTCGGCGACTTTGCTGCTGCTGCCTTTTTCCAAGGGGCTGGTGAAGCTGGCAAGTCTGACCGTCGGCAGCGATCCGGAGCAATTGCCGGAAAAGGCACAGGATGAGGTGCTGCAGCATCTGGATCCCCGCTTTCTGAATACACCTTCCTACGCCATTGAACAGAGCCGCAATGTGGCGGTAAACATGGCGGGACTGGCACAGCAGGCCATCAACCTCTCCATGGGGCTGATTGCGGAATATGACGAGGATCAGGCCCAACAGGTGATGGAACTGGAAACCAGGGTTGACCAATATGAGGATCAACTGGGCAGCTATCTGGTCAAGATCGGCTCACGGGATCTGTCCGGCAGGGATAACCACAATCTGTCCGTGATGCTGCACTGTATCGGCGATTTTGAGCGGATTTCCGATCACGCGCTGAACATCCAGGAGGCGGCCAGGGAGATGCGGGACAAAAAAGTGTGTTTTTCCAGCAAGGCGCTGCAGGAACTGGAGGTGCTGCGCAGGGCTGTCAGGGATATTCTGCGGATCACTATGGACAGCTTCGGGGAAGAGGATCTGGAACTGGCCCGTCAGGTGGAGCCGCTGGAGGAAGTCATTGACGCCCTGAACCTGGAGATCCGGCAGCGTCATATCAAACGGCTGCGCAAAGGGAAATGTACCATAGAACTGGGCTTCATTCTGTCGGACATCATCACCGATCTGGAGCGGGTGTCCGATCACTGCTCCAATATTGCCGTCTGCCTGCTGGAGATCAACGAGGATGAATTTGACACCCACGCATATCTGGAGAACATGAAGCGGGAGGACAATATGGACTTCCGGGGAAAAGTGATGGCCTATGGCCAGCGCTATCTGCTGCCTTAAAAACAGGGTACCGGCCAGCCGGATTCCGGACAGAGAGTGGAAAGGAAATGCCAAATTCAACGGGGCAGTCAATAATCGGGATTGCAACTTGGCCGATTATGCATTATGCTGTAGAAAAGCATGCTTAAAAAGACATGACATATGAAAAGCTGTGATAAAAGCAGCAGTGGGAAAGCTGTGACAGCAGGCTGCGGCGGAAGGGGAGAAACAGATGGCGTTGATCTATGTGGTGGAGGACGACAAGAGCATACAGGAGATAGAGACTTTTGCGCTGTCCGGGGCGGGATTTCAGATAAAGGGGTATGACTGCGCCGCGGATTTTTACCGGGCCCTGGAGGAGGAAAAACCGGATCTTGTGCTGCTGGATGTCATGCTGCCGGACGAGGATGGGCTGGCCATCGTGCAAAAACTCAGAAGCCGCAGGGAACTGGCGCTGCTGCCCATCATTTTGGTGACGGCCAGGACTGCGGAGATTGACAAGGTCAAGGGACTGGATATAGGGGCGGACGATTACCTCACCAAGCCTTTCGGGGTCATGGAACTGATATCCCGGGTAAAGGCCATGCTGCGGCGAAGTCAGGCAGGACAGGGGGAGAGATGTCTGAAGGTGGGAGATATTGTGATGGATCAGGGAAAACATGCGGTGACAGTTCACGGTATAGCCTGCGAGTTGACCTACAAGGAATATGAACTGCTGAAGCTTCTGCTGATCAACGCCGGAATGGTCATGACCCGTGACGTGATTCTGGACCGGGTGTGGGGGAGCAGTTTTGAGGGAGAATCCCGGACCCTGGACATGCATATCAAGACTCTGCGGCGGAAACTTGGGAACCAGGGCTGCCTGATCCGCACTGTGCGGAATGTAGGCTATATAATGGGCGGAGAATAGAGTGGAAAGGGCGGCACTTCGAAGCAGGGAAATTGGAACCGACGGGCAGCCTTTGCGGATAATCGGTGCTTGATTCCAGAAAAGACGGATGAGGTGAGGGATGAAAAAGA
Source organism: uncultured Acetatifactor sp. (assembly GCA_910585015.1). Classification (GTDB taxonomy): domain Bacteria; phylum Bacillota; class Clostridia; order Lachnospirales; family Lachnospiraceae; genus Acetatifactor. The sequence goes on from CAJUCT010000029.1 coordinate 6,694, forward strand.
AGATCAATGCCAGGATGGTCCTGGTGGCGGTGCTGGGCATCCTGGCGACTATGGCGCTGCTGACGGCGGTATTTTATGGAGTGTTCCGGCGGCAGACCATGGCGGATCTGCGGATCTACGCGCTGCTTTTACAGGAGGAAAGTCAGGAAGAATTGATGCTGACGGGCAGCAATATGCGGGAGGAAAAGGTGCGTATCACGATGTTGGACGCCCAGGGCGGGGTGCTGTACGACAATCAGACGGATAGCGCGGATATGGAGAACCACAGCCTGCGCCCGGAGATTCGCTCCGCCATGGAGGACGGCGAGGGACAGGCCATCCGCAGATCCGCCACATTGGACAAAAGTACTTTTTACTATGCCGTGAGACTCTCTGACGGTCGGCTGCTCCGGGTGGCCACGGAGGCGGAGAGCATCTACAGCATATTGGGCAGCATTATGCCCAGCTTGGTGTGGATCGGCGCAGTGCTGCTGCTTTTGTCTCTTCTTCTGGCGCACCGTCTCACCGACAGCTTGCTTGAGCCTGTGAAAAAGCTGGCGGATCATCTGGACGACGGGGAGGAAATCACTTATTATGAGGAATTGGAGCCCTTTGTCCAGACTATTCGGAAGCAGCACTGGGACATTGTGGAAAATGCCAGGCTGCGGCAGGAGTTTACGGCCAATGTCACCCATGAGTTGAAGACGCCGTTGACCGCCATATCCGGCTATGCGGAACTTATTGAGACGGGCATGGCGTCGGGGGAGGACGTGATCCGGTTCGCCGGGGGGATTCATCAGAGCGCCCAGCGTCTGCTGCATCTGATCAATGATATCATCCGTCTGTCCGAACTGGATAGTTCCCGGGAAGAGTCCATGACCGAGCGGGTCAATCTGTATGAACTGGCGGCGGTATGTGTGGAGATGCTGGAGGTCAGCGCCCAAAAACATAAAGTGAGTCTGCGGATGGAGGGCGGCTCCTGCTATGTGCAGGGAAACCGTCTTATGCTGGAGGAACTGCTGTTCAACTTGTGCGATAACGCAATCCGTTACAATGTGGAGGGGGGACTGGTACGGGTGGATGTGCACAGGGAACGGGAGCAGGTGATTCTGACGGTGCAAGATACGGGAATCGGCATTCCCCAGGAGCATCAGGAAAGGATATTTGAGCGCTTCTATCGGGTGGACAAGAGCCGATCCAAATCCACTGGAGGCACAGGGTTGGGATTGGCCATTGTAAAGCATATCGTAGCCAGGCATCAGGCACAGCTAAAGCTGGAGAGCAGTCCCGGGAAAGGCACCGCCATCCGGGTGGTTTTTATGGCTGCGATATAAGTCTGGAACCCAGAATAAACTGACAGGGACAATCCCGGCAACGAGACTGTCCCTGTTATATATACCAATCTATTCCTTTTCTTCTAAGTCGGCCTCGGACTCTTTTCCTTCGGCAGGCTCCTCTGTCCCCTCCTGTGGAGCAGGTTCCGGCAGTGTCAGGACCACCTTGCAGATACGGTTCTGGTCAATACCCTGTACTTTCAGACGGATGCCGCCAACCAGTTCCACTTCCTCGCCGTCCTCAGGCAGGCGATCCAGGTACTCGATGATAATGCCGCCGATGGAGTCATAGTCTTCGGAGTCCAGGGAAGTCCCCAGCACATCATTGATATCGTCCAGTTTCATGCTGCCTTCTACCAGATAGGTGTTCTCATCGATGGCCTGTATATATTCCGCCTCGTCGGCGTCATACTCATCCCGGATTTCACCTACGATTTCCTCCAGCAGATCCTCTAAAGTGATCATCCCCACTGTGGCGCCGTACTCGTTCAGCACAAAAGCCACATTCATTGTGATTTCACGCATTTCCAGCAGCAGATCCGCGCTTTTTTTGTACTCATAAGTATAATGGGCCTGGCGCAGGATACTACTTACGGAGAAGTTATCCTGGTCGGCGCTCAATATGAAATCCTTGATATTGATCAGGCCGATGATATTGTCCTTGTCCTCCTGGTACACGGGAAGCCGGGTGTACATGGATTCCCGGAAAACCTGCAGCACGTCATGGTAGCAGGCATCCACGCTGACCGTCACCATATTGATTCTGGGGATCATGATGTCTTTGGCCACCGCGTCGGAGAAGTCGAACACATTGTAGATCATCTCTTTCTCTTCGGATTCAATGACGCCGTCCTCATGGCTTACGTCCACGTAGGTTTTAAGTTCTGTCTCCGTCATGGCGCTGGGCTTTTTGTTGGGGTCTATATGTAGCAGCCGCAGGATACCGTTTGACAGCTTGTCCACCACAAAAATAACCGGGGTCAGGATATGCATCAATCCGAAGATGATGCCGCTGTAGGCCAGAGAGATCTTTTCGTTGTTCAGATTTGCCCAGGTTTTGGGCACGATCTCGCCGAAGAGCAGCACCACGATGGTCAGGATACCGGTGGCAATTCCCACAATCAGATTGATCCGCTGGGCCAGTATGGTGGCCAGAGAAGAAGCCGTGATGTTTACAATGTTGTTTCCGATCAGAATAGTGCTGATCATTTTACCGTAATTGTCCAGTATCAGATTGACTCTGGCGGCACGTTTGTTGCCCTCTTCCTCCAGCGCCCGCAGCCGCACACGGTTCACGGTGGAAAGCGCCGTCTCTGCGGAGGAAAAAAAAGCGGAGAGACCCACCAGCAATATAAGCACTACAAGTTGTATGACAGCAGAACTGTCCAAAATTAACCACTCCTTTTTTGTCATTTTACTAGAGATAATATAATATAATTAATCGAATGTCAATATATTGGCTGATGCGGAACAGAAGATCCTGGATCTTCAACAGCGTCAGTTCTCCCGGCGTCCAGAGAATTTGCGGATGCCGGAGCGGCCGGAAAGTGCTTTGGGGGAATGGCGGCGGGAGGGCTGATGTGGAACATAAAAATAGGAGGATATTTATGATGAATGAAAGCAGACAAGGGAAATTGGGGGAAATCCCGGTGCTGTTCTTACTAAAGAGCCTGTTATTTTCCTACATACTGACCGGCGGGCTGTTGCTGCTTCTGGCGCTGCTGTTGTATAAGGTGGGCCTGTCGCAGAGGATAGTGTCGATCTGCATCATCGCAATTTATGTGCTGGCCACTTTTTTTGCGGGCTTTATCACCGGGAAAAAATTGAAAAATAAAAAATTCCTCTGGGGGGCGCTGATGGGAGTGATGTATTTCCTGGTGCTGGCCGTTATTTCCCTGATCGTGAACCGCCAGCCCGGTATATTGACCAATTCTTTCCTGACCACGCTGGTGCTCTGCGGCGGAGGCGGTATGTTGGGCGGCATGATCAGTTGAAAAAAATGTAAAAAACTATTTTACAAATCTTTATTATATGGTATAATACATAAAGTTTAGGGCCTTGCCGGGCGCGGCGTACAAAAACAGTTACTGTCCGGAGCAGGGCGGAACCGAAGGTCTTTAGACCTTCCAAACAGCATATAGGAGGCCAAGTCTATGAAGCACATTAAAACATTAACAACCAGGAACTTAAAGGAGTCCATGAAGAAGGGCGGCTGCGGCGAGTGCCAGACTTCCTGCCAGTCTGCATGTAAGACTTCCTGCACAGTCGGCAATCAGAGTTGTGAGAAGATCAAATAGGTCGGCATCGGGAATCACTTCGCTGACATAAGCGGGCAGCCTCGAAGTGCAATGGCATTTCGGGGCTGCTTGGTGTGAAAAGAACAGCAACTGTCCGGAGCGGCGCCTGCGCAAGTGCCAGGGGAACTTCCGGCGGTTGGGAACGCCAACTTATTGAGAGGACAAGCAATCGTGATACATCAGTATAAAAATAACGGATACAACATTGTGATGGATGTAAACAGCGGTTCCATCCATGTGGTGGACGAGATCGTATATGACATGATATCCCTTATGGAACCTCTGGTGAAGGAGGGGATCCGGGATACCGCCACCATCAAGGCGGCGGTTATAAATTTGGCGGATGCCAGATACAGCCACGGGGAGGTGGAGGAAGCCCTGGAGGAGGTGCTGGCGCTGCAGGAGGCAGGACAGCTCTTCGCGCCGGATATCTACGAGAACTATGTGTTTGACTTTAAGAGGCGGCAGACCGTGGTAAAGGCCCTGTGTCTGCACATCGCCCATGACTGTAATCTGGCGTGTAAGTATTGTTTTGCCGAAGAGGGAGAGTACCACGGCAGGCGGGCGCTGATGAGCTTTGAGGTGGGAAAGAAGGCTCTGGATTTCCTGGTGGCCAATTCCGGCAGCCGGGTGAATCTGGAGGTGGATTTCTTCGGCGGCGAGCCGCTGATGAACTGGCAGGTGGTCAAGGATCTGGTGGCCTATGGCCGCAGTCTGGAGGAGCCCAATAATAAGAAGTTCCGTTTTACCCTGACCACCAACGGCGTACTGCTGGATGACGAGGTGCTGGAATTTGCCAACCGGGAGATGGCCAACGTGGTGTGCAGCATCGACGGCCGCAGGGAAGTTCATGACAGGATGCGTCCCTTCCGGAAGGGGCAGGGCAGCTACGACCTGATCGTGCCCAAGTTCCAGAAGGTGGCAGAGACCAGGAATCAGATGAACTACTATGTCAGAGGTACTTTTACCCACTTTAACCTGGATTTTTCGGAGGATGTGAAGCATCTGGCGGATCTGGGCTTTAAGCAGATTTCGGTGGAGCCGGTGGTGGCGCAGCCACAGGACGATTATGCCATACTTAAGGAGGATCTGCCCCGGCTGCTGGAGGAGTATGATAAGCTGGCACAGGAGATCATTTTGCGCAGGAGAGAGGGGAAAGGGTTCAATTTCTTCCATTTTATGATAGATCTGGAAGGCGGGCCCTGTGTGGCCAAGCGTCTGTCGGGGTGTGGTTCCGGCACAGAATACCTGGCGGTGACCCCTTGGGGAGATTTTTATCCCTGTCATCAGTTTGTGGGTCAGGAGAAGTTTCTGCTGGGCAACGTGGATACGGGCATCACCAACACCGCTGTCAGGGATGAGTTTAAATGCTGCAATGTATACGCCAAGGACAAATGCAGGAAATGCTTTGCCAAGTTCTATTGCAGCGGCGGCTGTGCGGCCAACGCCTACAATTTCAGCGGAGATATCAACGGCGCGTATGACATCGGCTGCGAACTGCAGAGGAAACGTGTGGAATGTGCCATTATGATAAAAGCGGCGGAAAGTGATATGGAGGAATGTTGAAAGCAGCGCTTTCAAGTACGTATTAACGCAATATTGCGGACCATGTGTGCAATATGCAGAAAAGAGGAAGAGTAACGTGATTAAAAACATGACCAAAAGCAAGGCAATCATCATTTTGATCGTGATGCTGCTGGCTTTTGCAGGCGTCACTTATGTGGATTTCGCAGGGGTGGATGCCAGCGGCAAGGGCAGCGCGTCGGATATCAAGCTGGGTCTGGATCTGGCGGGAGGCGTCAGCATTACCTATCAGGTGGTGGGCGAGGAGGAGCCCAGTTCCACGGATATGGCCGATACCATCTCCAAGCTGCAGCAGCGTGTGTGGAATTACAGCACAGAGGCAGTGGTGTATCAGGAGGGAACGGATCGTATCAACATCGAGATTCCCGGAGTGTCTGACGCCAACGCGATTCTGCAGGAACTGGGGCGGCCCGGCGCCCTGTATTTTATCAAACAGACAGGCTCCGACGGCTTGGATAACTACACCTCTCAGCTTGTCATGGGGGCGGACGGCGGCTATGAATATGTACACAGCTTAAACCGCAGCCTGGAGGAGATCATTGCGGACGGCAGTGTGGTGTTGGAAGGCACGGACGTGGCGGACGCCTCTGCGGCCACCCGATCGGACAGCATGCAGAACCAGCAGATCGTGGTATTGCTGACACTGACTCCGGAGGGCACCGCCAAATTTGAGGAGGCCACTCGGGAGGCTTATAACGGCGGTGTGAACAGCAAGTCCATCGCTATCTACTATGACGGGAATTTTGTCAGTGTGCCCACTGTAAGCGCCGTTATTACCGACGGCAGCGCCCAGATCAGCGGTTCCAAGAATTTTGAGGAGGCAGAGAAGCTGGCCTCCACCATACGTATCGGTGGTTTGAGTCTGGAATTGGAAGAATTGCACTCCAAGGTGGTGGGCGCCCAGCTGGGCGTGGACGCCATTGAGACAAGCCTGCGGGCCGGCGCCATCGGCCTGGTGATCGTGATTGTGTTTATGATCGCCGTGTACTTTATCTCCGGTCTGGCGTCCTCTCTGGGGCTGGGGATGTATGTAGCGCTGATTGTCCTATTGCTGAACGGCTTTGATATGACGCTGACACTGTCCGGCATTGCGGGCATTATCCTTTCCATCGGTATGGCGGTAGATGCCAATGTGATAGTTTTTGCCCGTATCCGGGAGGAACTGGCCACCGGCAAAACCGTCAAGAGTGCCATGAAGATCGGTTTTGACAAGGCCCTGTCCGCCATTGTGGACGGCAATATCACTACGCTGATTGCGGCGGCGGTGCTGTGGCTTCTGGGCCCCGGCACGGTGAAGGGTTTCGCCCAGACTTTGGCACTGGGTATTGTATTGTCCATGTTCACGGCTCTGGTGCTGACCCGGCTGATCATGAGCGCCCTTTATACTCTGGGCCTCAAGGACGCCAAGTGGTACGGAATCGGCAAGGAACACAAGGCATTGGACGTTTTGAAGCACAGAAAGATTTTCTTTGGCGTATCCGCCGCGCTGATTCTGGCGGGCTTTGTGGTGATGGGTGTCCATGTGGGAACCGGCGATGACGCGCTGAACCTGAGTCTGGAGTTTAAGGGCGGCACGGCTACCACAGTGGCCTTTGCGGAGGGCAGGACTCTGGAGCAGATCAACAGTGAGATCGTTCCCTATGTGGAGGAGATTACCGGCAGCGGTGTGCAGATACAGACTGTGCAGGACAGCAACGAGGTCATTTTCAAATCGGATTCCCTGAATATGGAGCAGAGGGAAGCATTAAACCAGATGTTCATGGAGCGCTTTGGCGTAGAGGAGGCGGAGATCGTTTCGGAGACTATCAGTTCCACTATCAGCGATGAGATGACCAGGGATACAATTCTGGCAGTGGTGGTGGCTATTGTCTGTATGCTGATCTATATCCGTATCCGCTTCAGCGATATCCGCTTTGGCGCATCGGGTGTGATGGCCCTACTTCACGATGTGCTGGTGGTGCTGGCTTTCTACGCTGTGGCGAGGGTGTCCGTCAGCAATACCTTTATCGCCTGTATGCTGACCATCGTGGGTTATTCCATCAATGCCACCATCGTCATTTTTGACCGTGTGCGTGAGAATATGGTAGAGTCGGGCAAAAAGGAAAGCCTGGAGGAGGTATTGAATAAGAGTATCACCCAGACCCTCTCCCGAAGCATCTTTACTTCCCTGACCACTTTTATCATGGTGGCGGTGCTGTATATCCTGGGTGTGACCAGCATTCGTGACTTTGCGCTGCCTCTGATGGTGGGTATCCTGTGCGGTACCTATTCCTCCATCTGCCTGGCAGGCCCCATGTGGTTCGTGCTGCGCAAAAAGTTTCCGCCCAAGGCAGGAAACGGCAAGTAGTTTGTTTCCAAGTGTTGAGAGAGAAAACTCTTTGCGGGAAGTCAGGAATGTCATGTGACAAGTAGATATGTTAAGGTAAGAAAAAAGGACTGCTTTTCTAAGAGAGCAGTTCTTTTTATACTATTTGTAATGGATATATATGTTTGTATATGTTATTTGTGGGTGGTATGAAATAGAATATAGAATTTAATGTAGCTGAAAGGGCCAAATTATAAATGTCAAATCAGAGTGGAACGGTTGTAAAATCGAGGATATATGCTATAATGAGGGTGGTTCTTCGGGGCAGAGCGTATGTTAAACCATGCGGAATGAAGGCGCAGTGACCGATAGTGACGCGATTAGCGAGGCGGATGAATCGGGGAAAAGGGAGTTGCTTTAATATGGGGATTCAGAAATCAGATTTTTTAGAATATTATAAATTATCAAATAGATTAGAGTCAGAATATAGTGGTATTGAAGCGGACGCAGAATATGAAGAAGAATATCTGGAGACTGATGATCCATATGAGGTCCAGAGTATTCGCGTCACCCAAAAGATGATAACAGTATTTCAGATAGAGCATTGGATTTCTGCAGAGAGTGGTGTAAAGTTGAATTTGCGCCCGGAATATCAAAGAAATATGGTATGGGATGATGTGCGGAAAAGCGCATTGATTGAATCTATGCTGCTTAGAATTCCCATACCCGCATTTTATCTGGATGAGGATGTGGAGGGAAATAAGAGTGTCATCGATGGCATGCAGCGTTTGTGGGCTATTCATTCCTATCTCAATAATGAATTTCCTTTAAAAAAGATGCAGTATCTGCCCCAGTGTGAGAAAAAATATTTCCGAGATTTGGAGCCAAAGCTTCAGGGGCGGATAGAGGATACGGAGTTGGCTGTAAATATATTGGATGAAAGATGTCCTCAGATAGTCAAATTCGATGTGTTTAGGAGAGTGAACACAGGTGGGATTCCACTCAATTCGCAGGAAATCAGGAATATTATGGCCTCGCCTGAAGTGAGGTCACTTCTTCAGAAGATGGCGCAGTGCGAAGAGTTTCAATTGGCTACTCATAGTAGTGTGAATGACTTACGCATGGGGGCACAGGAATTATGTTTGCGCTATTTAACTATTTTTGCGTTCTATGATTGGGAAAGGCATGACTTCAAGCAATATTACGGATTAGGAAAAATGATGGATTATATGATTCTGGCTTTCAATTATAAATCGGATGATGCCTTAACTGCTTTTTTAACTGGATTCAAAAAAGTTATGGAGTGTTGCTATGATTTTCTAGGAGAATATGCTTTCTGTAAAGAAAATAGCAATAAAATCAATAAATCTTTGTTTACCAGTTGGGCAGTTGTATTTATGAATGTCTTAATAAGCATAAGATCAGGGATAAACAATATAAAGGTGAACTCTGAAAAACTCAGATTTCTGTACAGGGAACGACAAAGCAAAGATGCCGATTTTTTTCATGCAATCACCTCTTCTACAGGAGCAAAAAAACATATATTGTTATCCATAGAGGTCATTCGGGAAATTTGGGAGGAGTGTTATGATAAAGGCGATTGAATTACAGAACTTCAAATGTTTCGACCATTTGCAGCTGCCCTTGGCAGAACTGACGATTCTGGCAGGCGGAAATGCTGCGGGAAAATCCACGGTTATGCAGGCACTGCTGCTGGCAGACGCAACGGCGCGGGAAAAGGGAGATTCCGTGGATGCCTCGGAAGCATTGGGGGTTGCGGTTGGCAGTCCCAAGGCCCTTGTCTCGCAGAACCGTACAGAATTGCCAGAGGGTGACTTTTCGCTAAAGGTACAGTGGAATGAGCAGTCAGTGATATTCACCTATAGGATAGATAAGCTCCAACCTCTGAAACTGACGTATTCCCAGTCTGAAAGCACACAGACCGATCGGTTGTTTTATCTGAATGCGGAGCGTCTGGGGCCGCGGATATCCTATCCGGCAGGGGTGGATGAGGAGATTTTAAGGGATGGCGCAAATGCTGCTTTTTTGATAGACAGAGCCGATATACAGCAAAGGAGAGTACCAGGATGTCTTGTACTTGCAGGAGAAAGTTCCAAATTCTCCATTCAAGTGGAAAATTGGATGAATGCTATTTTGGGTGACGTCAATTTTTCTGTCACTACTGACTATGTAAAAGCCATCACGGATATCCGGTATGGGAACGGTGTGGCGGAGGAAGCGGTGCTGCCCACCATGACAGGATTTGGAATTAGTTACATTCTGTCCATTGTCACAGCAGGGTTATGGTGTGCCTCTCTGAAAAATGTATCTCTGATGATTGAAAATCCTGAGGCACATTTGCATCCGGCGGCGCAGAGCAGGATGGGAAAATTTCTGGAATGTCTGACAGATGCAGGAGTTCAGGTTGTTGTGGAAACCCACAGCGAACATATCATAGACGGGGCCAGGGTCCAGGCGGCGCTTATGAAACGGACGGACAACATACAAATATACTTTTTTGCGAAAGAGGAGAATGGCATTAAGGTAGATTCAATTAATGTAGATAAAAATGGGGAACTCTCGGAATGGCCGAAGGGATTCTTTGACCAGAAAGAGCAGGATTTACGGGAACTATTTAAGATGAGGAGAAAGCATGCGGGTAATTAATACCTTGGTAGGTAATAGCTTTGCATATACGCAGGAAAAAGAAAATTTTGCCAAGCGCAGGGATGAAATCGGGGATTTAATGGAGATTGTCGCATACTGTCAGCATGAATCCGTAAGAGAGCCGCTGGTATATCGGGAAGAACTTTGGGATACCTTTGTGCAGGAAGGTATAACATTTGCTGAGTGGCTTTATAGCGGAGCGGGAGATGGCAGCGAAGAGGACAGGCGCAGATTAATGGAAGTACTGACCAAAAAAGGGATAATCCCATCAGAAAATGAGCAGCCGGCAGATGGGGATCAGGAGGGGAATACGATTCATATCGCATTGGGAGAATATCCATCTTGCGTATCCAGCCTGCAACAATATATTCAAAAGCGAAGAGATATTCTCAGTTCTGTTAAGAATGTGGCAGAGTATGAGGCATTTATGCAGTCTTGCTTTATAGACAGTCGTTTTGCTGACGGTATTCTTTCAGAGATGAAACATATTGATCATTTCCAGGATAGAACAAAGGAGATTACCAGAGCCTTAGGGATATTGAATGATAGGGCGGTGGAATTATACCAGCAATATTCCCATCATCTGGAAGAAGCAATGCGTATTTTGTCCGTATTATTGCAAAGAGAGTGTGCTCCCGATCCAGAGCATGCGGATGATTTGCTATTTACATTTACATACAGCGAGCAACTGGAGGGAAAAGGGGCAAAAACCAAGGCCATAGAATGTTCTCCACATTTAAAATTGATTCATCCGGGATCGAATTTGAGGATATACTTTTATTGGCATGATGCTGCAATTGGGACAGGGAAGAAGGTTCTGGTGGGAAGAATCGGGCGTCATCCTTATTAGTGGGGAAGCGCCTGTTAAAACATGCAGATGAAGAGGCAGACTATTACGCCATACGTTGGCTTTTTGCGTTTGCTCCAGTTCATGCGTCAACTATGAAGAAACGGAGAAAAGATGGAAAAATGGATGGTAGCCGCAAAAAAGGCGGATTTTGAGGGATGGGCAAGGCGTTTCGGCATCAGTCCGGTGCTGGCCAGAATTATCCGCAACCGGGATATCACGGAGCCGGAGGAGGTGGAGAAGTTTTTGGGCGGGACGCTGGCGGACTGTTACAGCCCATGGCTTTTAAAAGGGATGGAACAGGCTGTTGCCCTGATTCAGAAGGACCTGGGACTGGGCATGAAAATCCGGGTCATCGGGGACTATGATGTGGACGGCATATGCTCCTCCTACATTCTGACCAGATCCCTGCGGGAGATGGGGGCTACGGTAGACACCGCCATTCCCCATCGGATCCGGGACGGGTACGGACTGAATGACACACTGATCGAAGAGGCCCACAGCGACGGCATCGGCCTCATTGTCACCTGTGACAACGGCATTGCGGCCCAGTCCCAGATTGCGCTGGCAAAAGAACTGGGGATGCAGGTGGTGGTGACGGATCACCATGAGGTGCCTTTTGTGGAAGACAAAGGCCGGAAGATCCAGCAGCTGCCCCAGGCGGAGGCAGTGATCGATCCCAAACAGGAGGGCTGCGGCTATCCCTGGCCGGGAATCTGCGGGGCGGTGGTGGCCTATAAGCTGGTGCAGGCCCTGGGGGAGAGAATGGCATATGGAGGGATTGCAAAGCTTCTGGAGGCGCTGCTGCCCTTTGCCGCCATGGCCACGGTTTGCGATGTGATGGAACTGAAGGACGAGAACAGGATTCTCGTGCAGGAGGGGCTGAAACGCTTTGCTGCCTGTGAAAACCCTGGGCTGCATGCTCTGCTGGAGGTCAACGGACTGGATCCGGCGGCGGTGTCCGCCTATCATCTGGGATTCGTGCTGGGGCCCTGTCTCAATGCCACCGGGAGGCTGGATACGGCCCGGCGGGCGCTTCAGCTGCTGGAGAGCCAGGATAAGGTATCGGCCATGACCGCCGCCAGAGAGTTAAAGGAACTGAACGACAGCCGGAAAAATATGACGCTTCAGGGAGTGGAGCAGGCGGTGCGCCGGCTGGAGGCGGCGGGAGGGGATCCCGATCCCGTGATAGTGCTGTATATGCCAGAGGTCCATGAAAGCCTGGCGGGCATTATTGCCGGCAGAGTCAAAGAGAAATACCATCACCCGGTATTTGTGCTGACCAAAGGGGAAGAGGGCGTCAAAGGCTCCGGGCGGTCCATTGAGGCTTATCACATGTATGAGGCCATGAGCCGGGTGAAACAGTATTTTACCAAATATGGCGGTCATAAGATGGCGGCGGGGCTGTCCATGCGGGAGGAGGATGTGGAGCCTCTGCGGAAGGCGCTGAATTTAGACTGCGGCCTGACCAGAGAGGACTTTGCGCCCCTGGTACATATTGATGTGCCCATGCCGATTAGTTATGCCAGCATGGAACTGGCCAAGGAACTGGAAAAGCTGGAACCCTATGGCACAGGGAATCCCAAGCCCCTCTTTGCCCAGAAGGGAGTGTACCTGATCAGAGGGAGACGCATCGGCGCCAAGCAGAATTTTGCCCGTTTTACGGTGGAGGCGGACGGCAGGCGCCAGGAACTTTTGTTTTTTGGGGATCTGGAGGAATTTTGCGGCGGCCTGGAGGAAAAGCACGGTCCGGGCAGCGCCCGGCGGCTTTTTGACGAGGGCGGCTGCTATGAGATGGGAATCGCGTATCAGCTGGGGATCAACCGTTACAGGGGCCGGGAAGAATTGCAGCTGACCATCCAGAATTTCTATTTTGTTTAGGTTCATTTTATTCTTTTCTAATGAAATAGACACATTTTGAACACAATTTCTGGGTATAGTGTATATCAGATAGTTGATGAACTCACTATCTCCCCCCTCATAAGAAATAGCGAAGGCTTCGGTAGCAATACCGGAGCCTTTGCGATTTTATGGGATTTTTACAGGAACTTTCTATTTTATTTAGGCTCATTTTATTCTTTTCTAATGAATTGGACACACTTTGGACATAATTTCTGGGTATAGTATATATCAGATAGTTGATGAACTCACTATCTCCCCCCCTCATAAGAAATAGCGGAGGCTTCGGTAGCGATACCGGAGCCTTTGCTATTTCTTTTTGCGATATACAGGGAAAAGGAAAATTTGGAAAAAGTCATTTACATATAGGTTGCTGTCATTTATAGTAATAGATAGAAAGACTCCCGGTGGGGAGAGAAGGAGATGTGTCATGAAACTGACAGATTTATTGTGTAAGCTGGATTACGAATGTATACAGGGCAGAACGGACCTGGAGGTGGGCCAGGTGGTGTATGATTCCCGGAAAATAACGGAGGGCTGTCTGTTTATCTGTATTGCGGGCGCCAATTTTGACGGACATGATTTTGCGGCGGAGGCAATGGAGAAAGGGGCCAGGGTGCTGATAGTGTCCAGGGAAGTGTCGGAGACGGCCGGCAGGGACGTGACCGTGATCAAGGTGCCCGACACTCGGTATGCCATGGCATTTATCTCCGCGGCATATTTCGGATATCCGGCGGAAAAACTGCGGATCATCGGCGTCACCGGCACCAAGGGGAAGACCACCACCACCTACATGGTGAAATCCATTTTGGAAAATGCGGGTTACAAGGTGGGCCTGGTGGGCACCATCGAGGTGATCATCGGCAGGGAACACATCCACGCGGGCAATACCACGCCGGAATCTTATACTTTGCAGGAGTACTTTGCCAAGATGGTGGAGGCGGGCATGGATGCGGTGGTCATGGAGGTGTCCTCCCAGGGGCTGATGCTCCACCGCACCCAGGGGTTTGTGTTTGATCTGGGGATATTCACCAATTTGGAAGCGGATCATATCGGACCCAACGAGCATACCAGCTTTGAGGAGTATCTGCACTGCAAGAGTCTGTTGTTTCGGCAGTGCCGGGTGGGCATTGTCAACGGTGACGACGCCCATGTGGACGCGGTGCTGAAGGGCCATACCTGCCAGGTGGAGCGGTATGGTATCGGGGAAAACAATGACCTGCGGGCCGAGAGTGTGCGGCTGGTCAGGAAACCGGGAGAGCTGGGCGTGGCTTTCCGGGTGGAAGGGCTGATGGATTTTGACGTGGAAGTGCCTACACCGGGACGTTTCAGCGTCTACAATGCGCTGACCGCCATCGCTATATGCAGGCATTTCAATGTGCGGGAGGATGATATCAAGAGGGCGCTTTTGGCGGTGCGTGTCAAGGGCCGTATAGAGATGGTAAAAGTCTCGGAACACTTCACGTTGTTGATCGACTATGCTCACAATGCCATGGCGCTGGAGAGCCTGCTGACCAGTTTGCGGGAGTATGCGCCCAACCGGCTGGTGTGCCTGTTTGGCTGCGGCGGCAACCGATCCAGACAGCGCCGCTATGAAATGGGGGAGGTCAGCGGCAGACTGGCGGATCTGACTATCATCACCTCCGACAACCCCCGGTTCGAGGAGCCCCAGGATATTATCAGTGATATCAAGACCGGCATAGCCAGGACCGAAGGGATCTACGTGGAGATCATTGACCGCAGGGAGGCCATCCGTTATGCCATCGACCACGGGCAGGAGGGCGACATCATCATACTGGCCGGCAAAGGCCATGAGGATTACCAGGAGATCAAGGGGGTAAAATATCCTATGGATGAGAGGACGCTGATCCGGGAAATTCTGGCGGAGCAGGGACAGAAACAGGTGTGAAACATTAATCAGGCACTTGTACTCACGAACGCTGTGATTTCCAATTCCTGTACGACCCATACTGCTTAACAGGATAACATATGACGCGCAGAATGAAAAATCCAGCCGTTCGTGAGCGCAACAATTATCTCATTCCGGTTTATCCGGGTTAGGAGAAGAAATGTTTTGACAAGATACGCAGATGTGATTATTGATATTTCCCATGAAAAGGTGGACCGTCCCTTTCAGTACCGGATTCCGGAGCATATGCTGGAGAAGCTGGAGGTGGGCATGTGTGTGACCGTGCCCTTTGGCAAAGGCAACACGCTGCGCCGGGGCTATGTGACGGACATAACGGAAAAATGTGCCTTTGACCCGCAGAAAATCAAGGAGATCCACAGTCTGGCGACAGACGGCGTGGGGGTGGAGGACTTTCAGATTCGGCTGGCCCGGTGGATACGCAGCTCTTATGGGGGCACCATGATCCAGGCGCTGAAGACCGTGCTGCCCGCCAGACATACCGTGAAAAAAGTGGAGTACAAAAAGGTGCTGCTGGCGGTGGGCCGGGAGGAGGGAATCTCCCTGTTAGGAGAGTGCCGGCGCAAAAAGCAGGCCGCCAGGGTAAGGCTGCTTCAGGAACTGCTTTCGGAGGGGGAACTTCCCTACGAACTGGTGACGGGAAAATTGATGGTATCGCCCGCGGTAATCCGTGGGCTGGAGGGACTGGGGGCTGTCCATGTGGAGGTCTTGCAGTCCTTTCGAAATCCGGTAAAGCAGCAGGAGCGGCAGGAGATCTCCAAAGAGTTGAGCGAGGAGCAGCAGGCGGCGGTAGAGAAGGTCATGGCAGATTACGACGGCGGCGATCCGGGCACATACCTGCTGCAGGGCATCACCGGCAGCGGCAAGACGGAGGTTTATATCCGCCTGGCCCAGGAGATGGTAAGCCGCGGCAGGCAGGTGATTGTGCTGATCCCGGAGATTGCGCTGACTTACCAGACGCTGATGCGGTTTTACAGGCGCTTTGGAGACCGGGTCAGCGTACTTAACTCCACGCTGTCGGCGGGAGAAAAATACGACCAGTGCGAGAGGGCGAGATGCGGCGAGATCGATGTGATTATCGGTCCCCGTTCCGCCCTGTTTGTGCCGTTTTCGAGAGTGGGGCTGATCCTGATGGACGAGGAGCATGAAGCCAGCTACAAGAGCGAAAACACACCCAAATATCATGCCAGAGAGACCGCCGTCTACCTGGCTTCCCTCCACGGGGCCAGCGTGGTGCTGGGATCGGCCACTCCCTCGCTGGAGGCGGCTTACCGGGCCAGGGAGGGACTTTACCGACAGCTTTTTTTGACCAGACGGCTCACCGGAGGCAGTCTGCCCAAGGTATATACGGTGGATCTGCGGGAAGAATTAAAACAGGGCAACCGATCTATTTTCAGCAGAAAGTTGCAGGAACTTCTGGCGGACCGGCTGGAAAAGGGGCAGCAGAGTATGCTGTTTATCAATCGCCGGGGCTTTGCCGGTTTTGTCTCCTGCCGGGCCTGCGGGCATGTGATGAAATGTCCTCACTGTGATGTGTCCTTGTCAGAGCACAAAGGCGGCAGGCTGGTGTGTCATTACTGCGGTTATGTGACGGCGAAGGTGAATGTTTGTCCGGAATGCGGATCCAAGTATATTTCAGGTTTCCGTGCCGGGACCCAGCAGATAGAGGAACGGCTCCAGGCCATGTTTCCGGCCATGCGGATTTTGCGGATGGACGCGGACACCACCAGAGCCAAGGACAGCCATGAGCAGATTCTGGCAGCTTTTTCCGCCGGGGAGGCGGACGTGCTGGTGGGCACCCAGATGATCGTCAAGGGGCATGATTTCCCCAATGTGACGCTGGTGGGAGTGCTGGCGGCGGATCTGTCATTGTCCGTGGGAGATTATCGGGCCGGAGAGAGAACCTTTCAGCTGTTGACCCAGGCGGCAGGCCGGGCGGGCCGGGGCAGTGAGCCGGGGGAGGTGGTGATCCAGACTTACCAGCCGGAGCACTATGCTATCATCCATGCGGCATGCCAGGACTACGAGGGCTTTTATCAGGAGGAGATCCTGTACCGGGAGTTGATGGGCTATCCTCCGGTGGCCCATATGCTGGCGGTGCAGATTTATGCGGCGTCGGAAGAGGAAGGAGACAGATTGTCCCGGCAGCTGGCCCGACAGGCGAAAGGGTATGTGGACCAGGCCCAGCCTCTGGCCCGGCAGATGCTGATTGTGGGCCCCGCCCCGGCAGGCATCGGCAGGGTCAATGACATTTACCGCTTTGTATTCTATGTAAAAGACCGGGATTACCATAGGCTGATCGCGGTGAAGGACGGCCTGGAAGCCTGGATGGGGGAATGGCAGTCAGGGCAGCGCAGGCCGCAGATTAGCCTGCAATTTGACTTTGATCCCATGAATACGCTATAAGCACTTGAAAAAAATCCCATTTTCTGAGATAATATGATGATTGTGATATACTGCCGGTGGCGGTGCGCAACTCGGAAATTCCGCAGTTGCCGAAAAACCGACAGCATAGGCGATTGCGAAACTCCCTTTGCGGTAACAGTGAATGGGCAATTAGCTACGTCACTTGCAGAGAACATTTCGCAACTGCTCACTGACAGCAGCCTGAAAGGAGAAAGATATGGCTATTCGTAATATACGGGAGATTGGAGAGGAAATTCTCACCAAGAAATGCAAGGAAGTGACGGAGATGACGGACCGCACCAGATATCTGATCGAGGATATGCTGGATACATTATATGAAGCCAACGGCGTGGGACTGGCGGCCCCCCAGGTAGGGGTGCTGAAGCGTATAGCGGTCATTGATGTGACCGGAGAGGATCCCTATATTCTGATCAATCCCCGGATTCTGGAGACCGGCGGGGAGCAGACCGGATCCGAGGGTTGTCTGAGTGTGCCGGGTAAAGCGGGGATCGTCACCAGACCCAACTATGTGAAGGTGGCGGCCCTGGATGTGGATATGAAGCCCTTTGAACTGGAGGGGACGGAACTGCTGGCCAGGGCTATCTGTCATGAACTGGATCATTTGGACGGCCACCTCTATGTGGAAAAGGTGGAAGGTGAGTTGACGGATGTGATAGCGGCAGAGGAAGATGCCTGAAATTGACACCGTTGATGTACACATCCAAACGTCAATACCGATAGACAAAGTATCGCAGGCAAAGCCGGAGTTTGGCAGAGGCCAAATTCCAGACATGCAGGAAAGAGGAAATCATGAAAATCGTTTTTATGGGAACTCCCGACTACGCAGTGGGGGCGCTTGAGGCGCTGATCCGGGCAGGGCATGAGATCACCGCTGTGGTGACCCAGCCGGATAAGGCGAAGGGGCGCAGCGGCAATCTGCAATATCCCCCGGTGAAAGAATGTGCCCTGGCTCATGGGATTTCGGTGTTCCAGCCTGAGCGGATCAAACGCCCGGAGGCGGTGGCGCAGCTTAGAACCTATGAAGCGGATGTATTTGTAGTGGCGGCTTTTGGGCAGATTCTGTCCCGGGAGATACTGGAGATGCCAGCCTATGGCTGTCTGAATATTCATGCCTCACTGCTGCCCAGATATCGGGGAGCGTCCCCCATACAGCATGTGATCATAGACGGGGAGGAGCGGACAGGCATAACCATCATGCAGATGGATACAGGCATAGACACCGGGGATATACTGTATACAAAAGAAATGTCCATTGACAGGCAGGACACCTGCCAGACCTTGTACGGGAAACTGACAGCCCTGGGCGGCCAGGCTATTGTGGAGGCGCTGGAACTGCTGCAACAGGGAGCGCTTACCCCTGAAAAACAGCGGGATGAGGACAGTTGTTACGCCCCTATCATCACCAAGGAGATGGGCCGAATTGATTTCGCGAAGGACGCCCTCTCTATTGAAAGACTGATTCATGGTATGAATCCCTGGCCCAGCGCTTATACTTTTTATCAGGGAAAGCAGCTAAAAATATGGGATGCTCTGGCCCAGGAGGATGTATCCGATACTGAGCCGGGAACCATAGTATCCGTTGACAGGCAGGATTTCACAGTGGCCACGGGACGGGGGAGCCTGAGAGCGCTGGAGGTGCAGCTGGAGGGCAAGAAGCGCATGAGCGCCCACGACTTCCTGCTGGGTGTGCGTCTGACACCGGGCGAGAAGCTGGGCTAAACCCAGGCGGCCGGATACTTATCACCGGCTTGCGTACCGGGAGGGAACATGCGGAACTCTAACAGCATGAGCCCATATAGTACACTGATAAATATCTGGACGCCTGAAGCGTCCGGATATTTATCACTGGTCTGTGTGGTGTATGGGAACATGTGGAACTCTAACAGCATGAGCCCATATAGTACACTGATAAATATCTGGACGCCTGAAGCGTCCGGATATTTATCACTGGTCTGTGTGGTGTATGGGAACATGCGGAACTCTAAATAAGGAGGATTAATATGATTTATTGGGACCCCACTTATATTCTAGTCATTATTGGACTGATCATCAGCCTTGCTGCCAGCGGCATGGTCAACTCGGCTATGAAAAAATACCACAAGGTGCAAAACAGCACAGGCATCACCGGCGCGGATTGTGCCCGGCGGATATTGGACAACGAGGGGCTGTACTATGTGCAGGTGGAGGATCTGGGCAGCAACGGAGGGGATCACTTTGACCCGTCGGCCAATGCGGTGCGCCTTTCCCACCAGAATTATTGCGGCAGAACCATCACTGCCATGGGAGTGGCGGCCCATGAGTGCGGCCATGCCATACAGCATGCCCGGGGATACACGCCTATCAAGATAAGAACAGCGCTGGTGCCGGTGGTGAACATCGGAAGCAATGCCAGTATGCCTCTGATTCTTTTGGGGGTGGTTCTGAGTTGGAACCAGCTGCTGATACAGCTGGGAATCATCGCCTTTTCCCTCACGGTGCTATTTCAGCTGGCCACCCTGCCGGTGGAATTTAACGCTTCCAGCAGGGCACTGGAGCGTCTGGAACACTACGGCATTGTCACGGCCCAGGAGAACAAGGGCTGCAGAAAGGTACTCAGTGCCGCTGCCATGACCTATGTGGCAGGCACACTGGCGGCAGTGCTGCAGCTGCTGCGTCTGATCCTGCTCTTTGGGGGCGGCGGTCGGCGCAGAGACGATTGAGATCTGAAAAAGGAAGATAACCATGGCGGAGAATGTAAGGGAGATTGTGTTGGACACCCTGCTGGAGATGGAGCGCGGCAAGGTGTACTCCAACCAGATCATCAAGGCTGTGCTGGACAAATATGACTATCTGGACAGACAGGAAAAACGCTTTATCAAACGCCTGGCCGAGGGTTGTGTGGAGCGCAGGATAGAACTTGACTATATACTGGACCAGTATTCCAACGTGCCGACAGCCAAAATGAAGCCCCTGATCCGCTGCCTTATGCGTATGAGTGTCTACCAGATACTGTACATGGACAGTGTGCCGGACAGCGCCGCCTGCAATGAGGCGGTGAAGCTGGCAGGCAGGCGGAAATTCACCAATCTGAAAGGCTTTGTGAACGGCGTACTGCGCAAGGTCATATCCCGGAAGGACTGTATTCCCCTGCCGGATCCGGAAGGGGATCCGCTGCAATACCTGTCCGTGCGGTATTCCATGCCGGAGTGGATTGTGCGGATGTGGCTGGCGGAATATGGAGAGGAACAGGCCCGGGAGTTGCTTGAGCAGCTGCTGGCGGTACACCCGGTGACCATCCGCTTTGTCTCCCGGGTGACGGAGGCGCAGAGGCAGGACTATATCCGGCGCTGGCAGCAGCGGGGAGTCCGGGTGACCCGGTCAGATGCTCTGGAGTATGCTTATTATCTGGAGGGTGTTCTTGGCGTGGCGGCGCTGGAAGGTTATGAGGAAGGCGCTTTTCTGGTGCAGGATGTCAGTTCCATGCTCTGCGTGGAGGCGGCGGGCCTGCGAGAGGGGGACAGGGTAATGGACGTGTGCGCCGCCCCCGGCGGCAAAGCCCTGTTGGCGGCCCAGAAAGCGTCCCATGTGCTGGCCAGGGACGTGTCGGAACCCAAGCTGCTGAGAATCCGGGAAAACGCCCGCCGCATGGGGCTGGAGGAAAAGCTGGAGTTGGAACTCTGGGACGCCCGACGGACAGACGAGGCCAGGCGGGAGAGCGCGGATGTGGTTTTCATGGACGTGCCCTGTTCAGGGTTGGGTGTCCTGGGCAAAAAGAGGGATATCAAGTATCATGTGACACCGGAGAGTCTGGAGAGCCTGATAGAACTGCAGCGCCAGATCGTACAGGGCAGCTGGCAGTATGTAAAGCCCGGCGGTGTGCTGATGTACAGCACCTGCACCATCAACAGGCGGGAAAACCAGGAGGCCTGCGACTGGATCTGCGGGAACTTTCCTTTTGTCCTGGAGGAAAGCAGGCAGCTGCTGCCCCGGCAGGCCCAAATGGACGGCTTTTTTTACGCAAGGCTGCGGCGAGTTGAGTCTGTGTAATGAATGTCTGGACGCCTAAAGCGGCCGGACAATCATCACGTGGATTGTGTGATGGAAGGGAACATGCGGTACTCTTAAATCAGCATGTTCCCGTACAGCACACTGATGAATGTCTGGACGCCTAAAGCGGCCGGACAATCATCACGTGGATTGTGTGATGGAAGGGAACATGCGGTACTCTTAATAAGAAAGGTTGGGGTGTGATGTGGAAGACCCAAAGCGGAAAATTGGATATCAAGTCCCTGTCGCTCCCACAGCTGCAGGAGGAACTGACGGCTCTGGGGGAGAAGCCTTTCCGGGCCCGGCAGCTTTATCAATGGATGCATCAGAAGCTGGCCAGGGACTATGACAGCATGACCAACCTGCCCGGGGAACTGCGCAGGAAGCTGGCGGAGCGTTATGCCTGCACTTGCCTGCGGCAGGTACAGATGCAGGAGTCCCGGATAGACGGTACGAAAAAGTTTCTCTTTGCCCTGGAGGACGGCCATGTGGTGGAGAGCGTGTGGATGCGCTATAAGCACGGCAACAGCGTATGCATCTCCTCTCAGGTGGGATGCAGGATGGGGTGTAAATTCTGCGCATCCACTCTGGGGGGACTGGTGCGGGGGCTTTTGCCCGGAGAGATGTTGGACCAGATTTATGCCATCAGCCTGCTCACAGGGGAGAGAGTGTCCAATGTGGTGGTTATGGGTACGGGGGAGCCCCTGGACAACTATGACAGTCTGCTGCAGTTCCTGCGGCTTCTGACAGACGAACAGGGACTGCACATCAGTGCCAGAAATATCACAGTATCCACCTGCGGGCTGGTGCCGGAGATGAGGAGACTGGCCAAGGAGAAGCTGCAGATCACCCTGGCCCTGTCGCTTCATGCCGCCACCGACGAGAAGCGCAGGAGCCTTATGCCTGTTGCCAACCGTTACAGCATAGCACAGCTGATGGAGGCATGCGGATATTATTTTGATCAGACAGGGAGGCGTATCACCTTTGAATACAGTCTGGTGGGCGGCGTAAACGATACCCGGGAGGATGCCCGGCTGCTGGCGGGGCTGGCGGGGCCGCTGCGATGCCACGTGAACCTGATTCCGGTAAATCCCATCAAGGAGCGGGAATACGTGCAGTCCGAGGCGGGCCGGATACAGGCTTTTAAAAATCTGCTTGAAAAAAATGGAATTAATGTTACTATAAGAAGGGAAATGGGGAGGGACATCGACGGTGCCTGCGGGCAGCTGAGACGTTCCTATATGCAGGAGGAGTAGACGTGCTAAAGACGTTTTCAATCACCGATATCGGCAGGAAGAGAAAACAGAATCAGGACTATGTGTTCACCTCGGAGCGGGCCATTGGGAATCTGCCCAACCTGTTCATCGTGGCGGACGGCATGGGAGGGCATAAGGCCGGGGAGTATGCGTCAAAATATACCGTGGAGACCATTTGCAACTGTGTGGAGCGGTCCTTTGAGAAGAATCCCATGTTGATTTTGCAGAAGGCGATTGAGACAGCCAACATCCATATCCGCAGGAGGGCCAGCGAGGATGAGAGTCTGGAGGGGATGGGCACCACCGTGGTGGCGGCCACCTGTCTGGGGATGCATCTGCAAGTGGCCAATGTGGGGGACAGCAGGCTCTACGTGGTGAATGAAGGAATCCGGCAGATCACCAGAGACCATTCCCTGGTGGAGGAGATGGTGCGGATGGGAGGCATCAACAGGGAAGCCGCCCGCAACCATCCGGACAAGAACATTATCACCAGAGCCATAGGGGCCAACGATACCGTGGAAGCGGATTTTTTTACTGTGGAACTGACAGCGGGGGATATCGTGCTGCTGTGTTCGGACGGCCTGACCAATATGCTGGAGGATCAGGAGATTCAGGAAATACTGGGCGGTTATGGGGAACTGCCCGAGAAGGCCCAGAGGCTGATAGAGACGGCCAACGCCCACGGCGGCAAGGACAATATCGCCGTGATCCTGATTGAGCCGCGGGACTGACGGGGCGGATTGGTTCCTGATCCAGATTGGCACAGAGTAGTGAGAACGGAGAAAGAAGCATGGTAAAAATAGGGATGATGATTGGCGACCGCTATGAGATACTGGAGAAAATCGGTACCGGCGGCATGTCCGATGTATATAAAGCGAAATGTCATAAGTTGAACCGTTATGTGGCAGTGAAGGTGCTGAAACAGGAATTCAGTGAGAACGAGAATTTTGTGTCCAAGTTTCGGATCGAAGCCCAGGCGGCGGCAAGCCTGATGCACCCCAATATTGTCAACGTGTACGATGTGGGGGCGGAGAATGACATTTACTATATCGTCATGGAACTGGTGGAAGGTATCACACTGAAAAAGTATATTGAGCGGAAGGCCAGGCTGTCCTACAAGGAGGCTGTAAGTATCGCCATCCAGGTGAGCATGGGCATCGAGGCCGCCCACAACAACCATATCATCCATCGGGACATCAAGCCCCAGAATATCATCATTTCCCGGGAGGGGAAGGTGAAGGTGACGGATTTTGGCATTGCCAAGGCCGCTACCAGCAATACTATCACCTCCAATGTAATGGGATCTGTGCATTACACCTCGCCGGAGCAGGCCAGGGGCGGCTACAGCGATGAGAAGAGTGATATTTATTCCCTGGGTATCACTCTGTTTGAGATGCTGACGGGACGTGTGCCATTCAACGGGGAGACCACAGTGGCTATAGCCATCAAGCACATCCAGGAGGAGATGACATCCCCCAAGGAATTTGTGCCGGAGATCCCCGGCAGTGTGGAAGCCATCGTGATGAAGTGCTGCCAGAAATCTCCTGACAGGCGCTACCAGAACATGGCGGAGGTGATTGCGGATCTGAAACAGTCCCTGATCAGCCCGGACGAAGACTTTGTGGTGGCCAGAGATATGGACGAGGAGGCCAGCACCCGGACCATCTCCGAGGCGGAGATGGTGCAGATTAAGAGAAAAGCCCAGCGCCAGGACGCCTACGAGGAGCAGATGCGCCTGAATTCCCAGTACACCAGACCTCCCCAGGATGAAGAGTATGACGGGGACGATGAGTATTATGAGGAAGACGAATATGACGGCGGGGACAGCCGCATGGAAAAGGTGACCGTCGTGCTGGCCGTGTTGGCCGGAGTGGTCATCTGCGCGGTGATCCTGGTGCTGGTGGGCAGGGTATTCGGGTTTATGAACAAAGACGATATTGGCAGTAAGATTGATACAGAAACAGAGGAGAGCAGCGGCGTGATACTGCCGGAGGGCACCACTTCCCCGGAGGGAGGACAGGGCAGCGCGTTGACTGTGCAGATGGTGGACGTACTGGGGTGGAATGTGGAGGATGCCAAGAGAGAGATCGTGCGCATCGGCCTGGTTCCCGAAGTCAATACAATAGAGTCCGAGACCTACGAGGAAAATACGGTGATCACCACGGACATTGCGGCGGGTGAAGAGGTGGAGGTAAACAGCGTTGTGGTCCTGACGGTCAGCGCCGGTACTGAGGCCGTGTCCGTGCCGGATGTGATGGGGCTGACCTACGAGGAAGCCTACAACAAGATCACCGCGGAGGGGCTTCTGGTAAACCGTCTGGAAAGCTATACCGGCCTGGTGGAAAAGGGCAGGGTGATCAGCCAGCTTCCCGTGGGAGGAGAGCCTGCGGCCAAGGGATCCACAGTCAACGTGAATGTGAGCCTGGGACTGGAGGACAATAAAGTGGCCATGCCTAATCTTATCGGCTGCGATCAGATTGAGGCCGAGGAATGGATACACGAAAACGGTATGATCCTGCAGTCCATAGGGCAGGAATACAGTGACATCATTGCCAAGGATCTGGTCTGTTACCAGAACTTTTCCGTGGGAACCCCTCTGGATCCGGGCACTCCTATTGCGTTTTCTATCAGCCTTGGCAAGGACCCGGCAAGCGGTATCACCTATAAATGTAACGCCTCCATAGCGGCCCCCAGCATCAGCGAGGCTCCGGATTACTCCTCCGGCAGCGATGTGCATGTGACGCTGGTGACGGATGCCGGAAATGTCCTGATGGATGTTGTTACCAGCACGTTCCCCCAGACAGTGAACGTTTATGGAATCTCCTCACAATGGGGAACCATCACTCTGACTTACACGGTGACGGTGGACGGTGTACCCCAGAGCAAATCCGTGGAGCGGAGGATAGAATTTGAACAGGAATAGGAAGGGCTTTTGCTTATGCGGGGGAAAATCATAAAGGGGATTGCGGGGTTTTATTATGTGCATGTGCCGGATCGAGGGATATATGAGTGCAAGGCAAAAGGAATTTTCCGCAAGGAGCAGATAAAGCCGCTGGTGGGGGATGACGTGGAGATTGACCTGCTGGACGAGGCGGAGAAGAAGGGGAATATCCGCACCCTGCTGCCCCGATCCAGCCAGTTGATCCGTCCTGCGGTGGCCAATGTGGATCAGGCATTGGTGATATTTGCCATCACCTGCCCCCAGCCAAACTTCAATCTCCTGGATCGTTTTTTGGTTATGATGCGGCAGCAGGGGCTTCCCTGTATTATCTGTCTGAACAAGCTGGATCTGGATCAGGAGGGAAAGGGCCGGGATTATGCGGATATCTACAGAGCCTGCGGTTACCCTGTTTTGACGGTCAGCGCTGCCGGGAAGCAAGGCATAGAGCGGCTGAAGGAGCAGCTTAGGGGCAGGACCACCACAGTGGCAGGCCCCAGCGGCGTGGGCAAGTCCTCCCTGGTGAACTGTCTGCAGTCCGGCACGGTCATGGAGACCGGGGAGATCAGCGAGAAGATCGAGAGGGGAAGGCATACCACCAGGCACAGCGAATTGATTGCCCTGGGTGAGGACACCTATATCCTGGATACGCCGGGCTTTAGTTCTCTGGGGCTGTTTGACTTGGAGAAGGAACAGCTGTCGGCGTACTATCCGGAATTTCGAGACTTTGAGGTATCCTGCCGCTTCGGGGGCTGCACCCACACCGCAGAGCCGGAATGCGCCGTCAAGCAGGCGCTGGAGCAGGGGCAGATCAGCAGGCTGCGGTATGAGAATTATTGCCAGTTATATGAGGAACTGAAGTTGAGAAAACCTGTATACAGATAAAATGCAGGGATTGACGCAAAGACAAAAGAGCACAGCTGTGTGATTGAGAGCATATAGGGAATATGCGGAATTTTGGAAGATAAAAAAGC
Source organism: uncultured Acetatifactor sp. (assembly GCA_910585015.1). Classification (GTDB taxonomy): domain Bacteria; phylum Bacillota; class Clostridia; order Lachnospirales; family Lachnospiraceae; genus Acetatifactor. The sequence continues at coordinate 33,154 of CAJUCT010000029.1, forward strand.
CTGTAAAAGCAAGGCTTTCAGGAGGAAATAGAGAGTATGAAATTAGGAATCGTAGGACTCCCCAATGTGGGAAAAAGTACTTTGTTTAATTCGTTGACCAAGGCTGGGGCGGAGTCGGCCAACTACCCCTTTTGCACCATCGACCCCAATGTGGGCATCGTGGCGGTGCCGGATCAGAGACTGAAACTGCTGGGGGACATGTACAAATCCAAGAAAGTGACTCCGGCAGTTATTGAGTTTGTGGACATCGCAGGTCTGGTGAAAGGGGCCTCCAAGGGGGAGGGCCTGGGTAACCAGTTTTTGAGCAATATCCGGGAGGTAGATGCCATTGTCCACGTGGTGCGGTGTTTTGAGGACAGCAATGTGATCCATGTGGACGGCAGCGTGGACCCCATGAGGGACATAGAAACTATCAATCTGGAACTGATTTTTTCCGATCTGGAGATTCTGGAGAGACGCTATGCCAAGGTGGCCAAGGCAGCGCGGATGGACAAGACTCTGGCCAAGGAGGAAGCCCTGCTGGTGCGGGTCAAAGAACACCTGGAAAGCGGCAGGATGGCCAAGAGCATGGACCTGGAGGACGAGGATGAACAGGAGTTGATGCGCTCCTACAACCTGCTTACCTATAAGCCGGTGATCTATGCCGCCAATGTGGCTGAAGAAGACCTGGCGGACGACGGCGGCTCCAATGCTCATGTGACGGCGGTGCGGCAGTTTGCCGCCGGGGAGGACAGTGAAGTTTTCGTGATCTGTGCCCAGATTGAGCAGGAGATCGCGGAACTGGACGACGACGAGAAAGCCATGTTCCTGGAGGATCTGGGCATCGCGCAGTCCGGCCTGGACAAGCTGATTGCCGCCAGTTACCGCCTGCTGGGACTCATGAGTTTTCTGACGGCGGGGGAGGACGAGACCAGAGCCTGGACCATCAAGATCGGCACCAAAGCCCCCCAGGCCGCAGGCAAGATCCACTCCGATTTCGAGCGCGGCTTCATCAAGGCGGAGGTAGTCAACTACAAGGATCTCCTAGAGCAGGGCTCTCTGGCCGCCGCCCGGGAAAAGGGACTGGTGGGCATGGAGGGCAAGGACTATGTAGTTCGGGACGGCGACGTAATTCTCTTTCGCTTTAACGTATAGGCAGTTGTCGGTTTAAGGTATAATGAGCAAAATGCTTTGCGTTTAGTTCCTCTGAACAGAGTATGCGCCAAGGCGCAAGGAATCATGGTATAATGAGCAAAACGCTTTCCGTTTTGCTCTTCTGAACTAAGTGTGCGCCAAGGCGCACAGAATCATGGTATAATGAAAGGATATTAAGATATGCAGGATATAATGGGAGCAAACGACATAGCTTTTCCCAACCTGGGACTGTATCTGAAAAATGTTCCCCAGGGCTTCACCGTATTCGGCTTTTATATCTCCCTGTATGGCGTGATCATCGCTATCGGCGTGATGGCCGGTATCTCCATAGTGGCCCACCTTGCGAAGAAAACAGGCCAGGATCCGGACGACTACTGGGATTTTGCCATCTATGGCGTGATCTTCGGCCTTGTGGGCGCCAGGATCTACTATGTGGTCTTTGACTGGAACAGCTATAAGGACAATCTGCTGGAAATCTTCCATGTACGAAACGGCGGCATGGCCATCTACGGCGGTGTGATTGCCGCCTTCCTCACTCTGTTTATCTGGTGCAGGATCAAGAAAAAGGATCCCAGACAGATCGGGGATACGGCCATGGCGGGGCTGCTGCTGGGGCAGATCATCGGACGATGGGGAAACTTCACCAACCGGGAAGTGTTTGGTGAGTATTCGGACGGGCTCCTGGCCATGCGGATTCCCCTGGAGGCGGTGAGGGATCGGACGGACATCACAGAGAGCATTGCGTCGCATATCACGGGGGATATCAACTACATCCAGGTACACCCAACCTTTTTTTACGAGAGTGCGCTGAATCTGCTGCTGCTTGCGTTGATCCTGCTGTACTATCGGCATAAGCGGTTCCAAGGGGAAATCTGCCTGATGTACCTGGGCGGTTATGGCATCATACGTTTTTTTGTGGAGGGTATCCGGACGGACCAATTGAGATTCGCCGGAACCAATATTGCAGTGTCGCAAATATTGGGCATAATACTCTTTGTAGTGGCGGTAGTGGCTGATGTGGGAATTAGGTTACTCTTAAGGTACAAGAGCGGAAAAGGAGCAGGGGCCAAAGTGGAGGAAGCGCCCTAAGTCGAAAAAACATAATTAGTGGCTCAAAAAAATTGAATATACAAGATGTAGTAAAAAGCGCTTTTTTCCGAGAGAATGGCGCTTTTTTTTGATGAAAAAAAGGGGATTCTTCTTGCATAATCATCTGTTTTAGTATAGAATTAGTTCAAAAGTGGTAAAAAGTGGTGGTGAGTGGTTTAAAGTGGCGGTAAGTAGAACGCGAACCTTCGTTTTTGTGGCAGATCACTTTTTTGGTCGGTTCTCCGGCGTAAAGGCGGTGATTGCAGATGTTTATGAGCGAATACAATCATACGGTCGATACGAAAGGCAGGTTAATCGTTCCCTCCAAGTTCAGAGAGCAGTTGGGAGATGAATTTGTAGTGACAAAGGGTATGGATGGCTGCTTATTTGTGTACGCCAACGATGATTGGAGCGCTTTTGAACAGAAGCTGACCTCACTGCCGCTGATCAATAAAGAGGCAAGAAAATTTGCAAGATTCTTCCTGGCCGGCGCGGCCCAGGTGGAAGTGGATAAACAGGGAAGGATACTTCTTCCGGCCAACCTGCGGCAGTTCGCGGGCCTGGAGAAAGATGTGGTACTGGTGGGTGTGGGCAGCCGGATCGAGATTTGGAGCCGGGAGAACTGGGAGAATATGGACGCGGACAGTGATATGGACGATATCGCCGCCACCATGGAAAGCCTGGGACTGACGATTTAGAGGAAGCGGACAGGGGAAGCTTATGGAGTTTAAACACTATTCCGTCATGCTGCGGGAGACCATTGAATTTCTGAATATCAAAGCGGACGGGACTTACCTGGACGGGACGCTGGGAGGAGGCGGACATGCCTGGGAGGTGTGCAGCCGGCTGGAGAGAGGTCATTTCTACGGGATAGACCAGGATGATGCGGCTATAGCGGCGGCAGGGCAGCGTCTGGCGGATTTTGCGGACAAAGTGACTCTGATCCGAGGCAATTACCGCAATGCAAGGGCAGCGCTGGGGGAGCGGGGCGTCCGGCAGGTGGATGGCATTCTTCTGGATCTGGGGGTTTCCTCCTATCAGCTGGATACGCAGGAGAGGGGATTTTCATACCGCTATGACAGTAAGCTGGACATGAGGATGGACAGGCGTCAGACGTTGACGGCCAGAGATATCGTGAACACATACAGCGAGACGCGGCTTTTTCATATTATCCGGGACTACGGGGAGGATACTTTTGCCAAGAATATCGCCAAACATATCGTGCAGACCAGGGAGCGGGAGCCCATAGAGACTACCGGGCAGCTGAATGAGGTGATCAAGGCGGCCATCCCGGCGAAAATGCGGCAAAGCGGTCATCCCTCCAAGAAAACCTTTCAGGCCATCCGCATAGAGTGCAACCATGAACTGGAAGTGCTGAGGGACGCTCTGGAGGATATGATTGCCCTGTTGGCTCCCGGGGGACGCTTGTGCATTATCACTTTTCACTCTCTGGAGGATCGAATAGTTAAGACTGCCTTTAAAAAGGCGGAAAATCCTTGTACCTGCCCGCCGGAATTTCCGGTGTGCGTCTGCGGCAGGCAGTCCTTGGGCAGCGTGATTACGAGAAAACCGGTTCTGCCGGGACAGGAGGAACTTAAGGAAAACAGCCGCTCTAAAAGCGCGAAATTGCGGGTGTTTGAGAAAAAAGAAATATAGAACATTATATTAGGAAAGGTTTTTTATTTTATGGCACGGACATCTTATGGAAATCGACCTACAAATGCATATGGAAATACAGGCGCCCGGCAGAATGTACGGGCGGAGAGACAGCCCTCGGGCAGGCGGACAGGCAGTTATGTGTATGGCAGCGCGGCGCCGAAGCTGAATGTACAGCAGGAGATGGAACAGCAGCCCCGCCGCGCTTTGAGCAATGCCACCCGAAAAAACAGGGACAAGGCGAGGCATATGAGCCTGGGCTATGTACTCTTTTTGGTATTGGCAATGTGTGTGGCGGGCTATGTGCTGATTCATTACATTCAGCTGCAGGCCGATATCACCACAGCTACGGAGCGCATTGCCAGCCAGGAGAAGGAACTGAACAATCTAAAGGTAGCTAATGACGAGGAATTGAGCCGTATCACCAGCAGTATTGATATGGAGGAGGTAAAGCGGGTGGCCATCGGTGAGCTGGGTATGGTATATCCCCAGGAGGGACAGATCATCACCTACTCCAACGAGGGAAAGGATTACGTGCGCAAGGTGGACGGAAGCAATTAGTGTAGAGGAAACAGTGATATGTCAGAGAGAGAGCAAGGCAGGACAGGGAGAACCGGGGGGAACGGGAGATCAGGAACTGCGCGCTCCCGGGCAGAGATGCTCCGGGCCAGGCGGAGACAGGATAAAAGATTTGGCAGCAGGATGCAGAAAAAGCTGGTGGTACTGTATGTCATGGTACTGCTGGCTTTTGCAGGTTTAAGTATTCAGCTGATCAGGATTGCCAGGGACAAGGAGGACGAGTACACAAGGCAGATTCTCTCCCAGCGGCAGTACGACAGCACCACGATTCCCTTTCGCAGGGGGGATATCGTGGACTCCAACGGGACCCAGCTGGCAGTCAGTGAGAATGTATATAATGTTATTTTGGATGTGAAGGTGATCCGGGAGACGGAGAAACTGGATCAAAAGGACTATATGGAGCCCACCCTGCAGGCGCTGGGAAAGTACTTTGAACTGGACATGTCAGCCGTTCGATCCTATGTGGAGACCCATGAGAAATCAGCCTACTATGTGCTGGCTAAGCGTTTGCCCTACGATGCCATCAGTGCCTTTCAGGCGGCCATGGAGGCGGAGGACAGCATGATCAGGGGGGTCTGGTTTGAGAAGGAATACAAGCGCTACTATCCGATGGGCACCCTGGCCTGCGACGTGATTGGCTTTACCAGTTCGGACAATGTGGGGGCCTACGGTCTGGAGGCATATTATAACGAGGAACTCAACGGCACCACGGGCAGGGAGTTCGGCTATCTGAATGACGACTCCACCCTGGAGAGGACGGTAAAGCCCGCGGAGGACGGCTATACCATACATACCACGCTGGATGCCAATATCCAGGGCATAGTGGAAAAATATCTGCGGCAGTTCAACGACGAACACAAGGATGAGGCCAGAATCGGCAACGGGGCTGAGAATGTGGGCTGCATCATCATGGAGATCAACACTGGGAGGATACTGGCTATGGCCAGTTATCCGGTCTATGACCTCAATGATACCCGCAACACGGACGCCTTGCTTGGCAGTGTGCAGGTGGACGCGGAGGGCAACAAGACCAAGCAGTATATCACGGCGGAGAGCATTGCGGCGATGGATGACACGGAACTGTACATGAACCTGAATTATCTGTGGAAGAATTTCTGCATCAGCGACACTTATGAGCCGGGGTCCACTTCCAAACCCTTTACCACGGCCATAGGGCTGGAGACAGGGGTTCTGACCGGCAATGAAGTCTATCAGTGCAGTGGTTTCCTGGAGAGCGGCGGCTATAAAATCAGATGCCATAACACCTGGGGGGACGGGGACGTGGGGGTGGAGGATGCCATCGCCTGGTCCTGCAATGTGGCGCTGATGAAGGAGGCGCAGGCCATCGGCATAGAGCGCTTTGCCCAGTTCCAGCAGGCTTTCAATTTCGGGCTGCGAACCAATATCGATCTGGAGGGAGAGACCAGAACGGCATCCCTGATCCTGGGCGCGGACAAGATGACGCCCACGGATTTGTATACCTATTCCTTTGGACAGGGTTTCAACGTGACCATGATTGAGATGATCACCGGGTACTGTTCCCTGATCAACGGCGGTTACTATTACGAACCCCATATGGTGGACAGGATCACCAATGCCAACGGCGCCACTGTAGAAAATATTGAGCCCAGGCTACTGCGTCAGATTATATCAGAATCCACCTCGGAGCGGATACGTCAGTACTGCGAGGCGGTGGTAATGCGGGAGAATGACACCAGGATCACGGGACGCACGGCCCGGCCCGCAGGATATGCCATCGGAGGAAAGACCGGTACGGCCCAGACCTTTGACAGGGACACGGGGAAGCGTTCCAGGACCGAACATGTGGTATCTTTTATTGGTCATGCCCCGGCGGATGATCCTCAGATCGCCATCTATGTGGTGGTGGACAGGGCCAATGCATCGAAGCAGGATCAGGCCAGATTTGCCACAGGCATTGTGCGCAATGTACTGACAGAAGTGCTGCCCTACCTGAATATCTATATGACAGAGGAACTGTCGGAGGCGGAGGTCAAGGAACTGCAGGATTTGCAGCTGGCTATTACGAACCAGTATACCCAGACCCCGGAGGAGGAAGAGTTGGACGGTATAGAGAGTCAGGAGCCTCAGCCCACCCAGGCGCCTGTGACCACCCGGCCGGCCTGGATGGATTTTCCCATAGATCCTGCCACAGGCCATAGGGTGGATCCTGCCACTGGAATACATTATGATCCCAACACAGGAGATTCCGTCACCGAAAGCTGGGGGGCGCTGGAGTAAGGGAATACTTCTAATAGGAAATATCACGAATAACCTCATAATATCAGGAATACAGTATAGTAACGGTTGTTACGAGGTTTTCCTTTATGCCGGAGACACATAACAAGATAGTACACCGGAAGAAGATACTGACAGTTTTTCTGGGCTGCAGTCTGGTGCTGGTAGGACTGTTCGTCCGCCTGGTCTACCTGATGGTGTGGGAGGCCGATTACTATGCGGAAAAAGCCACACAGCTGCATGAGCGGGAACGCAGCATAAAGGCGGCCAGGGGACGCATCCTGGACTGCAACGGGGAGGTGCTGGCCGACAATCGGACGGTGTGTACCATCTCCGTGATACATAACCAGATCGAGGACCCGGAGGCGGTCATTGCCATGCTGTGTCAGGAGCTTAATCTGTCCGAGGAATATGTGCGTAAGCGGGTGGAAAAATACAGTTCCATGGAACGCGTCAAGAGCAATGTGGATAAGAGTATAGGCGACAAAATCAGGGAGTACGAGATGCCGGGGGTCAAGGTGGACGAAGACTACAAACGGTATTATCCCTACGGGGAACTGGCCAGCAAGGTGCTGGGCTTCACCGGCGGGGATAACCAGGGCATCATAGGACTGGAAGTGATCTATGAGAAATATCTTCAGGGAGAGCCGGGAAAAATCCTGACCATGACCGACGCCAAGGGAATCGAGGTGGAGGCGGCGGGAGAGAGACGTATAGAACCGATTAACGGCAACGATCTGTATATCAGCCTGGACCGCAATATCCAGACCTATGCCACTCAGCTGGCCTATCAGGCCATGGAGACCAAGCAGGCGGAAGGCGTATCTATTTTGGTTATGAATCCCCAGAACGGGGAGATCTACGCCATGGTGAACGTACCGGAATTTGACTTAAATGATCCCTACACCCTGCCGGAGGGATCGGGGGAGAAGCTGACTTCCCAGGAGCAGCAGGATCTGTTAAACCAAATGTGGCGCAACGGCTGTATCAATGACACCTATGAACCCGGTTCCACCTTCAAGATTATCACTGCGGCGGCGGGGCTGGAACAGGGGGTGATCACTCCCCAGAGCCAGTTTTCCTGTCCGGGATTTATCATGGTGGAGGATCGCAAGATCCGCTGTCATAAAGTGGCGGGTCACGGAGGGCAGGATTTTACCCACTGTATGATGAACAGCTGCAATCCGGCGCTGATCTCCGTGGGGCTGCTGCTGGGGGTGGACACCTACTATGGCTATTTTGATCGATTCGGCCTGCTGACCAAGACCGGCGTGGATCTGCCGGGAGAGGCGGGCACCATCATGCACAACAAGGATAATATGGGCCTGGTGGAATTGGCCACGGTATCCTTTGGCCAGTCTTTCCAGATCACCCCCATACAGCTGGTTACTACCGTCTCCTCCATCATCAACGGCGGCAGGCGGATCACCCCGCACTTTGGCGTGAAGGTGGTGGACGCCCAGGGGGATCTGGTGGAGAGTTTTGCCTACCCGGCGACCGGCAATATTGTGTCCGAAGGTACTTCCGCCACTATGCGGGAGATCCTGGAGATGGTGGTGAAGGAGGGCTCCGGCAAAAACGGCAAGGTAGAGGGCTACCGGGTGGGAGGCAAAACCGCCACCAGCCAGACGCTGCCCAGAGGCAGCGGGAGATACATATCTTCTTTTATCGGCTTCGCGCCGGCGGACGATCCCCAGGTCATCGCCGTAGCCATTGTGAATACTCCCCAGGGCATATACTATGGGGGACAGGTGGCTGCTCCCATTATCCGGCAGTTGTTTGAAAATATTCTGCCTTATATGGGGATTGAACAGACGGGGTAAGAAGTGCTTCTTGCAATGCGCGAGGTTTGGGCTTATAATGTATTGGATTTGTCTTGATAGGTGAAGTCGCGAAGGTACACGAGAGCGTCTTTCATGAGATCTTTTACGAATGAAAGACGTCTCTCCCATGTGTGTACCGAAGGAACTTCACCCTTCAGCGCCATCGCGCAGCGATTTTAATAGGAGGATTTGGAGATGTTTAAGGGACAAAAGTGTTTGGTCATAGGGTCCGGCATCAGCGGTGTGGGCGCAGTGTCCATGCTGGGACATATGGGGGCGGATATTACGCTCTTTGACGGCGGCGATAAGATCACACAGGAGGAACTGGAGGCAAAAGTCCCCCAGGGAGTACAGGCGAAGTGTTATGTGCGGCAGCTGCCGGAGGAACTTTTGTCCCGGATAAAAGTGGCGGTATTAAGCCCCGGTGTGCCCACGGACATTCCTCTGGTACAGGAATTGAAAACCCGGGGAACCCGGATTATCGGTGAGATAGAACTGGGGTTTTTGGCGGAGCAGGGCAGGGTGGCGGCCATCACCGGCACCAACGGCAAGACCACTACCACCACGCTGGTGGGAGAGATTATGAAGGCCAATATGGGACCGGAAAAAGTGTTTGTGGTTGGCAACATCGGGAATCCCTATACGCTGGAGGCGGAGAAGACCGGGCCTGACACGGTGACGGTGGGGGAACTGAGCAGCTTCCAATTGGAGACGGTGGACACCTTCCGCCCCAGGGTGTCGGCGATCCTGAACATTACGCCGGATCATCTGAACCGTCATCACACCATGGAAGCTTATGTGGAGGCGAAGGAGCGGATTGCCATGCGGCAGACTTCGGAGGAAATCTGTGTGCTGAACTACGAGAATGCCTACACCAGGAATTTCGGTGACCGCTGCCCGGCAAAGGTGGTGTATTTTTCCTCCGCGAGGGAACTGGACCAGGGATACTTCCTAAGGGGAGAAGAGATCTTCCTGGCGGAGGGAGACCAGGCAAAACCGCTGCTGAATATACACAGGGATATGAATCTGGTGGGTATGTGCAATGTGGAGAACGTGATGGCGGCCATTGCCATCGCCAGGGCTTTGGAGGTTCCCATGGAGACCATCCTGCAGGCGGTCCGGGAGTTCCATGCCGTGGAGCACCGCATAGAATATGTGGCGAACAGAAGAGGCGTGGACTACTACAATGACTCCAAGGGGACCAATCCCGATGCCGCCATCCAGGGCATCAGGGCCATGAGCCGTCCCACGGTCCTGATCGGCGGCGGCTACGACAAACAGAGCGAATACGACGAGTGGATCGAAAGTTTTGAAGGCAAGGTGAAATGGCTGGTGCTGGTGGGCCAGACAAGGGAAAAGATTGCGGACTGCGCCCGGGCCCACGGCTTTGACCGTATTCGCATGGCGGACTCCTTTGAGGAGTGCCTGCGGCTCTGCACCCAGCTGGCCCAGGCAGGCGATGCGGTGCTGCTTTCCCCGGCCTGCGCCAGCTGGGGCATGTTTCCCAACTACGAGATGCGGGGGCAGGTGTTCAAGGACTATGTAAACGGGCTTGAGGAGTGATTGCGTGGCAGATAGAAGCAGGGGAAGCAGAGACAGAAGGAAGAAGAAAAAAGAACAGACAGAATATTTTTTCGACTACAGTCTGCTGTTCATCGTGCTGTTTCTGATGGGTTTTGGGCTGGTGATGATCTATTCCGCCAGTTCCTATGAGGCCCAGCAGGATTTCGGCAGCGGAACATATTATCTGCGCAGGCAGCTGATTGCGGATATCCTGGGGCTGGTAGTTATGATTGTGATGGCAAATATTCCATACCGATTTTGGAGACGTTTCACCACACTGGCCTATTTTGTGTCCTTCGGGCTGATCTTTATGGTGCTGACACCGCTGGGTGTGTCCTCCCATGGAGCCAAGAGGTGGGTGGGCATTCCGGGTACCGGCTTTAACGTACAGCCCGCGGAGGTGGCAAAAGTCTGTATGATCCTTTTTCTGGCCAATATGGTGTGTCTGATGGGGAAAAAGCTGCGCACGGCCAAAGGACTGACGGTGTTGATTGTCCTGTCCCTTCCCCATTCCCTGGCGGTCTGGAAGGTCACGGAGAACTTAAGTTCCGCCATCATTATCCTGGGAATAGCCATGCTGATGATCTTTGTGGCTACCCCGGATTATAAAAGATTCGTAATCATGGGACTCATAGCGTCGGCGCTGATACTCGGTATTGTGTGGGCCATTTTCAACACCTCCATCGTCGAAAAGCTGGGATTTCGAGGCGGGCGCATTCTGGCCTGGCGGGATCCGGAGGCATATGCCCAGGACAAAGGCTTCCAGACACTGCAGGCCCTATATGCCATCGGTTCCGGCGGCATCTGGGGCAAGGGACTGGGACAGAGTATGCAGAAGCTGGACTTTATCCCCGAGGCCCAGAATGATATGATTTTTTCCATTATCTGCGAAGAACTGGGACTCTTCGGGGCTATAGCCATCATCCTGATGTTTATCATGCTGTTGTGGAGAATGATGATCGTGGCCAACAATGCGCCGGATTTGTTTGGGGCGCTGCTGGTGGTAGGCGTCATGGGCCACATTGCCATCCAGGTAATTCTCAACATTGCGGTGGTGACAAACACCATACCCAACACAGGAATTTCCCTCCCCTTCATAAGTTACGGAGGTTCATCAGTGCTCTTTCTGATGATGGAGATTGGCCTGGTACTCAGCGTGGCCCGGCGGATCCAACTCAGGGAGCTGGTGTGAGAAGAGTTTCCAGCCACTCGCAGCAAAGGCTGCTTCGCGGAGAAACTCTAAGTCTCACACTCAAAAATGCCGGAAGTACGGCATTTTCATCTGGATTTGAACTGCGACATGTAGGTTGGCGGAAGAAGCGAAAAAATCGGGACAACGCAACAATACCTGTTTTTTGTCATATGATAGAATAATTCATGACTTAAAGAGCGAAAGGTGTGCCATGAGCGCTATCCCACAAAAAGCCACAGGGGAGATCCGTATCCGAGGGGGAGTACGCCTTCAGGGTAAGGTGAAGATACAAGGGTCTAAGAATGCGGCACTGCCAATTCTGGCAGCTACGATTTTAGCAGAAGGAGAGAGTTGTCTTAAGGATTGTCCTAAGATTTCGGATGTATATCGGATGCTGAGACTGCTGCAAAGCCTTGGCGGGCATGTGCGCTGGGAGGGGGAAGGGGTCTGTGTCAGTACAGGCAGTATCACTACACAGGATATGCCGGCGGACGCCATCACCGGCATGCGATCCTCCCTGTGCCTTCTGGGGGCTCTGCTGGCCCGGTGCGGCAGCATCGTCATGGAGTATCCCGGCGGCTGTGTTATTGGTAAGCGCCCCATCGACCTGCACTTGCAGGCCCTGGAACAGATGGGGGTTTGCTTTCACGAGGAGGGAGGCAGAATCTGCGGCCGGGCGCCAAAGGGGCTTTGCGGCGCGGAGATTTCTCTGCCGCTGCCCAGTGTGGGAGCCACGGAAAATATTCTGCTGGCGGCAGTTACGGCCAGGGGCTGTACCCGGATAGAAGGGGCGGCCAGAGAGCCGGAGGTGGAAGCCCTGTGCAGATATCTGAATGCCTGCGGGGCCAGGATTGACGGCATAGGCACTTCCCGTCTGGAAATTCGGGGAGTCCGGCGGATCCATGGAGCCACCTACCGGATACCGGCGGACAGGATTGTGGCGGGAACTTATCTGTACGCAGCCCTGGGTACCCGCGGCTGTATCCTGCTGGAACAGGCTCCATGCCAGCATATGCGCGCAGTGATTCAGATGGCGGAGCGGATGGGCGCCATATGCCAGGTGACGGGAGAGGGACTGTATGTGCAATCCCTTGGAGAAGTGGTTTCTCCTGGCCTGATCCGCACGGGAGTGTATCCCGGATTTCCCACGGATATGCAGTCCATTGCGCTGGCCGTCTCTGCCATGGCATCGGGGGAAACCCGGATCGAAGAGCGTATCTTCGAGGATCGTTTCCGAGTGGCAGAGCCCCTGCGGCAGATGGGTGCGGATATCCGGCAGATTGATCCGGGCAGTCTGTGGGTAAAAGGCGGCAGCCGTCTGCACGGGGAGCGGGTGAAAGCCTGCGAACTGCGGGGGGGCGCCGCCCTGGTGGTGGCGGGGCTGATGGCGGAGGGAGAGACCGTCATCACCGGCTGCGAGTATATTGAGAGAGGTTACGAGAATATCTGTAAAGATTTAAGAGAGTTAGGAGCAAGAATAAACAGTGTATAAGATGCGGCGGAAGAAGAAAAGAAAATGGCCGATAGTGTTGCTGGTGTTATTTTGTTTGTCAGCGTTGGCGCTGGGGGCGGGATACTATGTTCTCAGCGCCTACACCATCAAAAACGTGTATGTGGAGGGGAATATCCACTATACCCAGGAGGAGATCCGTGAGATTGTCATGGACGGTCCTTTGGGGAATAATTCCCTGTATCTGTCCCTGAAGTACAAAAAGAGGGGCATAGAGGGCATACCCTTCGTGGACGTGATGGATGTGAGTATCTTGTCGCCGGACACCATTAAGATTACCGTATATGAAAAAGCCCTGGCCGGATATGTGGCCTATATGGACAGCTATATGTATTTTGACAAGGACGGCTATGTGGTGGAGAGTTCCAAGATAAAAACCGACGGTGTGCCCCAGATCACCGGACTGCAGTTTGAATCCTGCACATTGGGGCAGAAGCTGCCGGTGGAGCGGGAGGATATTTTCGCCAGCATCATGGATCTGACCAAGCTTCTCAGCAAATATGAGCTTTCGCCGGACCGGATATACTTCCGGGATTATGCGGAGATCACTCTGTATTTTGCGGACGTGCGGGTGGCTTTGGGCATGGGGAACAACCTGGAAGAAAAACTGACGGTGCTGCCCACCTTCCTACAGGGACTGGTAGGACAAAGGGGGATTTTACGAATGGAAAACTATGACAGGGATACCAAAACAACCGTTTTTGAGACAGATGAGCCGGAAACGCCGGGATAAAAAAACAACTTTTTTCTAAAAAATGTGTTGATTAATTCTAGAAATAATTATATGATAGTCTATATGGAGTTTATACGGGAAAGAAGGAGGACAAGCCTTTGCTGGAAATTAAGACGAATGACGCAGAAGCCGCTGCCAGAATCATCGTTGTCGGTGTGGGTGGAGCAGGCAATAATGCTGTTAATAGAATGATTGACGAAAAGATTGACGGTGTGGAGTTTGTTGGTGTAAATACAGATAAGCAGGCCCTGCAGTTGTGCAAGGCCCCAAAATTGCTGCAGATTGGCGAGAAGCTGACCAAGGGACTGGGCGCAGGCGCAAAGCCGGAGGTGGGTGAGAAGGCCGCGGAGGAAAGTTCCGAGGAGATTGCGGGTGCGCTGACCGGCGCGGACATGGTGTTTGTCACCTGTGGTATGGGCGGCGGCACAGGAACCGGCGCTGCCCCCGTGGTGGCCAAACTCGCCAAGGATATGGGTATTCTGACTGTAGGGGTTGTGACCAAGCCCTTTCGTTTTGAGGCTAAGGCCCGCATGACCAATGCCCTGGCCGGTATCAACAAGATTAAAGACAATGTGGATACCCTGATTGTGATCCCCAACGACAAGCTGCTGGAGATCGTAGATCGAAGAACCACTATGCCTGAAGCCCTTAAGAAAGCGGATGAAGTGCTTCAGCAGGCAGTGCAGGGTATTACGGATCTGATCAATATCCCTTCCGTCATCAATCTGGACTTTGCGGATGTACAGACCGTTATGAAGGACAAGGGTATCGCCCATATCGGCATCGGCGAGGGAAAGGGAGACGACAAGGCCATGGACGCTGTGAAGCAGGCGGTGGAAAGTCCTCTGCTGGAGACTACCATATCGGGAGCTACCGATATCATTATCAATGTGTCCGGCGATATCACACTGGCGGATGCCAACGACGCGGCAAGCTATGTAGAGCAGTTGGCCGGTGAGGATATCAATGTTATTCTGGGCGCCATGTATGACGATTCCAGGTCTGACAGCTGTACCATCACGGTGATTGCCACCGGTCTGGAGGATGTTCCGAACGCTGCGCCTCAGTCTCGGCTGGGCGGCGGGCTGCCTTACAAGAGTCCTGCGGCACACGTGCCTCCCAGTTCTTTGAAGAATTTTACCGTACAGTCCGGCAATACAGCAAATACAGGAAACGGAACTCCGGCGAGACCTCTGACAGGAATTAACCGGCCCACAGATATCCGCAGCAATGTGGAGGAGAAATCCTTGAATATTCCCAGTTTTCTCCAGAGAAAATAAAAAACAACATAAAGTAGTTTATCACGAAGGCTTACGTCTCAAAAAGTAAGCCTTTTTTCTGTGTCTTTCTGATGTCGAAATTTCAAGACGGCTTTTCGCCACGGTTCTACCTGATTATGACAAATTATATAGCCTGTATCCTTTATACTGATTATGAAGACCTGGGGAACGGATCTTAAGGGAGGATTATTTATGTATTATGAAGTCTACCTGGACAGTATCTTCTTGATCTGTTTCTGCATGAACCGGTATCTCCTGGGGCTGGCTGTCCTGTGTCTGCCATGCACTGCCACGCACGTCAGACTGTGGGCGGGAGCGGCGGTGGGAGCGATGGGAGAATTGCTGTCGCTGCTTATTCCCGTGGGCGGAATGCCCCTTCGGCTGGCATTGCTCGCAGTCACTCTGTACGGAATGGAAGGGATAACTTTCCGATGCTGGTGGGGAAGGGGGCTTGTCAAAATCACGGAAGGTCTATGCGTCTTTTTTTTCCTGTTGGGAGGTGTACTGAAATTGTTTCTCAGGCTGCTGCCGGGGAAGGCGGACTGGCTGACGGGCAGCGCCGCCGTGCTTCTGCTGGGAGCCGGATGCTATGAGGGGATCCGTCTGCTGGTACTGCGCCGGCAAAGAGACCGGGAGAACTGCAAGGTTACCTTGTACGGAGCGGACGGGCGCGGCATACAGGTGGAGGGACTGGTGGATACGGGCAACAGCCTGACGGAACCCATCAGCGGCAGACCGGTAGCTGTGCTGGAGCAAAGCGTATGGGAGCAATTGTATCCCGGACAGCCGCCCTCCGGCATGAGGGTGATCCCTTACCACAGTGTGGGGAAGTCCTCGGGAATCCTGACCGGTTATCCCATGAAGGATATGGAGGTGGAGATCGGAGGTATCCGGCAGAAATGCCGGGACATATATATAGCCATATGGCAGGAGAGACTGTCCGAGGCAGGAGGTTACCATATCCTGCTGCAGCCGGCTATGCTGGAAGATTAAAGGACGGCAGAAACTTTAAAACAACTCAAGTGTAGAAAGGAATGAAAGATATGGTTTTGATGGCATCTATTCCTGTGGGCATTCCCCTGTGGGTGTTTCACCGGGAGAAGGCAAAGAGAGTACATAGACAGGGAGATATTCATTATATCGGCGGGGCGGAGGTGCTGCCGCCTCCGCTGGAACTGGAGAGGGAGACCCAGATGATCGGCGCGCTGGGGACAGAATCCGAGGAGGAGGCCAAATCCATACTGATCGAGCACAACCTGCGCCTGGTGGTTTATATCGCCAAGAAATTTGACAATACCGGCGTGGGGGTGGAGGATTTAATCTCCATCGGCACCATAGGGCTGATCAAGTCCATCAACACTTTTAAGCCGGACAAAAATATCAAGCTGGCCACCTATGCCTCCAGATGCATCGAAAACGAAATTCTCATGTATCTGCGGCGCAACAATAAGACCCGGCTGGAGGTGTCCATCGACGAGCCGCTGAATGTGGACTGGGACGGCAATGAACTATTGCTTTCGGATATCCTGGGCACGGACGAGGACATTATCTACCGGGATATGGAGAATGAGGTGGAGCGCAGCCTGCTTTTAAAGGCGATCAACAAACTCACGGACCGGGAAAAGACCATCATCCGCCTGCGCTTCGGCCTGGGGCACCCGGACGGGCAGGAGATGACACAGAAGGAGGTGGCCTCTCTGCTGGGTATCTCCCAGTCCTACATATCCAGACTGGAAAAAAAGATCATGAAGCAGTTGAAAAAAGAGATGAGCAATAGTATTTAATAACGAATAAATGGCAGATTTTCCCTTTTCAAATCTATATTTATAGTATATACTAAGAAGAACAGGTGAAGAAAAAGAGGCATTGAATGCTTTATGATACAGAGAGACGACATTTTGTCCATGGAATTTTTGAAAAAGACGGAATTTACGGGAAGCCACCAGGGTATGCGTTACCGCCTGGAGGGCGTCAGCCGTGAGGAGGGGAAGAGGCTGCTGGCGACAGTGTGGCCGGAGCCATATAACTATGTGACGACGCCGGAGGAGAAAAAGCATCGCGCGGAGTTCTCCTTTGATGAGGACGGGGTGACGGACGCCGTGGCCTGGATGAACGACAGGCTTTTTGCGGACAGGGAGCAGTGGCAGGACAGCTGCCGCCGCTGGGACTAATGAGATCACCTGCAAAACAGACGGATTGGAAGAAATGATATGTTGAAATATATTATCAGTGACATGTTGGCGACGCTGCGCTATCTCCCCTACGGGATCATAGCGGGGCTGTTTGCCGTCTTGATTTTGCACGGTATTAACCGGGGCAGGAAAAGGCGGGGCAAGGACACGGTATCGCTGCCGGCGGTGTCCTGCCTGGTGATGTATGTGGCGGTTCTGTTGGTGATCACCTATTTTTCCAGAGAGAGCGGCACCAGGGGCGGACTGGATCTGGAGCTTTTTTCCACATGGGGCATCAACAAGCGCAATAACGCCTATGTGGTGGAAAATGTGCTGCTGTTTATTCCCTATGGCTTTGTGCTGGCCTGGGCCGATGCCTGGCAGAGAAATTTTTTCAGGAACCTTTTCACCGGGGCGCTGACCAGTCTTGCCATCGAATGTATGCAGCTTGTCACAGGAAGAGGCTTTTTTCAGATCGATGATATTCTGACCAATATCCTGGGCACAATTTTGGGATTTCTCTGTTACTGGCTGCTTTATGGCATTTGCGGATTATTCAGGAAATAGAAAGCTTGGACATGTTGTGCATCCAAGTACTGATTAACGCCGGAGGAGGACAGCGGTATGGGGCAGAGCGACGCGACGGATAAGCAAGCTGGAGCGATGTGGGCGCCGGGGAATACAGAAGTAAGTTATTTCAGGACAGTTCCCAGGCAAAACAGAGTGAAATAAAGACTTTACACTTTGGATGCTAATTGTTATAATAAAGGTAACAATTACCATATAATCAGGCACTCAAAGAAAGAGGTGATCCTATGCCAAACGGTCTCGAAATTACTAAAGCGGCCCTTGATGACTTTAAGAAGATCCAGGAGTATATGCTTTTGGCAAAAGAGGAGAATGCCACAAAGACATATGCAAAATTGAAGGATGAATATCTAACACTGAAAGCAATATTGAATGTGGCAGGTGTAAATCTGACGGATATTGACAAAATAAAAGAATAACCGTTATACTCACAACCGCTAAGCTTTTTATACTCACGGGCGATGAAATCTGCCGGTATGTCCTAAGTATTGGGATTATATGAAGGGATCGGAGTGAGATGGGAGAGATTGTCAAAGTGTTTTGTGAGTCCTGCAATTCGGCGTGGGAACGCCATACCGGGTGTGGAATGCGGTACGCAAAAACTGCGCCGGCATTGTGAGCGTTCCGGTGCTGCGATTGCTTGACAGTGATACGCTGTACGTCGGCGTATGCCCGGACTGCGGGAAAGAGGTAAGACCCATAAAAGCCCTTCAGAGGATTCAGTGTCCTGTGTGCAAAAAGAGGATGCTCAAATCAGTGGAGACAGGACGGTGGGATTGAATAGTACCCTTGCATTTAAAGTTATGTAAATGCAAGGGTATTTCTCTGCTTTATACGGCATTGCCTTACGGCCTGCTTTTTAGGCTGACAGATAGGCCCGCATGGTCTTTAGCGCGTTTTTTTCCAGCCGGGATACCTGGGCCTGGGAGATGCCGATCATGTCCGCCACCTCCATCTGGGTCTTGCCGGAGAAAAAGCGCAGGGAGATGATCTCATATTCACGGGGGGCAAGGCGCTTCATGGCCTCACTGAGGGAGAGATGCTCCACCCAGTTTTCTTCCTTGTTTTTTTTGTCGCTGATCTGGTCCATTACATACAGCGTGTCTCCGCCGTCGGTGTAGATGGGCTCATAGAGGCTCATGGGGTTCTGGATGGCGTCCATGGCGTAGACAATATCCTCCTTTGAGATGCCCA
This sequence comes from uncultured Acetatifactor sp., assembly GCA_910585015.1. GTDB lineage: Bacteria > Bacillota > Clostridia > Lachnospirales > Lachnospiraceae > Acetatifactor. The sequence goes on from CAJUCT010000029.1 coordinate 51,922, forward strand.
CCTCCGCGGCGATCTCCTCGATGGTGGGCTCCTTCAGATTTTGGCGGGTCAGGGTATCCCTGGCGTAGATGGCCTTGTAGGCCGTATCCTTCAGGGAGCGGGAGACCCGTATGCTGTTGTTGTCCCGCAGATACCGACGGATCTCGCCGATGATCATGGGAACCGCGTAAGTGGAAAATTTTACATTCAGACTGGAATCAAAATTGTCGATGGCCTTGATCAGGCCGATACAGCCGATCTGGAACAGATCGTCCACATTCTCGTTGCTGGAGGAGAAACGCTTGATGACGCTGAGTACCAGCCGCAGGTTTCCCTCGATGTATTTCTCCCGTGCCTCCTGGTCGCCGTCCTCGATCCGGGCAAAGAGAGCTTCTTTTTCCGCCGCTTTCAACAGGGGGAGCTTTGCCGTGTTCACACCGCAGATTTCCACTTTTCCTTGAGCCATATATATACACACCATGCCTTTCTGAAGAAAAATATCTTTGCAGCACTCTGCTTTATCCTGCGTAAAGGCTTATGCTGGTAGTATTTACAAAGGCGGCGGCAGATATTCCGCAAAATCAGGAAAAGTAAAAGTGGAACAAAAAGCCCGGTATTGCATATAATAAGGAAAGGGTCTATGAGGTGGAACATCATGCTTTTTTCGGATTTTAAAGACAGGGAGGTAATCAATATCCGGGATTGCCGCAGGCTGGGCAAGGTGACAAACTTTGAATTTGATGAGTGCAGCGGCTGCATCTGCAAGATCATGGTCACGGACGGGAGCAAGCTGCTGTGCATCTTCAAACCGGATTTTGAGGTGACGATCCCCTACAAGGATATCCGGCAGATCGGCCCGGACATTATTCTTGTTGACATTAACTGCTAAGTATCTTATAATATAATGCATAAGATACCGTACAATAGAAAATACGTCCGGCGGACTTTCTATTGTAAGAATAAGGAGAAACGAAATGAAATGTCCATTTTGCAGCCATGACAATACCCGCGTGATTGACTCCCGCCCGGCGGAGGACAACAATTCTATCAGACGGCGCAGGGTGTGTGATGAGTGCGGGAAGAGATTTACCACCTATGAGAAGGTGGAGACGATTCCGCTCATCATCATTAAAAAGGATGATAACCGGGAAACCTATGACCGTTCCAAGATAGAGGGTGGTGTGCTGCGGGCCTGTCATAAGCGTCCTGTCAGTGTGCAGGCTATCACCGGCCTGGTGGACGAGGTGGAGAATGAAATCTCCAACCGGGAGGAGAAAGAGATTTCCAGCCAGGTTATCGGAGAGTTGGTAATGAACAAGCTAAAGGATCTGGATGCGGTGGCCTACGTGCGTTTTGCCTCCGTGTACAGGGAGTTCAAGGATGTCAATACCTTTATGGACGAACTGAAAAAGGTGTTGGAATAACTTATACTGACGGTCGCTGAAATTTGCCAAGTAACTCGACTCACGCGCGAAAGTTTCCAAGGACATCGCGGCAAAATTCATCGCTCGTGAGTATAGGCAGTCAGGGCAGGGCCTCTTGAAGGTCCTGCCTGTTTTGAGGGAAATGGTTCATGTTAGAGAGATTTTACCCGGATTATGAGGCGGAGAGCGCTTACGACATTGATTACCAGGGTCTGTACCGGACAGGCTACAGGGGGATTATTTTTGATATCGACAATACGCTGGTTCCCCATGGCGCTCCGGCGGATGAACGTGCGGTGGCCCTGTTTGTACGGATTCATGAATTGGGATATGCCACCCTGCTGCTGTCCAACAATAAGGAGCCCAGGGTAAAGAGTTTTGCCGGGCAGGTGGGGTCTTTATACCGCTATAAGGCAGGCAAACCAGGCAAAGAGGGTTATCTGAAAGCCATGGAGCAGATGGGCACGGATCAGTCCAACACCCTTTTTGTGGGGGATCAGCTGTTCACGGACGTGTGGGGGGCCAGAAGGGTGGGGATCACCAGTTATCTGACTCGGCCCATCCATCCCAAAGAGGAGATCCAGATCGTGTTAAAGAGGAAGTTGGAGCGAATTGTCCTCTATTTTTATCACAGAAGAAACAAAAAATAGGTAATTGCGAAACGTTCTCCGCAAGTGACGTGGCTGGTCAATATATACAAAAACGGGCTCCGATGCAGTGGCCAGTCGCCCTTATTTTGTATATATTGCCCATCCCCTGTTCCCGGAAAGGGAGTTTCGCAATTGCCTAGAAACAAAAAATAAAGCGAGGTGGACAATATGTATACACCAGACGGACATACCAGGACCTGCGGACTCATCGGCAACCCAGTGGCCCACACCCTGTCCCCTATGATACAGAACCATATGGCGCGGGTCATGGGGCAAAACCTGGTCTATTTGCCTTTCCCGGTAGCTCGGGGCGATCTGGAGGCGGCCGTGCGGGGGGCGCTGGCGCTGGACTTTCTGGGGCTGAATGTGACTGTTCCCTATAAAAGCGATGTGATTGCCCATCTGGCGGAGATCGATCCGCTGGCGGAGCGGATTGGGGCGGTGAATACCCTGGTGCGCTGCCAGGGGGGCTACAAGGGCTATAACACGGACATGCCGGGACTATATCGGGCCATGGAACAGGACGGCGTGGAGATCGCCGGGCGGGACGTGGTGATCCTGGGGGCCGGAGGCGTGGCCCGGGCGGTGGCGGTGATGCTGCTGGATCGGAGAGCCGCAGGGGTACATATCCTGAACCGCACAGTGGACAAAGCCCGGGCGGTGGCCCAGGAGGTCAACAAGATTGCCGGAAAATCCTTTGCCAGGGCCTATGCGCTGAAAGACTATGGGCAGATTCCGGGGCAGGACTGGCTGGTGGTCCAGGCTACCAGCGTGGGGATGCATCCCCATGAGGAGGACGCGCCCATAGAAGATCCGGCGTTTTATCGGCATGTGGAGATTGGTTATGATCTGATCTTCAATCCGGGAGTGACCCGCTTTATGAGACTGACGGAGAGCGGCGGGGGCCGCGCCTGTAATGGAGCCAGGATGCTGGTGTACCAGGGAATCATCGCCTTTGAACTTTGGACGGGGACTTCCGTCGATCAGAACACAGCGGACGAACTGTGCCGGATGATGGCGCAGGCTCTGGGGCAGTGACAGAACGGAGGATATGACATATGGGAAAAGAGCCGGGCGGCAATGTGGTGCTGATTGGATTCATGGGCAGCGGTAAATCCACCATGGGTATTCGACTGTCCTATCAGCTGCGGTATGCCCTGGAGGATACGGACAGGCTGATAGAGGCCGGAGCCGGGAAAAGCATCAGCGAGATTTTTGCCCAGGAGGGCGAGGAGGCATTCCGGCAGATGGAGACGGAACTTTTGGAGAAGCTGGCGGAAAAAAAGGGGCAGCGAATTTACTCGGTGGGCGGCGGTACACCGGTCAGGGCCGTCAACCGCCCTCTGTTGAAGAAACTGGGGACAGTGGTGTATCTGCGTACCCGGCCGGAAACCGTATATGAGCGGCTGAAGGACGACACTACCAGGCCGCTTTTGCAGGGAGAGGATCCCCTGGGAAAAATCCGCAGGCTGATGGCGGAGCGCGAGCAAGCTTACATAGAGACGGCGGACGTGGTCTTGGACGTGGACGAGATGACGGCGGAACAGGTGGTGGAACGCATCGCGATGTGCGTCAGATAAGACGTCCGGGGAGGTGCGGAACTCAAAACAGCAGCTGCCCGGATGGCGCCCAGAGAATTTACGGATGCCAAAGCAGCCGGAAATTGCTCTGCGAGAAATGGTGCCATCCGGGGAGGTGCGGAACTCAAAACAGCAGCTGCCCGGATGGCGCCCAGAGAATTTACGGATGCCAAAGCAGCCGGAAATTGCTCTGCGAGAAATGGTGCCATCCGGGGAGGTGCGGAACTCAAAATAGGAGGCGTCAATATGAAGATTTTAGTGATAAACGGGCCCAATATCAATTTTTTGGGGATCCGTGAGAAAAGCGTATATGGAACCCAGGATTACGCTTTTCTGGAGAGCATGATTGCACAGAAGGGCCAGCAGGACGGCCATGATATCACGGTGTTCCAGAGCAATTATGAGGGAGCGATTATCGACAGGATACAGCAGGCATATTTTGACGGCACGGAAGGCATTGTCATCAATCCGGGGGCTTACACTCACTACAGCTACGCCATTCGGGATGCCCTGGCCAGCATCACGGCGCCCAAGGCGGAGATTCACATCTCGGACATTACCCAGAGGGAGGAATTTCGCAAGGTGTCCGTCACAGCGCCTGTCTGCCAGAAACAAATCTATGGAAAGGGTCTGGCCGGATATCTGGAAGCCATCGACTTTGTGGCAAACTATGGCGGAGAGTTATCGTAGGAAGTCTATTTTCTGCGAAGATTTTTAGGTTTTATAGATATTTTACAAAAAAACAGTTGAAAAATGCCAGTTTTTATTATACAATCAAAAAGAATTATAACGTGATTGAATATGGAGGAAGTATATTATGATTTCTGCAGGTGATTTCAGGAATGGTATTACTATTGAGCTTGATAATAATATATACCAGATTATTGAATTCCAGCATGTAAAGCCCGGCAAGGGTGCGGCGTTCGTCAGAACCAAGCTGAAGAACGTAATCAACGGCGGCGTAGTGGAGAAGACCTTCAGGCCCACTGAGAAATGCCCCCAGGCCCGCATTGACAGAAAGGATATGCAGTACTTATACTCTGACGGCGATTTATTCAATTTTATGGACACAGAGACCTACGACCAGATTGCTCTGAACAAGGAGACGGTGGGAGATGCCTTGAAGTTCGTGAAAGAGAATGAGATGTGCAAGGTATGTTCCCACAACGGCAATGTATTTTCCGTGGAGCCTCCCTTGTTCGTAGAACTGGAGATCACCGATACTGAGCCCGGCTTCAAGGGCGACACCGCAACCGGCGCTACCAAGCCTGCGGTTGTGGAGACAGGCGCCAGCGTGAACGTACCCCTGTTCGTTGACCGGGGGGACAAGATCAAGATTGATACCAGAACCGGCGAATATTTATCCAGAGTATAATGCATATCAGGTGACAACCGCTTGTAAGAGAATGGAGTTTTCCATTCTCTTTTTGTGTGTAAAAAAGGACGCGCACTATATGTGCCGCCGCAGGGCAGCATTTTGCCCGAAAAACAAGAAAAAGCGGGTTCCCTGTAGGGAACATGCGGAACTTAAAACAGCAGGTTCCCGGAAAGCGCACTGATTCATAGCAGGACGCCGAGGCGGTCTGATATGAATCACCGGAATGTGCGCTGTAGGGAACATGCGGAACTTAAATAGGAGAATATGCATGAAGCTAGAAAAATTTATGGAAGCGGTAACGATTAAGGTGCAGGAGATTGCGGGAGAGGACGCCAGTGTGCACGTGCAAGAGGTCAGGAAAAATAACAATGTGCTGCTGCACGGTATGACGATTCTGCGAAAAGGTCAAAATGTTTCACCGACGATATATCTGGACAGTTTTTTTGAGATGCTGGAGGACGGCATGGATTTGGAGTATATTGTCAGGAGGATTCTGGAGGTATACGTCAAAGGGCTGCCCAAGAGCAAGGTGGACATGGAATTTTTTCGGGATTTTGAGAAGGTCAAAGACAGGATCGTGTACCGTCTGGTGAACCGGGAGAAGAATAAGGAACTGCTGGACAATATTCCCCATGTGGATTTTCTGGATCTGGCCATCTGCTTCTACTATAGTTATGAGCACTCGGAACTGGGCGAGGGGATGATTCTGATCCACAACAACCATATGAAAATGTGGAAGACCTGTCACCGGGAACTGATGCAGATGGCGGAGCGCAATACGCCGCAGCTTATGCCGGCTCAACTCTGCAGTATGGACAATGCGCTGAGAGGGGTACTGGAGGAAGGAGCCCTGGAAGATCTGCGGCTGTTACAGCAGGAGACGGGCAAATATCTCTATGTGCTCTCCAACGAGAAGCGCTGTCAGGGGGCGGCAGCCATACTGTATCCGGGAATTTTGGCAGAGGCGGCAAGACGCCTCAAGGGGAGTTTCTATATCCTGCCCAGTTCCATACATGAAGTGATTCTGCTGCCGGACGACGGCAGAGGCAACGGGGACGGATTGCATGAGATGATTGCGGACATCAACCAAAGCCAGCTTCGGGAGGAAGAAGTGTTGTCTGATTACGCGTACCGCTATGATGCGGCGACGGGGAAAGTCTTTGAAGTTCTTTAAAATCGGATGTTTTATTTCAGAAATCTAAAGTTTTCATAAAAATTAAAATTTCCATCAAAAGGATATAGACAGACTGAGATTTTTGTGTTATTATAGTCAAGGTGATGTAATAAATTTGTAACATTTGCGTCCGTAGTCTAATGGATAGAACGAAGGCCTCCGACGCCTTTAATGCAGGTTCGAT
>CAJUCT010000030.1 GCA_910585015.1 uncultured Acetatifactor sp.
ATACAACACCGAATCCGGAAGAGACACCGGGACCTGATACAACACCGAATCCGGAGGAGACACCGGGACCGAATACAACACCGAATCCGGAAGAGACACCGGGACCGAATACAACACCGAATCCGGAAGAGACGCCGGGACCTGACACACCGCCGGATCCGGAAGAGACACCGGGACCTGATACAACACCGAATCCGGAAGAGACGCCGGGGCCTGAAACACCATCGGATCCGGAAGAGACACCGGGGCCGACGGAACCTACGCCGCCCCCTGCAGATCCTACACCGCCTCCGTCGGTGACGATGCCGCCCCAGGTAACGGATCCACCGGTAATTCCGGATGATCCGACAGTGCCTGAAATCGATACACCGACCCCGACCGTACTACTGCCCACGGAAACACCTGTGGTTAACGGTATGCGGAGAACACGAACCGTTCGGATTGAGGATGATGAGATTCCACTGTCTGACGCAATGGTTCTGGGAGCAAGGAGACGCCCCCAGACCGGCGACGAGTCTGATGCATGGACGATGATGTTCTTGGCATCCCTCTCCGCGCTGGCAGCATGGATTTTAAAAGGTTTCAAGAAATAGAATTTCTAAAAGGAGTGAGGCTGATGAAAAAGAGATTGTTAGCAACTGCATTGGCAATGGTAATGGGAATCAGCATAATGGCATGTGGAATGGAAACGCCGGAGATGTCTGCCGCAACCCGTGAGGTGCCACCCAAGGATGAAGGAATTACCTATATTGATGATGAGGCCATCGCCTTGGCAGGCTCCGTGAGATCTGCCGAGATGACAGAGGCAGAGCAGCTGAGAGCAGATGAACTCAGGGCCATAGCGGTTTCCACATTTGATCTTGTCAATGCGGAGAGAGCCGCCAGAGGGCTTTCGGCTTTTACCTGGGATGCCAGTCTGGAGTTGTGTGCGCAGATTCGCGCCACCGAGAGCGCAAGCAGTTTTTCCCATACAAGACCCAATGGTATGGATTATTACACTGTGAACAGTGATTTGATGTGGGCGGAGAATCTGGCAAAGGGCTATGCCGATGCCAGCAGCCTGGTAGCAGGATGGATGAACTCTCCCACACATGCCGCCAATATTCTGGACGGTGAACTGGCTACCTGCAGCATTGCGGTATATGAGGTCGATGGTACGCTGTATTTTGCACAGGAATTTGGCTATTGAGCAATGTAAATTCTTATTCTAATAAAAACTGGGGATACTAAAGGTATCTCCAGTTTTTATATGGAGGGTCGTTTGACGAATCGGGTAGATGGAGGTTAAGGCGATATGAGAATCGGTATGGGGTATGATGTGCATCGGCTGGTGGAGGATCGGAAGCTGATCCTGGGAGGGGTGGAGATCCCCTGTGAGAAAGGGCTGCTGGGACATTCGGATGCGGATGTGCTTCTGCATGCCATTATGGATGCTTTGCTGGGGGCGGCGGCGCTGGGGGACATTGGAAAGCATTTTCCCGACACTGACCCGGCATATAAGGGAATATCCTCGTTGGAACTTTTGGGAAAAGTGGGAGAACTGCTGGAGGAACAGAGTTTTCTTATAGAAAATATTGATGCCACCATCATAGCCCAGGCTCCCAAAATGCGTCCCTATATAGACACCATGCGGGAAAATATAGCCCGCGTCCTGGGCATTACTCCGGAGCAGGTGAATGTGAAGGCCACTACGGAGGAGGGCCTGGGCTTTACCGGAAGCGGCCAGGGGATTTCTTCCCAGGCCATCTGCCTGCTGACCAGTCCCTTCAATCTGGCTCTGGAAGATGCCGCTTCTTCTAAATGCCAGGGATGCAGCGGATGCCGGAAAGCATAGGCAGGATTTTGAAAAAACAGTTGACAAATCCTTCCTTTTTGCATATGCTGAATAGTAGAAAGCAAAGGCGATAGGCGGATAAATTCGTCTCAGGGGATGAGTTTATCCGCTTTTGTATGGAAAGGATAGTCTGCCGCAGCGGGCGGACGGGAGTTAATGAGATGGGTTTGATTCGGAATATCCGGGAGGAGATCCAGATCATCAAGGAGCGTGATCCTGCGATACACTCTTCTCTGGAAGTGCTTTTATATCCCAGCTTTAAAGTTATGATGCACTATCGCATTGCACATAAGCTGTATTTGAAAAAACACTTTTTCCTGGCAAGATATATTTCTCAGCGGGGGGTACGGAAAACCGGAATAGAGATTCATCCCGGCGCCCGCATAGGCAAAGGACTTTTCATTGACCATGGCAACGGGGTGATTATCGGGGAGACAGCCGTGATAGGGGACAATGTGACTATCTACCAGGGGGTGACACTGGGAGGCAACGGCAAGGAGCATGGAAAGCGGCATCCTACGGTGGAGGACAATGTTATGATCAGCGCGGGAGCCAAGGTTCTGGGCTCGTTTACCATCGGCGCCAACTCCAAGATCGGGGCAGGGAGCGTGGTACTGGCCGAGGTGCCGCCGGATTCCACTGTGGTGGGGGTGCCAGGGCGGGTGGTCAAGCGCAACAACCAGGCGCTGCCCAGAGAGGATTTGGACCAGGCTTTGCCGGATCCTGTCCGAGAGGATATCAGCGGTTTGATGAAGTCCAATACGGAATTGACAAACCGGCTGCTCTCCATGGAACAGGAACTGAAAAGGCTGCGGGAACAGGGCGAAAAGCGGCGGCCCGAAGACATAACCATAGAATTTAGAGGGCAGGGTATATAATTTCAGGGCAATAAGGCCAATTTAATCCGCATGTTCCCGGACAGTATGGAACATGCGGAACTCTAACAGAAAAAGAGGGTGTGTTATATGGAGAACAAATTGCATTTCTACAATACGTTGACCAGAACAGTGGAGACATTTATCCCCAACGAGGAGGGCAAAGTGGCCATGTACACCTGCGGCCCCACCGTGTATCATTTTGCCCATATCGGAAATCTGCGCAGTTATATCATGGAGGATCTGCTGGAGAAAACCCTGCGCTATCTTGGATATGATGTGAAGCGTGTTATGAATATCACGGACGTGGGCCATCTGTCCAGCGATGCGGACACCGGCGAGGACAAGATGCTGAAGGGCGCAAAGCGGGAGCATAAATCTGTCATGGAGATTGCCCGGTTTTATACGGATGCCTTTTTCAGTGACTGCGGTAAACTGAATATCAAGACTCCTGACGTGGTGGAACCTGCCACCAATTGCATCCCGGAGTTTATCCATATGATTCAGACCCTGATTGAGAAGGGGTATGCCTATGAGCAGGGCGGAAATATTTACTTCGATACATCCAGGCTTAAGGAGTATTATGTGCTTTCTAACCACAGCGAACAGGAGTTGCTGGTGGGTGTGCGTGACGATGTGGACGAGGATGCAAACAAGAGGAACAAGAGTGATTTTGTGCTGTGGTTCACCAAGTCTAAGTTCGACGATCAGGAATTGAAATGGGAAAGTCCCTGGGGCCTGGGGTATCCGGGCTGGCATATCGAGTGTTCCTGCATCAGTATGAAGCATCTGGGCGAATATATGGATATACACTGCGGCGGCGTGGATAATCTTTTTCCCCATCACACCAACGAGATTGCCCAGAGTGAGTCCTATCTGGGGCATAAATGGTGCAATTACTGGTTCCATATACATCATTTGGTTGAGAAAGGTAAGACGGGCAAGATGAGCAAGTCCAGCGGGGAGTTTCTGACGGTATCACTACTGGAGAACAAGGGTTATGACCCGGTGGTGTACCGCATGTTCTGCCTGCAGTCCCATTACCGTAAGCCACTGGAATTTTCTTATGAGGTGCTGGACAATATGACTGCCACCTATGAGAAGCTGGCAAAGCGTATCGGTACGCTGCGGCGGGAAGGCGAGGTGGATCAGGAAAAATATGATGCCTACAGAGGCCGGTTCGAGCAGGCGCTCTGTGACGATCTAAATTCCTCCATGGCCATCACCGTGCTGTATGATATGTTGAAGGAGGATATGTCCGATGCCACCAAGTACGCGCTGGCTGAGGATTTTGACCGGGTATTGTCCCTGAACCTGACCACGGCTTATGCGGCGAAGAATGATAAGCAGCAGGTGGACGCGGAGTTGGAGAGTTATATCCTTGCTAAGATCGAGGAGCGGAAGGCAGCCAAAAAGGAGAAAGATTTTGCCAGGGCAGATGCTATCAGAGCGGAACTGCAGGAGAAGGGAATCCTGTTGGAGGATACTCGAGAGGGCGTAAAATGGAAGAAAGCATGAATCTGTTAGAGCAGATCCGCAGTCGTTTCCAGTGCGGGGAAGTGGATATTCGGACGTATTCGCCGCTGACCATGGCTTACATCGGGGATGCCATCTACGATCTGGTGATCCGCACCGTAGTGGTGGAGCGGGGCAACCGCTCGGCCAATGCTCTGCACAGACAGACCACGCAGTATGTAAAGGCGTCTGCCCAGGCCAGGATGATAGATGCTCTGGCACAGCAGCTGACCCAGGAGGAGGCGGATGTCTACCGCTGGGGCCACAATGCCAAATTCAATACCAAAGCCAAGAACGCATCTTTGAAAGAATACCGCAAGGCCACCGGGATGGAGGCGTTGCTGGGGTACCTGTACATGACGGGGCGCACAGAGCGGCTGCTGGAACTGGTGCAGGAGGGTATTGCCCGGATCGGCATGAAGCTATAAAACCGCATATTCCCGAAGACCGCCGCATAAGAGAGGGTGTTTCTGCATACCGGAGTGGACGGATGTTGGCCATCTGCCTTGAGTGTTGACAGAAGATTTGTGACAATTAGACTGCGGACCGCCGGAATTTACAGTAGGAAAATGAGCCAGGGTATCTGGCCGGCGGTCTGCAGTCGGGATTCACAACAAGTTTTACTGGCGTACAGTATAAGTTTGGAAGTGAAACTTCCAAATACGCATTAACGCAGTATCGCAGGCTCGGCCTGTGATATGCAGGGAAGAGGTAAGTTAGGAGTATATTTATGGGATATCAGGAACAGACAATAGAGGGCAGGAACGCGGTGATTGAAGCCTACCGCAGCGGAAAGCCCATAGACAAAATTTATATCCAGGACGGCTGTCAGGACGGCCCCGTTATGACCATCAGGCGGGAGGCCAGAAAACATGATACCCTGATCAAATATGTGGACAGAGAAAGGCTGGATCAGATGTCCGAGACGGGGAGGCATCAGGGCGTCATCGCGGTGGCAGGAGCCTATGAATACGCCCAGCTGGAGGATATTCTGGCGGCGGCGGAGGCCAAGGGTGAGTCTCCTTTTCTGATTCTGCTGGACAATATCGAGGACCCTCACAATCTGGGAGCCATCATCCGAACTGCCAATCTGGCGGGGGCCCATGGGGTGGTCATCCCCAAAAACAGGGCGGTGGGCCTGACCGCCACGGTGGCGCGCACCTCGGCGGGCGCTTTGAATTATACGCCGGTGGCCCGGGTTACCAATCTGGCCAAGACTATCGAGGACCTAAAGAAGAAGGGCATCTGGTTTGTCTGTGCGGATATGGGAGGCACCCGGATGTATGACTTGGATCTGAAAGGCCCCATCGGTCTGGTAATTGGCAGTGAGGGAGAGGGTGTGGGCCGTCTGGTCAGGGAAAAATGCGATATGACTGCGGCTATACCCATGAAGGGAGATATTGACTCTCTGAATGCCTCCGTGGCTGCCGGTGTGCTGGCGTATGAGATTGTGCGGCAGCGGTATGCTTAGCCCGAGCCAAAGGAGGGCGGGCTAAAGCGCAGTCCGTCGGGAGAGCGGACAAGAGTTTTCGCAGCGAATTGTTGGGCAGGCAGCGAAGGGTGAGCCGGAAGGAGTGCCATGGAACGGGAATACAGCCAGTTCAGCGACGAGGAACTGATAGACCGTCTGCGGGGCGGGGACAGCCGCATCACAGACTACATTATGGATAAATACAAAAACCTGGTGCGCAGCAAGGCCAAGTCCATGTACATTCTGGGCGGGGATAACGAGGACCTGATCCAGGAGGGGATGATTGGTCTGTTCAAAGCCATCCGGGACTATGACTGCGGCAGAGATGCCAGTTTTTATACCTTTGCGGATCTGTGCATCAGTCGGCAAATGTACACGGCGGTACAGGCATCCCACAGGCAGAAGCATTGGCCGCTCAATACCTACGTGTCTCTCTATGGCAGCAATAGCAGTCAGGGGGACAGTGAAGAGATGGAACTGGCGGAAGCATTGTCCCCGGATAAGGACCAGAATCCGGAGACTCTGTTTATCGACAGGGAGCGGGTGGAATACCTGGAGGGGCAGATCGACAAGGAACTCAGCAGCTTTGAAAAACAGGTGCTGGATCTGTACCTCACCGGAATGAGTTACAGCCAGATTGCCAGGGTGCTGGGCCGGGAGGAGAAATCCACGGACAATGCGCTGCAGCGGTTAAAGAGCAAGATAAAGAAGATGCTGTAAGGTCTTCTTTATTTTTTTTTAATAATATCCGTCCGGCTTGCCAATTGACTTTCTGCCGGCAGGGGCATATAATTCTAAACAGGCGACCGACTGGCCGGTCGGTTATTCCTGCTATCGGGAAAATGATAAGCCTGGCCTGCAATACACAGGAGTATTCTCTGACGGAAAGGAAAATGCATCATGATATCAAAATTCAGCGTGAAAAAGCCATATACCGTATTGGTGGGTGTGGTGCTGGCCATTGTGCTGGGCGTCGTGTCTTTTACCCGCATGACAACGGATCTGCTGCCCAACATCAGCCTGCCCTATGTGATCGTCATGACCACTTATGTGGGGGCCAGCCCGGAGACGGTGGAGATGGTGGTGACCAAGCCGGTGGAGTCCTCCATGGCTACGGTCAGTAACATAGAGAGCATCAGTTCAGTCTCCTCGGAGAACTACTCCATGGTGATTCTGGAGTTTGCCCAGTCGGCGGATATGAATGCTGTATCGCTGGAGATCCGTGAAAATTTAGACCAGATTAAGTCCTATTGGGACGACGGCGTGGGCAATCCCATCATCATGAAACTGAATCCGGATATGCTGCCGGTAATGATGGTGGCCGTGGGTGTGGAGGACATGGAATATGTCCAGGTCAGCGAGTATGTCACCAATGTGCTGATGCCCGAGGTGGAGAGTCTGGAGGGCGTTGCCAGCGCCAGCGCTGTGGGTCTGCTTCAGGAAAGTGTCAATGTGATTATCCGTCAGGAGAAGGTGGATGCGCTTAATCGCCAGATCTATGCGGCCATAGATGATAAAATGCGGGACGCGGAGGAAGAACTGGCGGAGGGCCGCCAGGAACTGGAAAACGGTCAGCAGGAACTGGAAGACGGGAAAAAAGAGATTAAGGATGGTCTCAGAGAGATAAACAGCGGAAAGAAGGAGCTCCAGGAAGGTAAGGACGAACTCGACAGAACCCAGGAGGAGACGGCGGCCAAGCTGGCGGAGACCAAGAACCAGCTGTTGACAGCCAAGACCAGCCTGGAGTCCACCAAGATGACTTTGACCACCAATCTTGCCACCGCCAGGGGATTGCAGAGCGGTATAGACGAGATCAATAAGATACAGGAGAGCGCCAACAGCTACATAAGGGATTATAACCGGCTTACAGGGGGCTTTAGCGTATCCGGTTCGGATGCGGATATTGACGATGAGACGAGAGAACAGATATATCAGCTGAAGGACAGATTTTTTGCCAGCGATATCGTAAAGCAGATGGGCTCCAACGAACAGGTGGCCTCCATGCTTGCGGATTTGCGGGAACTGGACTGGGCTGATCCGGACAACTTTCAGACAGTCTATATCAATCTGGGACTGATCACCGCAGGTGTAAACTCGCAGCTTTTGTCTCAGCGGGGCAATCTGGAGCAATCCATGAATGCTTTGACCAACGGTATGGGGTTGTCGGCTTTCGAGAAAATGGTGAATCAGACCATTGCCACTTTGGACGAGAACATTGCCAAGGTCAACAGTGGGCTCATCGAGGTGGAAAAAGGGGAACTGACTGCGGCGGTGGAATTTGCCAATGCCACTTCCCAGATCAATCTGGGAGAATATCAGATGGAGTTGGCCCAGACCCAGCTGGATGCGGCCCAGGAACAGATCAAAGCCGGGGAGGAACAGCTGGACGCGGCCAGGGAACAGCTTAAAGAGGGGGAGAAGCAGCTGGAGGAGGCGCGGCAGGAAGCCTATGACAGTGCGGATATGACGGAGATCCTCACCGTGGATATGATCAAGAATCTGCTTACTGCACAGAATTTTTCCATGCCCGGAGGCTATGTGACGGAGGATGGTATTGACTATCTGGTGCGTGTGGGAGATAAGCCCGCCACACTGGAGGAACTTAAGGCCCTGCCTTTGATGGATTTACATATGGACGGCGTACCGGTGATCACTCTGGAGGATGTGGCGGATGTATTTTACACAGATAACCTGGATGAGATTTATACCAATGTAAACGGCAGTCCCGGCTGTATGCTTTCCATCCAGAAACAGACAGGGTATTCCACCGGCGCGGTGTCGGATCTGCTGTTGGAGCGCTTTGCGGATATGATGAAGGCGGATGAGAAGCTGCATGTGATTACGCTGATGGATCAGGGGGTCTATATTGACCTGGTGATGGACTCCATCGTGAGCAATATTTTGATGGGGGGACTGCTGGCCATCTTCATTCTGCTGGTATTTTTGAAGGATCTGCGGCCCACCATGGTGGTGGCGTTCTCCATTCCCGTCAGTCTGGTGACAGCCATCGTGTGCATGTATTTCAGCGGCGTGACCCTGAATATCATCTCCCTGTCCGGCCTGGCTCTGGGCATTGGTATGCTGGTGGACAATTCCATCGTGGTAATCGAGAACATCTACCGGATGCGGGGAGAGGGTAAGTCTATTCTGGAGGCGGCCATAGAGGGCAGCAGGGAGGTGACAGGCTCTATTATCGCTTCCACCATGACTACGGTGTGTGTATTTGCGCCCATTGTCTTTACGGAGGGCATCACCAGGCAGCTCTTTGTGGATATGGGCCTGACCATCGCTTATTCCCTGCTGGCCAGTCTGATCATAGCCCTGACGGTGGTGCCCGCCATGGCTTCCAAGCTGCTGACCAAGACCAAAGAACAGAAGGAAGGGCGGTTCTTTGTCGTCATGTCCGAGGGCTATGTCAAGGTTCTGGGATGGGCGCTGAAGTGCAAGAGTCTGGTGCTGGTGCTGGCTCTGGCCATGCTGGTGATAAGCTTTGCGCTGGCCTGGACCAACGGCACCGCCTTTATGTCGGATATGGACTCCACCCAGATGACAGTCAGTGTACGGCTGCCGGAGGATGCCACTCTGGAGGAGACAGGCGCTCTGACAGATACGGTGGTGGAGAGAATACTGGAGTTGGAGGATATCACGGATGTGGGCGCCATGGCCAGTACATCCTCTCTGGCCATGCTGACAGGGGGCGGCAACAGCAGCACCAACAGTACGGATATCTATGTGGTGGCCCGGGAGGACAAAAAACGCAGTAATGAGGAGATTGCCCAGGAGATTCTGGACCGGACGGCGGACCTGGGGGCGGAGATCACAGTGGACACTTCCAGCATGGATATGAGCGCCATGGGAGGCAGCGGCATCTCCATACAGGTGCGTGGCCGGGAGTTGGATACACTGCGGCAAATCGCCGGGGAAGTGGCGTCCGTCGTGGAGTCCGTGGAGGGAACCAGCCAGGTGTCCGACGGGATGGCCGAGAGCGGCGAGGAACTGCGGATCACCGTTGACAAGGAAAAGGCGGTGCAGTATGGATTGACAGTGGCTCAGGTGTTCGCTCAGATTGCCCCTAAACTGGCGGATTCCAGCAACGCCACCACCCTGGAGGCAGCAGACAAGGATTATGTGGTCTATGTGTCCAACGGGGGCGACACAGAGTTGACCAGGGCCATGATGGCCGATCTGCTCATCAAGGGAACGGATGAGGAGGGCAGGGAGGTGGAGATTCCTCTGTCAGAGATTGCCGGGCTTTCTTCTACGGTATCCTTAAGTTCCATCAGTCGTGTGGATCAGAACCGTTATATAGAGGTGTCTGCGGCCATTGCCGACGGCTACAATGTGGGACAGGTGTCCGCCAGAGTGGAGGCCCGGTTGGCGGATTTTCCTGTGCCGGAGGGCTATAGTTTGGTATTTTCCGGTGAAAATGAGATGATCAACGATGCCATCAGCCAGGTATTGCTGATGCTCTTGCTGGCCGTTGTGTTTATGTACCTGATCATGGTTGCCCAGTTCCAGTCCCTGCTGTTGCCCTTTATCATCATGTTTACCATTCCCCTGGCTTTTACAGGCGGCCTGCTGGGACTGTTCTTCAGCGGCAGCGAGATCAGTGTCATCGCTCTGATTGGCTTTGTCATGCTGGCGGGTATCATCGTCAATAACGGCATCGTGCTGATCGACTATATGAACCAGCTGCGGGAGCAGGGTATGGAGAAGCGCCAGGCCATTCTGACGGCCGGACGCACCAGGCTGCGGCCGGTACTGATGACGGCGCTGACCACGATTCTGGCGCTGTCCACCATGGTCCTCTCCAAGGATATGGGGGCGGAGATGGCGAAGCCTATGGCAGTCACCACCATCGGGGGATTGCTGTACGGCACATTGCTCACTCTGGTGGTGGTTCCCTGCATCTATGATATTTTTATCCGGGAAAAGAGACAGCCGGGTGTGTCTGTAAAGAGCAGAAAACGCGTAAAAAAGGCGAAGGCGGCTGAGACAGAGGAATAAGAGATGAGAAAGATAACTGGATTTGAACCAAAGGAACAGATACCGGACAAGGTGCGGCAGCTTTACCGGGGAGTGATGGAACTGATTCTTGAGGGGGTGGACATCCGCACCCTCAAGGTGTCGGACATCACCCGTAAGGCGGGTATCGGCAAGGGCACGGCCTACGACTATTTTGACACTCGTGAAGAAATTATCGTCAGCGCCATCCTGCACGCAATGGCATGCATACAGGAGGAAGTGGAGGCAGAACTTGGCAGGTGCGCCGGCTTTTTCGACCAGATGGAATATCTGCTGGAGGTGCTGGAGGAGAAAATGGCGGAGCGGGAGTGTTTTCTGCATTTCATCCATCTATTGACGGATACTTCCATCTGTGGACTGAAGCTCCAGGAGCGGATCCGGGAGGCAGGGCAGGAGGATTATACATTGGTCACCGTGCTGCGTAATATGATCCGGGAAGGCATGGAGAGAGGGGAATTGCGGACGGATCTGCCCATAGGATATCTCTGCTATGCGGTGAGTTCCCAGATAGTATGTTTTATGGCAAGCGTAAGTTTTCCCAATATAGGACAGATCACGGCGGCAGAACTGAAACCCTACATTCTCAGCCAGATGCGGGAGAATTACGGACGGAAGGAGAAGTGAGAATAAGGAACTTGAAAAAGATTCTTTGATGTGCTATAATCCGATCAGTCCTAGATGCGGTGGGCGGCAATTGCAGATATGTGGGGATGGGATGGATGCAGCAGACATTATATAGTATGGTAAAAGTAAATAATGAGATAGAATTGTGCGAGGTGGGCGACCTGGATTGTAAGCAGGCTATAGAGAGAGAGTTGCTGCAGAACAGGATATCCTACTTTATCCGGTGGAACAAGGGCGGTATCTTCCGACTGGGCCGGAAGAAGGGGTATTGTATCTTCTGTGTCAACGACAATGCGGCCCAGGAGGCGGAGGATGTGATTAATACCCTGTGCGAGCAGCATGGCTACCATGTGCGCTTCCTGCTCCGCAAGACCAAGAACAAATATTTCTAGCTTCAGGTATTTAAAAATTGTAGAAAAAATTTGTTCAATTTATGTTGACAAATGTAGTATCTTTTGATAGAATAAGTTTTGTGGTTGAGAGAACATCACAACCTGCTGCTGTGGCTCAGTCGGTAGAGCGTCGCATTGGTAGTGCGGAGGTCACGGGTCCGATTCCCGTCAGCAGCTTAGAGAAACCTTGAGATAATCAAGGTTTTTTTGTTGTAATATTTTCGGGGTAATCAAAAACATGTTCGCGCCGCAGCAGGCATTGTGGGATCCTGAAATATAGCGGCATCCGGAGGGTGATAAGTGAACACCAAAAAACATACAAAGAGGATGCATACTAAAATACATACCAAAGATGCGTAAGTCTTCGTTCTGCGGGACATGGCAGGATAATCCTGCCATATGCATGTAGAGGAAAGTTTGTATGATAGCCCGAAGGCGATAATAACACTTAAAATGAATGTGAAGATGTCCAATATAAAGACATTTTTACCAAGAATATAGGTATACGTATAGTAAAAAAACGGAATTAGAAGTGTTCCGGCTAAAATTCCGAAGCATAACGCAGAAGAAATGCAGGAGTATTTTTTGCGGAACCGCAAAAGCATTACAAGAGAGTATATGAGCATTGGGAAAAATAACAATTTCATATGTTCCCATACAGATTCATTAATTGGCGTAAAAAGACCAACTATATGATTTTTCCCTGACCAGTCATATACGAAGTGAGCAAGTGACCCTGTAATCAGCACAAAGACTATTCCGATCATTGTATATCGTTTTAAAAGTTTCATAGAAATCACCTCATGAATAGTGTATGTAACTAGATAAATATTATGTGTTCTAAAGAAATTGACACAAAAAAGGAAACCTGTTTTGCAAGGTTTCCTTTTTGCTCTATACTCATGGTTTATCAGCCGTCAGCATTGGGCAATGTTCCGTCTGGCTGTACCGGCAGCGACGGTGGTAACAGTAGATGCCGTAATTCCAGTTCGGCCCGCTCGCTGCTTAAAATGGCCTCGTAATTCGGGGTTAGGAAGAAGCTGGCATTGTGGTGGCAAGTGTTTTGTATATTCGGGTTAATATAGGCTATGGAGCCGTCCGGCTGCGTCACCTGTACGGTGGAACCGGCTTCCAGGGAAGGATCTTCCGCCGGCAGTCGGGTGGTTATGCCGGGATAAGTGAAGGGACATTCCGCGCTTGCTGGCAGCTGGTCATACTCACAGATCAAACCGCTGTAGTGTACGTCGCATACCTCGGTGGGTTCCGTTCCCGCCGCAAAATACTCCGAACTCAGAGAGACTGCAGGACACACGCCGGGATTAGGGACTTTGCCGGAATCCTTACATACGGTGTACTGAATCACTCCCGTGGGAACATAGAAAGCCTGGCTGGGCAGTTCGGCATGAATCTGTTCCATTACGTTGTGCCAGATTTTCTTGGCGATATTGGTCTCGTTGTTTTCCCCCCTTTTGCTGCTCATGTGTACATTGTTGTCATAGCCCACCCAGGTAGCGCAGGTGTAATACGGGGTAAAGCCCGCAAACCATACATCCACATTGCTGGAAGTGGTGCCGGTTTTGCCGGCTATGGCCATCTCCCGGCTGAAGTTGGCGGCGGTACCGGTACCTTTGGTCACCACGTCTACCATGGCATCCGTCAGCAGGAATGCGGTGGATTCCTGCAGTACCCGGTGGCTATCTTCAAAGCCGGTGTTGTCCAGAATAACATTGCCGTCCGCATCCTCAACTCTGGTATAGAGTTTGGGCTCGTTGTAGACGCCGCCATTGGCAATGGTGGCGTAGGCCGCAGTCAGTTCCAGCGGGGTGACACCGTAGGTCAGACCGCCCAGCGCAGTCGCCTGATTTATATCTCCCAGTACCTGATTCCCAACTACTTTACCGGTGGTCAGGGTGGTGAAACCGAAATTGAGCAGATAGTCATAGGCCAGCTTCGGCGTGATCTGTGTGATAGTTTTTACCGCGATGATATTCATGGACTGTTCGATGGCATAACGCACAGTCACAGGTCCCTTGTATGCCTCTCCGTACCAGTTCCGCACGGGTGTGCCGTCCGCATAGTTAAAGGCGGAATCAATATATACGCTGGCCAGAGTGATGCCGCAGCTGTCAAGCGCAGGCGCATAGGAAGCCAGTACCTTGAAGGTGGATCCAGGCTGTCTCCTGGCATCGGTAGCGCGGTTGAAAGTAAGCCGTCCCTCCTTTGTTCCGCGGCCGCCTACTATGGCGCGGACATAGCCGGTTTCCTGCTCTATGATGGCCAGGGCCGCCTGGGGCTGAGGGCTTAAATGATAAGATTCATCATAGTCATCCCCCTCCGTCAACAGCGTGTTGCGGTACTGCTCGATGGCTTCAAGGGCGGCTTCCTGGGAAGTGAATATCAGATTGAAATTCTTATCCACGTTCTCCTTGAAGTACTTGGTCATCATCTCCTTGCTGTAGTTGTCATGGCTG
Organism: uncultured Acetatifactor sp.; assembly: GCA_910585015.1. GTDB lineage: Bacteria > Bacillota > Clostridia > Lachnospirales > Lachnospiraceae > Acetatifactor. Next base: position 14,208 of record CAJUCT010000030.1, read on the forward strand.
CCGTCCTTATGAATGATGGTCAGCGCATAATCCAGCAGCCACTTCACATTGGGAGGATAATTGTCCGGGTTGGCTACCTCGGCATCCGCTATTGCCTGGATCTTGGGATCCATGGTGGTCATAATCCGCAATCCGCCGGAATACAGCAAGAACTCAGTCTGGGTCTCATTCATGCCCGTGGCCAACAGATCATTTTTGACCTGTTGCTGCACTGCGTCCACGAAAAAGCTGCTGGAGGAACTGTTTTGCAGGTAGTCGATATTGTGGCTCTCAATCCGATCGTATACATTGTCCGCCAGGGCTTCATCATATTCTTCTTTGCTGATAAATTCCAGTCTCAACATATTTTCCAGACATGTCTTCCGGCGCTTCGCGTTTTGGTCCGGATGGCTGATGGGGTTGTAGCGGCTGGGGTTCTGGGTGATGGCGGCGATAACCGCGCATTCGGACAGGGTCAATTCGCTGCAGGATTTGCCGAAATACCGCTGGGCGGCGGCCTCCACGCCCAGGGTGTTCTGCCCCAGATTGATGGTGTTCATATAGCGCACCAGAACTTCATCCTTACTCAAGGTCTTGGTCAATTCGATGGCCAGAAACTGCTCCTGGAATTTGCGCTTTATTTTTTTGATCATGTTGTCGCCTTCGGAGGTCCAGCTGGTGAAAATAGTGTTCTTCAGCAGCTGCTGGGTGATGGTGCTGGCGCCCTGGGTCTCATCTCCCATGGTTTTCACGAACTGGTAACCGGCACGTACCAGGCTCTTGTAGTCTATGCCGTTGTGCTGGTAGAAGCGCTCGTCCTCAAGAGCCACAAAAGCATGTGCCAGGTTCTCCGGGATCTTGTCCTGGGTCACAATGATACGGTTGGAGTTGACGGCTATGAGCTCGTCCAGCTTGTTGCCCTCGCAGTCATACACGAAGGTGGCGGCGCCCACGGGGGCTACCTGACTGGGGGTAATCTGGGGAGTGGAGGCAAGTATGCCCTTAAACATGCCGATACCGGCGGAGGCTCCGATGACCCCTATCCCCATAACAGAGATCAGAAAGAGTTCCAGCACCAGCAGGGCGGCCTTTCTTCCGATTTTTTGTGATTTGGCATTCAGGGCTTTTTTCTTGGCCCGGACGCCTTTTCTGCTATAATTCATATAGAGACTTCCTTTCAATTGTGGTGAGGACCTGCGAGGATGAAATTCGCAGATTCACGGGGCAGAGCCGTAAGAATCCACTGAAAGTTTCTTGCCGCTTGCTCGTCAAATGTACCAGAAAACATCTGCTGGATAGGGCTCGGCAGCTGTTTTCTGGTACGTTTGATTCTGCCCTTTCCGCACATTATACCAAATTTTGTCCGGTAAATAAAGGGGTTCAGGTGGATATTAAGAATTGTTCACAAAATTTTCGCATTTTAATCAGAAAGTATTGGCTTGACAGGCGCTTTTGGGATATACTGTTAGAAGGCTGTGAAACGCTGAATAAACATAGGGGGCAGCATTATGGCATCGGAAAAGAATTTGGACTACCGGGTGGTGCTTGAGGGCGGACAGGGGGAGATTGTGGAAAAAAAATCCCGCTTTATCGCCACGGTGCGCAGGGTGGAGACCGAGCAGGAGGCGGCGGCCTTCATTGAGGAGATAAAGAAAAAATACTGGGACGCCAGACACAATTGCAGCGCCTTCGTCATCGGCGGCAGGGGGGAGTTGACCCGGTGCAGCGACGACGGGGAGCCCAGCGGCACGGCGGGCAGGCCCATGCTGGAAGTGCTGCTGGCGGAGGGGATCCGCAATGTGGCGGTGGTGGTCACCCGGTATTTCGGCGGAACGCTGCTGGGCACGGGCGGGTTGGTCAGGGCCTACACCCAGGCGGTGAAGGCAGGACTGGACAATTGCATAGTGGGCGTTATGACACAGGGGCTGGAGATCGGTCTGCAGACAGACTACAACGGCGTTGGAAAGGTCCTCTACATATTGGGGCAGCATGGTCTGGAGCCTGTGGACAGCCAGTATGGGCAGGAGGTGCTGCTGACTCTCAGGATTCCTGCGGACCAGGCCGCGGGCCTGCAAAAAGAACTGGTGGAAGCCACCTGCGGCAGGATCCATTGGGAGTGTAAAAAAGAAATAAGTTTTGTTGACAAGAAAAGGACACAATCGTAAAATAGACAGGTAAAAAGTGTTTCTCGGAAAGGCGGTGGTTTTTTATGAAGAGCAGTAAAAGCAGTAGCGAGCCCGTTCCCGGGCGAAGTTGTAGCCACATAGAAAATCATCATAAGGAGAAATGCTATGGAGCAGTTAAAGGAATTTGAGACAATACAGGAGCTGCTGCAGACGCAGCAGTATACCAGACTCCGCCAGCTGTTGGTGGATCTGAACGACGCGGATATCGCCGCGTGTATGGAAGAACTGCCGGAACAGAGTATGGTCAAGGCTTTCAGAATCCTGCCCAAAGATCTGGCGGCGGATATTTTTTCCTATCTGGATGTGGATCTGCAGCAGATGGTTATCACCTCCCTGACGGACCGAGAGGCGGCCAGCATCATCGACAATCTGATGGCCGATGACGCCGTGGATCTGCTGGAGGAGATGCCTGCAAACGTAGTGAAGCGCCTGTTGGAAAATGCCAGCCCGGAGACTCGCCGGGATATTAACCATCTGCTGCGGTATCCCGAAGATTCCGCGGGCAGTATCATGACCGTGGAATATGTGGATCTGAAGGAGAATCTGACGGTGGAGGGCGCCATCGACCGGATCCGCAGAGTGGGGCTGGACAGCGAGACCATCAATATCTGCTATGTGCTGGATGCCCAGCGCAAGCTCCTGGGCACGGTGGCGCTGCGCTATCTGCTGCTCAGTCAGCCCGATGAGACTATCGGGGACATCATGCATGAGAACGTGGTGTCCGTACACACCCATACCGACCAGGAGGAGGTTGCCCATCAGTTCCAGAAATACGGCTTTACAGCCATGCCGGTGGTGGACAATGAGAATCGTCTGGTGGGCATTATCACCGTGGACGATATCGTGGATGTCATCGAAGAAGAGGCCACCGAGGATATGGAAAAGATGGCGGCGCTGGTGCCCAGTGACAAGCCTTATATGCGCACCTCCGTGTGGGAGACCTACAAAAAGAGGATACCCTGGCTGCTGCTTCTGATGGTGTCCGCCACCTTTACCGGCAGCATCATTACCTCCTTTGAGGACGCCCTCAGCGTCTATGTGGCGCTGACTGCGTTTATTCCCATGCTGATGGACACCGGCGGCAATGCGGGCGGACAGGCCAGTGTGACCATTATCCGCGGCCTTTCCCTGGGGGAGATCGGCTATGGGGACGTGCCCAGGATCCTGTGGAAGGAACTGCGCACGGCCGTCCTCTGCGGCGGTACGCTGGCGGCGGCCAATTTTGCCAAGCTGATGCTGTTCGACCGGGTGGGGCTGGCAGTGGCCCTGGTGGTATGTCTTACTTTGGTGGCGGCGGTGGTGATGGCTATGCTGGTGGGATGTCTTCTGCCCATGGCGGCCAAAAAGCTGGGCTTTGATCCGGCGGTGATGGCCAGCCCTTTTATCACCACCATAGTGGACGCACTGTCACTTTTGGTATATTTTCAGATCGCCGGGCTTGTGTTGGGACTATAGTATTGAGAAGAACTTGAGAAGGGATTCGGAGACGCGCGGATGAGCAAATATTGTGTCAGTGAGGACAATTCCATACAGATCGAGGAGATGAATCCCACTTTTCTGTTTACATGGAAGGGAACCCGGACGGCGGCGGGGGAGGCATATCATTGCCATGACATCGTGGAACTGGCCTTTGTGTTGTCCGGCACGGGAAAATACCATATCGAGGGACAGATTTACGATGTGGGCGAGGGCGATCTGCTGTTTTTTAAGCCCGGTGTACATCACCAGGCCCTCTATGTGCCCGAGGCGGAGGTGCCCACCACGGAATTTTTTGTAGGATTCTGCGATGTGCAGCTGCCGGGCCGGGAGCCGGGAGATGTGCCGCTGCCCGGCGGGGGCTATATCCTGCACACCGGCGGGGAACTGCGTCAGCGGATCTTTCGGATCTGCTCCTCCATGGAGGCGGAGAGCGCCCTGTGCTGGCCGGGGCGATACCATATGCTGAAGACATATCTGATGCAGCTGCTGCTGTTGATATTGAAGGAACAGTCGCCTGCGCCCCAGACCAGGAAGGGGTATTCCTTCGACTCGGTGAACAAAAAATATGTGGTGGAGCAGATCGTAAGTTACTTTGAGGACCACTACAGCGAGAAGATATCCCTGGATACCATTGCGGAGAATATGTATTTAAGCCCTTTTTATATCTCCAAGATTTTCAAGAGCGAGACGGGGGATACCCCCATACGGCATCTGATCGGTATCCGCTTGGAACGGGCCAGGGAACTGCTGGTAGAGGAGCGGGAGATGTCCATCCAGGAGGTGGCTGCCGCCGTGGGCTATGACGACGCATATCACTTCAGCAAGCTCTTTAAAAAATATTATGGGAAATCCCCCTCTCAGATCCGCAAGAACGATGTCTGAGGACATGATTCCTTGATAGAAAAATAACAAGCTGTATTTTTTTAGGTGCAGCTATTGCATGTGGCCGGAAATCTGCTAGAATGGAAGTACAAACTATTGGCGGAGGTTACAGGGTATGAGGTATTTTTTTGAGTCAAAGATCGAGAAGAAGGAAAAGGGCTACATGATCCAGATTCCCTTCAACATCTGGGAGGTGTGCAAGCAGCGGGATGTTATTCAGGCGGACGTGGTGCTGGACAACGCCATCATCGACTGTGAGTTGATCCCCCAGGAGAAGGGCAATTATCAGATTCATATCGAGGATGAGGATGCGGTCAAGGTGGACTTGGGGAAGAGCCACAAGATTCTGCTGCATGTGACTGGCAGTCTGATCAAGATGGATCAGAACAGCCCCTACAGTTTTGAGAATCCCATTCGTAAAATTGACAGCGTGAATGTGATCATTCAGCCGGAAGACGGTCTGTGCGGCCAGTCCTGTGTGGCCATGCTGGCGGGAGTCACCATTGCGGAGGTTATCAGCGTCATGGACTGCCGGGAGTGGCAGGGTACTATGGGCAGGGTGATTTCTGCATTGAACTACTATGGCATTGACCACACGGATATCATCGTATACACAGAGGGACGTCCCACCGTATTGCCCAAGTGCTGTATCATGATGGAGAAGATGGGGCGTTTCTGCCACTATCTGGTACATTTTGACGGCAAATTCTATGACTCCAATCTGGGAGTGCTGGAGGAGTACGACATGAGCAAGCTGTTGGGATATCTGGAAATCAAGTGCTGACAGGATAGAATGTGCAGGGGAGCCGGACATAGACGCGGCTCCCCCTTTTTAGTTTAATGCCGGTCAGCGGGAGACGGTTATCTGTTTATAATTGCGGCAGCCGTCGGCGTGTATGCTCAGCTGCGGCGTTTGGAAAAATAATTGAATATAGGCGATTGCGAAACTATTTCCGCAAGTGACGGGACTGGTCAATATATACAAAAACGGGCTCCGATGCAGTGGCAAGTCGCCCTTATTTTGTATATATTGCCCATTCCCTGTTCCAGAAAAGAGGCGTTTCGCAAACGCCTAATAATTGAATAAATAATAAGGAAAGTTTATAATTCTAAAATAAGTATAAAATCCCTTCAAACCGTCAAAAATGAGTAAATATTAGAAAAAGGGAGAAAATGCGAGGTAAGTCCATGGATAGATAATCTAAATCCGTTTTAATGCAGTTGCAAACCGCCGCATATGAAACTAATATATGTTCCAGAGATTAGCACTCGACATAAAAGAGTGCTAACAATACAAAGAATCAGTTAAGGAGGCAGACAATATGAAGTTAGTACCCTTAGGCGACAGAGTCGTATTGAAGCAGCTGGTGGCGGAGGAAACCACCAAGTCCGGCATCGTGCTGCCCGGACAGAACAAGGAGAAGCCCCAACAGGCTGAGGTGATCGCGGTTGGCCCCGGCGGCGTGGTGGACGGTAAGGAAGTAAAGATGGAGGTCAAGGTCGGCGATCAGGTCATCTTCTCCAAGTACGCAGGCACGGAAGTGAAGCTGGAAGAGGACGAGTACATCATCGTGAAGCAGAATGACATTCTGGCTGTTATCCAATAGTTAATTATTTTTAGAAAATGGAGGCGTAATCATTATGGCAAAGGAAATTAAGTATGGCGCAGAGGCGCGCGCAGCCCTGGAGTCCGGCGTGAACCAGCTGGCTGATACCGTTAGAGTAACTTTAGGACCCAAAGGAAGGAATGTGGTGCTGGATAAGTCCTTCGGCGCTCCCCTGATCACCAACGACGGCGTGACCATCGCCAAGGAGATCGAGTTGGAGGATGCCTTTGAAAACATGGGCGCACAGCTGGTAAAGGAAGTGGCAACCAAGACCAACGATGTGGCCGGTGACGGCACCACCACTGCCACTGTTCTGGCACAGGCCATGGTAAACGCAGGCATCAAGAACCTGGCGGCAGGCGCTAACCCCATCATTCTGAGAAAGGGTATGAAGAAAGCGACTGACTGCGCAGTGGAGGCCATTGCGGGCATGAGCCAGAAGGTGAACGGTAAGGAGCATATCGCCAGAGTGGCTGCTATCTCCGCAGGCGACGAGGAAGTTGGCCAGCTGGTGGCGGATGCCATGGAGAAGGTCAGCGGGGACGGCGTAATCACCATCGAGGAGTCCAAAACCATGCAGACCGAGTTGGATCTGGTAGAGGGTATGCAGTTTGACAGAGGGTATATCTCCGCGTATATGGCCACGGATATGGATAAGATGGAGGCGACTCTGGATAATCCCTACATCCTGATCACCGACAAGAAGATTTCCAATATCCAGGAGATTCTGCCTCTGCTGGAGCAGGTGGTACAGTGCGGCGCCAAGATGCTGATCATCGCGGAGGATGTGGAGGGCGAGGCCCTGACCACCCTGATCGTCAACAAGCTGCGAGGCACCTTCAATGTGGTGGCTGTGAAGGCTCCCGGCTACGGTGACAGAAGAAAAGCCATGCTGGAGGATATCGCCATCCTGACCGGCGGCACCGTGATCAGTTCCGAGTTGGGCTATGAGCTTAAGGACACCGATATGTCCATGCTGGGTCGTGCGAAGTCCGTGAAGGTGCAGAAGGAGAACACGGTGATCGTTGACGGCGAGGGCGACAAGGATGCCATCCAGAGCCGTATTTCCCAGATTAAGATGCAGATTGAGGAGACCACCTCTGACTTTGATAAGGAGAAGCTGCAGGAGAGATTGGCTAAGCTGGCCGGCGGTGTGGCAGTGATTCGCGTGGGCGCCGCTACCGAGACCGAGATGAAGGAAGCCAAGCTGCGCCTGGAGGACGCTCTGGCCGCAACCAGAGCTGCCGTGGAGGAAGGTATTATCTGCGGCGGTGGTTCCGCTTATATCCATGCGGCCAAGGAAGTTGCCAAGCTGGCAGAGACCATGGAGGGCGATGAGAAGACCGGCGCCCAGATTGTGCTGAAGGCTCTGGAGGCTCCTCTGTATCACATTGCGGCCAACGCCGGCTTAGAGGGCAGTGTGATCATCAATAAGGTGGAGGAATCCGCAGTAGGTGTAGGCTTTGACGTACTGAAAGAAGAGTATGTGGACATGGTGAGCGCTGGCATTCTGGATCCTGCAAAGGTGACCAGAAGCGCACTGCAGAATGCCACCAGCGTTGCCAGCACTTTGCTCACCACCGAGTCCGTGGTTGCCAACATCAAGGAGGACGCTCCCGCAATGCCCGCAGGTGGCGGTATGGGCGGTATGATGTAAGGCTGCCGTATAAAGATGTGAACCTTATCGCAGCGGGGCAGATTACAAATATTGATTGAGCTTGCTGGAATAAGCTATTATTCGGGGGCGCCGGGATTGTCCGGCGCTCCTTTGCCGCATGCGGCGCCGAAATTCTTTGACACTACACAACGCCAGAATTTACCGTACTGCACTGGTTAAACGTATATGGCTGGCGTTATGTAGTCAGGTTGCTCGGAAAGTTTAACTGTTAGGCAGTTTACATTGTCATTTCGGGCAATATGGTATATCATAGGTTTATCGACAAACGCGGAGGGGAGCGGGGGATATGGACCGATATTTTAACACAGAAGGTTCAGGCGAACCGGAGGAAAAATGAAGAAATTGTATTTTGCCCGGCATGGGCAGACAATATGGAATGTGGAAAACAAAATATGCGGCGCCACGGATATCGCCCTGACGGCGCTGGGACACGAACAGGCGGACGAACTGGGACGGCTGATTGGGGCAGGGAATTATGAGATTGATGAGATCTTGTATTCACCGCTGATTCGGGCTGCCGAGACTGCCCGTCATATCCATGAGATCACCGGGATTCCCCTGCGGGAGGAGATACGCTTAAAGGAGCAGAATTTCGGAAAATGGGAGTCCACCCCACGGGACGGGGCAAAGTTCCAGGCGGCCAAGGCCCAGTTTGTAAACCGCAACGAGGGCGGCGAATCCATGATGCAGATGGCCCAGCGGATATACAATCTGTTGGACGAGCTTAAAGCACAGCGTTGGGAGAAAAGCTATCTGCTGGTAGCCCACAACGGGATTGCCCGGATTGTGCAGTCCTATTTCCACGATATGACCAATGAGGAATTTGCGGCCTTCGGCATCGGCAACTGCCAGGTGCTGGAGTATGAGTGGCAGGAGTGAAACCGGAAAAACGTATCACAATGCGAATAACATTGACTTTTGGCGGGAGAATTGTATAATAAAAACATAAAAATGTTAGGCGGTGGAAATGTGCTGATATCTTATAAATTTAAAAATTTTTGCTCTTTTGCTCAGGAGGCAGAGTTTGATCTTTTGGCGCCAGCCAATAAAGTGAAAAACCGATTCCGGGATAACTATATTGAGACAAAAAAGGGATACGATATATTAAAAACAGCGGTGGTGATTGGAGAAAACGCCGGAGGAAAGACGAATTTTATTAACGGCCTTTTCTTCTTAAAAAGCCTGTTTGAAAATAATAAGACGGTACATGCATATAAAGGTTATATAAATATTAATCATCTGGAGATACCATCAGATGAAAAGCCTGGTACATTGCAGGAATTTGATATTCAGGTGCTCGGTGATACGGGGACTGTCTATCACTACAATTTACAGATTGACGAATACTGCATTGTCAGCGAGGAATTTTCATATAGAAATGAGAAAAACAGCCGGGAAAAAGCCGTTTTGTTTCTTGAGCGAGGGAGCATGGATATCAAGAATGCTGAGAGGCGCATAACGGTCAGTGTCAACTACAATATCTGTGTAAAAAATTCAAAGCGAGAGATAGAGGAGTTGTTTGCGCAGCCAACTCATACCAGGGAGAACGTGGGCCTTTTTATCACGAAATTGGCCATTTTAGGGGACGAGCACGCGCTTGAATTTGTTGGCTGGATGAACGACAGGCTGATCGTGGAGAGCCAGAGCAATGATTACTCCCTGTACAGAGAATGGCAGAATGTGGAGGAGGACGTAAGGATCATTCAGGATCCACGTTTTTTAGATATTCTGCGGATGGTGGATTACAGTATCTGCGACATTGAGATAGATGAGGAAAAGCCGTTTAGAAACAGCAGGATCATTCGCAAAACGAAAGACGGAAAGATTTTTCCCAGAGAGCTTAAAAGCGATTCAGGGGGCGTCAGGGAGTTTTTTGCCTGGGCCGTTCAGCTTTTCCGCGTGGTATATGAAGATAAAGTGATCTTTGCGGACGAGATGGATCGGGTCATTAATCCCATTCTGGCAGAGCGGATGATTGCGTTTATTAACGGGAAAGACCACAGAGGCCAATTTGTTTTTTCCAGTCACAATGTATTGCACCTTGATCTCAAAAATAACATGAAAGAACAGATTTATTTTGTGACAAAAAACAGGGACAGTTTGGATTCCGAACTGTATTCACTTGCCGATTTCCCCGAAGTAAGATATGAGACGGCCAAGGTATATGAATTTTATATGAAAGGGATTTTGGGAGGAACCGCTTTTGAGTAGACCAAGGAGAGCGTTACGGAAAAAGTTTGTCATTTTTTGTGAAGGAGATACAGAGTATAATTATATAGATGCAATGAGGCTTAAGCAGGGGGTAGAATTGGCGCTTAAGCCGATCAATATGCAGGGCGGCGGTTATACGAATTTCTTAGATGCGATCAGAAAAGAGGCGAGCAATAATTGTCTTGCTAAGTTCATTATTATTGATTTTGACAGGGTTAAAAAGCATTCAGGGGAGTTGCCTAAATTAATGGAACTCCTAAGGTATTGCGAATTACAAAATGACAGCGGAAGGATCCCTCATTTCCTGATATTGGATAATCCGGATTTTGAGTATATTGCCTGTTTACATATTGCGGATTATCGGGAACAGGATGCGGAAAAATATATTGAGCGGGATCTTGGCTTTGGCAAGATAGAGAAATTTAAGGCTATGAGAGACGTTTATGATTATCTTAACGCAGGGGATAATTCCTGTCATTTGATGCTTTCCAGATTGCGGAAAAAAATTGTAATAAATCGTTACCGGGTAAATAAATCAAATTTTGAAATTAAAATCACTGGCACAGAGTTAGTATGGGAGCATGGGAACGAGAGAGGATCAAATATAAACGAGTTTTTTGAAATTATTGATTGGTAGAGTGATTAAGGAGCATTGGAACAAGGAATACAGTGACTGACGAGATAATTATAGAATAGCCTATGGGCAGGAGAGAGGAAAACAATGAAATCAGCAGCAGAACTACAGACATTACTTAGACAGATCGATCACAAGAGTTACCCGGCCTACAAGGACACCCGGGGACAGTACCAGTTCCAGCAGTATGTGCTGTCCATCGACCATGTGCAAGGGGATCCCTTTGCGGCTCCCTCCAAGGTGAGTCTCATTGTGCCGGGCCGGGTGGCTGGCTTTGACAAGGGCTGTTATGGGGAAAAGCACAGGCGCATCGCTTTTCAGGACTATCTGCTCCGGCGGGTGGCGGCAAAAATCAAGGAGTATTCTTTTAAGGCAAAAGGCTCCGGCAAGAGCGGCCTCATGGGGATCAGCCAGCCGGGGCAGGAGATATTGGAACGCAGTGCCTGCACGGTAAATCCGGCGGACGGCCAGATTACGATCCGTATGGAGATCGGTTTCCCGGCCAACGGACGCACTATCAACGCAGGGGAGTTGGTCAAGATCCTGTTTGACTTTCTGCCGGTGTGTGTAAAGCAGACACTGTTGGCGGCATCCTGTCCTAAAGAGGGCCTGGAGAAGGTGCTGCACCTGGCGGACGACCAACTCTACATCCGGCAGCAGTTAAAAGAGCGGGAACTGGTGGCCTTTGTGGCGGACGGGGCCATCCTGCCCCGCAAGTCCGGCGTGTCCTCCCAGCCCATGAAGGATGCGGTGGCCTTTGCCAGTCCCCAGGAGATGGCTGTAACTTTGCAGCTGCCCCATAAGGGGACGCTCCGGGGTATGGGCATCCGCAAGGGGGTGACGCTGATTGTGGGCGGTGGTTACCACGGCAAGTCCACTCTGCTGGAGGCCCTGGAAAAGGGCGTCTATGACCATATTGCCGGGGACGGCAGGGAGTATGTGCTGACGGATGACAGCGCCATGAAACTGCGGGCGGAGGACGGAAGGAGCATCCAGCAGGCGGATATTTCCATGTTTATCCGAAACCTGCCGGGGGGCAAGGATACCAGCCATTTTTATACGGAGGATGCCAGCGGCAGCACCTCCCAGGCGGCGGCCACGGTGGAGGCCGTGGAAATGGGAGCGAAAGCATTCCTGATTGACGAGGATACCAGCGCCACCAACTTTATGATCCGGGATGAGTTGATGCAGCGTGTGGTCAGCCGGGATATGGAACCCATCATTCCCTTTATCGACCGGGTGCGGGAACTCTATGAAAAATATGGTATCTCTACAGTGCTGGTGGCGGGCAGCTGCGGATCCTATTTCCACAAGGCGGACTGTATCTTACAGATGAACAAGTACCGCCCTGTGGAGATCACGACGCTGGCCAAAAAGGAGGCGGAGCAGTTCCCCTATACGCTGGGGGATGCCCCGGCGGCGGAGAAACCGGATTTTCACCGGGTTATCAAGGCGGACCAGGCTTTTGCCAAGGACGACCGGATCAAAATGAAAACCATGGGGCTGGACGGATTTTCCATCAATAGAGAGACCGTGGATATGCGCTATGTGGAGCAGCTTGTGGACAGTGAACAGCTTACGGCTCTGTCCTATATGATCAGACATATGAAGTGCCGTCTTTTTGACGGGCGCAAAACCATGCAGCAGGCCGTGGAGGCCCTGTATGAGGAGGTGGCGAAGAACGGTTTTACCGCATTCTGCCCGGGGCGGGAGAGCCTGCCCGGCAACCTGGCCATGCCCCGCCGCCAGGAGTTGTATGCAGCCCTGAACCGCTGTCGGGAACTGGTGCGAATATAGAAGTAAATGAGGCTGTGCTGTATGCGCAGCCTTATTATTGTCGCATTATGCGGTCGTTTTGTATAAAACCCTGTTGCAAAAAAGAAACTCAAGTAGTATAATAAGTGAAATGTTTTGCATTTACGGCTGTGAAAATATAGAGTTTAGAGAGGAGGGAGGAGATGGCAAAGAAAGCGCTGGCAAAGAACTGGCGTGTCAACAGGCATATTCTGGGGGCGACAGTCTGCGTGTTGTTTTCTGCCACGATTGTATTAATGGCGGTCCTGTGCTTCTGGCTTTTCTTTTCTTCACCGGGAGATGCGGGAAATGACATTATGCTGAATAAACCAAAGAAAGTAGGGATAGAGGAAGTGCTGCCTGACGAGGAGGCAGTGCTGGGGGATCCCGTGGCGGTTTGGCCGGATGAAAAAGACGGGCAGGGAGAGGGTGATGCCCCTGAGGAAGCAGTGGATCCCTATACCTATACGGAACTGGAAATGACTCTTTACGCCCAGACATCCCTGCGGGTGCGTGACCAGCCATCCATAGACGGGGGCAAGATCGGCGGCCTCTATCGGAACCAGGTAGTCAAGGCCACAGGTGTGTGCAACGAGACAGGCTGGTACCGCATTGACTATTATGGCAGCATAGGGTATGCCTCCAATGATTATCTGGCGGAGGAGCCGGTGGAATTGGAAATTGTCCAGTCCGTGGGCAGTTTTGGCGCGGTGGACAAAAGTTATTACGACAATGTGCTCTTTATAGGAGATTCTCTCACTGTGGGACTCTCCATGTACGGCAATCTGAAAAATGCCACTTACTTTTGCATAACCGGCATGGGGGTCAGCGAAGCCCTGAACAAGGACATGGGCGGGGTTACGCTGGATGCCCTTCTGGATGTCAGACAATATGACGCCGTCTATATCATGCTGGGAATCAATGATATGGGGTCAAAGCGTAAGAGTTATCTCTCATCCTACAGTTCCCTGGTGAGCCATGTGCAGGAGAAACAGCCCAACGCGGGCATTGTGATTCAGTCCATCCTGGCTGTGACTTCCTCCTACACCGCGGAGCACCCCAATTTCAACAACGACGAGATCAGGGAGCGCAACACCAGTTTAGCGGCGTTGGCCGACGGCGAGCATATTTTTTATCTGGATCTGAATGCTTATTTTGTGGATGCTGCGGGGAATCTTCAGGATAGCCAGGCCCGGGACGGCCTGCATCTGAAATCCTCGTCCTACAAAGTGTGGAAGGAGGCCCTGCTGGCCCACGGCATTGTAAAATAATTCCATGGGCTTTTCCAATGTGGGCCTGGGCATCGTGCATTCCATGGCGCATCCCCTGGGCGCGCTGTATGACACTCCCCACGGCGTGGCCAACGCCATTATTCTGCCCACCGTGATGAAGTACAATGCGGAGGCAACCGGCGAGAAGTACCGTGAGATTGCCAGAGCCATGGGCGTTGAGAATGTGGATTCCATGACCCAGGAGCAGTACCGTCAGGCGGCTATCGACGCCGTGCAGAAACTGTCCGAGGACGTGGGCATCCCTGCCAACCTGAAGGAGATCGTGAAAGAGGAGGACATCCCTTTCCTGGCCCAGTCCGCCTACGACGATGCCTGCAGGCCCGGCAATCCCAGAGACACCAGCGTGGAGGAGATCACGGAACTGTACAAGAGTCTGCTGTAAGGAATATCTGCCACAGGCGGTAAAAAGATATGCGTAAAATGTAATGAGATGAAATCCCCCGCGGAGACTGAAGCCGCGGGGGATCTTTTACGTATGCTGCCGTAATATCACCTCAAACATCACCCGGTTATGATCCAGCGTCCTGGCCTGGACCTTTCCCTGGTGGAGTTCCACAATGGACTTGGCGATGGAGACCAGCTGCCGCAGCAGGGATTCGTCGCCTGTATAAGAGACGTCCTCCGCAATATCAAAGGTGATGAGCCTGCCGCGGGCATGAATCAGATTCGCGGATTGTCTTGCGGCAGGGTTGGCATTATTGCTGTTTATCCCTTATGGGAAGCGATTGCAGAAAACCATGGAGAATATTTCGGAAATATCATAAAATCATTTTGATTACAGGAATAAGGAGTGGAAATAGTTTGTAGCCGTTTTATAAGTAATAATAGTTTTTTTGCGGGAACTGTGCTACAATGGATATAACTCTTCTGAAAAAGAGAGTGCGCAATAGCGCATGATAAATAAAATTATACAGCCACCGAGGAGGACAAATCCATGAACATGAACAGCATCTGCGTACAGGGCGGCTACACACCGGGCAACGGGGAGCCCCGCCAGATTCCCATTGTACAGAGTACCACCTTTAAATATGACACCAGCGAGGATATGGGCAAGCTTTTTGATCTGGAGGCCAGCGGTTACTTTTACACCCGGCTTCAGAACCCCACCAACGATTATGTGGCGGCAAAGATCTGCCAGATGGAGGGCGGCACAGCGGCCATGCTGACCAGCAGCGGCCAGGCGGCTAACTTCTATGCTCTGTTTAATATCTGCGGCGCAGGGGATCACATCGTGGCTTCCAGCAGTATCTATGGCGGATCCTTTAACCTGATCTCCGTCACCATGAAGCGTATGGGCATTGAGACTACTTTTGTGGACCCGGATGCCTCCGAGGAGGAGTTAAACGCCGCTTTTCAGCCCAATACCAAGGTCATGTTCGGTGAAACCATCGCAAACCCGGCCCTGACTGTTTTGGATATAGAGAAGTTTGCCAGGTGCGCTCATGGACACGGTGTGCCCTTGGTTATCGACAATACCTTTGCCACTCCCATCAACTGCCGCCCTTTTGAGTGGGGGGCGGATATTGTGACCCACTCTACTTCCAAATACATGGACGGTCACGGCGCGGCAGTGGGGGGCTGCATTGTGGACAGCGGGAAATTTGACTGGATGGCCCATGGGGACAAGTTTCCGGGGTTATGTACCCCCGACGAGAGTTACCATGGCATCACGTACGCGGAAAAGTTCGGCCAGGAAGGGGCATTTATCACCAAATGCACGGCCCAGTTGATGCGGGATCTGGGCTCCATCCAGAGTCCTCAGCATGCGTTTATCCTGAATCTGGGACTGGAGAGCCTGCATGTGAGGGTGCAGCGTCACTGCGAGAACGGCCAGGCTGTGGCAGAGTTTCTGGCCTCTCATCCCAAGGTGGCCTATGTGAACTACTGCGGCCTGCCCGGGGACAAATACTATGAACTGGCGCAGAAATACCTGCCAAAGGGCAGCTGCGGCGTGGTATCTTTCGGCTTAAAGGGGGGCAGAGAGGCCGCCAGCACTTTCATGAAGAATTTGAAGATGGCGGCGATAGAGACCCATGTGGCGGATGCCCGGACCTGCTGCCTGAACCCGGCGTCCAGCACTCACCGCCAGATGACGGACGAACAGTTGAGGGAGGCCGGTGTGCCGGCGGAGTTGGTGCGCATGAGCTGCGGCCTGGAGGATAAGGAGGATTTGATCGCCGATATCGCCCAGGCGCTGGAGAAGTGTTAAACATTTTTCTATTCACAATGATATATGGGTTTGCCAATTCCCTTAAGGGTACCTTTTACATATAAAGGTACCCTTATATAGCATGATTTATATGTGGGTATCCGTCCATGAAGCAAAGAAGCGGTAGTAAATATTTTGGTGGCAGACTTATTGGTATTGCGGATATCCTGTCAGGAATAACGGAGTAATGAAAGCCCCGTGAAATAGGAGATACCCGGGGCTGGCCTGAAACCGAGGGCGAGTCGGACAACGGAGAACTGTGAGAGGGAGATTATGGATATAGATAAGATGATTGTATATGGCCGCACGGTTCCGGCCAAGGGAGCCGAATATGCGGAATATCCCGTGGAATTGCTGCCGGAGCTTGCCGGATATCTGCGGCAGAGAGGAATCCGGCGGTTATACAGCCACCAGGCGGAAATGTTTGAATTGGCACAGCAGGGGGAGAATGTGGTGATCACCACCGCTACGGCCAGCGGTAAGACGCTGGGGTTTCTGCTGCCTGTGCTGCAGGAGATTCTGCGTAGTCCCCGGGCCAGAGCCATATTTATCTATCCCACCAAGGCCCTGGCCAGCGACCAGTATAAAGCTCTGCGGCCAGTGCTGGAATATTTTGGTGAGGGCAGGATCTCGGCGGGGGTCTACGACGGGGACACTACCTCTGCCGAGCGCAGCCGTATTCGGCGCAGCGCCAACATCATCCTGACCAACCCGGAGATGATCAACAGTTCTTTTCTGCCCAATCACAGCAAATATGGATTCGATCTGTTATTTGCCAATCTGCAGTATGTGGTTATCGACGAACTGCATACCTACAGAGGGGCATTCGGTTCTCACCTGGCCAATGTGCTGCGGCGGCTTGACCGGGTGTGCAGGTATTATCACAGCACCCCACGCTTTCTGTGTAGTTCGGCCACCATTGCCAACCCGCTGGAACTGGCCCGGGGCATCTGTGGCAGGCAGTTTGTACAGGTGAAAAGAGACGGGGCTCCCAGGGCGGAGCGGCGGTATGTTTTTCTCCAGCCACCCAAGATCAGGGACAAATACGGCGAAGAGACCGGGCAGGTTTCCGCTGCTGCGGTTGCGGCCAATCTGCTGCCGGAGCTGATGGAGCAGGGAATCAGCTTTATCGCTTTTGCCAGTTCCAGAAGGAATGTGGAGATTGTGCTGAAGGAGACCAGGGATTTTCTGGACGGAATGGACATGACAGGGGGGCGGACACTGCGTCCGGAGGAGCTGATGGTTAACCGCATCGCCGGCTACCGGGGCGGGTATACTCCCAGGGAGCGCAGGGAGATTGAGGCCAGGATGAGTCGGGGAGAGTTGCTGGGGGTGGTGGCCACCAATGCTCTGGAACTGGGAATTGATATCGGGCAGTTGGATGCCACGGTGCTGGTGGGATATCCCGACACCAAGGCTTCCTTCTGGCAGCAGACCGGCAGGGCGGGCAGAAGCGGCCGCAGCTGTACCAACTATATGATTCTGCGGGAGATGCCTTTTGATCAATACATAGCGGTGAATCCGGGCTGGCTTTTTGACGGCAGCAGCGAGAGCGCTGTCATAGACCCGGACAATCTGCTGATCCAGCTGGCCCATATCCGGGCGGCAGCGGCGGAGATTCCTCTGGGGCAGCAGGATATGGAATTGTTTCCGGACCTGGGGGAGGCTATTCCCGTACTGCTGGAGGCGGGGGAAGTGACCCGCCAGGGTGGGCGCTATGTCTGGTGCGGGCAAAGTTTTCCGGAGGGGGACTACAGCCTGCGCAATATTGACAATGGGCGCTACAAGCTGATCAACCAGGAGACCCGGGAGCATATCACGGAGATGGACGAACTGCAGGCTTTCAGGGAGATCCATATGGGAGCGGTGTATATGCATGGAGGAGTGCAGTACCAGGTGACGCGCATGGATCTGGAGAGCCGCACCAGCTATGCCCTGCCCTTTGCGGGGAATTATTATACGGTGCCGGGGGGCAGCACGGAGATCCGGCAGCTGCTGACCAGGCGGACCTGCGGCTATAGGCAGGCGGCCGAACAGGGAGGCGTGGAGCGGTCAGACATATGTCCGGAGAACGTGCGGAGGGGTGCAGAGAGGCAGGACCAGAGCCAGGTAGGAGAAATCCGGGTCAGCCT
Organism: uncultured Acetatifactor sp.; assembly: GCA_910585015.1. Classification (GTDB taxonomy): domain Bacteria; phylum Bacillota; class Clostridia; order Lachnospirales; family Lachnospiraceae; genus Acetatifactor. Next base: position 32,291 of record CAJUCT010000030.1, read on the forward strand.
GGGAGAAATCCATGTGGAAGATCTGATCAACATGTACAAGAAGCTGGAGTTCCACAATCATCAAAACCTGGGCTATGAGCAGCTTCCCCAGCCTCTGGCGAAACAGTATGATACGGAGGGGGCCTGGATAGAACTGCCAGTGGAGGTGGTCCGGGAGTACCGCAGTATGTTGCAGGAGAGTGCCAGTGGAAAACAGGTGCTGAACAATCACTTTGAGGGAATCTGTTATGCGCTGGAGAATGCCGCCAGGATGCTGACCATGACGGAGAAGGAGGATATCGGCGTGATTACCTCCGGCAATGCCACAGGGGAGCAGACGGACGGGGAGGACCGGGTACTGGTCTATATCTATGATAAGTTCACAGGCGGTCTGGGCTACGCGGAGAAGGCATATGAGCGAATGCCGGAGATTGTCAGCCGCGCCAGGGAATTGGTGGCCGGGTGCAGTTGTGAGAACGGCTGTGTCGCCTGTATCGGAGATTATCGACTGAACAAGTCAAAAATTCTCTGGGGACTGGATAAATTACAGTTTTCCGGCCCTGCGGGAAATGACTCGGAAGAGGACGAGACGATTCGGGAGAAGCTGCGAAAGAGGCTGGACAGCGTGAGGCGGGTTTCCGGGGGCGGCCCGACATAGAAAAGTGCGGATGGATTTTAGAAAGCAGAAGATAGATATGCTCCGCAGGCAGAGCTTGTGGGAGAATCAAAACGGGGGAATCGGAGCAGATGGAAGCGGAGATATTGGGACAACTGAACCAGAAGCAGAAAGAGGCGGTGCTGGATTGCAGCAGTACCTGTGTGGTCAATGCCAATGTGGGGAGCGGTAAGACCACAGTGCTTATCGCCAAGCTGTTATATCTGTATTATGTGAAAAAGGTAAGCTACAGCTGGATGATTGTGCTGACCTTTACCCACAAGGCGGCAGAGGAGATCCGCAGGCGTCTTGAGGCACGGGAGGGCAGTCTGCCGCCGGAGCAGCTGACAGGCTTCGGCACCTTTCACAGTGTGGCATACCGGCTGCTAAAGCAGACGCTGCCGGTGGAGGAACTGGGCTATACCCGGGATTTCACAGTGCTGCTGCCGGAGCAGGAACTGGAGATCGCCCAGGAACTTATCCGGCGGGAGGGGTATAAGATTAAGTATCCCGCAAGGCTCCCCAAGCGCCTGGAGGCCGCCGCCCGGTTGGGCCGCCAGGGCAGAGGCACCGTGGAGGGAAAGCGCCTTGACAAGCTTCTGGATGACATATGGGAGCTGGCCGAGGCGCTGGAGCAGGAGAAGAAGCTGCGCAACACCATGACTTTTCGGGAACTGCTGGTACATGGGGAAACGCTTCTTCGAAAGTATCCCATTGCCCCTGCCTGGATTGTCATCGACGAGGTGCAGGACAGTGACGAGCAGCAGCTGGCTTTTCTGGATGCTCTGCGGGGGCGGGATACCAGATTGTTTGCCGTGGGAGATCCCAACCAGATCATCTACGGCTGGCGGGGCAGCAGCATTAACGCCTGTTTTACGCTGGTACACCGCTATGGTGCGAGGGAACTGACTCTGCCCATGAATTACCGCAGCGGCAGCCGGATTCTGGAGGCAGCCGGGCGCTTTAAACAGTATGGGGAGAAACTCACCGGCAGCAGGGAGAGCAGCGGTCAGGTAAGAATCCGACAAGCATACGATCCGCTGGGGGAGGCATATTATCTGGCGGAACAGATCCGCCTTCTGCAGGGAAAGGGTGTGGCGCTGGAGCAGATCGCCGTTTTTTACCGACTGCAAAGCCAGGCGGAGATCCTGGCGGATGTATTTTCCAGAGAGGGGATTTGTCATCAGGTGGTAACCAGGCGGGAGAGGCCCGACGGAGAGACATATCTGGAGGAGGACGGAATTGCCTTATATGAACGGGAGAACGGAACCTCGCCGCTCTGTCAGGAGGAGCCGGATGCCCTCCTGGGCGTACAGCTTATGACTCTCCATGGGTCCAAGGGGCTGGAATTTACTTATGTGTTTATCATCGGGGTGAACTATGGGCTGATACCGCTGCATGCCTCCGGCTTTGAGGAGGAAGAGGAGGAGAGACGCCTGCTTTTTGTGGGTATGACCAGGGCGCGGGATTATCTGGAACTGTCCTATTACACCCAGCCGGGTATGCCCAAGGTGGCGCCGGGGGAGAGCCGCTATTTACAGATGATCCCTGAGAGATTGGTGGAGCGGGTGGATTATGCTTCTATGACCGAACCGGTCAATTCCCCGGAGAAAACCATGCACGGGAGTGAGGAAGAGGCTGGGCATGAAGAAACAAAGGCAAAGATCTTGAAGAATCAAGAGTCCGTCAACTCGTCCATACCGGTACAGTCTGCGATATGCGGATGTCCGGAAACTGTGGAAAGCCACGGGAAAAGTATGGCAGAGCAGGGGGATATCGCTGCGGAGCAGGCTTCTCCCCGGCAGGTGTACCATGCCAAATATGGTCTGGGCACGGTGACGGAGGAGACTGAGGATAAGATCACGGTGGATTTCGGAGAACTGGGGGTTAAATCTTTTTTGAAGGATTTTGTGGTTCTGGAATCTGTTTCGGAAGAGTAAAGCCATTCTCGAAACAGATATTACGGATGCTGCTGATGCACCTCATGGGCGGTCTCAAACAGGCAGCGGCGTATAAAGGAGCAGGTCAGGGGAATATAGGTTTCCGTTTCCTCCGGTTCTGTCATATACCAGAGAAAACTTTCCGCGAAATATTCTTCATTGTTTCCCAGCCCATAGTCCATTCCCATGGCCTCGGCCAGTTCCGTCTCCAGTTCCATGATGGACAGGAACTGGTTTCCCTCGCTGGGAAAATTGCAGCAGTAGTCCAGAAAATGGCCAAATTCATGGAGAATGGTGGTGGAAGTGGCATTGTCCCGGTCTTCCACTTTGATGTACAGACTCTGCATATCCGTGAGGCCCTTGACAGAGGGATACTCGCCGTTAAATTCCGTCATGGCAATATCCTCCGTGGTTACATAGAAGTGCCATCCGTAGTCCACAAACAGATAGCGCAGACTCTCCGGCAGCAGGGAGAGCATCTCCTCGCAGCGGTCCACATATCGCTCCCGCACCTCTCCGATGGTTTCTACAGGGGGAAGCTTGTCCGTCATATACATCTGCATATCCTCCGCCGTGGCGGGATCTCCCGCACAGAGGAAGTGCCGCCTGTGAGCATAGATGCCATGGTAGGGGGGATAGAAGGGGAGGGTGCGCAGTTCCAGGAAATTCTCCGGAGGACAGGTAATATGTAGTTCATAAGCGGCAGCGTCACAGATAAGAATCTGTTCCCGACTGGCCCATAGAAGGAAAACAATCATCCCCGGCAGCAGCCGGGTAAACCTTCGGTAATTTATCTGTTTCATTTATCTTACTTTCCTTGCAACAATTTTGTTCGACGCATGCAAATGTTTCGGCACATTTGGATGTTCATCTTCAAATACATAGGATTTAAACTGCAATATTTCCCAATCAGCATACAACTCTTTGAGTTCTTCATCTTTTGCCAGACCAATTGCAAATGGTGCAATATCCTCAGACGCCGGTACAGTGTCCGTAAATATTTGAATTATATGAATACCACCTATATTTGTATATTTCTTCGCGTTATTTATAAATCTTTTCCAATCATTCTTAGTCACAAAATGTAATGTTCCAAAACAGGTAATCATATCATAACGCTGTTCAAATTGATATACCTTTGACGGATTGCCAATTAAATGCTCAAATTCAGTAATGGTTGAATTGGGCTTATTGGAAAATGTAATCGCATCATATTCCCGATACGATTTTTCCCAAAATGGAACTAAATTATCACTCATATTTTTCCTCCATCAATTACCGATTTGCATTTTAAATAGAATAGCACAATCCCGCTCATATTTCTATTACATTTTCATTTAATTTCTTCCTCCTTGAAACCGGCAACAGGAAAGGGCTATCTATATTTTCCAATAAGAAAAGTTTAATATATAGCAGTTTATTGCGCGGACAAGGAGGGAGCATGGAGCTATCCATACAAGAACGCCTAAAGACCTGCGTGTAATCTGTTAATTACAAGCGAATTTATAGGACATTCTCACAAGAAAAGACGATGTGCACTCCTCTGCGGGGATTGCATATCGCTTTTCTTGTCTTAAAGCATGGCTCGCCGCTATACTGCGGCATTTTCTTGTCTCTACTTAAAGCGAACATTTCTAATGAAATGTTGGCAGAGTACACATCCTTGAAGATTACCCATGCAGACGGCTTTGGGGCAGAGCGCATTACCAGCAAGACGCCGGAGGAAGTTTGTCTGATGATTTTCTACTGTGCAATATGAGAGTGGAATTTAAAATATCATTTCAGAGGATAAAAATTTAGCCTGACAGTAGATAGCCTTTTCTCGGAATTTATGATAATATTATGAATGAGCTTGAGCAGGCTCTAAGCCATACAGGCAAGCAAACAGCATGGAAAATGCGGAAAGTGAGGATAGAGGTATGCAGTTTGAACAGTTACAGAAGGATATGATTGCCGCTATGAAAGATCGGAACAAGGTGCGTAAGGATGCCATTTCCACATTGGTATCCGCGGCTAAGAAGGTGGCCATTGACAAGGGCACCAGGGATAATATTACGGAGGAGATCGTGGACAGGGTGATTTTGAAGGAGATCAAGACCGTGAAGGAGCAGCTGGATGCCTGCCCTGCGTCCCGGGAGGATTTGCGTCAGGAGTATCAGGCCAGATATGATATTTTCCAGGAGTATGCGCCGAAAATGATGTCCGCCCAGGAGGTGGAGACATTTTTGACAGAAAAATACGCTGACCTGATTGCCCAGAAAAATAAAGGGCTGGTTATGAAAACGGTGATGCCGGAACTGAAGGACAAGGCGGATGGCAGTGTCATCAACCAGGTGGTGGCGAAACTCTGCCAGTAGGGCAAAGAGACAAATTTGTATGTGAAACATCCAAATACCGATTGACGCAGTATCGCAGGCTCAGCCTGCGATATGCACGTAGAGGACAGTTTGAGGGCAACAAGATGCAATTGATAGAAATCAAGGATGTTCATGAGCCGCAGCTGGATATCTATGCCCGGCTTTCGGAGGGGCAGCTGCTCCATTATTATGAGCCTGCCGGAGGCTTGTTTATTGCGGAGAGCCCCATGATCATCCATCGGGCGCTGGATGCCGGGTACAGCCCCCTGTCCATGCTGGTGGAACATAAACTGGCGGAGGGGCAGGGCGGGGAATTGATTGCCCGGTGCGGCGATATTCCGGTCTACACGGCGGAGCGGGAAGTGCTGGAGCGGATCACCGGCTATGCGCTGACCAGGGGGATGCTCTGTGCCATGCACCGCAGGCCCCTTCCGGATGCGGCGCAGGTATGCCAAGATGCCCGCCGCATCGTAGTGCTGGAAAATGTTATGAATCCCACCAATGTGGGGGCGATCTTTCGCAGCGCGGCGGCGCTGGGCATGGATGGAATCCTGCTCACGCCGGGGAGCAGCGATCCCCTTTACCGCCGGGCCGTCCGGGTGGGTATGGGAACCGTGTTCCAGATTCCGTGGACATTTCTGAATCTACCCGGAGGATGCGGAGATGTTCCAAACAGGGTTGGCCCAGGTGAAAGCAATGAGGGGCAGGCTGTCTGGAATGTGGACAGTCGGCGTTCACAGACAGAGACTGGCTGGAGAAGTCGTAATACACAGGAAGGGAACTGCCGGGAAAGGCAGGATATACAGGCTGTGAAAACCCAGGGGAGCCAAACAGTCCGGTTTCTGCATAGTTTGGGCTTCAAGACTGTCGCCATGGCCCTCCGGGAGGACGCCATCTCCCTGGATGATCCCCGCCTGCAGCTTCAGGAGCGACTGGCTGTGGTGCTGGGCACCGAAGGGGATGGCCTGGCGGCAAACACTATTGCGGATTGCGACTATACCGTGCGGATTCCCATGGCCCACGGCGTGGATTCCCTGAACGTGGCGGCTGCCAGCGCCGTGGCTTTCTGGCAGCTGGGCAGAAGAGAGTCTGCGCCCTAATAGTGGTATTTTTTCCGCTTTCCAAGGAGGAACAGGGTAGTCACCAGCACAGCCAGTACCTCCGCCAGGATGATGGATTTTTATATCTTGATGTGAGTGCCCGCTGAAGCGGACCATGGGGTGAGTGTGAGGATACGTTTTATGAAGTATTCGCCGGAATGTACACTGTTTTTTGTGTTGAAAATTTGATGTATACAATGTACTATATGATCATAAAGACAATAGCAAAATAGATAATATGGTGTTTTCTATTTGATATGATAAAATAAATGTCATATAGTTAAAAGATAGTGTTTGTAGTGATTAACCGAAATTATAGTAACTGTAAATAAAGGATAAAATGGAGAAAGCGGCATGAAAAAGGCAATTGTGTACATTTTAGGTTTCATGATCTTGTTGACAGGCTGCGTGAGAAATCCGTCCCCCCAAAACTCCCATCAAGCGGATGCGGGAGTCCTGCCTGGGGAAACTGGCAATGAGGCGAGAACATACATGGCAGAGACCTGGGATGCAGGGATTACGCCGGATTACCAGCCGCTCTCCAATTCTTTTGTGCTGACGGAGGACATGCTGTATTATGTGGACAGGTCAGAGGGCTGGGATATCTGCGGAGTCGCTCTGTCAGGACAGGCGCGGCCGCAGCGGATATTGCGGATGGAAGACGGCTGCATTGAGGCTATTGCGGCAGTAAGCGGGGCGGATGGAGAGAGTATCCTGGCATTGGCGGGCAAGGACGGGACAGGGGCCTCGTCCTTGGCTGCTTATACATTGGACGGACGCCGGCTGTGGCAGCAGACCTATGAAGCACAGGGACAGACAGCCTGGCGTCTGGTTCAGGACGGCAGCGGGCATTTCTATATAATGTGCGATGAGCAAGTGTTTCTGTTTGATAAGGACGGCGTCCTGCAGGGCAGCATTTCCTGTCCGGGTGAAGCTTATATTGATATATGTGCCGTTTCCGGAGGCAGTGTCTATGTGTCCTACAGGGACGGGCAGGCGGAGCGGCCCATGCTTGCCCGGCTGCAATACCAGGGATGCAGGCTGGAGGGCGAACTGCGCATATCCGGCAGCGGATGTCTTGGGGCAGGCCGGGAGGGAAGTCTGTTGTTTCAAAATGGCAATGAGATTTATGCCTATGTCCCTCAAAAGCAGGAGGCGGGGAAGCTGCTGGATCTGGCTGTGTATGACCTTGCAGGAGAGCAGCTGCGTACTATGTTGACGACCTCTTCCGGGGAGATTGTACTGGTCAGTTGGGAATTGCTTCAGTATGGCAGTCCGGTATGGGTTACCAGGCTTAAAGAAGCAACGGAGGGTCAGCCTGCGGAGGATGGCAGACAAATCATTACCTGGCTTATAGTCGGCGCCGATGTGACTGACGCGGAACAGACAGCAGTGGCATTTAACCGGCAGAACAGGGACTACAGGGTGGTAGTGGAACAGGTGTCCCTGGAAAGAATGACACACACAGACAATACTACGCAGTATGATCTCTATGAAGACATATATATGTGTGTCAATACCCGGCTGCTGGCCTCGGAAAGCGCTGACTTGATTTCTTTTTCCACCTATCAGGAAATGGAGCGCTATCTTGAGAAGGGGTATCTGGAGGACCTGACACCATATATTGCCCGGTCGGAGCGGATCAGCCGGGAGGACTATCTGGAGCAGGTGGTGGAATACAATGCCAGAGGGGATGCCCTCTACTGTATTCCGCCGGATTTTTGCATCGGTACCTTGATGGGAAAGGAATCGGAACTGGGGGCGGAGCCGGGGTGGACGGTGGAGGAATTTCTGGACTGGCTTGCGCAGCATCCGGACGCCGTGACCCAGGAGGGGCTCACCAAGGAAAAGGTGCTGGATTTCTGCCTGATGGGTACGCTGGATGAGTATCTGAGCCGGGAGTCTGGCCGATGTAATTTTGAGGAGGAGGCGTTTCAGGAACTGCTGCGGCGGATAGGCGGATTGACAACGGACGGCGCCGGCCATTGGGACGACTGGTGGGAGCAGCTGGAGGAAAAGCCTGCCATAGAGCAGGGCTGGGTAAGTGCCTTTCCACAGTGTTATAGCTGGGAAAGTATGTATGGTGAGCCGCTGGTATATAAAGGATACCCCAGTAAGGATGGCACTCCCTGCCATTACTACATCGGCGGCGGACTGGCCATCCTCAGCAGAAGCACCTGCAAGGAAGGGGCATATGTCTTTTGGGAGTATTATTTGTTGGAGTATTCGAAAGACTACCCCAATTATTACACCGATAAGAAGGCTTTTGCAGACAGTATGGCCCGCACTGCGGATGAACAGTGGGCTTATACAGACGACGGACATAGGATGGAGCGTAAGCTGTCGGAGATACCCTCTGCAGCGGCCGGGGAGGATGAGGAACTGGAATGGATCTCTGCCATGAACGAGGAGCAGCGGGATAAGCAGTTGGCTATGCTGGAGCATGTGCAGATAGATTCTCTGGAAAACCAGGTCATCCGCAATCTGATCTGCGAGGAGGCCGCCGGCTATTTTGCGGGAGTAAAGAATCTGGAAGATACCTGCCGGGTAATCCAGAGCAGGGTAGGGGTGTATCTGGCAGAGAGGCTTGAACCTAATCCCTGACTCTATAACACGGATTTTCCGGTCCGGCGGGAACTGCTGCGTTTGGTCATATCCGTTCCGCAGCCGCGGGGATTCGGGAGTTACCCCATTGGAATGTACGTCTGCCGGATATACAATTAAAACGAGGCTGAGAAAAAAGCTTTGCCTTTTTTCCCAGCCTCTGCATATGTAAATTTTTATCCCATGGTCACTACCACGTTCACTTCCTTTTTGTCCTTGTCAAAGGGAATGACATTGCCCTCCACGGCGGTTCCGTCCACGGTCATGGATGCCACGCCTTTCTCCACGCCCTGGGGATTCAGCACCTGGATGTGGTACACGGCGCCGCGGTACTCACGGGTCAGCGTGAAATCGCCGAAGCCCCTGGGGACGCAGGGATTGATCTGCAGTCCGAAGTGGGTGGGGTACACGCCCAGAATGTACTGGGAGATATTGGCAAAAGTCCATGCGGCAGTGCCGGTGAGCCAGCTGTTCTTGGCCTCGCCGTGGAACTTGGCGTCCCGTCCGGCCACCATCTGGGAATACACATAGGGCTCGGTGCGGTGAATCTCGCTGATCTCCTCCACATAGGCGGGACAGGTCTTTTTGTAGATCTCGAAGGCCCTGTCGCCGCGGCCGATCACCGTCTCTGCGATGGACACCCAGGGATTGTTATGGCAGAAGATACCGGCATTCTCCTTGTATCCCGGGGGATAGGAGGAAACCTCGCCCAGTTCCAGATGATACTTGGTGTAGGCGGGCTGCAGGATCATAATGCCGTAGTCGGTGTCCAGTCTCTCCTTCACGGAATTTAGGGCCTTCTCTGCCAGCCCCTCCTTCACGCCCACACCGGCCAGCACACAGAAGCCCTGGGGCTCGATGTAGATCTGGCCTTCCTCGCACTCTCTGGAACCCACCTTGTGGCTGTAGGCGTCATAGGCGCGAACGAACCAGTCGCCGTCCCAGCCGCTGTCCAAAATAGTGTTATACATCTCGGCGGCCTGCGCTCTGGCATAGGCGGCCTCCTGGGCATCTCCCATCAACTCACACAGCTGTGCGTATTCCTCGCCGTATTTCACAAACATACCCGCGATAAACACGGATTCCGCCACAGGGCCCTCGCTGGGGCCGAAGGTCTGGAAGGATTCGCCGGGATGCTCAGAGAAGCAGTTCAGATTCAGGCAGTCGTTCCAGTCCGCCCGTCCGATGAGGGGGAGTCCGTGGGGGCCCTTGTGATTTACAATGAAATCAAAGGATCTCTTCAAATGGTTCATCAGCGGCGTGGCCTTGGACATATCGTTGTCAAAAGGAACCAGCTGCTCCAGAATGGAGGTGTCGCCGGTCTCGCGCACGTAGGCGCTGGTGCCTGCGATGAGCCACAGGGGATCGTCGTTAAAGCCGCTTCCGATATCGGAATTGCCCTTCTTGGTCAGGGGCTGGTACTGGTGGTACGCGCTGCCGTCCTCAAACTGGGTGGAGGCGATGTCGATAATGCGCTCCCTGGCCCTGTCGGGGATCAGATGCACAAAGCCCAGCAGATCCTGACAGCTGTCTCTAAAGCCCATGCCTCTGCCGATACCGGACTCGTAGTAGGAGGCGGAGCGGGACATATTGAATGTAACCATACACTGGTACTGGTTCCAGGTGTTGACCATGCGGTTGACCTTTTCATCCCCAGACTCCACATGATATTTACCCAGCAGCCCCTTCCAGTAATCCTTCAGAGCGGCAAAGGCGGCATCCACGTCCGCCTCGGCGGCATAGCGGGCCAACATTTCCCGGGCAGGCTTCTTGTTGATAATGCCGGGGGCCTCCCACTTTTCCTCCTGGGGATTCTCAAGGTAACCCAGCACGAAGATAAAGGTTTTGGACTCGCCGGGAGAGAGCGTCACATTCAACTGCTGACAGGCGATGGGGGACCAGCCGCTGGCCATGGTATTTTTGCACTGGCCGTTTTCCACCACCTCCGGATTATCGGCGCCCCTGTAGGCTCCCAGAAAATCATCCCGGATGGTGTCAAAACCCGCAATGGGGGCATTCACCGAGTATACGGCATAGTGGCTGCGGCGCTCCCGATATTCTGTCTTGTGGTAAATGGCGGAACCCTCCACCTCCACTTCGCCACAGCTAAGGAGTCTCTGGAAATTCTTCATATCGTCGTCGGCATTCCACAGACACCATTCCACATAAGAGAAAATTTTCAGTTCCTTAGTCTCGCCGCCGTTATTTTTCAGAGTCAGTTTGCTTATTTCACAGTTGTCGCCCATGGGGACGAAAGTCAAAAGGTCAGCCTGCACCGTATTCTTGCTGCCGATAAAACGGCTGTAACCCATGCCGTGGCGGCATTCAAAGCTGTCCAGTTCCGTCTTGGTGGGCTGCCAGCCGGGATTCCAGACCGTGCCGCCATCTTTTATGTAGAAATACTTGCCTCCCATTTCTGTGGGAACATTGTTGTAGCGGTAGCGGGTCAGACGCAGCAATTTGGCATCTTTGTAAAAGGTGTAACCGCCGCAGGTGTTGGAGATTAAGCTGAAAAACTCGTTGCAGCCCAGGTAGTTGATCCAGGGAAGCGGAGTCTTGGGAGTGGTGATGACGTACTCCTGATTGGCGTCATCAAAATAGCCGAATTTCATAGTGGGACTCTCCTTCTTTCATGAATTTGTAAAATGTTTTAGAAAACGATTAAGTAAAACATATTCACATAACTGAATTATACAGAACATGCCCGCAAAATGCAATAGGAATTGCAGAAAATGCGGGAAAATTTAGACTATATTTGCAAGCGCTTTCATGATGAATTCAAAAAAAGTTCAAAAATGATTGCAAAACTCATAAAAATAAGATAAACTTAGTGTACACAAACGTTTAAGTATTTTAGTATAAAGTAGGAGAAAAGACATGGTATCAATGAAGGATATTGCCATTGCCTGCGGCGTGTCAGTGGCGACAGTGAGCAAGGCACTGAATGATCACGGAGACATAGGGAAAGAGACCAAGGAGAAGATCCGCCGGATTGCCAAAGAGATGGGTTACCTGCCCAATGCCATGGCCCGCGCCCTGAAGACGAACCGCACCTATAATATAGGTGTGCTTTTCGTGGACGAGGCCCAGAGCGGCCTGACGCACGACTATTTCTCACAGGTGCTGGACAGCTTCAAACGCGCCGTGGAGGCAAAGGGCTATGATATCACGTTCCTCAACAAGGGCGGAGCCGGGGGATTGAGCAGGATGTCTTATCTGGAGCACTGTCATTACAGGGGATTTGACGGAGTGATGATCGCCTGCGTGAATTTTTACGATGCCCAGGTGCTGGAACTGGTGCGCAGTGACATTCCTATGGTGACGGTGGACCATCTCTTTGACAACCGCATCAATATTACCTCGGACAATGTAGGGGGGATGGAGCAGCTTGTACGCTATATTTATGGGAAGGGACACCGCAGGATTGCCTATATTCACGGGGCGGATTCCTCCGTGACCCAGGCCAGACTCACTTCCTTTTACCGCACCGCGGAAATGCTGGGGCTGAAGCTGCCGTCTGAGTATGTGCGGGAGTCCCCGTACCGAGACACCAACATGGCGGGGCAGGTGACCGGGGAACTTCTGGATCTGAAGAAGCCGCCCACATGCATACTTTATCCCGATGATTTTTCCTGCTTTGGCGGTATCACGGCCATCAAAAGCCGAGGGCTGCGGATCCCGGAGGATATCTCTATAGCAGGGTATGACGGCATCCGTATCGGCAGACATGTAGAGACGCCGCTGACAACGCTGCGCCAGGACACCGCGGCGCTGGGATTCCAGGCGGCGGAGAAGCTGATCTCCCTGATAGAACACCCCAAAACAACATTGGTTGAACAGGTAGTTATCAAGGGAGAGTTATATCCCGGAAAGACGGTTGGAGACATATAAGCGATGTCCCCTTTTACTGGTGTATTGGTGATTTTGCCCAGTGCTTTCAATGGAAAATAATAAAAATTAATAAAAAAATTTGTAATAACTCAAAAAAAGTGTTGCAATTATACAAAGCATATTGTATACGTAAAATACGTAAACGATTAAGGGATTTACATAGTCCTTAGTCAGGAACTAATTTTATCATACCATAAGGGAGGATACAGGATTAAGAAGAAAGTATTGAGCGTATTACTGGCCATGGCAATGTTGACAGGTACTCTGGTGGCCTGCGGTTCGGAACCCGGCAGTTCTTCTGACGGCGGCAAGGTATTGAATATCTACTGCTGGAACAATGAGTTTAGAGATCGAGTGGTGGCCCTCTACCCCGGCTACACAAAGACCGATGAGACTCACGGCACCATCGGCGACGTGTCTGTAGTCTGGCATGAGACTCCCAACGAGGGCAACGCATACCAGAACAATCTGGATGAGACTCTGTTGAAGCAGGAGAGCGCCGCGGCGGACGATAAGATCGACATGTTCCTGGTTGAGGCTGACTACGCGCTGAAGTATGTTGACACCGACTACACCATGGCGATCGCGGATCTGGGTATCACCAGTGAGGACATTGCCAATCAGTACAAGTACACCCAGGATGTTGTGACGGATTCCAACGGTGTTCTGAAGGGACTTTCCTGGCAGGGATGTCCCGGCGTAATGTTCTATAACCGTGAGGCGGCCAAAGAGATTTTCGGCAGTGACGATCCTGCGACGGTCCAGGAGTATGTAAAAGATTGGGCTACGTTCAACGCCACTGCGCAGACGGTTTCTGACAATGGGTACAAGATTGTGGCATCCGCAAACGATACCTATCGTACCTACTCTAATAATGTGACCAAACCCTGGGTTGTGGACGGAAAGATCACTGTCGATGACAACATTATGAACTGGGTAAATGATTCCAAGGCACTGGTAGATGCCGGTTTCACCGGGACTCACGACTTGTGGAGCGCCGACTGGAGCGCAGGTTTCTTCCCTGAGGGAAAGGTATTCTGTTACTTTGGACCTGCCTGGTTTGTAAATTATTCCATGTCGGCTGACACGGAAGGCAGCATCGGTTATAACGGCGGATGGGGCGCAACAGAAGGCCCTCAGGGCTTCTTCTGGGGAGGTACCTGGATCTGCGCGGCGTCCGGCACGGACAATGCGAGTCTTGTAAAAGATATCATGCTGCAGATGACCACCAATCAGACGATCATGACAGATATCGTCACCAAGTATGATGACTTCGTGAATAACAAGCCTGCTATGGAAGCCATGGCGGCAGACCCTAATTACTCAAGCAAAGTGCTTGGCGGTCAGAATCCTCTGGCTATGTACTGTGCAGGTGTGGACGGACTGGATCTGAGCAATCTGAGCAAGTATGATCAGGGCTGTAACGAGGAGTTCCAGAAGGCCATGAAGAACTATTCTGAGGGGAACGCAACTCTGGATGAGGCACTGGATTTGTTCTATAAGGCAGTGGTTGAAAAGTACCCCGACCTGACATACTAATCAATAGAGACAACGGCTGAAACCGTGCCTGCCTGCCTGGTCAGGCAGGCGCGGTTTTTCTTAACGACAGGCAGCGCACAAAGAAGTGTGTCTGTTGTCACATACAGAGCCGGCAGCAGGGGGTCTCCCCAGGAGCCGGGAGGAGCCATGCCGCAAGCTCTGTATGAATCGGAAAATAGAGATGGAGGCATGATTATGACAAGTACACGGCGAGGAAAGGTTGTAAGCTATAATAAGTGGGGATATATCTTCCTGATTCCCTTTGTTGTAGTGTATTTGCTGTTTTCCTTTGTTCCCCTGATAAGCACGATCTATAACAGTTTTTTTGAGAATTACCGCTCGGGATTGACGCAGATTGGCCCCAACTTTATAGGACTGGAGAATTTCAAGGCCATTCTCACAAGCGGAGAGGTGTGGGTGTATGCCCAAAATACCATGATTATGTGGCTTTTGGGATTTGTCCCTCAGATACTCATTTCACTGCTGCTGAGAGCGTGGTTTTCTGATCCCAGTCTGCAGCTTAAGTGCCAGGGATTTTTTAAGACGGTGATATACCTGCCGAACCTGATAATGGCATCTGCGTTTGCCATGTTGTTCTTTACTCTTTTTTCGGATGGAGGCCATCCTCTGTCTGTTTTGGTTTTTGCTGCTTTTTATAAACACCACCAGATCACACTCGGAACTGAATCAGGGATTTTCCATCATTCCCAGCAAGTACTTGTTCTCCAACATTCAGAAGCTGATAAAGATGGGGGAGCGCCTGCCGATCTTGACAGGTTTGCTGAACAGTCTGTTAGTGGCGGGCTTGAGCGCTGTGCTCAGCACCTATTTTTCGGTGATGACGGCATATGCGATTCATGCATATGACTTTAAGCTCAAAAAATTTATGTTTACCTTTATCCTGATGATTATGATGATCCCCACACAGGTAACCGCGCTTGGCTTTTTACAGCTGGTTTCCTGGATGAGACTGGAGGATTCCTTTATTCCATTGATTGTCCCGAGTATTGCCGCGCCGGTTACTTTCTTCTATATGAAACAATATATGGAGAGTTCACTGCCGCTTTCCCTGATTGAGGCGGCGCGTATTGACGGCTCGGGGGAGTTCCGCACGTTTAATTCCATCGTGATGCCGCTGATGAAGCCCGCCATTGCGGTGCAGGCAATTTTTACCTTCGTATCCAGCTGGAATAATTACTTTACTCCGGCGTTGATTCTGCACGATCCGAAGAAGAGGACGATTCCTATCCTGATCGCCCAGCTGAGAAGCATGGACTGGTCCAATCTGGATACGGGTGTGGTTTATGCCATGATCGCATTATCTATATTTCCTGTGATTATTGTATATCTGTTTCTGTCCAAGCATATTGTACAGGGCGTTGCCATGGGAAGTGTAAAAGGTTGATCATATAAGTATTGGGAAAATCAGCGAACTGTCACTCCGGAGGGGTGGCAGTTTTGCATGTGCCGGTTGTTTTATAAATTTTTAATAAAGGCTTAATTTCGTAGATATTTACGCTATGGCTGAAGCATGCTATAATGAGAAAAATGCAGATAGGACAATATCCATTATGAGCAAACAAGAATTTGTGGACCGGCTGAGAGTTTCCCTGAGCGGAAAGATTTCACCGGCATCGGTGGAAGACAATGCCCGTTATTATGAGGATTATATAAACACCCATATAAGGCTCGGCGAGCCGGAGGAGGATGTGCTGGAAGGATTGGGAGATCCCAGGTTGATTGCCAGATCCATTGTGGCGGCGGAGAGTGTAAAGACAGGGGACGGGGATCAGGTGTATGGCGGAAGGGAAGAGGAGACAGGCCGCGGAGAAAGATTCCGGCAGGTTTTCCGCATATCCAGCCTGCCCTCTTGGGCATTGCCTGTGCTGGCCGGAGGGATACTGCTCGCTGTGCTGGTGCTTTTGGGGCTGGTGTTCCGGCTGGTGCTGCATATGCTGGCCTGGCTGTGGCCGGTGATTGCCATTGCCATGATTCTGCTTTTTTTTATAAAATTATTTGGGGATTGGCTGCATTGACAACTTTTCCGGAAGGAAAAATGAAGAAGAAGGGGCAAAGTATAATTTCCCTGCGGAAGAAAATTCATATGAATATTTTAGAAAAGTACCGGACATACTACTCCTGTAACTAAAAACCAACAGGAGGAATGAATTATGTCCAACAACAATCAGAACAACAACCAGAACAGCAATTCCAACAATTGCCAGAACAGCTACCAGGATAGCCAGAACAGCTACCAGGACAGCCAGAACAATAACAAGAAGAACAATCAGAACAACCAGAATAAGCAGAACAACCAGAAGAACAACAACTTCTAGGGCTGACAGCAGGCTTTCTGGAAAAATAGGGGTGTCGCTTTTGCGGCATCCCTATTTACATATTGGTGTAAATTGTGGTAACATATATTTATATGCCTTCTGTCAGGTATATGGCGGCAATGGCGATAAGCCAAGGAGACATATCCATTATCGGTCGGCGGGGTAACAGGGGTACAATCCATGTTATGCGGAGCTAAAGAAGGTTTGAATGCTGCACATTCAAATAGGCATTAAGCAATATCGCAGGCAAAGCGGGAGTTTGGCTTAGCCAAACTCCGGATATTCACGAAGAGGAAGGTTTGTCACACGGAGAGAAACATGAGACGTTATGAATTGATTGCGCCATGTCACTTCGGCATGGAAGCTGTATTGAAAAAAGAGATTATAGAACTGGGCTATGATGTGAGCGAGGTGGCTGACGGCCGCATCACTTTCCTGGGGGACGAGGAGGCTCTGTGCCGTGCCAATGTGTTTCTGCGCACGGCGGAGCGGGTGCTGATCAAGATAGGCCGTTTTACGGCGGAGACCTATGAGGAGCTTTTTCAGGGTACCAAGGCGCTGCCCTGGGAGGAATATATTCCCAGGGACGGCAGGTTCTGGATCACCAAGGCCGCCAGCGTCAAGAGTAAGCTTTTCAGTCCTTCGGACATCCAGCGGATCATGAAAAAGGCTATGGTGGAACGAATGAAGGAACACTATGGGCTGGAGCGTTTCCCGGAGGATGGGGAGAGTTTTCCCGTGCGGGTATTTTTGCTGAAGGATGAGGTGACAGTGGGGCTGGATACCACAGGAGAATCCTTACATAAAAGAGGATACCGCAAGCTGACGGCCAAGGCGCCCATAGCGGAGAATCTGGCGGCGGCCATGATCCTGTTGACTCCCTGGCATAGGGACAGGATCCTGGTGGATCCCTTTTGCGGCAGCGGCACCATCCCCATTGAGGCGGCCATGATGGCGGCCAACATGGCGCCGGGGATGAAGAGGAGCTTTACAGCCCAGAATTGGCCCCATGTGGTGGGCAGGAATGTGTGGCAGGACACGTTGGAGGAGGCCCGGGAACTGGTGGATTTGTCCGTGGAGACGGATATCCAGGGGTATGACATGGATGATGCCATGGTGTCCATCGCCAGGGAGAATGCCAAGCTGGCGGGAGTGGAGAAACTGATCCATTTCCAGCGGCGGGAGGTGGCACAGCTTAGCCACCCGAAGAAGTACGGCTTCATTATCACCAATCCTCCCTACGGAGAGAGGCTGGAGGAGAAGGAGGCGCTGCCTGCCCTGTATCAAACCATTGGCCGGCGATTCCGTGGTCTGGACGACTGGAGCCTGTATCTGATCACTTCCTATGAGCAGGCGGAGCGGGATATCGGGCGTAAGGCTGATAAGAACCGGAAAATCTATAACGGTATGATGAAGACTTATTATTACCAGTTCCTGGGGCCCAAGCCCCCCAGGCGGGAAGGCGGGCATGGAAAGTAAATACAGATATCCCTAGTACCGTGGAGGCTGACGCTCCCTGGGACTTTAGGCAGGATATCAGAGCCATGAGAAGGAGGAGAATCTGCCGGGGCAGCAGGGCTGCGTTAAAAGCTGCCGGAGTCTAAGGGGCACAAACTGCTCTGCGGGGATTGGGAGGGCAGCTGGAGGCGGAACCTGAAATAGGAGGACGATATGACAATAAAGCGGATAATATTTGCCACCGGCAATGCCGGAAAAATTAAAGAGATCCAGGCTATTCTGGAGGATATGGGGCTTGAGGTCCTGTCCATGAAGGATGCGGGGATCTCAGTGGATATTGAGGAAAACGGCAGTACATACGAAGAAAACGCAATGATCAAATCCAGGGCGGTGGCAGCCTGTCTGAGAGAATGCGGGCAGCTGGAGGGCACTGTGGTCATGGCGGATGACTCCGGGCTGGAGATTGACTATCTGAACAGGGAACCGGGTGTCTATTCCGCCCGCTACATGGGAGAGGACACCTCCTACCGGGTCAAGAACGCCAATCTGATCAGTCGCCTGGAGGGCGTGGAGGACGAACGGCGCACGGCCAGGTTTGTCTGCGCCATTGCGGCGGTGTTGCCTGACGGGCGGGAACTGACCAGCCGGGGCACCATCGAAGGGCGTATCGGTTATGAGGAAAAGGGCAGAGGCGGCTTTGGTTATGATCCTATCTTCTATGTGCCGGAGTTTGGACGTACTACGGCGGAATTGACAGAGGAGGAGAAAAACCGCGTCAGTCATCGGGGCAAGGCGCTGCAACAGATGAAAAAGCTGTTGCAGGGAATTGTGGAGTAGCGCGGCATTTTCATTCTGATTTGAGTGTCCGCCGAAGCGGACGAATGGGAGTTTGTATGGGACAGCCGAAAAAAATATTGATTGTCAGCGACACACACCGTAAAAACGAGAATTATTTTGCGCTGCTTAAGCAGTTAGAACCTCTGGATATGGTGATCCACTGCGGTGACGCGGAGGGGAGCGAGTATGCCATCAGCCAGGCCGCAGACTGCCAGGTACAGATCGTGCCCGGCAATAATGACTTTTTCTCGGCGCTGCCCAGAGAACTGGAACTTGAGATCGGCGGATACCGGGTGTGGGTGACCCACGGGCACACCTATTATGTGTCCATGGGGCCGGAGAGGATCAAGCGGGAGGCCAGGGAAAGAGGGGTGGATATCGTCATGTTCGGCCACACCCACAGGCCCTTTTTGGACCAGGAGAAGGATCTGGTGGCCCTGAACCCCGGCAGTCTCTCCTATCCCCGGCAGGACGGACACAGACCCTCCTATGCCATCATGGAACTGGATGAGGAGGGAAAGGCCTGTTTCAGGATAGAGTATATGTAGCGGATACCTTCAGATACCATTGCGGAGCAGCGGATGAAATTGCCCATACCAGGGAAGCGGCAGATTACATGGTCAAACTGAAAGTGGAATATGAGGCCAGATATCCCACGGTGAGGGAGCGGATCAAGGAGTGGCTGTAGGAACGAAGGCTTTTGGAAAAGGATCCGGAACATAAATATGTAGATTCGGGGGAAAAAGTATGGATATCAATTATAAAGAAATTGCGGATCGGGCTGTGGCATATGCCGCACAAAACCATATACAGCTGGATTTTTCAAAAGAGAGTTTTGAAAAAGTAGATGATATTCTGGAAGCCTATCACGAACATATCTCCGAGTATCAGGGGGAGGACGGGGCAAAAACTCTGTGGAATATAGCGGTTCACTTTGGGATATATCTGGGAGAGGCCCTGCTGCGGATCCAGCTGGCCGCCCAGGGCTATCAGTGGATCGTTGATGATGGATTGCCGATATTACAGAAGGATGCCGGAAATCAGCTTTCCCCTGTCACCAAGGCCCACAAGCGGATTCTGTACGGCTCGGAGGACAGCGTAAAAAGTTTTTGCGATGTGGCATTTCTGGTTGCCAGCGGCGAATTTCCCACACAAAAAGTTCACCGAAGTATTGATGTGGAACTTTCTTCAGGACAAAAAGCGGAGAATGTATTATATCGGGAAATAGAATCCTATATCCGGTTGATTGCGGAGGGGGAAGAGGATTTTTTAATCCTGCACTCTACGGATGGCTTTCTGCAGTTTTATGGCGCCGCCGATGAATTTGTTGCGGAGATGCGGGTTAATCTGCCCGATGGCGACTATCACACGTATTCCTTTGTTGATCCGGGAAAAATGCAGCAGACAGAGCGCATATCGCTGATAACTCCCTTCGGACGGTTTACGCCCACTGGGCGGGAGGTTCTCACACTTGAACTGCTGAAGTCCGTAGTGTTGAAATATTATGAAAATATTTGGGAAGAAGATTTTCTAAAAACGGTTTCCTACATTGACACAACAGAGGAGACAAAGAAGCTATACGGCGCCGGGTAGCAGGCAATTGCCTGAACTGCTTTTTAGTCGTTTTGTGCCATAGAAAAGGAAACAGCCTCTATTATGTAAAGTAAAGTATTGTGTCGCCGATAACCATTATAAGGTGAGGGATAATTTGCCGGAAGGGGAGTTTCCCAAGCGCTAAATTTTTACAGACAGGAGATGCAAGATATGATGACAATGGATATGAGACAGCTGCTGGATTCCATGGAAAACACTATAAAGCTGCAAGGCCGGGCAAGAGCGGAGAAAAGAGCCCGGGAGGCAGAGCATGAGCAGAAAGAGTTCAAGGAAAAGCTGATGCGTATAGCCGCCAGTCAGACGGAACTGGAGAGCATGGCAAGGAAAATAAAGGGTACGGAAGCGGCCGTTCAGCGGGATCAGCTGATGGGATTGATGGGTGGATTTTGATTGTGCCACAGCTTCGTGTACTTCATGGCGTACACATTATACGACAATATTTTTGCGAAAGGATATAGTCCTGCCTGTAAATTCTTCCCAGGAGTCGATGGGGCCGAAGTATATTTCCGCGCCTTCCGGAAAATGACCGGTTCCCTTTGCCAATTCGGGGGATGCATAGAAGGACAGCTTAATCTGGATATCAGATGCCGTTTCCACAGCCAGAATATAGGCGGGAATCGTCAATTCTATCATATAGACGGAAACGGGATCAAGGTATACAGGCCCTTTTACGTAAGTCAGTTCATTATACGTATAGGGGTCTGTTCCGCTCTCGATCTTTTGGGGACGAATCATATAGGCATGTTCCATCTGGTTGTTCCATGCGATATTATCCTCGGAAAGAACGGCCTTCCAATACCTCCTCATTCTGACTCGGATAAACCCATCGTATAATTCATAAAATCTCCATAGCGCCTCCTCCTCGTCTCCATTACAGGAACGCAGGATTTGTTCACTCCAGCCCATGGCGCTGCGGGGATTTTTCAGACGGTATTTTGTATAGTCATGCATATATTGAAAAGGAAGCGGAAATAACTCCCCGTTTCGTTTTGCGCCAAGCTCCCGTTCCGCGGCCTGATAGCCATCCAGATAGTGTAGGAGAGAAGTTATGCTTTTGCTGCCAAGGTACAAGGCTGGCGCTTTCCGTATGCTGTCAATGATGTTATAGATGCTCATAGTATCCCTCCGATGCAGTGGGTAGAAAAATCCCCAGTTCCTGCAAAGATATAGCAGATTCTTCAATATCACCATATATATTCTTTACTTCATCTGTGGTCAGGAAGACGGCTTTTCCCGCACTTTTAAGTTTTCTATCTAACAGTGATTCTGCCAATTTCATCTGCCCGGATGTCATGCCGTAATAATCATCCCACTGCGTGAGAGACTGCCGGTGGGGCAGGAGTTGGTTTTCCAGGATATGTGCTCCATTTTCCCAAATTTCATCCCATGCCTGACTGCCGGTTAATTCCTCCCAGGTTCCCCAGAATGCGGCGGTTATGACAGGTTTTACCTCCCCGCCCACATCCTCCAGTACATATTGCAGGGTCTCCGATTCGGCGACCTGCATAATAGTACCCGGTATATCATATAGATAGTCGTATGCGCTTTTGCCGGGGATAATTTTGGAATTATCCCGAAATACTGCTGCAATATATTGAGGATGAAATGTTACAGTACCCACGCACCCCTGAGAGTTGTTCATGGAGTAATTGAAGCCGTCCCAGGAGTGTTCATAGTTCAGTTCCGGGTATTCCCCCACCATAATGGCGTGGATAACGGCGGCAAACAGGCATCCATAATATAAGTCTGTGGGATTTATTGGAATATTTTTTCGCATAGATGAACTCCTTTGGCCCTGCTATTCTGGCCTGCTGGCGTCTGTTCAATCATAGACAGACAAGTTTGGATTACACCATCCAACCACAAAATCTATTAAACCTGACAAAACATTTTCCGTCTTAGTATCACTTTTGCTTTTTAGCTTTTCCAAATTATTTTACATATTGTCCTTGCTCATTGCGTGATTCTTAAAATTTGTTAAACATTCCCGAAGCGTCAACAGATCATCAGGATGTTTTTTGATTTCTTCTGGCAATAGCTGCAGAAATCTTAGATCTGATTCATGCATAAGGCTGCTCCGATCAATACGGACACACCATTTCACATGTTGCCAGTGGGGATAATTCTTTAAATCGTATTTTATGGCAATGCCCTCCGCAATCAGGTTATCTGTCTCGCCAGTGGAAGAGGCATCATCAGAATATATACGGTAAGCCGCAGTTATAGGTATAGAGCCGGGCATATTCACTCGGATCATCCGATGCCTTTTCGTCTATTGCGCCCATATACCATCCCGAGTCCTCACGGCTTGCCGGTTCATTGCGCTGCAGATATATCCGGGGGGCGTTGACCGCTGCTCTCTGTACGATCACAGTGTCCTGGAAGGTGGCTGGATACAATATAATCCGCAATTTCCAACTCATGCCTGTTTATTTCTTCGCCGTCTTCCAGACACCAGATATATTCCAGAACCGTTTCCATGTAGAAGAGCTTCCCTATATCCGCCGCCGGATATCCTGACTGTTGATCAAGCCGCCGGATGACTTCCTCAATGTGCTGCCTGTCCGAACAAGAATGTGCGGTATCCAGTTCGTTCAGTATAAATCTGGGCAAATCCATTATGGCGGGGCCGATGATGCCCTTGGGATCAATCATGGCATAACTTCCGTCCGTTCGCAACAGCAGATTATCGTGATGCAGATCGCCGTGAAGAAGTACCCTGTCCGGGTATTTCCCAAACATTTCCACACAAAACAAATGGGCGCGGGATGCCATATCCACGGCTGTCTGATGAGAAACGCAGTACTCGCGGATATGTTCCAGCCAGTTCAGATATGTTGCGCCGGAATCCGCAGGCATATGTATTTCTTGGAATATCTGTAAAAATACTTGAAGTCTTTTTTCCAGAGACATTTCTCTGCGCAGCGTTGTTCCCGGAAAAATATGCTCCTCCAAGAGGAGCCCGGCGTTTTCGTCAAATGCGTATACTTTGCAGTTATGGCGCCCTGACAACTGCGCCAGCATTTGATACTCGGATTGCAGCTGCGTGATATGTGGATTAATTTTCAGGATAACAGTTCCGAAAGTTTTTGATTCGGCGGAGAAAACGCCTTTTGCCGAATGTTCATATATCGCTTCAAGATGATCCAATTCCCATTTTTTTACCGCATAATTTATTCTGTCCTGCATATCAGGTTCCGTAACATCGCCTTCCACCGGAAAACAGGTTAAACCTTCGTCTTTCCCCTTTTCAGATTCCATATAAAATTCCTCCATGATATATTCTTAAATGCAATGCACCTGATAGACAGGGTAATTTTACATCTGACCGCAGCACTATTTGGCGGTTATTATTATGTGACCGTTATATTTGTGAGGGTATCCTTTCTACAAAAGAAGTAATACGTTTGGCAAGAGCATCCGTGGTTTCATCCTCGTCTGACATCAACCAATAATAGATTAGCCCAAAACTTCCGGAACTGAAAAAAATATATTCCTGCAGCAATTCGCAACGGTCATTTAACATTTGAATATCTGTTTGTAAAATTTTTTCGGCAAAAACAGTCAATATATCTTTTTGCAGGGAGATATCGCCATTATTGCTCAACAATATTTGGAACAGTTTTTTCTTCGACTGTATATAGTCAATAATATGTTTGATAATCGTATATAAATGATTGTGGTCAGACACAACGCCATTCACAATGGTGTCCAAATAAGAAACCATTCCGTTAATAGTATCTGCTTCCAATTTCATCATTTGGTCATATGGATCAGCATAATATTGATAGTAGGTTGAACGATTTAAATCTGCATCTTCACAAATTTCTTTAACGGTAATTCGGGTAAGCGGTTTTTTTGAAAGAAGCTGCAGGAAACTTTCGTTTAATAGCAGCTTGGTTATTTTAGTGCGTCGGTTTTCTTTGGGCATAGTCAGTTTTCCCTTTTTGTCAGATTTCCAACATATTTTGTCAAGGTGTTGGTTTGATGGCAAATACCTTAACATTGATGGTTGAAATACAGCAACGGTATTATTATACTATCAAACAGATAAAAAAGCAATGCCGTTTCAAAAAACCAACATTGCGTTGGAAAATGGGGAAAGGAGATTAATTTATGGAAACCGTTAAAAGCTTTGCAGTCAATGAGGTATCTGAAATTCAGATTGAAAGTAGTTTGTCCCAAGTTAATGTTATGCCAGGCAATAGCAAGGACATTGTACTACGTTGGACAGATACAAAACGTCGTACAACAAAATCTGTTTTAGATGGTAAAACGCTGTCGGTAAAAGACCATGCCAGTGTGGCTTTATATGGTGTGGTTGGCTTGATTTGGCTGAAAGAGGATAAAGAGTTGACTTTGGAAATTCCGCCTGAATTTTGCGGAAGCATTCGGATAAAGAGCCGGGACGAGTGTGTGCGGATCCTCGGAGTAAATAGCCCATCTGCCCGCTACGGTTTATTCCGGCAGCAAAATAATGCGAATTCGTTCCCAAACAGGCAATATTAATGTGGAATTCGCAGGTGAAAATAAAAGCGGAAATGATAAATGAAGGGGCTTCCCGGTATGTATTCAACAAAAAGACAGATTGGGATGTACAGAATAAACATACAAAAGAAAACACGCTTTGCGAGTTTTCTTTTGTCATAAATAATGAGCCGGAAACACTGGCTCATTAGCTGATTTATATAATATTTCGACAATCGGGGTGACAGGATTCGAACCTGCGGCCTCCTGGTCCCAAACCAGGCGCTCTAGCCAAGCTGAGCCACACCCCGGTGAATAAAGACATTATATAATGGTTTGGAAAATGTGTCAATCAATAAATTATTCGATTTTTTGAAAAAAAAGACAAAAACAGTTGACAAACCTCTTTTTCTACGATACAATATCTTTCGTCAGTGCGGTTGAAACGCCGGATTACGTGTCCGTAGCTCAGCTGGATAGAGCAACGGCCTTCTAAGCCGTGGGTCGGGGGT
>CAJUCT010000031.1 GCA_910585015.1 uncultured Acetatifactor sp.
CACATCCATCAGTGCGTTGTCCGGGCATCCGCTGTTTAGAGTTCCGCTTCTTCCCCGGCGATGACCTCCCCGATGGAATCCGCCAGTTTTCCGGCGGTCAGGCCGTAGCTGCTGTGCCGCCGCGCCGCTTTCTCTCCTGCCAGACCGTGCAGGTATACGCCCACGCCGGCCGCCGAAAAGGCATCCGCCCCCTGGGCCAGCAGAGCGGCTATAACACCCGTGAGCACATCACCGCTGCCTGCGGTTCCCATGCCGCTGTCCCCTGTCAGGTTCACACAGTTCTCCCCCTGCTCCCTGCACACCAGGGTTCTGGCCCCCTTACACACTAAAGTACAGTGGAGATCCTGGGCCAATATCCTGGCCGCATGTTCCCGGTTCTCCCTGACCTGCTCCAACGTCTTGCCGCTGAGCCGGGACAATTCCCCCTCATGGGGCGTCAAAACCATAGCTCTCCCCGCTTTTCCCTGATCGGCAGTCCGAATCTGCAGACTCATATCACCGGCAATCAAATTTAATGCATCCGCGTCCAGCACCAGGGGCAGCCAACTCTCTCCCAGTACCCCCGCTAAAATCTCCTTTACCCGGCTGTTTTTGCCCAGCCCCGGCCCTATGGCGATCACATCCGCCCACTCGCAGCCCCCCTGCCAGTCCTCCGGCGCCGCCCAGAGCGCCTCCGGCACCGCCGCCTGCAGAATGCCCCTGTTCTCCTGGGGACATATCACCTTCACCATACCTGCTCCTGTGTGGTATGCCGCCCTGGCCGCCAGCACTGCCGCCCCCGGCATCTGGTCAAATCCGGCGATCAACAGCACCTTGCCAAAGGTTCCTTTATGCCCGTCCCTCCGCCTGGGAGGAAGGAGTTTTCCCACGGGCTCATCATAGTAGAACATCTCGGGCTTTTTCCCGGCGGCATCAAAGCAGGTTCCGTTGATGCCGATCTCCTTGACGGCCAGTCGCCCGGTATACTCTGCGCCGGGATAGAAAAGCAGACCTTTTTTTGCCCAGCCAAAAGTCACAGTCAGGTCGGCCCTCACGGCCTCCCCCATGATCCTGCCCGTGGACGCATGTATGCCGCTGGGCACATCCACAGACAGTTTAAATCCCTTCCTGCGGTTCATCTCCTTGACGATCTCCGCATATTCTCCCTGTATCTGCCGGGACAACCCTATACCGAAGAGGGCATCCACCACTATAGTATATTCCTCACGGGGCCAATTGCTGACCATCCGCACCGGATAATAGCCGATAATTTTATACTGTCTCTCCCACTCCCGGGTACAGTGCCCGGCAGAGCCTGTCTGATAGACTGTCACCTGCCAGTCCTCCAGAGACAGTATCCTGGCCACAGCCAGGCCATCCGCTCCATTGTTGCCGCCGCCCGCCACCACCAGGAGCCTTTTTTCCTCTGTCCGCAGATGTCGGTCCGCGGCATAGGCGCGGATCTCCTCCGCCACGGCAAGAGCCGCTCTCTCCATCAGCGCCAGCGACGGCATGCCCATAGTTTCTATGACGGCCTCCTCAAAAAGCTTCATCTCCCGGGCGTCTACCACATATTTCATAGTCTTCCTCTTTCCTGTTTGTCTTAAAAAGCAAGAGGGCCGTCACAATGCAACAGTCCCTCCCCTATGGCTCTCTCAGCCTTTATTTTTCTTTGTCCCCGCTCTGCCTTCCGCTGCCTTCTTCTGATCGGCTGTCAAAGGATCATGCTGCATATCAAACAGGTCGATGACATCCGCCCCAAACAGATCATGCATATAAGAATATATCTGCCGGTTCTGGTATTCCATCTCCTGCTTGCGGACCAGATTTTTTTTGAGTTCTATGCGTATGTATTTTACCCACTGAGCAATCTCCTCGATCTGCTGCGTGTTCTCCTGCATACTCTCATAGCAATATTTCATGGTGGACAGCATAAGGGCATGGTTCACCTGCTGGATCTGCTCAGGCAGTTCCAGCAATTGGTCCTGGCATTCCTCCAGCTTTTCGTTGCACTCTTCGATCAGACGCCTGTTATCGTCCAGCTTTTTCTCCAATGACTTGCTGTACTTTTGTTCCAATTCATTCGCCATGGGCACAATCTCGTCCATCAGCTTCTTTTTCAGCTTTTTGATATTCTTGTAGTCCACATTCAGCTGGCCCTGCCGCTGCACCAGCTCGTTGAGCCGCTTCTCCTGGGCCTGGATCTTCGGCAATTCGGCCAGGTCCTTAAACAATTTGTACCATTTGTTATCCAGAGTCAGCACCGGCACTTTTTTCCCTGCCAGTGCCTGCTCATAGATCTCTGACTTGTCTCCCACCACGCATCCACCTTTCCTATTACAAGTTCCGCATTCTCCGGCGCCTCACCAGAAACAAAATCCTTTCGCACACATGTGCGCGGCGCTGTATATAAGTCTGCTGATCTATAATTCGGCAGATTCTCGATTTTCCTGAAGGTATCTGTTGATATTATAGGACAGCTTCATCAGGCTGTCGGATAAATGTACATTTTCCACCTGGATCCCCTCCGGTACATTCAGATCCACATGGGCAAAATTCCAGATAGCCTTGATGCCGTTCTGTACCAGGTGTTCCGCCACCTCCACGGCGCTGTTCTTGGGGATGGCAAGCACTGCTATATCCACATCGTTGTCCCTGATAAACTGCTCCATCTCCTCCATGGGCTGTACCCGGATCCCCCGGACTTCCTTCCCCGTCAGTTCCGGGTTTTTGTCAAATATCCCGCTGAATAGAAACCCTCTGCGCTCAAAATTCAGATATCCTCCCAGTGCCTGACCCAGATTGCCCGCGCCGATGATGATAAAGCGGTGTGTCCGATCCAATCCCAGTATCCTGCTAATCTCCCGATACAAATATTCCACATTGTATCCGTACCCCTGCTGTCCAAAGCCGCCAAAGTTATTCAGGTCCTGCCGGATCTGTGAAGCCGTCACCTTCATCCGCTCACTGAGTTCCTGAGAGGAAACTCTTTCCATTCCTTCGTCCTTCAGCTCCCCCAGGTATCGCAGATACCTGGGCAGCCGCCCGATTACCGCCTGGGAAATCTCTTTTTCTTCCATCATACCTCTTTCCTGCATATCGCTGGCTTTGCCTGCGATACTGCGCCAATCAGTATTTGGATGTGTAACATCCAAACTTACCTCTTCCCTGCATATCGCAGGCCGAGTCTGCGATACTGCGTTAATGCGTATTTGGAAGTTTCACTTCCAAACTTACCTCCGAAATAAAAATTCAACTGCATTTATTATATCCGACTGTTAAAAATATGTCAATGAATATGAGAACGCATATTGGATAATAAAAATCAAAGTTCCTTTTAAAGCCTTCCAAATATCACTGTATAGATTTTACTACAGATATCCACTTTTTCCTTTGCTGTCTTTCCCCTTATTTTGTCCGCAAACAATCGAACAATCATATTATTACACTCATACTCATTCAAAACGCCATTATTATCTATTATATTTTTTATATAATCAACCAACTGATATGTTTTGTACTTGGGATCATTTAAATGAAAACGTTGAATATGACTTTTAATAAACGCTACCTCATCGTCTGAATATGTATACAAATCTATGTTCGGCTGAAATTCCATCTTTAAAATGTCATACCGGACAGCCAAGGGCATCCCCGACTGCCCACCTGTAACTCCCATGGGCTGCAAAATAATCTCTGCGTCCGGCATTTCACTATATTTTTTCTGCAGGATTCGAAGTGGTTTACACGGAACTGTACATTGCTTTCTCCGCTCTGTCGTACATCTGCATTTTTCTTCAAAATTTTTTCTATCAGCATCGGTTACTTTCCTTTTCTGTTCCCCTATTCTTTTAAAGGAAAGATTACAAGTTGGACATGCCATACCGATATTTGGAATACACTCTATAAGTCTGTCCGAATTACTTTTTTCTATCGCATGTTCCAGATTTCCATACAGTTTTTTATCCACCTTCACCCGTGAATAGCAATACATGCAGTATCCACCACTAGCATCTACCAGGGCCTCTTTTGTATTCTCTTTTTCACTTGCATTCAAATATCCATACTTTTTCCATTTCTTATATTGAACCTGAAACAGCGGAATATCCAAATATAGGAAATCTTCCATGTCTTACCACTCCATAATCTGTCTGTAAATCAACTGTTGCGAAGCTGTCAGTTTTTCATATTGTAATTGTAACATCTTGCTCTGATCCTGCTCCGTCCATGCATTGTTAATTTTATTATTTAGCATACGCCTTAATACTTCCTCGACCTTCGAGCTTCGTGTCATATGGGCGCCAAAAACTCTGTCAAATATAATCTGTACTTCAGAAACAGACTGATAGTCATTTATATCCATGACCTCAACTCCTAAATCATCCAGCACAATCAAATTTGCATTCTGTGTACCAGCAACCAAATCACAGGAGTGCGTTGTAACGATAAACTCCATTTGTGGGAAATACTCTTTTATGAAAGGGAAAATTTTATACGCATACCCTGGAGAAAGAAATTCATCCAACTCGTCTATAATCACTAAAGCTCTATCCAAGTGTTTCTCTGTTACGCATTTTTCCTGATAATATAACAGTTCTATAAGGAGACGTACTATTGCCTGATATCCACTTGACAACTTGCCTCTGCCCTCCTTAAACTCCACTTCCCCTAAAATACTGTTCGGAACAATTTGAAATCGTTCCTTGGTCAACTTCTCAAAAAGTTCTTGTACCCTTTCTCCCAGCCAATCATACATTTCTTCTATTCTTTCAACGGATGTATCATAGCAATTAAAAGAATCTTTTAGGTTAAAACAGTCCTCCTGTAGCCTTTTTGATAGTATTGCTTTTTTGTATTCATGCGGACGGCTCTCTTCTACAATCTTTGATATATCAAATCCTCTGTTTACCGCATCGATAAAATATATTTCATCTGTTATACCTTTTTTTGCAATCAGCATTCTTAAAAGCAGAGACTTCCCGCTGGAATTATCCCCTATTATCACGCCGTCTTCATATTTTAATTCCCTGTCTATTATTTTTTGAGAAATACTGTCAAGGAAATTCATTCCAAATTTCATATACCGCGTTCCACCTCCCATTCATCTTTTTAATATTCACAGTTCTCTGTCCACTGTTTTCTTTGTATTTACCAACACTTTGAACTAAATCCAAAAGTGATTTAGTAATCTCTTTCTTTGTTCCAAGTTTCTCAAATATAATATAAAAACCCTCTACCAAGGCAACTTTTGATGACAGAACTGTATTAATATTAAACAAATTAACAAATTCTTCCAGACTATTTTTATATTCCACAATATCTTCTCTCCCAAAAGAGACAGCTTCCTCAGAAAAATGATCCAGCATCTCCGCATAAGAACTATAATAGCCTTCTATCTTAAACTCAATTTTCTTCTGTTCCTGACATTTCGTATAATGCACATATTTTTTTAATGCGCAAAAACGTAAAAGTGTTTCCAAATCCCTATCTTTTGAGTCCTCCCTTCCCCATAATTTTCTCCATTTCGTATTTTTTATATTAAAATCATGTAGCATGTCATAAAATTCACACATAAAAATGCCATTTCTTTGTTCCTGATTAGAAAGAAGAGCCCCATTTTTATTTAGATTAGCAAAGATAGTCTGTAAAATTTCATTCTTTTTCCCTTCTCGGCCAATCTTTATTTCAATAACAGTGATCGTTGTATAGTCTACTCTCCTTCTAAATTCCACTGGCAACGTAGCATAATCTACATTTATTTCCCTGTTGTCGGTTCCCTTCATCGTAATATGGAGTTCTTCCAATGGGAACTGTTCTTTCAATGCATCCGCAAATGATAAGTTTCCAACATCTAAATCCGAAAAATTGATTGCACTCTCCATCCTCTTGTTAAGAAAATATCCAATATAATAGAAAAAAAGACTCATCACTCTCTGTTGACCATCTAAAATTTCCAGTTGATTTTTATCATTACGGCATGTATAAATAGGAGGAATAGGCAGTCCTTTTAGCAGCGACTCTACCAGCCCAATTACCTGCTTCTTCCCCCAACGATATTTCCTCTGATACTTCGGAATAATATACATATTATCATTTACGCTCTCTACTAACGTGCGAAATCCTATATCCGATTTATATTGCTGGACTTTTGCAATATCCAGATATTCCAATACTTTATCATTCAGCATAAGACTTCCTCCTGCAAGCCATAAATATTACTCTATTCATTATGACTTCTTACTGGAAACAGTATATACTATTCCGAGATCGTTTACAACTGCCTGAAACAAATAAATTGATAATGAGGCAAACAAAGTTTGCCTCATTATGTACACAATATTCATCAAAAAGAAATTTAACAATTATAATCGTAAAACCTTACAGCAGGCTGTCCAGAGTCTCCCGGATAGCCTTGATGAAATCCAGGCTGTTTAACACCACCGGGTGTTCGCAGGTGGAGATGGAGGCCAGGGACTTGGTCATTTTGCCGTTCTCCACAGTCTTGACACAAGCCCGCTCCAGCTTCTCGCCGAAAGCTGTCAGTTCAGGGATATTGTCCAGTTCGCCCCTCTTTTTCAGGGCGCCTGTCCAGGCAAAGATGGTGGCGATGCCGTTGGTGGAGGTCTCCTCCCCTTTCAGATGCTTGTAGTAATGCCGCTGCACTGTGCCGTGGGCCGCCTCGTACTCATATACACCGTTGGGGGATACCAGCACCGATGTCATCATGGACAAATCTCCGTAGGCTGTGGCCACCATGTCCGACATAACATCTCCGTCATAATTCTTGCAGGCCCAGATAAAGCCTCCCTCGGAGCGGATCACACGGGCCACCGCGTCGTCGATCAGGGTATAAAAATACTCGATTCCCAGTTCCTTGAACTTTTCCGCATACTCCTGATCATAGATCTCCTGGAAGATATCCTTAAAAGTGTGATCGTACTTCTTGGAAATGGTGTCCTTGGTGGCAAACCACAGATCCTGCTTGGTGTCAATGGCATAGTTAAAGCAGGAACGCGCAAAACTGGAGATGGATTTCTCCGTGTTGTGAATGCCCTGTAAGATACCTGCGCCGGTAAAGTTATGAATAGTCTCCCGTATCTGGGTTCCGTCCTCCCCTGTAAATACCAACTCCGCCTTGCCGGGGCCGGGCACCTTGATCTCGGTATTTTTATACACATCCCCGTAAGCGTGTCTGGCAATGGTGATAGGCTTGCTCCACTTATTCACATAAGGTACAATGCCCTTGATCAGGATCGGCGCACGGAACACAGTGCCGTCCAGAATGGCACGAATGGTTCCGTTGGGGCTCTTCCACATCTCCTTCAGGTTGTATTCTGTCATCCTGGCCGCATTGGGCGTGATGGTGGCGCATTTTACCGCCACACCATATTTCAGGGTGGCGTTGGCGGAGTCCACTGTCACCTGGTCGTCCGTCTCATTGCGGTGCTCCAGGCCCAGATCATAATACTCTGTTTTCAGGTCCACATAGGGCAGAATCAACTCATCCTTAATCATCTGCCACAGGATACGGGTCATCTCGTCTCCGTCCATCTCCACCAGCGGGGTTGTCATCTTAATTTTTTCCATCTTGCAGCCTCTCTTTCTTATTTAAAGTTCCGCATATTCCCTACTTGCACACTATCCCCGTGAGCAAAATCATGCCGCTTTGGCGTCCTGATTTTCCTCAGTGTGCATTCCGGGAATATGCTGTCTAAACATTCTTTGATTCTTAAGTTCCGCATATTCCCTACTTGCACACACCTCATCCCTGCTCCCTGTCATGGTATGCTTCGTGCAGTCCGTTCTTCACCATATTGTCATAGGCATTAATCATATGCCGGTTGGCCAGCCGCTCCGCTCTGTCCGCATCCCCAGCCTTAATAGCCTGGAGAATCTCCTCATGCTCCTCGTTGGACTTGGGGCCACGATTCTTGTTGGCCAGAGTCTTTTTTCGCACCCGCAGTACGTATTGGTGAAAATCTTTCAACTGGTGCTCCAGCATTTTGCTGTTACATGCCTCATACATGATATCATGAAAGCGGTTGTCCAACTCTGCCAACTGGTCCAGATGCCCTTTCTGGGCATGGAACTTGGACAGATAGACATTTTCCTCCATTTCCTCCATCTGCTCCTGGGTGATATGCTCCGTGGCCCAACGGGCACAGAGCCCCTCCAAAAGAGAGCGGATCATATAGATATCCTTCACATCCTTCTCCGTGATGCCGGTCACGTAGGCCCCCTTATTGGGAATGATCTGAATCAGTCCTTCCAGCTCCAGCTGGCGGAACGCCTCCCGGACCGGGGTCCGGCTGACCCCTAACTCCTCGCCGATGGCAACTTCTTTCAGTTCCTCATTTTCCTCATATTTGCCGCTCAGAATATCATCCCTGAGCTTGTGAAATACTCTGCCCCGCAGGGAATACTTGTCCGTAACCTCCTGCTTTACATCATAATTACTGCTCATCTCTGCCTCCAATGGTATAACCTTTCTCCGCGCAGATCCGCTCAAGACAAGCTACAATCTCCTCGTCCGTCAGCACCGTCACGCGGCCTCCCGCATATTCTTCGTCCACCCAGGCTTTGATCTCCTTTACCAGCGGGGAAGTCTTCTCCACCTGGCGGTCCTCCTTCAGCCTATAAAAGGTATTGATCCAGTGGGCAATGCCTGCCAATCCGGAGGTATTGGAGATAGCGCAGAGTACCGGGCGGTTCAGAAACTTCTCCGTGTCAAAAATATTGTAAATCTCCTCATTTTTCAACAGGCCGTCCGCATGGATGCCCGCTCTTGTCACATTGAAATTTTTGCCTACAAAGGGAGTCCGGGGAGGGATCTGGTAGCCGATTTCTTTCTCATAATACTCCGCCAGTTCCGTAATCACCGTTGTATCCATGCCATTCAGCTCCCCTTTTAACTGGGCATACTCAAACACCATGGCCTCCAGCGGTGTGTTGCCCGTCCTCTCGCCGATCCCAAACAGGGAAGTGTTGATGCCGGAACAGCCGTAAAGCCACGCGGTAGTAGAATTGGCCACCGCCTTGTAGAAATCGTTGTGTCCATGCCACTCAATCAACTCATGGGGCACCCCCCCATGGGTATGTATGGCGTAGATGATCCCCTGTACACTTCTGGGGATAACGGCGCCGGGATAATTGACACCATAGCCCATGGTGTCACAGGCTCTGACTTTGATGGGAATCCGGTACTCCTTCATCAGCTTCATCAATTCCAGGCAGAAGGGCACCACATAGCCATAGATATCCGCCCTGGTGATGTCCTCCAAGTGACATCTGGGGCTGATTCCCTCCTCCAAACAATCCCGGATCACGCTCAAGTAGTGCTCCATGGCCTGCCGCCTGGTCATTTTCAACTTCAGGAAGATATGATAATCCGAACAGGACACCAAAATGCCTGTCTCCTTCATGCCTATCTCCTTCACCAGCTTGAAATCCTCCTTGCTGGCTCGTATCCAGCTGGTGACTTCCGGAAACTGATAACCTCTTTCCATACACTTATAGACTGCATCCCTGTCCTTCTTGCTGTACAGAAAAAACTCGCTGGCGCGGATCATACCCTTGGGGCCGCCCAGCTTGTGCAGATAATCGTAGATCGTCACAATCTGCTCCGTAGTGTAAGGAGCCCTGGACTGCTGTCCGTCCCGAAAAGTAGTGTCCGTGATCCAGATCTCTTTAGGCATATTGTGAGGCACGATCCTGTCATTAAACGGTATCTTGGGAATCTCCGAATAGGGGAACATATTGCGGAATACATTGGGCTTCTCCACATCGTCCAATATATACATATGTTCCTCGATCTCCAGCAGATTGTTGTGCTGGTTCATAGTCACCGGTCGATTCTGGAAGGCTTCGTTATCTCTCATGTTCTCTCCTCCTGTATTCAGTTACACTTTCTAACACACGGCATACGCCGCCTGTATAAGTGTATACAATTATACCGAGGATGTCAATGTTTTTTTCTCAATAATCTCTTCTCCGCATTACCATTCCCAGCCCTGTAGGATTTCAACTCCGGACAGGGAAATGTTCCTAATAAAAACGTTTGAACACGTAACGGATGCCAGCAATTTCTGTGAGGCTATTTTCAAGCCTGGCATCCGTCACATGTTCAACAGTGAAGAAACGTGTTCGGGCAGGAATAATTATTTATCGGGAACTGTAGTAACTTCCCCATGCCATCAGGTTATTGTCTTTCAATTAATATCCGATAGGCATCCCGGACGTCTTTTACTTTCAATATAATATCTTCACTGATTTTATCCCCCATCCTCTCTAGCCGCTCTATCACATTATCCAGTTCCGCCATCCCTTTCCACATCTTATCCTTATTCCCCTCCATTATGGCACTATATATAGATTTTACAGCCCACTCGGCGCCCTCCTGAAGATTGTCCAAAGCCAGGCTGTAGCTTTTATAGGACATATATTCATCGGATATTCCGATGCAATACTGTGCTGTTAATTTCTGATTTTCCGCGTCTTCATATTGATCATCCGCCAATTTTCTGAACATCTTTGCCTCTATTAACGCGTCTATCCTATATTCACGAATATCACTCAAATACGCATCATCTTCTTCCAGTACTGTATCCATGTCCTCCTCTAATATTTCTATCTGTTTTTTATAAACCCGATACCAATAGTCCGCCCTGTACCAGTTATCCCAAAACAGCTGTGGTTCCGTCTTTCCCTCCCACTCCTTCCTGTTTGCGTCAATATCCTTTTCTATAATATCCGCCCGCGCTGCCGCCTCCTCCTCTTCGGCTATGGCTCCTTTCTCCACACCATAGTACAATTCCAACACTTCAACAAATATATCCTCATCCCTCGAATATGGCTTGGTATATCTAACTTCAGCCCCGGTAACCTCAACAGGGTTAGAAATCACAATTGGTTCTCCTAAAGTCAAACTTTCTGTAGACCTATCATTAGGGATTTTCCCCCATTTCAGTGCGCTAATAGGCATTGGCAAAAACAGAGTTGCCACAAAGACAAGAATCACAACCTGCCGCAGTACCTTTTTATTTTTGTAGGCGCCATAAATCCCTCCGCACAATTCAAATGGTAATAACACCCAAAGACCATGAACCAAATCGCCATATGTATCTAAAAAACCCCATATTTTACCTGCCTTATAGGAAAATACTAATAATAGGGCAACCCCCGCTGTTCCAACAAGCGATACCCATATCGTAGCCACTCTCAACCATTTTTTTATTTTTTTTGCGCTGTCTTTATCATACTCTAAATTAATCTCGGATTCGATATTTCGTGCCTGTTTTTTCCGTTCTATGGCATTAACGGGCCAGTGACGTTTTTCAGGAAATTTATGTATATTATTTTTTCCTTTCACTCGGCCCCCTTTCACGCAAAAAAAGCCCGCACACAAAGCTACTCATACAGCACACTTTACATTACGGGCCCCTTCCAATATTGCGTAAACATTATTTGCTGTATTTTTTACTCTTTAATCATCATGTATTATCTCTTCCCTGTACTCTCTTATAAATTTCTCGTGCCAAAAAACCGCTTAACACCTGGTTCCCTGCCAGAAAGCTTTGAAAACACTCGTAGAGGACCTGCAACTCCTCTCCCGCTGCCTTCTTCGTGACATAACTTATTCCTTCCGCCAGCCTGTCATATTCCTCCGTCCAATTTAAAGCCTCGGCATACGTTCTGCCTCTTTTTTGCTCATTGGAGATTACCGCGTCTAAAAGCTCGTACAATTGTAATGCGTCAAATCCGTTCTCCCATGCCTCCAAAACCGGCCGGAACAGGTCAAATATATCTATAAATCGAGACATCCTGACCCGCAATATCTTGTTTCCATCCATGAATCCCAATATATTCATTATCTGGTTTTCATAATCATATGTAAGAACATACTCTATGCTTTTCAGAAATTCATCTACTGCCTTCTGGCTCTCGTTCGCTTTGATTTTCCTGCATTCGATTCTGTCAAGCAGCGCCTCTTCCAACTCAAACTCCCAGTCTTCTTCCAGTACCTGAAATTCGCCCAAACACTCTTTTGCCTTTTGGAGCATCTGAGAAGAATCTCTGACGATTTTGCCTTTTTCCTCTTTTTTTTCCTGCCTTCGGCAGTTCTCAATGTAATCCCTTCCCAGTCTGCTCAGAGAATAATACCGCCTTTTCCCTTCGCTTTCACTCTCCAAAAGAGGGTACCGGAATCCCTCAAAGTTTAATAGAATGTTCGCCAAAGAAGCCGTTGAAGTACCCACCGCCTTGGCTAGTTCTCCTTGGGATAATTTACGTTTAGGATAAAGTGCAATCAGGATCTGTTTTCGTTTCCTAGATATAAAATCGTCAATTAGTTCTTTCACTTCTTCCGATAATCCCACGTCTTTATTCATTTTTTCCGCTTCCATATTGTTTTTTAGTTCACTTCCTTTCCATTTTCTATCCTCTGTATATAGCTTTTTATATAATTTTTCTGTTTACAGTATACTTCTATACATTTTCTCTGTCAAGATATCACAAGTATGTTACACGTATTTTACAAAATCATCTTTAATATTACTAACCTTTTTCATAATCCATAAATACATTCAATACACTTTTATAATTTACATTTCACTTTATATACTCTACCCGGAATAAGCAGAATCAAAACGTAATATCCAAATGTTTTCTCTGTTCATGTGGACTGTGTGAGGCACTGTGCAATGGCATATACAGGAAGATGTCCTGACAGATCCGGCTTTTTATGATTAGCGGGGCATAGGAAGCGCCTAATTGTATCATTTTAATAAACCGCTCAGGTTCACCATCCCCCACCCCTGCTGATTCCAAGGAGCCCCCAGATCCCGGGCCGAGTAGATCAGCCGGTCCCTTACCTGGTCATTGGACAGATAGGGCTCATTCTGTAACAGCAAGGCCACACATCCTGTCACGATAGGTGTCGCCATGGAGGTTCCGCTCTTGACCACATAGTAGTCCGAGCGTCTCCCCCTTTGCCAGAAGGCATTGCAAGACATGATATCCGTCCCCGGCGCCACCAGATCCGGCTTACGGATACGGCTCCCTTCCTGCCCCCGGCCAGAGTACAGACTACAGCTGCCGGAGTCGCCCCGACGGTAGCTGCCGTCGTGGCAGCCCACCATAATCACTCTCTCCCCTGTACCGATGGCGGATATTGTATTCTCTCCCGGCCCTTTATTGCCCGCTGCACAAACTACTACCAGTCCCAGCTTCCACAGGCGCTGCACCGCCTCCGCCAGAGCGGATACCTTCTCCCGGTCCCTGAGCTGGCCGATCCCCACCGAGATATTGACCGCCCTGATATCATATCGCTTATAAATTTTTTCCACAAAAAGCAGGCCTTGCAGCATATGTTCCATGCTTCCGTCCCCCTGGTGATCCAGCACCTTGCATACCACTAGGCGGCTGTCCGGCGCAATCCCCCGGTACCTGCCGTCAGACATTCTGCCGCTGCCACATAAAATGCCGCACACATGGGTCCCGTGGCCATTGTCATCATAACATACCGTCTCCTGTCCCTTCCCCCGCACGAAATCATAAAAAGCCACCTGCCGCCCCTCCAGGTCCGGATGCACAGCCATGCCCGTATCCAGAACCGCTACCGTGATTCCATGCCTTTGCCAGGATTTTAAATCTATATGTTGTGCCCCAATCTCCTTTCTGACACGCTGCATTTCCGTCCTTCCCCCGTTCCTGTCTCTCTGACAGACAACCGCAAAACTTCCTTATGCAATCACCTATCCCTTTATAAGATATGCCACTGAGAAGTAATCTGCTATATAGGACAGAAACAGAAAGATAATCCACAAACAAAAACGGCGTGAATAAATCACGCCGTTCTCCTTTTCCGTTGAAACAATAATATCGCCAGGCCAGAGGCCATTAGCCCTGTTCCAAGTACCCATTTGGGGTGTATAAAATCTCCAGTATCCGGAGAATCGTCCCTTTTGCCATAGCCAGTGATTACCACCTGGCCGTCCACTACATTTCCTTGGGCAAACATGGCTCCGCTTCCATAGATTCCATATACCGACAGATAATCCGTGCTAAACTGTATCTGCTGTCCATCGTTTACCATGTCCAGAAATTCCAGTTGCCCGTTGCGATCCAGCGTAACCAGACGCAAATCCTGGTTCTGCAGCTGCTGTGGCAGAGACATTGTCACTTCCAATGCCTGCTTGCCCAAGCGGGAAATGGTTCCGCCGCTCTCGCCTTCATAGAGTGTGAGCGTATAACACAAAGTATCCATAGGTATTCCCTGCTGGTAAATTCTTCTATAGGCGGCATCCAACTCCGGCGCTTCTCCTATCCCTGCCAGCATCTGCACTTGCAGCAGATCTCCCTCGCTCTGAGGGGACAACCGGGCCTGAATCTCCGCATCCCCGCTCACAGTCAGACCCTCCCCTTGAGGGGCCTGCCACTTAGGGAACAGATAACTCATTTTCTCCATTCCCTGCCGCGCATAACTCTGGCCGTCAACCAAAACAGAATCACTCCAGGACCTGCCCTGTACCTCCGCCACCGTCATATAGGTAGCGTCCGTCACAAAGACATCCGTCTCCAAATGTCCCATGATACCCTTGTATACAGTCTGGCTGCTGTCCAATACCGTGTCTTGCACTTCTTGGCCGGTCAGGTTATTATATGCCAACACATACTCTACGCCGTCAAAGGCATTGACCCGATACCCCTCGTTGGATCGTCTGTCCGCAGAAAGTTCCTGTCCCCTCGCGGGAATCCTCCCCTGCAGCAGCGCTACACCGCCTATGTTCTCCCGAGCAAAGGCCCCCAGGCCGACGCTCTCCACCGTATCCGGCAGCACAATCCACTCTAGCGGGCAATGGTAAAAGGCCCTGTCACGAATAATGCGTACCCGGGACATACCCAAAAGTTGTGTCAAATTGCTGCAATTCTCAAAGGCGCCCTCTCCGATAATCTCCAGCGAGTCCGGCAAGGACACGGAGACAATCTCCGTATGCCCCTGAAATACTTCAGGACCAATCTGTCGTATCCCTTCGGGAACCTGAACCTGGGTACTATTCCCCTTGTAGGCAATCAAAATACCGTCGCCCGCCACCAGGAAATCACC
Source organism: uncultured Acetatifactor sp. (assembly GCA_910585015.1). Classification (GTDB taxonomy): domain Bacteria; phylum Bacillota; class Clostridia; order Lachnospirales; family Lachnospiraceae; genus Acetatifactor. The sequence continues at coordinate 15,083 of CAJUCT010000031.1, forward strand.
TGTTCCCTGCTCATAAAACTGTTTAACCCAGGCGGTATTATCGAATGCTTTGGGGGCAATATGGGTGATGGTAGCAGGCAGCTGCACCTGGGTAAGGGAGTCACAATGGTAGAACGCACCATACCCAATGCTGCTCACCCCCTCCGGAATGACCACTTCCTGCAGACTGCTTCTGGCAAAGGCAAACTCGCCGATCTCTTCCAAGCCCTCCGGCAGATTAAGACTTCCTATATTTTGGTAGCCATAATAGGCCCTATCCGCCAACACCCTGCCATCTATCAAAGTGTATTTTACAGTTCCCTTGCTCTTTTCTGTAGTATATTCCTGCATGGAAGATCGTCCCGACTGTGATTCCTGCCCGCCAGGCTGAATCCCGCTTATCTCCCCGTCCGTCACATTGGGCTGGGTATTGTCCATAAATACCACCGCCATATTCCCTACCACAGTGGTAGTTCCCAGTTCCTTGCCGGGAACATTAAAGGATGGCTGGTCAGTAATACCGTTAATACAGCCCAATATATTCTCCAGAAAGCTCCCTGATGCATCTCCCTGGGAATCGGGCTGCGCAGCAGTCTCATTTCCCTCCAGAGGGGCCGGAGTGGGCGGTGTAACCACCTCCTCGTACTCGTCAATATCCTCATACTCCGGCATTTCCTTCCGCTTTTCCGCAAAATACAGAGCAAAACGCTCTCCCTCTGTACCGGCATCATAAGCTATCTCCAGCCGATAACAACCGTCAAAAGCAGTATCATGCACAGAGCGCACAGTATAGGGAATCCTGATATTTCTCAGAGAAACGCAGTCTGCAAAGGCACTGATGCCGATCCGTGTAATATTGTCAGGAAAAGAGATCGTCCGAAGTTCCGGACAATTGGCAAAGGCATAATCCCCTACCTCGTAAAGTCCCTCTCCCAAGTTCACCTGCCCCAGATGATCGCATCCCCAGAAAGCATAGGGATCTATCCTCTCTACATTCTTCGGAATCGTCACCCTGGTGATCGTGGTATTGTTTTGGAAGGCGCCCTCCCCAATCACTTTTACAGTAGACGGAACAGACACGTCAGTTGCCGTGCCTGTGTAGCCGATCAGCGTACTTCCGTCCATTTTAAAATCGGAAGCGGATGATGCATCCGCCTCCGGTACAGGAATCTGCATGATCAGGACCGCCGTTATAATTAGCACTATCCCTATCACATTCCACTTAATTTTCATAATACCCTCTTTTATCTTGCCGCCGCTACTTTCACCGGCACGGCTCTTTTATCCTTCTTGATGAACAGCATGAAGGAGATACATGCCAGGCCCATAGCCAGGAACCACTTTGGATGGATTCCGTCGCCTGTCTTGGGCGTACTGTCCTGAATTGTTCCTGCGGACAAATCCGTAGTATCCACATAGATCACATAAGGTGAAAAATGGGTGGCTGTAAAGCTGATGCAAGGCACTCCATCTATTGTAGTAAACTTAGGCGTCAATTTCTCCAATCTGTTATTTACCACGCTGGCAACCTTGTTATTGCCGGCATAAGGGATCAGAGAGTCCGGAATCGGCAGAGTAATATCCACTGCCAGACCGGTGGTATCGGTGATCTTGGTTGTTCCCGTGGAATCATAGAGACTGATATCCATAGGGAAGTAGGAAATATTCGTCAGTTCACCATACTCGTTCATCAGCGCCTTCAGTGCCGCCTCAGTGGCATTGGCATCCTCTGAAATCTTCACTACAAAATTATCTGAGGAGCCATTCACCGTCACGGAAGCCTTTCCTGTGTTGGACAGGCCATTCTTGGTGATTACAAGTGTCGTGCCATTGCCGGTATTTGTTGAGGTTCCGCTGCCGTTACCGTTGCCGTTGCCGGTAGTGCCGTTAGGCCGTGTGACGGTACTGCTATTGCCCATGTTTGTCTTCGACTTGTAATTAGCCGTCATAACCACATTGGACGCAGGCATAATCAACACGGTTCCCATTGCGTCCTTGCTGGCCACCACTGCAGTGGCAGGCTCCACTGTCCAGCCGCTGAACTCCGAATTGTTGCTGGGGTTATCCGCAATTACGATAACCTGAGCGCCCACTACATAGCTGCCGGATCCGGAACCGTTCCGTACGGTCAGCGTATAGATACCCGGTACGGGACTGGGAGACGGCGTCGGCGTCGCATTCGGATTCGAAGGCGCAGGTGTAGCTGTGGCCCCGGGAGTCGGTGTTGCTCCCGGTACGGGAGTCGGTGTTGCGTTCGGATTAGGTGTTGCATTCGGGTCAGGTGTAGGCGTAGGCGCCCCGGGTCCCGAATAATCATACTGAGCGTATGTGTCCACATTTCCTGTGATGTTTGAAACATCGGGCAGCCATCCGGTAAAGCTATAACCGGGCCGCGTAGGCACCTGCGGATTGGTAACCGACTCTCCCGGCGCGATACGCTGGGTTGCAATCAATTTATCATTACGGCCGGTCTCTTCGTTCCAGGCATAGAAATTCACTATATACCTGGTCTCGTCAGAGTCAATTTTGTCATATCTCGCAATTACTGTTGTATCATGCTGAATATTGGTAATGGGAGGCGCCCAGCCCACAAAGCGGTAGCCTTCCTTGGACGGCACCACAGGAGCCTTTGCGTCCTCACCGGGGAATACACGGTCGGTTCCCAGTACGGTCACACCGTCTTCATCCATAAAGGTGACTGTCACCTTGGACTCCTCCAAGTCATTTGCCTTATAACGAGCCTCAATAGTTGTATCTCTGCCGATTCCCTCATAGCTGGGATACCAACCCTGGAAGGTATAACCTTCAAATACAGGCAGCTTATCATTGGGCGGAACAGCGTCCTCGCCAAGCAATATCTCCTGAATATCCAAAGTATCGTATTCGCCGACCGGATTCGCAGGATCCTTGGGAGCCACAAATGTAACTTTTACATACACCTCTAAAGGCTTATCTATAGGGTTGATGTTACTGTTGCTGGGACTGGTGGCGTACATGTAGGCAGTACTGGGATTTTCACAGGAAAACTCAATAGTGTGAGGATCATCCCTGTAGATGCCGTCCCACTCTACGCTCGTATCATTTGGATTATTCGCATCCGTTGCCACGTCTCTGGGACTGTTGCCGGTAGTATTGAACGCCTTGGGGTCTATATAGCTGACACTGGCAGGAATCTCCACTGCGCTGATCTTGCTGTTCTTAAATGCGTTCTCTTTTATTTGCTGGCAAGTTTTGGGCAGATATACGGCAAACAACTCATTGGTCAATCCGCCGCTGGTATTCTTGCTTCTATCTGTAGTGTCTCCGGCGAAGGCATACTCCGGCACCTCTGTAATGCTGGAACTCTTCAGATCCACGATGCCTACACCAGTATTGAAAAATGCCTCCTTTGCAATTCCTATGACACCGGCCAGTTCCTCAGCCTTCACGGAGGTGGAACCACTGGTTCTGCCTCTGGCCTCCAGACACTCCACCACCGTACTCTTGGCTCCGTTGTTCAGACCATAGATAATCGAATTTTCGCAACGGAAATTGGGACCATCCTGAAAACTCACAGAACTGACATTCGGACAGTTTGCAAAAGGTCTTACACCCATGGAATTTACATTGGGCGAAATTACCACTGTCTCCAACTTTTCACAATCCTTAAAGGCGTAGTCGCCGATGGATGAGGTCTCTCCAAATATATACAGTTCCTTCAGGTTCTTACATCCCTCAAATGTTCTCGCCGGTATCTCGGCAATACCTCTGGTAGTGATGGTCTTTTCCGGTTCCTTGTCTGTCTCCTTCTCCGCAAACAGACTATGACCTATTTCATCATTCTGATTCTCATAGATCCTTTTCACGGCTTCAATTCCCTGAGGCAGTTCAATATTGAGTGCGGCATTTACAATCGCTCTGTCATTATCCGTCATAGTCGGATCGGAACCTGTATACGTTCCCAGGTATTTTTGCACCGCATCTTTTGCCGCCGTCTCATATTCGCTCGTAATATACGGATACTTTGACGATGTATATTCGGTTCCGCTTTTCAGTTCTTCAAATGTCGGATAATAAGTCAATTCATTCTTATCCGTATCCGGATTGTACTGCACAGTCAGGTTTGTAGGCCAGCCACTGTAGTAAGTGATATACGTGCGCTCCTGACTGCCCACATTGATATTATTGGCCGGATTCATAGCATAGTCAAAAGGACCGCTGGCATAGGATATATCTCCGGTGAAGGTCAGCGTCGGATTATGTTCCAAATCCGGAGAGGTGCAATTTCTTGAATGTGTACTTACATCCTGTGTTTTAAAAGCATTAGCGCCAATTTTACACTGCACCGGGCTTTCGAAAATCACATGCTTCAGATGATGACACCCTTTGAAAGCCGCCTCCGCAATGGACAGCACGGAAGAAGGAATCGTAATCTTCTCCAAGGTGCAGTTATTCTGAAAACTGTTAGAGTTGATGGCCGTAATTCTGTAAGGTCCTATGGTTGAAGGCATTATAACCGTAGTCATACCTTCATCCAAATAGCAATAAATCAATTCATTATTGGAGTTGACCCTGTAAATTGCCTTTCTCTTTCCAGCTGCATCATCGGGATCCTTTATTACAATCTCATAAACATCCTCATTCAAATACTTAAAGGCGATACTGTTGTCATTGGCTGTCTTATGAATGCCTCCGGTAGGCGTGTCGCCAGTTATAGCTCTGTTTACGCCCTCAAAATAGAAAGTTGCAGGCATGCTCGCCTTAAACGCCTCAAAATCATAAGTAGCGCCATTGACAGGTTTCTTACTGGCTATAAAATTCGCCTGCTCATTAATTACAGTGATAGATTGCAGGGAAGTACAGCCGTACACCATACTGAGTTCCAGTTCATCGCTGGACACATTGCTGGGAATTGTCAGACTGGTCAGGCTGCGGCAATTCATAAAGGCGTGATCACCAATAGTGCTCAGTGTCTTTACTTCCTCTTTGCTGTACAAACCAATCTCCGCCAAACTGTAACAATTCTCAAATGTACCATCGCCAATCATCTTTACTGATATAGGCATATTGAAAGAGCGGAGACTCTGACAATTGTAAAAAGCGTGATCTCCTATCATCTCCAAATTACTGTGAACATCCATATTAATCTGCTGGATATTCACACAACCGTCAAAAGCATGGTTGCCAATAGCCTCCAAACCATTGCTCAATGTAATACCCTTTAATGAGCCACAGTCCGCAAAGGCATAATTGCCTATACCAATTAGGTTATTTCCAACCGCCAAATTTACAACATTACCACTTTTACCTTGAAAAACCCCCTTCTGGGCAGGATAATTAACACCATTCACCGTGGTTGCACTCGCTACATTTTCAGCTGTGATCCAGGGCCCTATTACGGTTTTGCTGCCGCCGGCGCCATCTGATACCGTTGTCAGTGCCTGGTTCCCAATATACGCCACTGCAACATCTACTATCCATTGCTTATTAGGATCGATAGTCTGCTCAAAATGATCATGATTTGTTTTATCATAATTGCTGTAGTTAAGCGGCTTTCCACTCGCATCATGCTCCTTGAGCGCATAAAAATCATCGAGTTCATAATCCCCCCAGCCGTTTGCTGTTTTATCCGTATAATAGCAAGGCAGATACTCTGATGTGACCCTGGGTCTATCCAGGTCATCCACCTCCACCTCGTCCTCCTGCTGGAATGTCTCGTATATAGGATTCCCTTGTGTATCTACCGCCTGTACCCAAACAGGAGTTACGCCATCTGCTTCATACTTAAGACTGCCGTCCTCATTCTTAGCCTGCACCATTTTAGGCTTTCTTTCACCCATGCTGGGGTTCCAAAGGGTTTCAAGAACCGAGGTATTGTCCACCAGCACAACATAGGTGCGCATTTGCTTCTCCAGCTTTTTCTCATATGTAGGTTTACCTGTTACCGGATCTAATATCGGCGTATCCCTTCTCCAGAACAAAAACTTTTCATCTTTTCCGACAGCCGCATAACCTCTGCTGCCAGAACCCAGATTGTCGGTAAACAAGCCATACACTTCTACCGTATTCGGTATGGTTAAGTTATTGCCCTCCAAGCTGGTAGGAGGATTATACCCCACGATCACCGCGCGTCTTGTACCGGCATGAGGATTATTGCTGTCATTAGAGACATACGCAAACTGATACATGCCGTCACCTGTAGCGTATACAGTCTCATTCGGATCCAACTTGGGGATTTTGCTGTCCGCCTCACCCATGGTCACTACCAAATCATTCTGTGCCTCCCCGGACGCCTGTAACCCATCCACAGGGATCGCCGCCACCGCAATGGCGGATGCCAGAAACAGCGCTCCCAGAGTCTTCCTCACTCTTTTTCTTAATCTTCTGCTCTTCATAATCTTTGCCATCTTAACAACCATTTCCTTTCCAATGACTGTCCTATCAAGTCTTTATATTGTCTGCCCCGTCGGCGTTATATATTGTCTTTCCCAATCAGCCTCCGACCCGTTTGGCCACCACAACGAATCTTCCGTCGTCCACGTAGTAATCACAGGTGGACAGTGTCAGCAGGCGATCCCCATAGCTGGCCGTCACTCCCGTGTCATACAGGGACATAGACGCCATTTCCTGCATGTTGGAGTTGAACTCCTGCTCACTCCCTGCGTCTATAAACTGATAATACTTAAAGACCACGTCTTCCTCGCTGTAGATTTTTGAGCGGAACACATACATGACTTCATATGTGCCCTTCTCGTAAATCGAATCAAACTGAATCACCGGATGTTCCTTATAAAACTCCTCCGAACTGTATTTGTCCAGCGTACCGAACATATTGCCGCTCTTCATATGGTGGCCATAGATAATCAGGTTGGTGCTGGGCTCCAGCACATCGCAGTCCTTATCCAGGAAAAGCGCCCCGTTCCTGTCTGATTGCTGATTGAAGTTATGATTCAGGAAATACTCATTGTTCGTAGTCTGCATGACAGGGTAATCTATTTTTGTATCGTCAATTTTCAGCCATCCGATAAGTCTTTTATTACTATTATATAAATTTTTATATTCATCCAGAACTTCCGGGATCACCCGCTCCCCCTCCTCCGTGTAATGAATCAGGGGGCTGACGGTCACCTCTTGTACCAGTAAATCCTGCTCCTTCTCCTTGTACGCCGCCAGACGGGCAAACTCCCGCTCTGTTCTGGACGCCTGATAGGTGTATATGCCAAAATATCCCAAGCACACCACAGCCACCACGCTGCACAGCAGGGCCAGTCTTTTCCGGATTTTCTCCCGGCGCCTGAGTTCCTCCTGCACATATTTTTCCATCTGGTCGTCCTGTCCCGTACCTCCTGGCGGGGGCTGCGCTGTCCCCTTTCTGCCCGGAGACTGCCCGGAAGACTTCTTTGCGGCCTGCTTCCCCTTTCGCTTACCCGCGCCGGAAGGCGACTTATTCAACTGCTGCAGAGCCTCCTCCGCTTCCTCCATAAAGTCCTGCCCCAGCAGGGTGAGGAAAGGGTACTTTTTCTGTTGTAATGCCTTGACCAGCTGGGAAAGCTGACTGCGATTCTGAAAGTCTATCTGCTCCCGCAGCCGATCTATCACCTTTTTGTCTCGGAGAGCCCTGCGGTAATCCGCCTCTGTGCGGAACTGTCTCCCCTCCACAATATAAACCTTCTGTGCCATAATCTGCCTAGTCTGCTCCTGTCCTTGTCAGAAACATATGTATCCACATTCATTTCATATCACTTTTATTTTACTATATGTTCAGATTTATGCAAGTGTTTTTCGCAATATCTTGTAAAGAAATGTGGTCATCCTTCCATATATAGGAAAATCACGAGACATCTGCCTCGTGACTTTTTACGCATTTGGCTTACTCCGTTGCCTTCTCCACACGGCTGATGGCCGATTTTTCCATAGGAATACGACAGTTCTTGTTGCTGCCAAACTCCACGATCACCGTGTCGTCTGCGATATCAATCACTACGCCGTAGAAACCTGCCGTAGTCAATACGCTGTCACCGATCTCCAGCGCCGCCAGCATGGCCTGCACTTTCTTCTGCTCCTTTTTCTGGGGTCTGAACAGAACAAACCAGATGGCTAGGAAAAACAGTCCGTAAACAAGAACCATAGCCAACATACTACCCGCACCGCTGCCTGCCTCGGGAGTTGCCGTCACTCCTTCGCCGGTTAATAAAATGCCCATATTTATTTTCCTCCTGTTTAGAGTCTCGCACTCATTTTATTACTATACACAATATTCTGTCTTGGGACAAGTGATTTCGCTGAAAATTAAGAAAAACTTTATTATGTTCCTAAGACAGTTCCCCGGTCATCCTCTCCAGTTTCTCCTTTTTATAGGATGCAAACCGGCCCAGATCCAGGGCATCCCGGATCTCTGTCATCATCGTATTGTAAAAATATAGGTTGTGTAACACGCACAGCCGCATTCCCAGCATCTCCTTGGCCTTCAGTAAATGCCGGATATATGCCCTGGAATAGCGTTTACAGGCAGGACAGCCGCAGCCCTCCTCGATGGGACGCTCGTCCAACTCATACTTGGCGTTGAACAGATTAATCTTGCCATGGTTGGTATACAGGTGCCCATGTCTGCCGTTTCTGCTGGGATAGACACAGTCAAAAAAGTCCACGCCCCGCTCCACGCCTTCCAATATATTGGCCGGGGTCCCCACTCCCATGAGATAGGTTGGCTTGTCCACCGGCAAATAGGGCACTGTTTCATCCAAAATATGGTACATTTCCTGGTGGGTCTCCCCCACGGCCAGCCCGCCTACAGCATAGCCGTCCAAGTCCAATTCCCGGATGCGCTTGGCATGTTCAATGCGGATATCGGCATAGACAGCCCCCTGGTTGATGCCAAAGAGAAGCTGTTCTTTATTGATGGTGTCCTCCAGCCCGTTCATCCGCCGCATCTCCCGCTTACAACGCTCCAGCCACCGGGTGGTGCGCTCCACGGACGCCTGAACATAGGACCGCTCCGCCTTGCTGGGGGGACACTCGTCAAAGGCCATGGCAATGGTGGACGCCAGGTTGGACTGAATCCTCATGCTCTCCTCCGGCCCCATGAAAATCTTGTGCCCGTCGATATGGGAGTTGAAGTACACCCCCTCCTCTTTGATCTTGCGCAGTCCCGCCAGGGAAAATACCTGAAAGCCGCCGGAATCCGTGAGAATGGGCTTGTCCCAGGACATGAAGCGGTGCAGTCCTCCCATCTGTTTTACCACATCGTCCCCCGGACGCACATGCAGATGATAGGTGTTGGACAATTCCACCTGGGTGCCGATCCCCTCTAAATCCTCCGTGGACACAGCGCCCTTGATGGCCGCCGCGGTGCCCACATTCATGAATACCGGAGTCTCTACCACACCGTGTACGGTGGACAGACGCCCTCTCTTGGCCCTGCCCTCCATTTTTAATATCTGGTACATCTAATCTACATCCTCCGCAAACTCTTCCAAATGTAAGTTTATGCTCCATGAAGATCATGGTAGCCGTCGCTTATTCTTGTTTATCTTAACACAGCTTTTACGAAATCGCATCATTTTTTTACTAAAAGTTGCTATTTTTTTTTCAATTCGCTATAATCTATATATTCAGTAATTAAATCTTGCGCACAAACCAGATAAACGGCATGAGTGGTTGTGTAATTTGACTGGCAAGAATTATACTACATAACGCCAGAATTTACCGTACTGCATTGGTTAAACGTATATGGCTGGCGTTATGTAGTCAGGTTACTCGGAAATTTTAACTGTTAAGCAGTATAAATGCCGTTTATATATAGAAAATGTTATGGACATATAAATATCGGATAAGGAGAAAATGTTATGGCTGGATCAACTTTTGGCAATTTATTTCGAATCACCACCTGGGGAGAGTCCCATGGACCGGCTCTGGGAGTAGTCATCGACGGCTGTCCCGCAGGACTGGCTTTGGAGGAGGGGGATATCCAGCGCTATCTGGACCGGCGCAAACCCGGTCAGAGCAAAATCACCACCTCCCGCAGCGAGGCGGACCAGGTGGAAATCCTCTCCGGCGTCTTCGAGGGCCGCACTACAGGCACCCCCATCTCCCTGCTGGTGCGCAACACCTCCCAGATTTCCAGGGACTACAGTGAGATCGCTTCCTGCTACCGCCCCGGACATGCGGACTATACCTTTGACCAAAAGTATGGTTTCCGGGACTACCGGGGAGGCGGGCGTTCCTCCGGCAGAGAGACCCTCGGCAGAGTGGCGGCGGGGGCCATCGCCTGCAAGATCCTGGGGCAGCTGGGCATAGAAGTCTGCGCCTACACCCGATCCATCGGCCCCATCGCCATGGATCCGGCCCGTTTTGAGGCCGATGCCATCCGGGAGACCCGCACGGCCATGCCGGACCGGGAGGCGGACGCCCAGGCTGTGACTTACCTGGAGGACGCCATAAAGCGCCTGGACTCCGTGGGCGGTGTCATGGAATGCCGCGTGTCAGGGGTTCCCGCCGGGATCGGTGATCCCGTCTTCCGCAAGCTGGACGCCCTGCTGGCCCAGGCCGCCATGTCCATCGGCGCGGTGAAGGCCGTGGAGATCGGCGACGGAACCTCCGTGTCCTCCCGCTATGGCAGCGAGAATAATGATGCCTTCCGAATGGAGCGGGATCATGTAGTAAAAGCCACCAACCACGCAGGCGGTATCCTGGGCGGCATCAGCGACGGCAGCGATATCCTGGTCCGCGCCCATGTAAAACCCACCCCTTCCATCTATGCTCCCCAGAAGACTGTGGACAGCTGCGGCCGCGAGATCGACATACAAATCAAAGGCCGCCACGATCCCATCATTGTCCCCAGAGCCGTGGTGGTACTGGAGTGCATGACCGCCGTCACCCTCCTGGACGCCATGATGGCCAACCTGTGCTGCCGCATGGACAGCCTGGAAGCCTTCTACAAAGCCTCCGGCTCCCCCAAAATATAACCGCCGCACTGTAAAAGGCCAACTCTCCCCTTAATTCAGAAGAGAGCCGGCCTTTACATTTTTCACAGAGCAACAGTATCCAAGTCCCACGCCGTCAAGTCAGTTTATGGAAAATAATGGAATTAGGCGCCGCCAGCTTCATCGGCGCACCGTTCATAGCCATAGTCCCGTTTTTCGTATCGATCTTGAAGAAAGTCAAAGTTCCAGACTCATGGTTCAGGGACACAATGAATTTGTTGTTCGGGAAGATATCCGCATCCTTTGGAAATTCGCCGCTGATTGGCAGACAGAAATTCTTGGTCAGCAGTCCATCCTCCTTATTCACATTGTAAAGAATCACAGAATTATCCCCCGCATTGGAACTGAGCAGGTAATTGTAATCCACGGAAAAACTCAGCGCACTGGCGGCGCTTCCCTGGGTAGCATCCTCATTTACCGTGGGGATGCTCTGAATCTTGCCGAAATAGGGAACCCCCTCCCTGTCCTCATAGGAATACACATCCACACAGCATTTCCACTCATGCACGATATAGATAAACCGGCCATCCTGGGAGATCTTGATATGCCTGGGCGCCGCCTCCATCTCGCTGCGGATCACATCCGCAATCCGCAATGTGCCGCTGCGCAGATTGAAGGCATACACATTCACATGATCCATCCCCTGATCCGCCACCAGCAGATACTTGTTGTCGTGAGTCATGCGGGCACAGTTGATGTGGGGACGGAAGTTCCGCTCCGACAGACTGCCCATACCCTTGTGATATATTTCATCGGTGATAGCGCCTACGGAACCGTCCTCTTCCACCCGCAGCACCGTCAGTTTGCCGTCGTGATATCCGGCCACAAAAAGGTACTTGTCCGTATAATCCGTGGACAGATAACATCCCCTCATTCCGTTGATGGGAGCGAAATTCAGCAGTTCCAGACTGCCGTCCTTCATAATGGTATATGCCTCCACGCCAAAATCCGTAATAGAATACAAACATTTGCCATTGTGGGAGATGGTCACATAAGAGGAATTAGTAATCTCCACCTTATCCTTCTCCGTGAAACGTCCCTTCTCCATATCAACATCATACACTCTGATACCATGGCTGTCCCCCATTGTATAGGTGGATACATACGCAACATATTTCTCTTTCGCCATAGCCATATACCTCCTCCAAGTCGTTTCTTTACAGCACTTCATCCGAATTATAGCACAAAGCCTCTGAAAAGACAAGACAAAAGCCCGGCCGGTCATGGCGGGCTTTTGCACTATTTAACCTTTCCCGAGGTATTTACTCCCCGTCGCAGCCGCAGCTCTCACCACCGGAAATGCTGGGGAAATTGTTCCATGCGGCGGGACCTCCCTGCCTGCAGTCATCGTGATGGTCATGATGATCATGGTGGTCATGGTGATCATGATGGTCATGCTCCTCCGGCATCCCAGGACACCTCATAGTTCCACGACCTTCTCCCATGCGGGAACAGTCGTCGTCACAGTCGCAGTCCCGGTCCCTCTGGCAGCAGCCATTGCCGCTTCTGCCACATCCGCATCCGCAGCCCCAGCTGTTCTGGCAGCCTCCGCAGGCCAGCAGCAACAGGATAATCAGACAATTCATATGCTATGCTTCCTATCCGTCTTTGTTACTTTATCCTATGCCGCAAACCCGTTATTGTGACTAATCTGCCTGTCCGATTCCGCTATAATATACGGCAATGCTCCTGGGACCCGTCCGCAGGACCTGCCCTTCCTTGGCCGTCCGTCCTTGATCTTCCCAGCTCCTCCGCTCTTGTTCTTCCTCCGGCCTATCCTCCGGATCCGTGCAAAGCACCTTTCTCCAGTTCTGTCCCTTGGGAAGCTTGGGCAGCGCAAAATCATGGCTCTCCCAATGCATATTGACTGCGATATACCAGCAGCCCTCCTCTTTTTCCCGGCCATAGGCACCGTTTAACAGAATACCTATATGGCGGTTATAGGGTTCCCAGGCGGGCCTCCACGCCTCGGAGCCGTGATAGGACAGATCCGGGCTTCCGCAGCGGAGATAGTCCATCAAACGGCACTCCTGTTCCAGGTGGAAGATACTGTGCTGCCTGCGCAGGCAAATCAGACTTTGCACAAAGGCGTACAAGTCTCTCCGCTTCTCCAGGTCTCCCCAGTTCACCCAAGTCACCGCGTTATCCTGGCAATAAGGATTGTTGTTACCCTTCTGCGTCCGGCCAAACTCATCCCCCATAAAAAAATAGGGGGTTCCCTGGGACAGCATCAATAAAGTAAATGCATTGCGCAACTGCTTCTCCCGCAGAGTCTGTATCTGTTTTTTACGGGAGGGCCCTTCCGCGCCGCAGTTCCAGCTGTAGTTGCAGTCGTTGCCGTCCCTGTTATTCTCCCCGTTGTCCTCATTGTGCTTTCTGTCATAGGATACCAGATCCATCATGGTAAAACCGGCGTAATCCGTGAAATAGTTGATCACACCCTTCTGACGGGGATTACAGCGCATCCTCTGCATCACCGCGTACAGCATCCCCTCGTCCCCCTTCAGGAACCGTCTCATTTCCTGCTGATATCCCTCATTGTAGACAGCCAGGTTCCGATAGGCCGGTACTTTTTCATAGCCGTAGATCTGCTCTGTGGGGAAGTCATAGTACCAGAGCTTTCTGTCGCTAAGGGCCGGATCTGCCGCAATCGCTTGGATCTGCAGCATGCCCCCCATCAAGTGAAAGCCATCCACATGATAGGCCCAACTCCAGTATCGCAGCACGTTCAGAACCTCATCTGTGGGAATGTTATCCGGAAAGTAGAACTGTAAAATCATTTCCATTCCCCTGGTGTGCAGTGCCTTCACAAGATCCTTAAGTTCCGAGGCGGCATCCTTCGAGGCCGCATAGCAACTCTTGGGGGCATAGTAATACCCCTCATGGTATCCCCAGTAATTCAGCCGGGGCCGCTCCTGTCCCACCTGTCCGGACTGCAAACGCCCCCCAGGTTGATACGGCAGCCCGAAGCGACTTGGCAACCCGAGTTGATTTGACAACTCGCATTTCATGTGCTGCTGCGGCGCCTCCACACTATCCTCCTCAACCCCCTCAAGTTCTATCTGCTCGTAGACTGGCTGCAGTTCTATTGTGGTGATCCCAAGCTGCTGCAGATAATCCAGCTTTTCCGCAATTCCCGCAAATGTCCCCCTGGCCTTGACACCGGAGGAACTGTGCATGGTAAAGCCCCTGACATGCATACCATAGCAGACGGCATCCTCATAGGGGATTCTGGGACAGGCATCCTCCCCCCAGTCATAAGGGGTATCGTCGATCACCGCCCGGTAATCCTTGGGACTGCGAGGGACGCCATATTTTCCTTTAAGTTCATAGGCACGGGCCCAGCGATCAGGGAACACTTTGTCCCCACTATAAAACAAATAACTGATTCGCTCTATGGGAAGACCCGTGATCACTCCATATCGAATGCTGCCCAGCCTGTCCTGAGGCCGGAAAGCATACTTTCTAAGCAGTCTGCCGCTTCCTCTCCGATAGATCAGCACACCACAATCTTCCTCCTGGGATGGAAAAGAAACCCTGATGCCATTCATTTCCTGTCCGAGGGGATAGGCCCCGTAAGGGAACGGAAAATTCAAATATGTCATTTCACCCATGTTTTCCTCTCTACTGTTTCAAGTCCCGCAACCGCCCTGTCAGTACCATTTCCGGCAGAATAAACTCCAACCGCTATGATGTGCAGAAATTCTCCACATGCTTGTATGCATCGCTGTTGGGGCAATTACTGTTTAAAGTTTCTTTATATACTAATTATAGCCTTTTTCTTTCCATATGTAAATCTTGTTGCAATAAAAAAAACAATATTGTACAATAAGCCTATAACCTGCTATACGTCATTACAGAAAGAGAGGAAATTTATGATGGCAAAAAACGAAGAACCCCTTGAGGAGATGACCGTGGAACTGTCTCTGGACAATGGGCAGGATGTGACCTGCGCCGTTATCACGATCCTGGAGGTGGAAGGACAAGACTATATCGTACTGCTGCCCCTTGACGAAAAGGGAGAGAATCAAGAGGGCGAAGTATGGTTCTACCGCTACAGTGAGAATCCCGACGATCCCAACGAAGAGCCTGAGTTGGACTATATCGACAGCGACGAGGAGTACGAAAAAGTAGCCGATGCCTTTGACGAGTTTCTGGACAATCAGGAGTTTGATGAGTTCTTGCCGGATGAGGAATAATTAAGGGGCTGCAGGAAGGCGGAGGGCAGCTTGGGATGTTCTTTTGTCCCGGTCTGGTATAAGATTTCCAATCTGTCCCGGGCACGGGTCATTCCCACATACAGAAGCCTTCTCTCCTCTTCCAGAAGAACCTCTGTAACAGCCTCGCCCCTTTTTAGCTTCGGGATATTCCCCTCATTGACATCCATCAGAAATACCCTGTCATATTCCAGACCCTTGGCGGCATGCATAGTCAGTATATGTATGCCTTTTTTCTGTGTATTCCCGCCAGCGCCTTCCTGGGACAGCTGGCGGGCTGCCTGCTCCTGACACCGCTCCCACTTCTCAAAGTTTTCATGCCCCCTGCAATCCTCCTCCAGCCAGTCCAAAATCTCCAGCCAGTTTTCCAGCAGTTCCCTGTTGCTCCCTGCCTTCCGGCGCAGATAATCCTCGTATCCAAAACCCCTGCGTATAAAGGTGATTCCCAATTCCAGTGAAAAGCGCCCAAGTTGTTCCAGTTTTCTCTCAAACTGCTCCACATCCCTGACCGCAGCCGGGTTCTCGTATGGAGCCTCGCTGTAAAATCTTCGAATTCGCCCAAAATCAACCACCGGGCTGTCCAAAGACTCCCTGCCCACCCGAAGTCTGGGACGGTTCCAAATTCGCAGGAAAAGCTGCCGCTCCCTGCAGCCATAAGCCGCCCGGAAATAATCCATCACGTCACGCGTCACAAAATGTCCATATACGCTGGTAATTTTCTCTCTGGTCACAAAGGGAATACCCGCCTGCATAAGCTGTGCCTCAAAGACTCCCATCGAACTGTTTGTGCGAAACAACACGGCAAAACGCTCCAGTTCCAGAGGCGTTTTACCCTGACACTGTTCCAGTATATAACTCCGCTCTTCCGCTCCTCCCGGGAAACCTTTCAGCAATACGCTGCCGCCAGCCTCCCTGCCCGATGTCAACTGTTTTGACACCCGCTGCCTGTTACAGGCGATCACCTTTGCCGAGACATCCACAATCTCCGGGACACAGCGATAATTTCTGCCCAGCACCACTTGGTCCGCATTCACATATTCCTTTCGGAACCGCTGCATAATCCCGGGATCCGCTCCCCGAAAACCATAGATAGCCTGGTCGTCATCCCCCACCGCAAATACGTTCCCCCCTGTAGTATAAAGCATCTTGATGATCTCATACTGGACCGAATTGCAGTCCTGAAATTCATCCACCAACACTTGGGTATACCGCCTTCGCCAATACTGTAAAAGTCCCGGATCCTGCTCAAGTTCCCGGGCTGTCAGCGTCAGCAGATCGTCCAGATCAAGCTGCCTGCGCTGTTCCTTTTGTACCTCATAACCTTGCAGTATCTCCTCGTAGCAGCCCCTCCAGGGTTCAAGCAACCGTTCTCCGCTCTCCGACCATCTCCCCGTGTTCTTGCCATAGCTGATAGCTGACAGGACACGGCTGATCTCCTCCTGGCTCACAGGATCATAATAACGGTCGCTCTCCCCCTGCCGCATCTTAATCTCCTTTAAAAGTGGATAGAGAAGCTTATGCCTGTCTGTCTCACCGATTATGTGATAATGGGTGTATCGCTCAGAACTTTTGAGAATCTGAAAAAAGAAAGAGTGAAAAGTCGCAAAACTTACCTGCCCATATCGGACACCTGCAGATATATCTGCGGAAACACGAAACTTCTCTGTCATTTCTAAATATCTGTTTTTCATGGATCCTGCCGCCTCCCGAGTAAAGGTGATCACCAGAATTTGGTCCGGAGGGATCCGTCGCTCCTGTATCAGATACAGTATACGGCTGGTAAGCACATGGGTTTTACCGGATCCAGGGCCTGCTGTAACCAGCATGGCCCCTTCTCTGTGCATCACCGCTCTGCGCTGCTCTTCACTGAGCCGATTATACATTACTGGATTATGTATTTTGCAGATCTCTGGTTCATGAGGTCTGCCTTTTCCTGGATTACACATTCTGCAGCAGTTCAATGCCTTTGCGGATGCGCCGCAGGGACTCCTCCTTGCCCAGAATCTCCATGATCTCTGTGGCCCCGGCGGGCGTCATCTGCTTGCCGGACACGGCGGTGCGGACAGGCCACATCACATAGCCGTTCTTACAGCCCTTCTGCTCCACATAGGCACTCAGTGCCTGATACAGGGCATCGTTACTGTAATCCTCCTGAGCCTCCAGTATAGGCAGCACATCCTTCAGCACCTCCAGCGAGGAGGCGATATCCGTCTTCATCTTCTTGTGAGCGTACATAGTCACATCGTACTCCGGCAGTTCTCCAAAAAAATCCACCATTTCAGCAATGTCCGGGAACACCTCAATACGTGTCTTGACCATGGCGGCGATCTTTTTCAGATCAAGGCCGCCAGGCAGCGTCTCCTGCAGATAGGGCTCCGCCATCTCATAGAACACATCAAAATCCATAGACTTAATATACTCACCGTTCATCCAGCGCAGCTTCACGATGTCAAATACGGCCGGAGACTTGCTGATGCGGCGGTAGTCGAAATTCTCAATCAACTCCTGCAGGGTAAAAATCTCCCGATTGTCTTCCGGGCTCCAGCCCAGCAGCGCAATGTAGTTGATAATGGCCTCTGTTACAAAGCCCCGCTCCAGCAAATCCTCAAAGGAAGCGTGGCCGCTTCTCTTGGCCAGCTTCTTGTGGTTCTCATCGGTGATCAGCGGCAGGTGGATATATACCGGCACCTGCCAGCCGAAGGCATCATACAGGCGCACATACTTCGGGGAGGAAGACAGATACTCGTTGCCCCGCACCACATGGGTGATATTCATAGTATGGTCATCCACCACATTGGCAAAATTGTAGGTGGGGAAACCGTCAGACTTAATCAGGATCATATCGTCCAACTCGCTATTCTCCACTGTGATATCACCATACAACTCATCGTGAAAAGTGGTAGTTCCCTCATTGGGGATATTCTGGCGGATCACAAAAGGCTTGCCTGCATCCAGATTCGCCTGCACTTCCTCTCTCGAAAGTCCCAGGCAGTGCTTGTCGTAGACGCTGATCTCCTTGCCCTCCACCACCTCGGTTTTCAGAGAGGCCAGACGCTCTCTGTCGCAAAAGCAGTAGTAAGCCTCCCCCTTGTCGATGAGTTCTTTGGCATATTTCATATAGATGCCGGTCTTCATGCGCTCACTCTGCACATAAGGGCCGTAACCGCCGTCCTTATCCGGACCTTCATCGTGGATCAGCCCTGCCTTTGCCATGGTGCGATAGATGATCTCTATAGCGCCGTCCACAAAACGTTCCTGGTCCGTGTCCTCAATGCGAAGCATGAAATCTCCTCCCGCATGTTTGGCTATCAAAAACTCGTACAGCGCTGACCGCAGATTCCCCACATGCATCTTTCCTGTAGGACTGGGGGCATATCTTGTCCTTATCTTCTCCATATCTATTCCATCCTTTCTAAACATATCATACTAAAATCCGCATATTTCCTACTGCTGGGGAACCTTGAAGCGGGCTGCCTCCTTGAACTTGTTCAGTTCCTTTGCAGCCTGGTTTATTGCAATATTCGTGCCTGCTCCCGCAATACAGCCGCCGGGACAGGCCATACCCTCGATCAGGCAGCCGTTCATCTTGCCTGCCTTGGCCAGCAGCAGCGCCTTCTTGCACTCTGCCAGGCTCTCCGCATGTTCGATGTGTACCACGGTGTCAGGGTAGTAGGTCTTAATACACTCCTCAATGGCGGAGGCCACGCCTCCCGCCACACCGTAACCGCGGCCTGCGGCGGTGGCATCCTCCATATGATCCAGGGCCTGAATCTCCTCCACCAAGATATCCCGGGCCTCAAACATGCCGGCCAGTTCCTCAAAGGTGATGACAAAATCCACATCGGAACGCACCGAAGTGCGCATAGCCTCCAGTTTCTTGGATGCACAGGGCCCAATGAATACCACCAGGGCGTCCGGATGTTCCGCCTTGATCTTCCTGGCCGTAGCTACCATGGGAGTCAGTTCCGGGCTGATCTTGTCGATGGTCTCCGGAAACAGATGCTCTGCCATCATGATCCAGGAGGGACAGCAGGAAGTCAGACTGAATGCCTGTTTGCCTGTGGCAACCTTATTCACATAATGTTCGGCCTCCGCTACACAGCCCGCATCCGCGCCAATGGCCGTTTCATACACATCCGCAAAGCCCAGTTCTTTCAGGGCCGTTTTGAACATATCTGGCGTTACTTTTGATCCAAACTGTCCCACAAAGGCCGGAGCCACCTGGGCAATGACGCTTTTTCCGGACTGCATGGCCCGGATCAGCTGGAAAATCTGAGACTTGTCCGCCACTGCGCCAAAGGGGCAGCTGACCATACACTGACCGCAGGACACACACATGTCATTGTCGATCACCGCCCTGCCGTGGGCGTCGCTCTTGATAGCGCCCAGACCACAGGCTGCTTTACAGGGGCGCTGCCTGTGGGTGATGGCGTCATAGGGACAAATCTCCTTACATTTACCGCATTTGACGCACTTCTCCTGGTCAATCACCGATTTGCCTTTTTCAAAATGAATGGCGCTCTTGGGGCACACCAGCTGGCATGGATGAGCCACGCAGCCCATACAAGTGTTGGTGACCTCATACATATTTTCGGGACAGGCGTTACAGGCCGAAGAAATCACCTGCATCAGAGGGGGCTCATAGTACTTTTCGGCGATATTGCTCTCCTCCACACCC
The DNA here is from genome assembly GCA_910585015.1 of uncultured Acetatifactor sp. Lineage (GTDB taxonomy): Bacteria > Bacillota > Clostridia > Lachnospirales > Lachnospiraceae > Acetatifactor. The sequence goes on from CAJUCT010000031.1 coordinate 34,918, forward strand.
TCGGTCAGATGGCCAGGGCGATTGCGGTTCTCCGGCCGCAGGCTCATACCCATAGCCAGCCGGATCCGCTCCCGGATGATGGCCCTGTCCCGGTATACACTCTCCCAGTATTCAGACTCCTCATAGTCCACCAGCTTATAGGGCAGAGCTTCCATATCGTCTTTCAGGTTTGTGGATGTGTAGGCCAGGTTGGCCACCTCCCGGAACACCATGCGCCTGCGCTGCCGGATTGGGGTGTCAATTCCTCTCATACTGCTCATAGGCTGTTCTCCTAATTATTTTAAATGCTAAAGTTATGCTATCCGCTCAAGCCTTTCCTTGATGGTCCGCAGTTCCGTTTCCAACATGTTAACCCGTATCGCTATCATTTCCTTTTCATCATCTATTTTTGTAGCCTCCCGCAGTTTCCGATACAAATCCTGATGACCTTCCGCAACCCGCATAATGTTTGTGCGAATCTCATTTTCAAGGGTCAGCTTCATACCTGTGACATCGCTATCCAGCTTATCCTGTTTTTCCTTAAATACACCAAATTCACTCTCCAGTCTGCCAAGCCTTTCCTTAAATTCACCGAATTCACTCTCCAGCCTGCCAAGCCTTTCCTTGAATTCACCGAATTCACTCTCCAGCCTGCCAAGCCTTTCCTTAAATTCACCGAATTCACTCTCCAGCTTGTCGATCTTGTCAAGTTTCACAAGAATCAGATCCAGTTTTTCACTTTCTGTCATAATAAGTCCTCCTCGATTAGTTTCCCGCAGTTATCCTGCTCGTTGCGCAGGGGGCAGCAAATTCATTCCAGATAAACACTCCGAAAATCCCCTGCCTGTGTTCAGTTGCTCTTGTTTTGAATCTCAAGCATAGATTTCCTGATATTCTGAAAGGAGAAATGCTCTATCAACAGTGAAAAGAATATATGCTTTGAAAGCATAATAGCATATGCGAAAGAGAATTGCAAGCAAAAATTTGCTTTTTCCTGCCTGCCATTCTCTTTCATTCCTAAAGAACTATTTTCCTCTCATTTTCATTGTAAAATCAGACTCCCGATCTGATACACCAGCGTGGTCACACCCCAGGCCAGCGCCAGTTCAAAGGCAATCATTTTCAAGGTAAAAGCCCAGGATCCGCTCTCCTTTTTCACGGTGGCCACCGTGGCCACGCAGGGCACGTACAACAGACAAAACAGCATCAGGCAGTAGGCGTTCAGCGGACCGAAGCCGGGATAGGCCGCCTGCACATTGGCGACGATGGTTTCCATGCCCGCCGCGGAGTTGGCATTGGACACACCGAAGAGCACGGCAAAGCTGGATACCACCACCTCCTTGGCGGAAATACCGGATAAAAGCGCCACTCCGATCTGCCACATCCCCAGGCCCGCCGGTGACAGCACCGGCACCAGAAGACGTCCAATCACGGCTCCAAAACTGTCCGCGGGATTCTCCACCATGCCGCCTGCGCCGAAATTCAGTACAAACCAAATTGCGATGGAGGCCAGGAAAATGGTGGTTCCGGCTTTAGACAGATAATCCCTCACCTTATTCAGCACATAGATCCGGATGGTGCGGGCGTTGGGCCTCTTGTACTCCGGCAGTTCGATCAGCAGGGAGTCATTGGTCTTGCCCTTTTCCAGCCTGTTGATCACCATAGCGGAGAGAATGGCAATGACCATGCCCGCCACATACAGGGAAAACGCCGCCAATCCCGGGCAGTCCGGGAAAAACATGCCGGAAAACAGCACATAGATAGGCAGCCTGGCCGAGCAGGACATAAAGGGTGTGACGATCATAGTCTTGCGCCGGTCATGCTCCGTCTCCAGCGCCCTGGTGGCCATGATGGCCGGCACAGTACAGCCAAAACCCAGGATCATGGGCAGAAACGCCTTGCCGGACAGGCCCACTTTGCCCATAATGGAATCCATCACATAGGCCACCCTGGACATGTAACCGCTGTCCTCCAGCACTGCCAGCGCCAGAAAGAGAATAAAGATGTTGGGCAAAAAGGTCAGGATACCACCCACCCCGGCTATGATGCCGTCCACCACCAGGGATTGCAGCCATCCCGCCACATGCATGGCTGTAAGCAGGCTGCTCACGGAATCGGAAAAAATCCCCAGTCCCTGCTCAAACACCCCTTTTAACAGATCACCCACGGTAAATGTCAGAAAAAACACCAGGCACATAATCAGCAGGAATATGGGAACTCCCAGCACCGGGTGAGTTAGCAGCCGATCTGCCCTGTCCGTGGTGGCCGCTTTTTGATCCCTGTGGAATAGGGTGTCCGCCACCACATGCTCAATATAGGCATATTTACACTGGATAATCTCTTTTTCATAGCTGCGCTCCACCACGTTGGCAGTCTGGATGGGATGTTCCTCCCTTACTTCCTCGTCATCCTCCAGAAGCTTGATGGCATGCCATCTGACAGAGGAGTGGGTGGGATAATGGGCCTGCATCATCACGGACAGCTTGGCAATCTTGTCCTCAATCTCCTGGGGGTAGTCCAGAATATATTCCTCCGCCCCCTCCTCATAGTGGTGGATCACCGCATGGAGCAGGATATCCAGGCCGGCGCGCTTGGCGGCGGACACCGGCACCACCGGTATTCCGCCCAGCAGTTCCGGCAGGCGGTGCAAATCAATCTCCATCCCCCGCTCTTTCACAATATCCATCATATTCAGGGCCAGCACCACAGGCTTGCCCAGTTCCAGCAGCTGCAGCGTCAGGTACAGATTGCGCTCCAGGGCGGAGGCATCCACAATGTTAATGATCACATCAATATCATCATCCATGACACAGCTGCGGGTAACTTTTTCTTCTATAGTATAGCAGGTCAGGGAATAAATGCCCGGCGTGTCCACCAGTTTGATTCCCATGCCCTCATACTCTGTCTCCCCCTCCACTTTTTCCACCGTGACACCGGGCCAGTTGGCCACCTTGAGCCGGGAACCCGTAAGGGCGTTAAACAGAGTGGTCTTGCCGCAGTTGGGATTGCCCACGCAGGCCACATGAATATATTGCTTTTCCGGTGTATGTTGTTTTTCCATAGTTTCCTCTTTTCTGCGTATCATCGGCTTTTTCAGAGAATCGGCATATAAACGGGCATGATGAAACTCATTCCTTCTGCGGGCACTCGCTGACTTCGATATTGGTCGACAAATGTCTGCCCAGAGCCAGCCGTGTTCCTCTTACCTGAATGATCAGCGCTCCGTGCTTTTTTCGGTTCAATACTCTGATTCTGGTGCCGTCATTGAGTCCCAGGGCCTGCAGCCGCCGGGTCACAGCCTCCTCCACATACAAACCCTCAACCGTATATTCCTGATCCTTCTGTGTCTCATACAATGTCATACTCACCTCTACCCGCATATCACGGGTTGCCCCCGTGTTACTGCGCTAATCAATATTTTGAAGTAAAACTTCCAAACCCTCGATACTGTTAATACATCTGCCATTTAACATGCTAATTATAGTCCTCCTCCGCTAACCCGTCAACAAAAAGCGCATAAAAAAAAGATGCCTTTCGACACCTTTCAGCAAATCCCGCTGTTTCGCAGCGCCTGCTTGATCTCTTCGATCATATGTGACACTTCATTCAGGGTTTTCACAATGTCATCCATGCGCGTCTTTTCGTTATCGTCAATAATGCCGTCCCGCATGATATCCACAAGATCTCTGGATATGCTGTCCATATCCTGGGCATATCCCAGAAAACGAAGCACCAGACGGTCCATTCTGACATCCTCCTGTGAGGCAGGCTGATCTTTCAGCAGGAAATCCGTGGTCACATGGTACAGTTCGCTGATCGCCAGCAGCTTTTCAATCTCCGGATAGGATGTGCCCAACTCCCATTTTGACACAGTCTGCCTGCTGACCTGCAGCGTCTCCGCAAGAGAAGCCTGAGACATGCCCGCCTGTGTACGAAGTGCATAAATCTTTTCCGCAAAACCCATTATCGTCTGTATCCTCCCACCCCGATGTACTTTGATGCAATCTCTCCGCTATAAATGAAAGTATTAAAAATATTCTAACACATTTCCCTACAATTGAAAACCAACCGAAATGTGCAGTTTTTTCCAACACAGGCAACCAACAGTTGCCTTGTCCCGCATCTTTCAGCGCTTAAAAACAGGCTCCCCTGCGTCATGCCCGGAGAGCCTGTCTGCATCGCTGTCACTGTCTACCAGCCTTTTACAAAGGTATCTATATAATTGTTAAGACATTTCTCAATAACCTGGACAGCCTCCTCCCGATTCCCTTTCTCGTTCACGGCTGTAGTCTTGTTTTCCAGTGCCTTGTACACCGTGAAGAAATGTTCCATCTCTTCCACCAGATGGGGCGGAAGTTCGGAGATGTCATGGTAGTTGTTGTAGTTGGGATCATTGAATGGCACTGCGATGATCTTCTCGTCATTCTTACCATTGTCCAGCATGGAAATCACGCCGATGGGATAGGCCCGCACCAGTGTCAGAGGCTGCACCGGCTCCGAACACAGCAGAAGCACGTCCAGTGGATCCCCGTCATCTCCGTAGGTACGGGGGATAAAGCCATAATTGGCCGGGTAGTGAGTGGAGGTATGTAGTATCCTGTCCAAAATCAGAAAGCCCGTCTCCTTGTCCAACTCATATTTGCTCTTACTACCCTTGGAAATCTCAATTACACAGATAAAATCAGAGGGTTTGATCCGGCTGGTACTGATACTGTGCCAGATACTGCCATTCACCTGTTTCGTCTCGCTCATTTTATACATCCTCCTTGTCTAAAACAGCATTTATACACAACCAATTACATTTTCTTTCCTATGCCCCTTTGAGTCGATCACTGGCATTTTCGACAATTAGGGTTACTTCGGAAAATACGCTGAAAAAACACCTTTTCTATTGAAAATTAATTATAAACTATCCTCGGTCCCATGGTCAATAGCTTTGCACAAAAAATTACCTTCATCATACTATAATACTAACCAATCCCGCAAGATATGAAAGGAGCACCATGAAAGATTTTGGTTTTGACGGCAACTGCGATAAGTTCCCTGTGGGCATGGCCTATGTGCCCTGGCAGCAGTTTGACAAAATCTGTGACAATCTGGAAGAAGGTTTCCGTGACGGAACCATATTTCCTGAACTGAATAAACCTTTTACAGGAAGGAGATGCGTGAAATGTTGAGTCAGGAAGGAATGCGCATGTTAAACGACATCCGCATCGTGGACTTTGTGCTGGTGGATCTGTCCCTGTATCTGGACACCCACCCCTTTGACCAAGAGGCCATGGAATATTTTAACCACTATGTAAGAATCAAGAATAAGATGAGCCGGGACTTCTCCATGAGATTTTTCCCTCTCACAACAGATCAGGCCGAATCTAAAAAAGAATGGAGATGGGGCGCCGCTCCTCTTCCATGGGAAGGAGAGTGTTAAGCTATGTGGAGTTATGAACGAAGACTGCAATTCCCGGTAAACATCAAGGAACCCAACGCCCAGCTGGCCCAGGCCATCATCTCCCAGTACGGCGGACCCGATGGCGAAATGGGCGCCAGCATGCGCTACCTGGCTCAAAAGTTCGCCACCCCCTACAAGGAAGTGGCGGGACTTTTAAACGATATCGGTAGTGAAGCCTCAGAAATGGAGTTTTCTGAGGCTTCAGCTTTTTTTAGCGTTTCTAAAGCCCCCGTAACGCCCTTTGCTACCGTAAAGCTCCACTTATGCGGCAGCATCTTCAAATAAACATCTATGTGGTTTTTATCGTTGATTACCATCTTGTCGAGTATCTGGGTATAGTATTCGTCCTCGTACTGGATACCGTTAATCAGCTCGTTAATGGCGTTTTTTATATCCGCCATCAATTCCTGCTGTTTCAGTATCATTGTCTGCTGTTGCTCAATTCCCTCCGCCATAGCCTTTAGCTTTTCAATATCCTCGTCATACTTGGCTCTTAGAGCAGTAAACTCGGTTTTGTCTATGTCGCCGCTTGTGTAAAGGTCTATAAGACCTGTTCGCTTTTTCTTGGCTTCTTCGATTTTCTCCGATAAGGCACTTGTGCTTGTTCCTGTTAGGTCTATCCGCATAACAGCATCAATCGTCTTGGTGAGATTATCGACAACTTTCTGGCGGTTGATTTTCAGCTCCCTGCATACAAGGTACAACAAATAAATCGCATCCTCATTGCGGATACTCTCGCCAGAACAGCCCACTTGATTACCCGCCTTGTCGATGTGTGGTCTGCCGTGGTTTGCCGCTTCATAGCAACGCCACGCCTTGTATCTGCTCCCGTCTTTGCGGGTCTTATATCGGGCGACATAGCTTGCTCCGCATCTGCCGCATTTGATTTTCCCAGAGAACGGATAGCGGTTGCTGTGTTTTGCCTTACCCTCCTGCGAAAGTGATTTTGCATCCAGAATGCGGTTTGCCTTATCGAAAAGCTCACGGGAGATAATCGGCTCGTGGTGGTCTTTGATAATGACAAATTCCTCCTGTCCTCGGTTGTATTTCTTTTCATGAGATAGGAAGTCTGGCGTATAGGTTTTCTTCTGAACTAAATCGCCGCAATACTTCTCATTGCGGATAACACGGAGAATAACCGTATTCTGCCATTCCTTGACACGCATTGGCTCAATGCCTTCTTCCCGAAGCTCACGGGCGATAACATGAGTGCCTTTTCCCTCGTCCACGAACTTGTGGAAGATAAGGCGGACGATTTTCGCCCCATCCTCGTTGATAGTCATTTTCCCGTCCTTTACATCGTAGCCGAGCATACTGCGTCCGAACACAACGCCTTGCTCCATCTGGCGTTTCTGCCCCCATTTCACACGCTCGGAAGTCTTGCGGCTTTCCTCCTGTGCGATAGAGGACATAATGGCAAGGCGAAGCTCCGCATCGCCGTCCAAGGTGTTGATGTTGTCGTTCAGAAAGATAACGCCGACACCGTGCTTTTTGAGGTCACGGGTATAGAATATACTATCAAGGGTATTTCTCGCAAAACGGGAAATCTCCTTTGTAATAATCAAATCAAAATCGCCATTTTTTGCACACTCAATCATGCGGTTAAATTCTTTTCGCTTTTTCGTGTTCGTTCCAGAAATGCCCTCATCGGCAAATATGGCATAAAGCTCCCAATCGGGATTACGCTCAATATACTGGCGGAAATATCGCTGTTGGCTTTCAAAAGAATTGGCTTGGTCTTCATTGTCCGTGGAAACACGGCAATAGGCGGCAACTTTCTTTTTCGTTTCCTGCATTTTTCTCTCTTGGTTTAAGAGTTCGTATTGTAATGTTGGCATAAAACCTCTCCTTTCCCGACAATGACTTGCCGTAGTTTAAGTATAATGAATGCTTGCTTGTGTGTCGAATGTGCAAATAATGAAATCGCACATTTCTATATGTAAAGAGCCAAGCGGTTAGGCTTGGCTGCGGTTTTTCTGACTGTATTGCTTTTCTATTTCCTCGATACAGCGGCTATATTGCGAATGGGTCAAAAGCTCCCGTTTTTCCAAAGAAGCAAGTATTGACTTTTGAAGATGCAGATAAAACGCTGTGTATGCCTGTTCGGTGATTTGCGGAGCAGGCTCTCCGACATAAATGAACTCACGACATTTCAATCATCAACACCACCTCGCTATAATGTATTCATTAGGGTTTGTATGATATAACAGAGGGGTTAGTCCTTTTTTGAAATGCCGATGCTGATAGCTAAAGCCTTATCTACCAACATCATTAAACGCCTGTCAAAAGTACCGATGTACTCTTGCAGGCGTTGTTTGTCGAGCGTTCTGATTTGTTCAAACAGTATGATAGAGTCTTTTTCAAGGCACTCACAATCGTTCACGATGACATGAGTAGGCAAATTAGGCTTAGCGTGTTCCTTGCCTGTAATCGCTGCCACAATGACCGTAGTGCTGTGTTTGTTGCCTTTGTCGTTAGAGATAATAAGTACGGGTCTGTGCTTGCCGCCTTGCTCTGAGCCGACAACAGGATTTAATTTGGCGTAATAAATATCGCCACGCTTGATGTTCCTTTCCATTATGTGATTGACCTCCTATCTGGATTTAGGCAGAGGATTCCTGCCTATGTAGCACCAGACACAAGGAAGTATTTAAGGTCGGGAGAGCATAAAACAAAGCTCTGTTTCCATAGACCGCCTTGCATCTGGCTTGATATGATAGGAGCATTTCTATTTGTCCTCGACACCCCGAAACGCTATGGGAAGTCGCCAAACGGTCAGCAGCGAACTGACGCCACGGGAGTTTCACCCCAACTGTCGGTCTGACAGAGCCGCCCTCATTGCCTGCGGTGGATTGATTACCACTCGGACTGTGACTGGACGGGAGTACCATTATTCTCTTTGTGGGTTACGGCGAAATCGGGAGCTGCCCGATATTTTGAGTCGGTAAGATAGGCTCACCACCTTTCTGTCGCTCGCTGCCTTTCGGCAGGTCATGGCGTACCGCTGCACACGCTTATGCTTATCACAATCACAAAGAGGAAGTGTTTGGCGAATGGGTATTCGGTTTTCAAGGAACTGTCCCCGTTTTCGCCACACAAAGGAAAACAGGCAAAGGGTTTTATCCCTTCACCTGTTTCCACACTCAGAAGCTATAAGTAGCCCCTAAAAATCAAAAGTTTTTTAATGCAAGGCGGATTTTTTCAATCGCCCTGTCAATGGAACGCTTGATAGGCATTTTCGTACAGCCCTCCATTTCTCCAATCTGCTCATAGGTCAAGCCTAAATCGAAGTGGAGCATAAACCGCCGCCTTTGTATTTCGGGCAGTTCCATAATCGCTCTGTTGAGCCGTTCCATGCGGATAGTATCGTTTACGGCTTCATCAACGGGCTTTGGCTTATGTACCGCCCGTCTGCAAAGCGTTTCCTCGGTCAGCTCCGATTGTTCTAAATGCCTTTCATCAGACCTGCGAAGATTACGCTCACGCTTGATAAAGTGGCAAAATTCCATATAGACAGCCTTTGTAACCTCTGTTTCTCGGAAGTTTCCCTGTCCGTCTGTAAATGCTACAAAGTAGCGTTTTCTGCCGTCCGTTTCCTCAAAACGGATGGTATAGGGATTTGTGTTGTCAAACACTTCTGTTTCCTCCAATCTGAATTTTTTTGAAAAATCCAGATTGGCAGGCGGTGAACGGCATCCAATGCCAGAAATAGCTTTACGGCGTATTTCCACAAAAAGCGACAAAAGAAAAACCGCAAAGGCTGTCATACCTTTACGGTTTAAGGAAAGTTTATTTCTATTGTGTAGAGATTTGACTTCTACTTTTGAGGTGCAAAGCCCCCATGTGTTGACGAGGATTTTTTTAACAGGTTATCCGCCCATCCTCGGTATTGTATATGTAAATGCAGGTGAAAGCTATTTGCAGGCAATAAAAATCCCTCCAAACTTCAAAAAGCGAAGTCGGAGAGTGTTCAGAGCATAACAAATCGGCTCACCGAAACATCGTTTTTTTTATTCGGTGGGCTTGTCCTACCTATGGCTATATAAAGAACAGAGCCGATAAACTTGTGATTGCTCACTTGTTCATCGGCTCTGCGTCTTATGCGTCTGGCTCTTTGATGACGGTCACTTGTAAGTCCTTGACTTCAATCAAGACTTCCTGCTTGCACTTCGGACAGTAAAGAGGGTAGTTTTTCAATATAGTATCCTCTCTAATCCTATTACGAGTTTTACTGCCGCAGATGGGACAGCGTATCCATTCCGTTCTCATGATTGTTGCAGCTTGCCTTTCTTCAAGCGAAAAACAGTATCAACCTGTTTTGCAAGCTCATTGGAATGGGTAACAATAATCACACACTTATTCATCTGATGGGCACAATTTTTCAAAACTTCTGTGATTTCGGCGGCGGTATCTTCGTCTAAATTGCCCGTTGGCTCGTCCGCCAAAATAATAGGAGCATCCGATACCAGTGTTCGGGCGATTGCTACACGCTGCTGCTGTCCGCCAGAAAGTTTCAGCACATTCCGTTTCGCTTCATCTTCGGTCAGCCCAAGGCTTTTTAACATCGACATAGCATTCTGCTTTGCGGTTAATCTTACATTTTCAACGGGTGTCATGTAGTCAATAAGATTGTAGTTTTGGAATATGAGCGAAACATGATTACGCCTGTGATATTCAAGTCCATGCTCTGAAATATCCTCTCCATCAAAAAGGATTTCACCTTTCTGCGGGGTATCAAGCCCCCCAAGCAAAGATAACAGAGTGGTTTTGCCAGAGCCAGACGGTCCAAGGATTGCATACATCTTTCCTGTTTCAAATACAGCGTTTACCGCCGTCAATATCTTTCTGCTTTTCTCATACGAATAAGATATATCTCTCATTTCAAGTACAGACATTTATAATTCTCCCTTCTTTAGCTCATTTTTGATAAAATTTCTCTCGGCTTCAAACGCATTACTGTCCCCGAAGAAACTACTACCGAAAGTGTAATAATTGCAAAGCCTATCAAATAAAGCTGCAACATATTGAATAAACTGACTGTGACACTAATTTCTTTTACATTAGATGATGTTCCAATATCTGAGCTTTCAATTCCCTGCAAATTTTCTTGCTCAGAGGGTGTTGTATTGTCATCTTTAATTTCGTAAACAATATCATCACCATACCCATCTTTTATCTCTGCTTGTATGTCTTGATTTTGCTGTTCCTCATTAACAGAAACATTTTGCTGCAACAGTCCGCTTGCTAGTTGATTGGCAACGGCATTGCTCGTAAAGTATGATAAACTAAATGCAATTACTGCAATCATCAAAACTTCTAATAGATATTGACCAATGATTTTCGTTTTCCTAATACCAAGAGAAAGGAATATTCCTGTTTCATGGATGCGGGTTCTGCCCCACATAGTAAGTATCAAAGCGAGAATCACCGCACTGACCAATGCAATTACAAGAATCATTGATGTAACTAAAGTTTGCAATTTCTCTAATGGTGCAGCCGCCTCTAAATAGGCACTATTGTCTGCGGTAACCGCATACGCTCTCCAGTCAACAGATGATATATTTTTTACTTCAGCAATAATATCGTCAAGCCGTGCGGGGTCATCTACTGTAAAAGTAGCGGTCATAAATCCTGCGGGCATATCTTTCATTAGCTTTTGAAATGTATTGAAGTCGATAAAAATCTGATTTTCTATCTTATCGTAAGTGATGATATTTTTAAGTGGTGAGTCGGGTTTTAATATTTCATATATGCCAGTAACCTTAACATTAACATCCGCCTCAGTTGCAGCAGAACGCAAAGAAATAGTGTCCCCCAATTTCAAATTATTCTTTTCAGCAAGGTCTTTGCTGATTACGGCAGTATTACTTCTTTCTGGCGTAATATGACTTCCTTCTATCAGCTTCATAGTACCAGACTCAAAATAACTATTATTTTCAGTCCCCGAAACAGTCCGAGCATACACTAAGTCATTATACTTGTCCTTCATAGGGACATTGCCAGGGAAAACCTCAAGGTTTGTAGAAACAAGTGTCGGAGTTAAAGCATCATATTTTTCAATGCCATCTATTTTTGCGGCTGCATCAATAACCTCTTGCGTAAGAGGTCGCTCTGTATGCAGCGTATAGCCACCATCACCATCGTCCATCAACTTATAATATGGATTTTTTCCTGAATATTCTGGTGAAATTGTAAAGAACCCGCCCAAAGACTGCCGCAGACTTTTTTGTTCCTCCTGTGATGCCTTTTCAATGGAAAGTCCAGACAGCACAAAAGTTGCCATAATAAGCAGAACGAAGAAAAGCAAAATGCTTTTTCCTTTCTTTCTTGTGACATATAGAAATGCCCGTTTTACTGTGCCCATTTTATTACCTCCGTTTTCTTATGTTTGTTTTAGTGGACGGCTATATCATAACCTCCCAATATGGAACCAGTGTGAAATGTATATGGAATTAGGGGATTTTTGAAGTTGAAAAAAGCTCCCCGATGTTCGGAGAGCTTCTTCGCTGCAATAAATTATTTTAAGTTGATAGTAAATCTCATTCCCTGCGGTTGTATCATTGGAGCAAATGAATAGGAAATACCCATTGTATGAAATAAGGTTGCAACGATATATAGCCCAAGTCCATTGCCGCCATCATCACGGTTTCGGGCAAAATCTGGACGATAAAATGGTTCAAATAAATGCCGTAAAATTTCAGCAGGAATTGGGGAACATTCATTTTCTATAATAAGGTTATTATTATCAAAATATACAGAAACGGTTTTGCCTGTTTCCGTATATGCTACGGCATTGGCGAGAATATTTGATACAGCTTTTTCAAACATATGCTGCGGTAGAAGTGCCGAAATATCTTCCGATAATTCAAGCTGAAACAGAACGCCTTTTGCTTCAGCAATCAATATATACGGCTCGCATAGCGTTGAAAGCGTTTTTGATATATTAGTTTGCACTGCATCCTCACTTGCTGCGGATATACTTAATCTCGAAGTTTCAAGAATATCGTGTATCATTTCGGCAAGCTGCTCTGTCATTTCTTTGCACTCTGGTAAGTAAACATCATAGTCCTTATATTTTCCAACGCCAAGTATCATATTTTCCAATGTAGAGTTCAATGCTGTGACAGGCGTTTTTAGTTCATGTGAAGCAGCACGCAAAAAATCAACTTTAGATTTCTCTATTTCGCTCACATTCTGTTTCTCAATTTCAAGATTCTGGATTGCCGATAATAAGCTTCTGTATAAATGATTGATATTGTCCGCTAATGCACCTATTTCATCTTCGGAGCTGATATTGCAGACAGCATCTTTTTTCATTCGTGACATTTGTTCTGTCATCGTTCCAATATGCTTTATCGGGACAGTGATTTTTCTTGAAAACCAAAAGGAACAAATTACAGAAATAATAATGCAACACACGGACGAAAAAGGAAGGGCTTTTAGGATTGTCTGCGTTACATATTGCTCAACATTAAAGGCTGTACTTAAAGACAGTTCCTCATGAGGGGTAATTGAAACATCAATCATCACTTTCGGAACAAAAAGATAAAGCAGCACATGAGCTACGAAGATGATAAAGAGCATTAGCCCCAATGTGTAAAGAAATGTTTTCGGAAATATTTTCATCTTTTTCATTTGTCCACCTCATATTTGTAACCGATACCTTTAACAGTAACAATACATTCAAGCCTCAGCTTCTTTCGCAGATTTTTGATATAGGTGTCTACTGTTCTGTCAATGATTGGGTAACTGTCGCCCCATAAATCGTCAAGTATCTGGGTACGGGTAAGTACCAGTCCTTTATGTTCTACAAGCAGTTTCAGCAAGTCGATTTCCTTCGGTGTAATGTCAATCTTTCCATTACCGTCCTTTGCGGTATAGCCAGAGAAATCCACGGTTACATCACCAAACGCCATTGTATTAGGCAGTATCCCTTTTCCGCTTCTTCTTAAAAGGGCAGTAATCCGCCGCCCTAATAAAACCATAGAAAAGGGCTTTGTAATGTAATCATCCGCTTGTTCATCAAAACTTGTAACCTGTGTGTATTCATCCTCAATCGCTGTAAGCATAAGGATGGGAACAGAGCTGCTTTGCCTTATTTCATGCAGGACAGAAAGTCCCGATATTTTGGGAAGCATAATGTCAAGTACAACTAAGTCAATGTCGTATTCACCAAAAGATTGTAATGCAGAAGCACCGTCATATACTGGAATTAGTTTATGTCCTGCCGATTTTAGATACTCGCATATCGCTTCGTTTGTTTTTTGGTCATCTTCAACAATGAGTAATGTCGCCATATAAATCACCTCTTTTTAAGCATACCATACCAATGTGGAATGGGTGTGAAATTGCTCTATTTCTTTTCAGTTATATTGGAGTTCTTTTTGCGAGCATCGGCGGGTTTGTCCGTTCCTTTTGGTATAAGCCATACACGATTGATGTTCAACACGCCCTCAATACGATTTTCCTTGCATAACCGCTGCACCCACCGAAGCGATACATCCCATTTTTCTGCGGCTTCCTGTGCCGTCATATATTCAAACATAACTGACCTCCCACTGTGTATTATATATAGTATAGCCGTTTGAACGAACCATATCAAGTGTGTAAATATGAATTTTCATCTCTTGCCACAAGAGATTTAATTTCCTATATCGAGAGATTTCACATCGTTTAACTGGAAGCCACATCTCTGTAAAATATAAGAGTAAGATTTTCAGAGTATAGGTGGTGAGCTAATGGACGAAAGGAACAATCATTTTGACTTCGATTTTACGCCGATAGGACAGGCTATCAAGAAAGCCCGTGAAGCCAGAGGGATGACGAGGGAAGAACTTTCTGGGATAATCGGCTATGCACCCAGACACATCCAATCTATCGAAAACGAGGGGCAGTATCCGAGCATTGAGCTGTTTATCCAGCTTATTACGATGTTCGATGTGTCGGTTGACGAGTACATATTCCCAGATAAGGAAGTCGAAAAAAGTTCCGTCCGCAGACGCTTAGACGCAAAGCTCAACAGATTAGACGATAGAGAGCTTTCCGTTATAGAAGCAACTGTAAACGGACTATGTAAGGCAAAAGAGGAAACAGAGGAATAAGCCCCTCTGTTTTCCTTTTGCCCGATTTTAATAGGCAGGGATGCCGTAACCGTAGATAGAGCTGCTCCCGACAGGGTAGCTCTGTTGCCTGCACGCATCTCCAGAGTTTCCCTCCACGGTGTAGACAAAGCCGTTCTCGCACCGTTCCACGATGCCTACATGGTCGGTTTCCCCGTCACCCTCCCAATCAAAGAAGATGATTTGTCCTGCCTCTGGCGTAAAGCCGCCGTCCTGCCATTGCCCTCTGTCCTTAAACCACTGAGAGCCATTGACGCATCCCGCAAACTTGGGGATAACGCCGCTGTCGATATAGCCGCACTGGTCGGCACACCACGAAACGAAGCAGGCACACCACGAAACGAAGCAGGCACACCATTCCACACGCCCGTCAAAGCCGTACCAGCTCCAGTACGGCTCGCCGCCTGCGTTGCCCACCTGCGACAGAGCCACGGTAACGATTTCGCCGTCCCCGATGGTGATGCCGTAAAGCACCGCAGACCAGAGGGAATTGTTTTCCTCGGCAAGCAATTCCGAAAGCTGCTGCCGCTGTTCCTCGTTGAAACCGTACTTGTCCGCCATTTCCTCGGCTGTCTTGTGGCTCACGGTGATATACAGATAGGTCTGGGTGACGGTGGTTTCCGTTTCCACGATGTTCCCGTGACCGTCATCGCTCTCGGTTATCTGGGTTTCGGTCTTGCTCTCGGTGCGGGAGCTGATTTCGTTCATCTCCCAGAAGATGTCCTTTAGGAGCTGCTTCTTGTTATCGTCCATCGTGGCGACTTCCTGCGGGTTGTCTGGGTCGGTGGTAGTCTTGACGGAGTACACCGCAAGCACCTCTTTCCAGACCGCACGGCTTCCCGACATCTCCAGTACATCGTGGGATGTGTTGTTGATGACTTCATCAAGGCGGCTGTCGTAGTCAGCGTTGATTTCACGGACTACGGTCTGCATGGTCATACCGTTGCCAGAGTCCTCGCCCGAAAAGAAGATGCCGAACACCGAGCCGACAAGCAGCCCGATAAGGCAGATAATGAGTATCACGGCAACGGCAATCCACCCGCCCGCCATGATAGCCGCTATCAGAGCTTTTGTGCCTGCGATAATCGCCTTGATTGCCGCAAGGGTAGCCTTGACCGCCACTTTCACGGCGTGGGCTGTCGCCTTGGCGGTGGCTTTTGCCGCCTGTGCCGCCCGTTGTGCTGCTTTGGCAGAAGCCTTTGCCGCTGCCTTGGTCGCTTTGGCAGTCTGCTCGGTGGTTTTAATCGCCGCCTTAGAGGTCGCCTGTGCCGTCTTTACGCCTTTTTCGGCTGTCTTGACTGTACCCTTGGCGGTGGATTTCACCGTTTTTTCCGCATTTCGGGCGGTGGTCTTGATAGTCTTTTGCCCCTGCTGGCGGGTCTTTATCAACTGGCTTTTCCCGTTTGCTCCTGCATTGGCAGGGGCATCGGGGGCAGGAGAACGGCTCACCGTCCCGTGACGGGGCTGTGAGCCGTTCCGTTCTGCAGCAGCCTGTGCTTGTTTCTTCTCGGCGGCTTTTGCCGCCCTTTTCTGCTTGAAGTCCGCCGCCTTATCCTTTGCCTTGACAATGTTCTCCTTGGTGGTCTGGACGGATTTCTGCCCCTGCTTATTGAATTGGTGTATGCCCTCGTCCTTTACACGGTCTGCGGTATGGGTGATTTTATCCGCCGCATACTCGGTAGCAGAATTTTCCTCCGCATAATAGCCCTGCTCCGCCTTGTCCTTGGTCTTGGCGTAGGCGGCTTTCATACGCTCCGAAGCGACAGCCGCCTTGTCAATGGTCTTAATCGTGCCTTTGACCGCATCTCTGGTCTTTATATCAGCCATAGAAAACCTCCTTTCCGAAGATACGCCGTATCTTCTGGGATTTTGCGGTCAAGTCAGTCCGCCTTTTTCGCCACCACTACAAGCCTGCCGTTCTGGGCGGAGTATTCGCAGGTGGATAGGGTGATGAGCCTGTCGCCGTATTCGGCGGTCACGCCCGTGTCGTAAAGGGCAAGCTCCCTGCATTTCTCCACATAGGCGTTGAACTCGTCCTCGTTCTTTGCATTGACAAAATCATAATAGCGGAAGCCCTCCGAGCTGTACGCCACGGTCTTGAATACCGCAATCACCTCATATTCGTTATGCTGCGTGAGGGTGTCAAACTGGATGCTCTTGTGTTCCTCATAGAAACTCTGGGATTTGTATTCTTCCAACGCCCCGAACATTTTTTGACCTTTGATGTGGTGTCCGTAAATCACAAGGTTGTCGCTTGCGGCGATGTCGCAATCCTCCTGCACATAGGGCGTACCCAAGTCGCTGTATTCCTTTTCAAAATTGTGCTTCAGATAGAAATTCGGCTCATTGGGGGTCTGCATGACGGGATAGTTGATATTCGTTCCCTCTACCTTAATCCATCCCACCATATCGGGATTTTGCAAAAACAGCTCGCCGCACTCTGGCAGTATGCTTTCTTCCTCCGTCAGCGGGATTTCGGGAGCTTGGCTTTCGTCCTCCTGTGCCTGCTCCACCTTTTGGGCAATTTCCTCAAAGGCTTCCGTCTGCTCGTTCTGGTGTGCGTAGTGGTCGCAGACATGGAAGCCGCAAAAAGCCGCCGCACCTAAAAGGCAGACGGCGGCAGCGATGCAGATAACAGACTGGTACTTTTTCAGATATTCTTTCATAGGCTTTCTTTTCCTTTCTTGGTTTACCTTACATTGTCGGTGTGCTGCTTGGGGGCGGGTAACTCCCTGCAATATTCGGGATACCTCACCTTGATGCCCTCCATGAAATAGGGGGCGAACTCGCAGCAGAACAATTCCTCTGGCGTGGAATACCTCTCACGCCCGTCCTCTGCGTAGCCGTTCCAGAGGTTAAAGGCAAGGTGGCAGACCTTGACCGTGCCGCTTGTCTGCCATCCTGCGTGCATCCCCTCTGGCTTGATGCAGTCCGTCTTAAAATCGAACATGGCGTTGATGTTCTGCCTTGTTTCCCCCGCAATCCCCATCACATAGAAAAACGCCCTGTGATAGCAGTCGTTTACCCTGCATTTCATCATGTTCTCCAGAAAGAAATCACGGTGAGCCGTGTTGCGAAACCTTATATCCGCCATAAAAATCCTCCTTTCTTAGACCTCCCCGAATTTCGTTGTCATCAGCTTATACAGCTCCGTATTGCGGGGGAATTTGTTGACAAACGGCACGAGGGAGCTGCCCACTTTCAAAAGCCCTTGTCCTGCCCCTACATTGGTGATATAGCTCATCTGCAAGTCGGAGATGTTAAGGAGCTTTGCAAGCTCAATCCTATCCGTAGACGCTTGGTTGAGCATGATAATAAACTCGCTGTTGGCAAGCATCGTCCTCGCCGTGTGGCTCTGCAAGAGGTCGTCTACATTCTGGGTGATGCCGGTACAGTACGCCCCGTATTTCCGCACACGCTTCCAGAGGGTAAAGAGGAAGTTGGCACTATACTCGTGTTGGAACAGGAGATAGATTTCATCAATGAAGATAAAGGTGTTCCTGCCTTTTGCCCTGTTCTGGGTAATGCGGTTTAGGATGCTGTCAAGCACCACAAGCATCCCGATAGGCTGTAACTGCTTGCCTAAGTCCAGAATGTCATAGCAGATAAGGCGGCTCTTGGTATCCACATTCGTGTGCTTTGCAAAGGTGTTCAAGCTGCCGTCCGTGAAAAGCTCAATGGCAAGGGCGATTTCCTGTGCTTCTGGCTCGTTCTGTTTCAAAAGCTCCTCACGGAAGTCCTGCAAGGTGGGCGGCACTCCCATATAGTTGCCCTGCTGATAGTGGCGGTACACCGAAGCCGTGCAGCGGTCTATGATGGATTTCTGCTTTGCACCAAGGCTCGCCCCGCCGATGAGCTGCTCGCAGAGAGATAAAATAAACTCTGATTTGAGGATGACGGGGTTTGCACCATCTCCGTAATCAGAGTTCATATCCATAGCGTTGATGTGGTTGTCGCTGGTCGCCGAAATGTGGATGACCTCGCCCTGCATGGCTTTCACAAGGGGCGAATATTCTCGCT
>CAJUCT010000032.1:0-25846 GCA_910585015.1 uncultured Acetatifactor sp.
AAGTGGTGCATTGCGCCCTGCCGGGGGCGGTCTCCGCTGCCGCTCCGGTCGGCGCAGAGCCAACGTCCACTGGACGTTGTGCGCCCTGCGGACAGCGGATGATTTCCGTAGATTTTCAATCTGCTTCAATCATCACAGGGGAAAAGGTCAGCTTCGCTGCCCTGCACCCTTCCCCCGCGCTGGCTCCGCCAGCTACCCCTTTGTTAACTTGCTGACTGAAAAGTTTCCAAAGAGCCTATTCCATTTAGCAAATTAAAGCTGTATAATAGAGCCAGCGATAAATCGGGAGTTGTTAGTGCGTTTGAATGCGATAGAATTGGAGGTTAAGTAAGGCAATTTAAATTTGTAAAGATAGATATGAAAGGAGCAATGATATGCAAAACCTGTTTTGTGAGGGTCTGTTAGAGAATGATATAGTCAAATTGCTGGAAGTCCCAAAGAGTGATATCCACAATCATTCTACCAAAGGATGCAGGAGAGCTTGGTTGGAAGAACACCTGAAACGCAGTTTCCCAAAACCGCCCGACAGATTTGACGGACTTAGAGGAATGCATGAATGGTTTACAGCTACTATCAAGCCATACTGCAAAGATATTGGAGGGATGCTCATAAGATGGGAAGGCGCTTTTGCAGAAGCGAGGAGGAATAATATCAAGAGGCTTTCGATGAATTTTGGGGCTTCGGAAATTGATCTGATTGGTGGGATGGATGCGTTCAAATCCATTATCGGAGATTTTCATTTGAAATATTGTCCCAATACAGTATTTGAACCTGAGATTACATATATTTCAGCTTGTAATATCGAACAGGAAGCTGAAAAAATCGATCGTTATATTTCCTCCGGTTTTTTCAAGTCGATTGATGTATGCGGTGGCGAGAATGTGCAGCCATTTGAGGCTTTTTTGCCATTGTATAGAAAAGCGGAACAATATCATTTGTCCAAGAAAATGCATGTAGGTGAAACCGGGCCAGCAGAGAATGTCATGCGTGCAGTTGAAGTATTAGGGCTTAGTGAAGTTCACCATGGGATAAATGCGGCCGCATCGGCGAAAGTCATGCGATTTCTCGCAGATAATCGGATACAACTGAATGTCTGCCCGAGCAGTAACGTAATGCTTGGATATGCAATTGGATATAGAGACCACCCTATTAAGATACTGTATGAGAATGGAGTTAAGGTTACAATCAATACCGATGATCTGCTGATATTTGACAGTTCGATTGAAAACGAGTACCTATTGCTTTATCGGGCAGGGACGCTAAGTGCTGGTCAATTGGATGAAATACGAAAGAATGGGTTAGACATCCACTCAGAAGATGAATTATAGAGATGCGAAATTTCAGTTTGTTGAACGGATAGCATATCAAACAAACTAAATATCCGCCGCCCATCGGCGGCACACCCAAGCAGGAAATCTGAAAAGGTATCCTGCTATTTTTTTGCCCGGAATCCGATAACTTCTCAGAATCTCAATGAATGTGATTCCAACCGAAAATTGACAACTGAATATCGTGCAGGAAAAGAAATTTGAGAAAAATGGACATAAACATTGGACATAGCGGGTACTATGCCTTGAAAAATCTTATGGAATCGCTTAAGATATCATTATTAGGCGGTCAATCCTAATAATGATTCTTGAAATGCCTCAGCAGAGGGCATTTCCCAGGCATCAAGATGCTGTAACATCATGATGCCGTAGAGGCGGCAGTACCAGATATCTACCGCATGCAGATGCCGAACATCACGCCCCATGTCTGCCGCCATACCTACTGCAGCAACATGGCGAAGTCGGGCATGAACCCTAAGACACTCCAATACCTGATGGGGCATAGCGACATTGGGGTGACGTTAAATACCTACACCCACCTTGGGCTGGAGGATGCCACGGATGAACTGCGGCGGATGGAGGATTTGGAGAACGCCAGAAAGGAACTGGAAAAGAACAAGGAGGAGAAGCCCGTCTCGCAGAAGATGTTCCGGGCGATCTGAATAAGGAGAGTTTTGCGCCCTGCTTCGGCAGGGCATTTTTTAATGATTTTTCGTAAAAGTATCTAAATGCTATAATTGTAAAAAAGTTAAGGGTTTGCTATAATAAACAATAGATTTTTACAGATGGAGGGATAAGAATGAAATCCTATGAGTTAAAGCCAACGCCTGAAAATCTTTTGAATACATTTTTGGAAGATACTATTTCAAGGGACACAGATATTTTTCGTTTCATAGATATTTTGAATACGATAGAAGATAGTTGTTCTATCGCTTTAGATGGCAATTGGGGATGTGGAAAGACATTTTTTGTAAAGCAAATCAAAATGATAATGGATGCACATAATAGGTGCATTGCTGATGGAGATGAAGCGGTACGCCAAAGGATTATTCAAAAACATTTAAAGTACAGGTCTTTTGAGGAGTTGGAACTGCAATCACAGATATGTGTATACTATGATGCATGGGAAAATGATAACGATGAAGATCCAATGCTATCTTTGATTTATAGTATAATGAAAAGTGTGGATATAGATTATTCGCTGAAAGAGAATCCAGACTGTTTACAGTTAGGTGCTTCTGTGTTGGAACTTTTTACTGGAAAGAATTTTGGACAAATTATTGAAATGCTAAGAGGCGAAGATTCCCTTGCTATGTTAAAAAAGGAAAAAGATATACATAAGGCAATTTGTGAGTTCCTTGATAGTATTATGCATGAACGAGGGAATCGACTAGTGATTTTTATTGATGAATTGGATAGATGTAAGCCGGAGTATGCAGTAAAGTTGCTTGAGAGAGTAAAACATTATTTTGAGAATGACAGTATTACATTTGTCTTTTCTACAAATATGAAAGAGTTACAGCATACGATACGAAGGTATTATGGTGAGAATTTTAATGCCTGCAAATATCTAGATAGATTTTTTGATTTGCGTATAACTATGCCGAAGGCCGATTATCAAAAGTTTTATGCATCAATGAATTTTAATAATACACATTATATTTATGATGGTGTTTGTGATGCAGTAATTCGGACATATCATTTTGAACTTAGGGAAGTTGCCAAATATTTAAGGTTGACCAAGATTGCTGCTTATAAACCAACTCATGGTGATGGATATAACTTTTCTTTTCCAGAGGGACATGGTATTGAATTTGGTTTAATGTATGTTGTACCAATAATGATAGGTCTTAAAATACATAACATAGATGTATATGAAGATTTTGTTAATGGGAAAAATTATAAACCATTATTGGAGGTGTTTGAGAATATAGAGGATGGTTTTTTTAACGAACTGTTGAATAAAAACGAAACATTTGAAGCACCCAGCGAAGAGCAAACACAGGTATCATTAGAGAGTAAAATCAAAGAACTATATAATGTGATTTTCATAAAACAATATACAAGGACAGAATATCGTACATCTGTTGGGCAATATATGTTTAATAAGGATACGAAGGAAATACTTCTTAAGGTAGTGGGATTATTTTCAAAATATACTGACTTGGCAGATGATTAAAGTGTGGAAGACAACTTTTGCAATTGCAAAGAACTATTTTCAAGCTGGTACAGATTGAATATTTGGCTTATGCTAAAACCCCACAGTAGTAAAAACCCCCAATTCCTACTACGTTTTTACTACGATTGACGGAATCAATATGCCCCGATTTGCCATTTCCGTTACATTCTTAACAATCTCCACGGAAAAAGCAAACTCCGCAAATCGTGCCAAAACACGGCAAATCGGGGCATTTTAGGAAGGAGAAATAACATGATTTCGATACTTTTTGTCTGCCACGGCAACATCTGCCGCAGCCCCATGGCCGAGTTCGTCATGAAAGACCTGGTCTCCCAGGCCGGTCTTTCCCATCAGTTCACCATTGCTTCAGCCGCCACCAGCACCGAGGAAATCTGGAACGGCGTGGGCAATCCGGTCTATCCTCCCGCCAGAAAGAAACTGGCGGAGCATGGCCTGAGTTGTGAGGGTAAGCGGGCGGTGCAGCTGACCAGGGCGGATTACAGCCGATATGACTACCTGATCGGTATGGACAGGGCCAACATCCGAAATATGACCCGTATGTGCGGCGGCGACCCGGAGCATAAGATATCCCTTTTGCTGTCCTGGGCGGGGAAGGAGAGGGATATTGCGGATCCCTGGTATTCGGGGGATTTTGACGCCACCTACTCGGATGTGTTGGAGGGGTGCCAGGCCCTGCTGGAGGAATTATTGCACAGAAAGTAATGGCAGCGCCTCTGATCCGTTAGAGACGCCTCTGTAACAACAGTATCCATCTGGCGTCTATTCTGACAGATATGCATCTTATATTTGGATATGGGATATCTCTGCCATATGGTATCGGCCGATTACTGCACCGCCGCAGGCAGTCCTCCCTGCAGCATGGCGCTGCAATAGCCTGCGATTTCCTCCGGGGAGACCGGGCACGGCTGGTTCAGCCAGCATTCGATGACCCCGATGCAGCCGGAGACCATAAAGGAATAGAAATATTCAAAATGCTGCACAGATCGCTCCGCATTGTCCATCAACATGCGGAGCTTTTCCTTCACCAACTCCTTCAGTCTGTTCACGAAAGCCATATCCCCGTGGGGGCCGATCAGCACTTTGGCCAGAGCGCGGTTTTGGTCCAGAAAGATAAAGAGGTCCAGAAGCACCGGTTTGGGGAGCATGGGGCCGATGCTGTCCACGGCCAGATCCCGCTCCAGAATTTCATTAAATTCCTGAAACAACTCCTCCTCAATCTTGCCAAGCATGTTGTACACATCGCTGTAGTGGAGGTAGAATGTGCCCCGGTTGATATCTGCCAGGTCGGACAACTCCTTGACGGAAATATCTTTGATATCCTTTTCCTCCATCAACTGAATCAGCCCCTGTAGCAGCAATGCCTTGGTGCGGCGCACTCGGCGGTCCATTTTTTCCTGTGCCATATGGTCTCCTCCCTATAAATAAAGCAGGTGATTGTGAATATGCATATCCCGGACCGGGCCTGTGATATTGCACACTTCCCAATTCTAAACAAATCATAAAATCTTTGGTATAACTCGACATGTTCCACAAAAATGTTTAAAAATGTACAATCCGGATTATTTTGAATATTGCCTTTTTCTATATTTTCATTATAATTACTTTCGAAAAGAAAATCAACTCCTGTTGACAAAAAAACTCATATCTAATAAAAAACTTTTGTCATGTAGGAGAGGACGGGGGAATACCATTATGGAAAAAGAGCAGAAAGACAACTCTTTTATGATGAAACTGGCTACATTGATTGTGGATAAAAGGAAGGGTTTTTACCTGGTCTTTATCCTGCTGATTATTTTCAGTCTGATCTCCATGAACAAGGTCAAGGTGAACAATGACCTGACGACCTATCTGTCCGATGACACAGAGACCCGCCAGGGCATGGACCTGATGAACGCGCAGTTCATTACATATGGGACAGCCAGAATCATGGTCTGCAATGTGACCTTTGAGGAGGCGGAGGCGCTGGCCGGGCGGATCGAGGAGATGGAGGGGGTCAGCATGCTGGACTTTGAGGACTCCCCGGACTGCTATCATGATATGGAGGCTCTGTTTGCGGTTACCTTTGACGGGGAGGCCAAGCAGGAAAGCACCAAGACATATCTGGAGGCAGTGCTGGAGTCCCTGTCAGATTATGATGTCTATTATACCTCGGACATTGCCCAGGAGGAGCGGGACGCGGCGGATTTGGATAAGGACATGGTCATGATCCTGCTGCTGGCGGGGGTGGTAATTGTGGCGGTGCTGCTTTTTACCTCCAGCACCTACGCCGAGATTCCGGTGTATCTGATGACTTTTATCACGGCGGCGATTTTGAACAAGGGCACCAACTTTCTCTTCGGCACCATCAGCTTTGTCACCAACTCCATCGCCGTGGTACTGCAGCTGGCTCTGGCGGTAGACTATGCCATTATCCTGGCGCACCGCTTCATGGAAGAGCACGAGGACAAGGACGCCAGGGAGGCGGTGATCGTGGCCCTGAGCAAGGCAATCCCGGAGATTTCCTCCAGTTCCCTTACTACAGTGTCGGGCATGATTGCCATGATGTTCATGCAGTTCAGAATCGGCTACGACATGGGCATTATCCTGGCCAAGGCAATTGTGCTGAGCCTGGTGACGGTGTTCTTCCTGATGCCGGGCCTGCTGCTGAATTTCTCTAAGGCCATCGACAAGACCCATCACAGAAGCTTTGTGCCCAACATCACGGCGGTGGGCAAATTCTGCATCGTGACCCGGTTTATTGTGCCGCCCCTGTTGATTTTGAGCCTGCTTGCAGCTTTTTATTTTTCCAGCCGTGCGGCTTATGTATATGACGTGAACAGCCTGGAGGCCAAAACTATGAGTGAAAACAAGTTTTCCGCATCCATGGTAAACCAGGAGTTTGGCAGTATCAACCAGCTGGCGGTGCTGGTGCGAAGCGGCGACTATGAACAGGAGGCCAGGGCGCTGCGGGCACTGGAAAAATTAGGCAGCGTGGACTCCGTCATGGGTCTGGCCAACATTGAGGCCATGGACGGCTATATGCTGACTCAACTGATGACTCCCAGGGCGTTTTCCGAATTGATTGACATGGATGTGGAAGTGGCGGAACTGCTGTACACGGCCTATGCCATGAGCGACAGCAATCTTGGGGCCGTGGTGAACGGTATCAGCGAGTATGAATTGCCTCTGATAGATATTTTCCTGTATATTTATGATCAGAAGGAAAGCGGGAACATCACGCTGGATGCGGATCTGGAGGAGATGCTGGGAGACGCGCATTCCCAGATTTGTATTGCCCAGGATCAGCTGCTGGGAGAGGATTACAGCCGTTTTGTGCTGGAGTTGAACGTGCCCTCCGAAGGGGAGACCACCTATGAGGCGCTGGAGGAAATCCGGCAGACGGTGGCCAGGTACTATGACCTGGAGGATATCTATCTGGTGGGCACTTCCACCAGTAACAAGGACCTGAGTGACTCCTTCAGCACGGACAATGTGATTATCACTGTGCTTACCGCAGTGTTCGTCATGATTATTCTGCTGTTCACCTTCCAGTCGGCGGGGCTGCCGGTGCTGCTGGTGCTGACGATCCAGGGCAGTATATGGGTCAATTTCTCACTGCCATACCTGCAGCAGGAACCGGTATATTTCCTGGGTTATCTGGTGGTGTCGGCCATCCAGATGGGCGCCACCATAGACTATGCCATCGTCATCACCAGCCGGTACATGGAACTTAAGAGTTACATGTCTATCAAGGAAGCCATTGTGCTGACGCTGAACCAGGCGTTCCCCACCATCGTCACCAGCGGCTCCATGCTGGTGGCAGCAGGCTTTATCATCAACAATATTTCGACCAACGCGGTGGTGGCGGCCATCGGTCTGGCCCTGGGAAGAGGTACATTGACTTCCATTGCCATGGTGCTGCTGGTACTGCCCCAGACACTGCTGCTGGGAGATATTATTATAGAAAAGACAGCATTCACCCTGAAACGGGAGGTTGCGAAGCCCCTGCCGACCAGCGGGCGTATCCGCATGACAGGTCATATCAAGGGATATGTGAACGGTGTGATCGAGGGCGACTTCACCGGGGTTATCGACGGGGAGATGGGTGCGGTGATCCGGGCTAAGGATATGTATGAGAATGCCCGGGAATTACTGGAGTACAGAGAGGAGGACGGCCATGGGCAGGAAAACTGAAAACATAGACAGGTATGAATGTAAGGAAAAAATGATTCCTGGCGCGTGGAAGAGCAGAACCGGATTTGGAAGGGACAATACAGGGGTGATCATGGGAGAAGCTTCTGCCCTTGGCAGGAAACCGGCGCGGCTGCTGGCGGCAGGGCTTGCCCTTGCGCTGTTAGTGTCAAGCAGTCAGCCGGCGCTGGCCCAGGAGGAGCCGGCCACCACTTATGAACAATACATAAGCGGCGAGTACCGGGAGGAAAACGATACAAAACAGTATGAGACTCTCCGCATTACCAGCGTGGAAGAACTACAGGACTTGTCCCAGGCCTGCGCTTATGATGTATGGTCAAGGGATAAGCGGGTGCTGCTGGAGGCGGATCTGGATTTGACCGGCACAGAACTGATGATCCCGGTATTCGGCGGGATATTTGACGGCCAGGGTCACACCATCAGCGGCCTGACGATTCAGCAGGCGGGTTCCCGGATGGGACTGTTCCGCTATCTGCAGCAAGGGGCGGTGGTTCAGAATCTGGTGGTTTCCCAAGCCAAGGTACTGCCCCAGGGCAGCGGCTGCCAGACGGGCATTCTTGTGGGCCGGAATTATGGCAGCATCGTGAATTGTCAGGTTTCCGGCGTGCTGGAAGGCGAGGAGGAAGTGGGAGGCATTGCGGGCGTCAACGAGGCCGGCGGCGAGATCCGCAGCTGCACGGCCAATGTGACAGTGCTGGGCAACCGCCGCAGCGGCGGCATCACCGGAAGCAACCACGGCGTCCTGAACAACTGCACCAACAAGGGTAGCATCAATATTTACACCAACGATATGGTCTATGATCTGGAAGATTTCACCGTGGAGAATCTGGAGGAGGCATCTTCCGGCGCCAAGCTGGATGCTCATATGGATACGGGCGGTATCGCGGGGATCAGCGACGGCAAGATCTATTACTGCACCAATACGGGAACTGTGGGTTATGCCCATGTGGGTTACAACACCGGCGGTATTGTGGGACGGCTGCACCAGGGATATATCCAGAACTGCACCAACACGGGACATGTGCTGGGCAGAAAAGACGTGGGCGGCATTACCGGGCAGATGGAACCCTTCATGGAGGTGGAGTATATCGACGGCAAGCTGGATGAACTGGACAGGGAGTTGGATATTTTTCTGAATATGCTGGAGGCCAGTCATGACCACCTGAGCAGTTATGGGGATCAGGCCACAACCATCACCAGGCAGTTAAATACCAATCTGCGCAATGTGTCCACCGCAGCCACGAACCTGCTGGACATTACCAATGACCTGTGGCATGTGTATAATCAGGAGATCTCCGGCATCTCCAGTGATTTTGACCGTCTTTCCGATGATCTCAAGGCCATCAATGACAAGGAGAAAGAGGAGGAGAAGAAGCGGCAGGAAGCCGAGGAAATCAAACCGGAAAATGAAAATCAGGATTCTCCGGCATCTGAACGCGAAAGTTTAGGCGATCGGCTGGACAACTGGCGTGACGATTTGGGCTCCGTCAGCGGTAATGATCAGGCTGACTGGAACAAACCGGAGGACTGGGATATTCCCGATTGGGAGGCTCCGGAGTATACCCAGGAATACCGGAACGCTCTGTCAAATTTTGCGGACGCCACCAGTAACCATCTACATAAGATAACAGACACCACCTCCCAGCAAAACGGCCAGGTATCTAATAATCTGGAGATTTTCAATCTGGAACTCAAGGCGGCCATGGATCGGCTTTCCGAACTGACGGATACGCTGGACGCCGCCCAGGGGGTGGTGGATGCGGACGCGGATGCATTGATTGCCCAGGCAAGGAAGCTGCGGCGTTTGCTCAGCGAGATCCGGGACGATCTCTTCAGCTATGAAGGAATTACCGTCAATGACACATCGGACGAAGCCGCCAGCGAGGATATTGAAAATATAGGGGCCGGAGGGCCGGAGGCGGAGAATCAGTCAGGCAACCAGTCTTCCCAGGGAGATCAGCAGCCTGGACAGGAAAATGAAACGGTGCAGGCCGGAGATACGGTGACGGAAAAGTGGTATGACACCGCCAGTTTCCAGCAGGGCAAGATTACCCTATGCCTGAATCGGGGGTTGATCGAGGCGGATGCCAATGTGGGGGGCATTGTGGGGCAGATCGCCACGGAGCATGATTTGGACCCCGAGGACGATATCACTTTCACCGGGGTGGAGAGCCTGAGTATTCAGGAGAGCATCAAGGCCGTGGTGCGTGAGAGCCGGAACGAGGGCCGGATTAGCGCTAAAAGAAATTATGTGGGCGGTATAGTGGGCAAAGCGGATTTCGGCGCCATTGTCTCCTGCGAATCCTATGCAAATATTCAGAGTACGGGCGGCAGCTATGTGGGCGGCATCGCAGGAAGTTCGGACTATACCATTCGCAGCTGCTTCAGCACGGGTTTTTTGGAGGGTAAAAGCTATGTGGGCGGCATAGTGGGCATGGGCAGTGAAATCTATTACTGTGATGCCATGAACCATTTGGAGGTCAAAGAGGAAAAACTGGGAGCCATCGCCGGGGATTTACGGGAAGAAGGACTGCTGTACGACAACTATTATGTGAGTGACAGTGTGGCCGGTATAGATGGCATAGGATATGGCGGCGGCGCGATTCCTCTGGCGTATGAGGAGTTTTCCGCACGGGAAGGATTACCCGAGGAATTTTGTCTGCTGCCCCTGCATTTCGTGGTGATAGATGAGGACGGAGAACTTCAGGAGGAAGTGGCGTCCCTGGAGGTGCCCTATGGCAGCAGCCTGACAGCGGACCAGCTGCCGGAACTGCCGGAAAAAGAGGGCTGCTATGGGCAGTGGCCAAAGATCGACTACAGCCATATCACAGAGAGCCAGGTGCTGGCCGCTGAGTATACCAAGTGGATCACCGCATTGTCCGCATCAGGCTTGGAATCTGCAGAGGAGCAGGCGGCGATCCTGGTGGAGGGCCGCTTCTACCCGGAGGATACGTTGGAGGTAACAAAGGACGAAGGGGATATCTATCATCTCAGAATCCGCACTGCAGAGGGATTTTATGATCAGCCCGTCAGTGTGCGTCTGCATCGAAGCCTGTTGCCGGAGCATTACGAGATCCGGCAACAGCAGGGCGGCAAAGACGCCGTGATAGAGAATAGAATAATGGGCAGCTATGTGGTGTTTGACTTAGAGCGTCCGGACAGTTTCCAGGTGGTTAAAGTTTCCCCTCAGATTCCCATGCGGTATTACATAATGAGCGGCGGGGCAATCCTGCTTGTGCTGTTCCTGATTATCCGCAAGCTCGTAAAGCGCAGGAAAGCGAAGCGGGCAGGCGGCGGAGCCGGGGACAGGGGAAAGGAGCGGACTGCCGCGCTGGCGACCGAGGAGGCGGAAAAAGTGCAGGACTCGAAACAGGAGCCTGAGACAGAGACAGTCCAGAAAGCCCAGCCGAAGGAGGCGGCATCAGGGAAGAATTAGCCTGTCAAACGCCGGACGGCATCAAGAGATATGAAGAATAATGCAAATAAAGGAATGGGTGCTGTCGCTGACGCACCCATTCTTAAGTTATCAGGAGAGAAAAGAGGTTTTTCAGAATGAGTACTAAAGTACACGGGAATATGGTATAATGGCATTGCCCAAACAGGGAGCATATATTTATGACAGGAGTAGAATTGACTTATGCGTATCGACACCATAATTTTTGACATGGACGGCACACTGATTGACACAGAAAAATATTACCGGATCTTCTGGCCCATGGCCCTGAAGGAGTTCGGGTACGAGATGACGGACGAACAGGCTCTGTCCATGCGGAGTCTGGGGCGGCCCTTCGCCCCGGCCCGGCTGCGGGAAATGTTTGGTTCCCAGCTGGACTATCACACAGTGAGGGAGAGGCGTAAAGCCCTGATGGAGGAACGGTTGGACCGGGAGGGCATAGAGTTAAAGCCCGGAGCCCTGGAACTGCTTTCCTGGTTAAAAAGCCACGGGATCCGCAGTGCCATCGCCACCGCCACGGATCTGCAGAGAACGGAAAAGTACCTGGGCGGGCTGGGAATCCGCCACTACTTTGATCAGGTCATATCCGCCGCCATGGTAAAGGAAGGAAAGCCCTCCCCCGACGTCTATCTTTACGCCTGTGAGCAGTTGGACAGGCGTCCCTGGGATTGTCTGGCCGTGGAGGACTCCCCCAACGGTGTGCTCAGCGCCTGCCGGGCAGGCTGCCGGGTGGTGATGGTCCCGGACCAGACGGACGCGGAGCCGGAACTGGAAAGACTTTTATATGCCAAAGTAAATAGATTGGATGAAATCATAGAACTGCTGTGACGGCTCTTTTTCTCCTTTTTTGCGCTGAAACCGGTATTGCATTTCACAATTCGCTGTGTTATTATTTTAACGATAGCGATGAAAGCACTATCACGGGCGATGGAGATTCTATCGTGAAGGATGGCGGACTCACCGCGGAGAAAGCAAAAAGAAAACGCAGTTGCGGTCGGAGCAGCATGGAAAATGCCGCTCCCGGACGAAAGGCCGCAGGAAAGGAAGCGCACATGAGATTCGATGATATCATCGACAAAGTAAACCAATGCAGTATGAAAAAGATGGCTGTGGCGGCCGCTCAGGACGAGGCGGTGCTGCGCGCAGTATGGGAGGCCAAGAAGAAGGGCATTGCAGATGCCATTCTGGTAGGCGACGAGGCCAAGATCCGTGAGATCGCGGCGGAGATGAATATGGATCTGAGTGATTATCAGATTATTGACGAGCCGGATATGTCCCAGGCGGCACTGAAAGCGGTGAAGCTGGCCCATGACGGCGTGGTTGACATGTATATGAAGGGCCTGGTGGATACCAAGAACTTCTTAAAGAGCGTACTGGACAAGGAAGTGGGCCTGCGCACGGGCAACCCGCTGTCCCATGTGGCCGTGTTCGAGGTGCCGGGGATTCCGCAGCTGCTGTTTTTGACGGATGTGGCGTTTATCACCTATCCCACTCTGGAGGATAAGATACATATTATCAACAACACAGTGCCTGTGGCAAAAGCCTGCGGCGTGGAATGCCCCAAAGTGGCTCCTTTGGCGGCGGTGGAGGTGGTCAATCCCAAGATGCCCGTCACCGTAGATGCCGCGGAGTTGACCCGCATGAACGAGGCGGGCGAGATCACCGGCTGTATCGTGGATGGCCCCCTGTCCTTGGATCTGGCCATCGATCCCGAGGCAGCGAAACACAAGGGCGCCACAGAACGCAAGATTCAGGGCGATGCGGATATTCTGCTGTTCTCGGATATCCATGCG
Source organism: uncultured Acetatifactor sp. (assembly GCA_910585015.1). Lineage (GTDB taxonomy): Bacteria > Bacillota > Clostridia > Lachnospirales > Lachnospiraceae > Acetatifactor. The sequence continues at coordinate 12,967 of CAJUCT010000032.1, forward strand.
GGCAACAATGTATATAAGGCCATTGTACATATGACCAAGGCAGAAAACGGTTGTATCCTGACGGGAACAAAAGTGCCCGTTATCCTGACCAGCCGCTCGGACACTTTTGAGACCAAGGTTAATTCCATCGCCCTGGCGGCAGTGGTGGCGGCGGAGATGGGCCAGGGAGAATAGGCTTAAAGAGGGACCCAGAACTACGTAAGGTATAAACAGCCTGCAATGAAAAAGACAAGAGGAAATTTTGTTTGCGAAACTAAAATAGGGAGGAAAAACAGATGTCAGTGAAGAGCCTAATCATTAATCCCGGTTCCACCTCTACCAAGATAGGTGTGTTTGAGGACGAGAACCTGTTGTTTGAGGAGACCCTGCGTCATTCCACGGAGGAGATCAGTCAGTATGCTTCTATTGTGGACCAGAAGGATTTCCGCAAGAAGATCATTACCGACTTATTGGAGGAAAAGAATTTTGATATCAAAACCCTGAATGTGGTGGTGGGACGTGGCGGCATGTTAAAACCCATCCCCGGCGGTACCTACGCCGTGACGGACGAACTGCTGGCGGACTTGAAGGTGGGTGTACAGGGGCAGCACGCCTCCAATCTGGGCGGCATTCTGGCCAGAGAGATCGGCGATTCCATCGGTGTTCCTTCTTACATCGTAGATCCCGTGGTGGTGGACGAACTGATGCCCATCGCCAGATATTCCGGTGTGCCGGAACTGCCCCGCACCAGCGTGTTCCATGCGCTGAACCAGAAGGCGGTTGCCAAGAGATATGCCAAGGAGGTTGGCAGACCCTATGAGTCCCTGCGCCTGATCGTGGTGCATATGGGCGGCGGTGTGTCCGTGGGCGCTCATGAGTGCGGCAAGGTGGTGGATGTGTTCAACGCCCTGGACGGCGACGGCGCTTTTTCCCCGGAACGTGCGGGGGCAGTGCCCAGCGGCGCGCTGATCAAGATGTGCTACAGCGGCCAGTACACCGAGAAGGAGGTATATGGCAAGATTGTGGGCAAGGGTGGCTTCAACGCCTATCTGGGAACCAATGATATGCGCGAGGTGACAAAGCGCGCTAATGAGGGGGATACCAAGGCTGCGGAGGCCAAGGCGGCTTTCTTGCTGCAGGTGGCAAAAGACATCGGCTCCATGGCCTGTGTGCTCAATGGCAAGGTGGACCAGATCATCCTCACCGGCGGCATTGCCTACGGCGCGGATGTGTGTGAAGCCCTGAAAGAGAGAGCGGGCTGGATTGCCCCCGTGACAGTATATCCCGGCGAGGACGAACTGCTGGCTCTGGCCCAGGGCGCGCTCCGTGTGTTAAACGGCGAGGAGCAGGCTATGGTATACTAAGCGGGTTGCTTCTTAAAAGTGAATAAAACGGCGTCTGTCCAAGGCATATGAAGCTTGGGCGGGCGTCGTTTACTATTATAAGAATAATTCCGTTCATTTGATAGAACAGCACCGGTTTAAGAATCATGTTATCGCCGATCAATATCCTTGCCGGACCGGAAATAACCGTCAGCGCAGACACGCTCCGGACATCACGGGGCGTCAGGGTTCTTTCGATACTCCCGCGGGGATCGGCCATATACCTTCCGGAACAGATCCTTGAAATAATTGCTGTCGTTGAAGCCGCATTCCAGGGCGATATTCGTGATGGTGTTGTTGGTGGTCAGCAGAGCAGTCTGGGCGTGTTTTAAACGCACATAGTTCAAGTATTCCTTGAATCCCATGCCCGTGACCAGCTTGAACTTTTTACTGAAATAGGTGGGGCTTAACGAGGCGACTTCAGACACATCTTCCAGGGTCAGAGGGCGGCGGAAATTCTGGTAGATAAAGCGGGTAGCCTGCTGGATATCCGCGTCCCGCACATTGATAAGCTCCGGCTCGGGCTGGTGCATTACCGAATGCCGGGCCAGAAACAGAAGCAGCTGCTGAAGGTAACAGGTGGTAAAATCGGCGGAATACTCGTCCAGTCCCGTAGTTTCGGACAGCATACGGCCCAGCAGATCAAAGTATTCCTCCAGATACAGGCTGGGAATGCTGCCCATGAAAGAGGGGGCGTTCCCGACCACATCTTTGTAGAGAAAGGATTTTTTAAATAATATATCCACCATCTCGCAGTTGATGCCGGGATAATATCGGGAATAGTGTACTTCCCCGGGGGCGATGAACACCAGATCCCCCTTTTCCAGCTCATGCACCTGGTCCCGCAGCAGAAAGCGGCACTTACCGGAGAGCAGGCAGAAGATCTCATAAAAACCATGGTAGTGGTCCGGCTGCAAAGGGGTATTGTCTCCCCGCCGCCCCTTGTAGATGATGATGTTGTCAATGTCAGATCGTCCTCTGCATATAAATGGCGTCATTGTTACCTCTTTCCTGCATATATAACATATCCAAACATTTGGCGCTCCTTGAATGAAAGGGCCGGACTCCGCGGAGGAGTCTGGCCCTTTGTAAGATGCTTGTAATCCTTTATAAGGGGAACTTAAAGTATCTCTTTGCGTTGTTGTAGGAGATATCCGTGACTATCTCGGACAGGATCTCCATATCCGCGGGAAATTCTCCGTTTTCAACCCAGCTGCCGATCAGGTTGCACAGGATGCGGCGGAAGTACTCGTGCCTGGTGTAGGAGAGGAAACTCCGGGAGTCGGTCAACATCCCCACGAAGCCGGACAGGTTGCCCAGGTTGGCCAGAGAGATCATCTGATCCTGCATACCGGTCTTATGGTCATTGAACCACCATGCGCTGCCCTGCTGGATCTTGGCCACTGCGGTGCTGTCCTGGAAACAGCCCAGAATCGAGCCGATGGCCTGATTGTCGTTGGGGTTTAAGCTGTACAGGATAGTCCTGGGCAGTTCATCGGTCTTAATCAGTGCATTCAGGAAATCAGCCATCTGAGCAGAAGGGGCGTAATTGTTGATGCAGTCATAACCGGTGTCAGGTCCCAGCTTCTCGTACATCAGAGTATTGTTGTCTCTCTTACAGCCGTAGTGCAGCTGCATAGCCCAGTCAAGTTTCGCGTATTCCCTGCCCACAAACAACATGAACGCCGTCTTGAACTTCAGTTCCTCCTCCTTGGTGGGGATCATGTGGTTCTGGCGCTTTAAGAAGATCTCCTCGATTTCGTCGTCGGAAGCGGGGCAGTACATCACATACTCCAGGGCGTGGTCGGATACGTTGCAGCCCATGGAGGCGAAGAAAGCCATGCGCTCTCTCAGGGCGTCCTTTAACTGGGCAAAAGTGATAATCTCGCTCTTTCCCACGGCGGCGGCCAGCTTATCCAGATAGTCCAGATAGTCGGGCTTCTCGATATTCATAGCCTTGTCGGGCCTCCAGGCAGGCAGCACCTTCACCTCGAAGCTGTCATCCTCGGCGATTTTCTTGTGCCATTCCAGAGAGTCAATGGGATCATCGGTGGTGCAGATCAGAGTCACATTGCTCTGGCGAATCAGGTTGCGCACACTCATGGAAGACTCACGGAGCTTTTCATTGCACAGATTCCACACCTCATTGGCAGTCTTTTTGTTCAGTACGCCTGTGTAGCCGAAATATCTCTGCAGTTCCAGATGGCTCCAGTGGAACAGGGGATTGCCGATGGCCTTGCCCAGGCACTCCGCCCACTTGCAGAATTTTTCATAGTCGGAGGCGTCCCCGGTGATGTACTTCTCGTCCACACCGCAGGAACGCATGAAACGCCATTTGTAGTGGTCGCCGCCCAGCCATACCTGGGTGATGTTGTCGAACTGTCTGTCCTCGGCGATCTCCCTGGGATTGATGTGGCAGTGGTAGTCCAGCACGGGAGTGGTTTCGGCGAAGTCATGGAACAGCTTCCTGGCAGTCTCCGTCTCCAGCAAAAAATCTTTGTCCATAAAACTTTTCATTTTACTTCCCTCCATTTTTATATTGTATGTGATAGCTTGACGCTTTTGGTACCGAAAGAACCTTTGGTTTATTTCTGGCAGTCGTGGCTGCTGGCCAGGGTGGTGCCCCGGTGTATCACTTCCCCGGAAAATACCGTCTGCTTGGGCATTTCCTTGCCGCCCAGCACTCCCATCAGGGTGAGGATCAGACTTTGGCATAAGGTCTCTAATTTGTTGTCAATGCTGGACATCTCCGGTTCGCAGCAGTGTACCAGCAGGGAGTTATTGTAGCCGATGACGCACATATCTCTCGGGATGGAGAGTCCGGCGTCCAGAGCAAAACGGACAGCGCCCATGGCCAGGCAGTCGTCCGAGGCGATGATGCCGTGGAACTGTAAGCCCTTCTGGTAGAGTTTCATCAGATGCTCCGCCATGGCGTGGATATCCTCGTGAGACCCTTGGTAGAACTGAATCAGATTGCTGCCTCTCAGCAGTTTCTGCGACTCCATGGCGCTGCGGTAACCTGCCATCTTCTTCTTACTGCTATAGGATGTAGAATTGGTAAAATACAGGATATCCTCCACTCCGGCCTGGATCAGCTGCAGAGTAGCCTCGTATACGGAGGAAAAATCATCCGACAGGATGCTGTACACGTTGGGCGCCTCCAGAGCGGCGTTCAGCAGCATCACCGGAACCTGGGCGGCGGCGTCCAGAATATATCGGTTTTCCGTATCCTTGTCATAGACAAAATTGGATCCCACCAGGATAATGCCGTCCACCTTCTTGTTGATCAGCAGGTTCATGCAGCTTTTCTTGTTCTCCAGGCCATAGCCGGTACAGCACAGGATGCTGTCATAGCCGTTGGCCCGCAGTTTCTGCTCAATATAATAGATGGCTTTGGCCAGGTACAGGTCGGAGGAATCGGCACACATGATGCCGATAGTCTTCATGGTATTGAGCCCCAACCCTCTGGCAAAGGCGTTGGGCGTGTACTCACATTGGTTGATCACATCCAGGACCTTCTGCTTGGTCTTTTCGCTGACATTACTGCTGCCGTTGAGCACTCTGGATACGGTGGCGATGGAGACGCCTGCCTTTTCGGATATATCATAAATAGTCATATGCATAAGTCTCATCTCAATGAAAAAAAGTTTGTAAGCGGTTACAGTGTTTGCTTTACTTTGAATTATAACGAATCTGTAAAAATTTTTCAAGAACTATTTTTATGTTCTTGACGAATGAAGGGTTTAGAAGTAAAATTAAAATTGTAAGTACTTACATGAAAAATATCATGAAAGTGCGTGTTTTTTAGAAAATTGCCGTGTAACAATCCAGCGCGCGGTCCGTTTGGAACTGGACAGACGAGACAAGGTCCTGTCTGCCTGACAATGGCAGGTCACGGTTGGAATGGACATGTGAACCGGGGCGGAGAGCGGACTTGGCGCGGCACTGCCGGATATGGGTGAGGCGGCACATTGAGAGAAGCTGGGGACAGCAGAAAAGAGGAGGAGTTATGGACGTATTAAACAAGAGCATGACGGGTAAGAAGGAGAGACCAGTCAAGGTCGTACAGTTTGGGGAGGGCAATTTCCTGCGGGCATTTGTGGATTACATGATCGACATCGCCAATGAGCAGGGCAAGTTTGACGGGGACATCGTCCTGATCAAACCCATTGATTTCGGCAATTTGGATATGTTCCATAAGCAGGACTGCCAGTATACCGTCTCTCTGCGGGGCAATGTGGACGGCGAGGCCAAGATCATCAACAGGGTGGTGACCAGTGTGGCCGACGCTATCCATGAGTACGAGAAGTATATGGGCCTGGCGGAGATCGACACCCTTCGTTTTGTGGTTTCCAACACCACGGAGGCCGGGATTGTCTATGATGCCGATGATAAATTTGAGATGAATCCCCCCAAGAGTTTTCCCGGCAAGCTGACCAAGTTTTTATATCACAGGTTTGAGACCTTTCAGGGGGACAAATCCAAGGGGCTGGTGATGCTTCCGGTGGAACTTATCGACGACAACGGCATTATGCTGAAAAAGTGCGTGATGCAGCAGATTGCCAACTGGGGCCTGTCCGATGCCTTCAAGACCTGGGTGGAGGAGGCTTGTATCTTCACCGCGACTCTGGTGGACCGCATTGTTACCGGTTATCCCCGTGCCACGGAGCAGGAGGAGTGGGATAAGCTGGGCTATGAGGATCATATCATGGTGACCGGCGAACCTTTTGCCCTGTGGGTCATCGAGTCGGACAAGGACATCAGCAAGGAGTTCGACCTGCCCGGCGCGGGGCTGCCTGTGGTGTTCACCGATGATCACCATCCATACAAGCAGAGGAAGGTACGCATTTTAAACGGCGCCCATACTTCCTTCGTGCTGGCCTCCTGGCTCTGCGGCAACAATATCGTGAGAGAGTCCATGGAAGATGGGGATGTCTGCGACTTTATGAACAAGACCATATTTGACGAGGTGATTCCCACCCTGACTTTGCCGGAGGAGGAACTTAAAGCATTTGCGGGAGAGGTGGTAAACCGCTTCAACAACCCCTATGTGGATCATGCGCTGCTGGCTATCTCTTTAAACTCCGTGTCCAAGTGGAGGGCAAGATGTCTGCCCAGCCTGCTGGGCTATGTGGATAAGTTCGGCAAACTCCCGGCGCATATGACTTTCTCCATCGCGGCGCTGATGGCATTCTACTGCGGCGACGAGATCAAGGACGGCGCGCTGGTGGGCAATAGAAACGGCGAAGCTTACCTGATCAAGGACGATATGCCGGTGCTGGAGTTCTTCCGCGACAACTGCCGCAAGGATACCCGCAGCTTTGTGACCGCTTATCTGGGCAGAGAGGATTTCCACGGACAGGACCTGAACCAGGTGCCGGGGCTTACGGACGCAGTGGCAGCTTATCTGGACGATATTAAGGAAAATGGTATGAGGGCGGCATTATGCAGAATTTCTTAAAAATAAATGACAATGACAATGTGGTGGTGGCGCTGAATGCCATCCCCCAGGGGGAGACTATCACAGTGGAAGTATCCGGCGCAGACGTTCGGATCACCGCCCGGGAGGAGATTCCTGCCGGGCATAAGATGGCGGTCTGTCCCATTCCCGCAGGCGGGGAAGTGATCAAGTATGGCTACCGCATCGGCAACGCCAAAGAGGATATTCCTGCGGGCGCCTGGATCCACACCCACAATGTGGGGACGGCGCTGGGAGACCTGCTGGAATACAGCTATGATCCGGTGGCGGCTGTGGCGGAGGCGCAAAATGCGGCGGAAGGTGCGGCGGCCAAAGGCGCAGCCGTAAAAGACTCTACAGAGGACGTGACCTTTATGGGCTTCAAGCGCCCGGACGGCAAGGTGGGTGTGCGCAATGAGATCTGGATCATTCCCACGGTGGGCTGTGTCAACAATGTGGCCACGGCCATAGCAAAACAGGCCAATGCTTTTGTGAAGGGTACCGTGGAGGAAGTTATCGCTTTCCCCCATCCCTATGGCTGTTCCCAGATGGGAGACGACCAGGAGCATACCCGCGGGATTCTGGCGGATCTGATTAACCATCCCAACGCAGGCGGTGTGCTGGTGCTGGGGCTGGGCTGTGAGAACAGCAATATTGATGTTTTGAAACCCTATATCGGGGATTATGATGAAAACAGAGTGAAATTTCTGGTGGCCCAGGAGTCCGAGGATGAGATTGCGGATGCGGTGGAACTCATCAAGGGGCTCATCGACTATGCGGCGGGCTTTGAGAGGGAACCCATCAGTGTCAGCAAGCTGGTGATCGGCATGAAGTGCGGCGGCAGCGACGGTCTCTCCGGTATCACCGCCAATCCTCTGGTAGGGCGTTTCTCTGATTTGTTGATCTCCAGGGGCGGCACCACGATTTTGACAGAAGTGCCGGAGATGTTCGGCGCGGAGACCATACTGATGAACCGTTGTGCCAACGAGGAGCTGTTCCACAAGACAGTGGATTTGATCAACGACTTTAAGAATTATTTCAAGAGCCACAACCAGACCATCTATGAGAATCCATCCCCGGGCAACAAAAAGGGCGGTATCTCCACGCTGGAGGACAAATCCCTGGGCTGCACCCAGAAGTCCGGCAGCGCTCTGGTGAGGGGAGTGCTGCAGTACGGCGAGCGCGTACAGACGCCGGGACTGAATCTGCTCAGCGCACCCGGCAACGATCTGGTGGCGGCCACGGCGCTGGCGGCGGCGGGGGCCCACATCGTGCTGTTTACCACGGGACGGGGAACGCCTTTTGCCTCTCCCGTGCCCACGGTGAAGATCTCCACCAACTCCAGGCTGGCAAACAAGAAAGCCAATTGGATTGATTTCAATGCGGGTGTGCTGGTGGAGGATAAGTCCATGGCAGAGGAAGCGCAGCATCTGTTTGACTATGTGGTGGAAGTGGCCTCCGGCAGGCAGGTATGCAGCGAGGCGGCGGGTTTCCATGATATGGCGATCTTTAAACAGGGCGTAACCTTGTAGAGTAAATATTTTTGTGGCAGTGTCTCTTATTTCTGCAGGCAGCAGAGATGCGTCTTTTATGCAGCCGGCGTATGCCGCGGTGGGGATTGACTGGGGATGCGGTCACAGAAATCAGGCGGGCACACTCGGAAGGCAGTCAGAACCGGGTGTGCCCGCTTTGACTTGAGATTGCGCCCGGCTCTTGGTATGTCCGGTTCTTACGCTTCTTAGGAATTTTTGGAATGGTGTACCTGTTGGAAAAAGACTTATAAATATACATTGTAAATGGCAGACAAGTATTTTATAATCAAATATACAGATCAACAGCTGCAGGGAGGAGTATTAGATGCAGCAATCCGTATTAAAGGTGCAGGAACCAGGAGCGCCGCCAGAGGGATATGAAGGTGGTAAGCATTTCGATAAAAAGGTCTTTCGGATATGGGATGGGTGGCTTGAGGCAGTTGCTTCTATACAAAAACCAGTAACGTGGGAAGAGGCTGAAATTCTGATCAAGTGCTGTCCGACAGACCATATGGCCGGAATTGAGTGGACATTGTTACATTGTATAGAAAGTGTTTATAAGCCGGAGGAAATAGGACAATATAGAACTCTTATAGAGCAATGTAATTCGGATATGATGAAACGTGAACTGTTGAGGAGACTTGAAAGCAAATACAAGAAATGATCCATTCCAGTGGAATCAAAAAGCTGAATGGGAAGAAATTGCGAAACTCCCTTTCCGGGAACAGGGGATGGGCAATATATACAAAATAAGGGCGACTGGCCACTGCATCGGAGCCCGTTTTTGTATATATTGACCAGCCACGTCACTTGCGGAGAACGCTTCGCAATTACCTATAGAGAACACTTTTCCGAAAGGAGAGAAAAAATATAGTCAATTTTGAAACAAGCAATAAGGATCTGTATGATCTCTCCATTGTTCAGGATGAGGTGGGAGGCGGAACCACAGACATTGGGCAGATTGATGTGATCAGGGAGCATCCAAATGCAAAATCGCTTATTGTCTCGGGACTGGATCAGGAAGCCTCTGGTTCACAGCAGTGTTTCGCATTTTTCGTGATGGGGAAAAAGGGTGCAGGATAATGAGTTTGAGTGTCTGGCGCAGGGTGCAGGGAACATGCGGAACAAAATATAGAAAGGAAATGAAAAACCATGAAAAAAGAATTGGAACAGGCTTTGGAGCAGGCGCGTCAGGGCGAGACGGTGAAAACGGCGGAGATCGTGGAGCGAATCAAGGCGCTGCCCAGGGATGCGGCTGGCGTGTTTGACTTAAGCGCCACAAAAGGAGGGCAGGAGGCCAGGAGGGCGCTGTACTCTGTGTATGCGGCCTATGAGACGGACTGCAACAAAAAAGAGGGCTACCCCGATATCCTGCAGCAGATGCGGGTCATGGATGCCCGTCTGCAGGAGCATTATGATATGCAGGAGGCGGCAGCCTATATGGATATGGCGCTGGGGACGCTGATGTACATAGACCAGCAGATCTACGAGTATTACCGGGAACTGATGGATCTGTACAAAAAGAACGTGCACCGCTTTATCGAAGAGTTTTATGGAGAGGGGGGTCTGCAGCCGGGGGCAGCGCCGGCCGGCAAGGCAGAAGAATCGTTCAGGGAAGGCGTCCGGCTGGCATGTAGAGAACATATCCTGCTGGAAGATAAATATGAGATGTATTATTAAGGTGTACTTCTGTGACAAGACACCGGGGACGTATAAAATGGATTGTTATACTGACGGGTGTCAAGATTTTTCCAATCCTGTACGGCACACGCTGTATGCAGGAAGGAAAATCTAATCGCTCGCACGTATATTATGAAGGAGGAAGTTATGGAAATCACAACAGTAATGTGTACGGCCAGAAGCGCCACCATAGAGATTCGGGACGGAGGCAGACATTTTACCCGGAAACCCTACAGGGTGGTGGTGAACGGACGGGAGGATATGACTACAGAAAAAACCATTACCAGCCTGTTCAACTTAAAGCCTCAGACTCAGTACAAGGTGGAGATATATGATGAAGGACAGCTGCTGGGAACCACAGAATTTACCACGGAATATGAGTTTGTGACCCTGGACGTGACCCGTTTTGGGGCAAAGGGAGATGGGGAATCGGATGACACCCACTTTATTCAGGCGGCGATCATGGCCTGCCCGGAGCATGGCCGCGTGTACATACCGGCGGGAACCTACCGGATCACCAGTCTGTTTTTAAAGAGCCATATCCGGCTGGAACTGGCGGCAGGGGCGGAACTAAAAGCTTTCACGGAGCGGGAGAAATTCCCTGTTTTCCCTGCCATGCTGGAGAGTTATGACGAGCGGGACGAGTACAATCTGGGCACCTGGGAGGGAAATCCCCTGCCCATGTTCACAGGCATTATCTGCGGTGTAAATGTGGAGGATGTGGTGATTTATGGCCGGGGTATCATCAACGGCAATGCCTCCAAGGAGAACTGGTGGAACAATCCCAAGGACATGCGGGGGGCTTTCCGGCCCAGGCTGTTCTTTATCAGTCATTGCCGGGAGATCACCCTGCAGGGCGTGAAGTTCTGCAATTCCCCGTCCTGGACGCTGCACCCGTATTTCAGCAATCAGCTGTATTTTTTGGATCTGGCGGTGGAGAATCCGGCGGACTCCCCCAACACTGACGGCCTGGACCCCGAATCCTGCAAGGATGTGGAGATTCTGGGGGTGCGGTTTTCCCTGGGGGATGACTGCATCGCTGTCAAATCCGGCAAGATCTATATGGGCAGAAAGTATAAGACTCCTTCCGAGAATATTCATGTCCGCCAGTGCCTGATGGAGAACGGTCATGGGGCCGTGACCCTGGGCAGCGAGATGGCAGGAGGTGTGGTGAACCTGACGGTGGAGGACTGCGTTTTCCGGCACACGGACCGGGGGCTTCGGATTAAGACCAGGCGGGGCAGAGGAAAGGATGCGGTGCTGGACAATATCACCTTCCGCAACCTGACACTGGATCATGTGATGACGCCGCTGGTGATCAATGCATTCTATTTCTGCGACCCGGACGGCAAGACCCGGTATGTGCAGTCCCGTGATCCTTACCCGGTGGATGAGAGAACTCCCGTTATCGGCAGGCTGACCTTTGAGAATATGGACTGCGCCAACTGCCATGTGGCGGCGGCTTACTTCGACGGCCTGCCGGAGCAGAAGATTCAGGAGATTCTGATGAAGGATATCTCTGTGAGCTATGCCGAGAATCCCAAGTGTGATGCCCCCGCTATGACCGAGGGCGTGGAGAAGAGCAGCAGGCGGGGCATGTTTGTCCGTAATGTAAAGCATCTGGTGATGGAGCGTGTGACCGTCAATGGCCAGGATGGCGAGGCTTTGGAGACAGAGGGTGTGGACGACCTGGAAATGCGGCAGTGAACAGACCGAAAAACTTTGCCGGAGAAAGGCACATGGAAAATATAAACGTGCGGTGTGAAAAGGAAAAAAGGATGCCGTTGGAATATGACAAAAATATTTATCATGGATTTCTCGTACAGGGAAATTTACGGGAGGCCATAAAATACCTGCAGCAATTTCCGGCGAAGAAGGCGCTTTGTGACAAGTATTTTTCCAGGTTTGAGGAAGAGAAGTACCTGACCTTTGAGGAGGACAGTTATTTAAACGGCCTGCTCGTCTGCTATCAGAAGTATTACAGGGATGTTTTCTACCTCGGCATGGAGAAAGAAAAGGCGGCGGAGCATATGAGGGAAAGGCTTACGGCGTTTTTAGGAATAGCTGATGCGGACATGGATGAGACGGAGGAGCAGGTCAAAAATGCGTTTGCTCACAGAGGATTTCATTTTCTGGGAGGAAAGACCGGCGGCTTCTATGGACCATACATATGGAGGGTGACGGAGGCCCGGTCCTATGAGGTGGAATTGCCGGGAGGCACTGCGGGGTATACGGTAAATCTACTGGACGGCTTTATAACAAGAAGCTGGCTGGATTATATCTCCTTCGGGGAGACCGGTACAGGGGGCTGGACGGACGGTGACGGCATGATCAACTGTGTGAAAGAATCTTACGACCTGGAGGGGGAAAGCTTTAAAGTTTCCCTGCTGAAGCATGAGGCGCAGCATGCCATGGATATGGCCCGGTTTGAGAATATGCCATCGGAGGACCTGGAATACAGGGCTAAACTGGTAGAACTGATATATTCCAGCCAGAGGAATCTCTTGCAAAAGTTTCTCTGGGAGGCAGACGGCTCCGGAAAAGAAAACGGACATTCCCGGGCCGCCGCCAGAATAGCGGAAGGATTTATGCGAAAGGTAAGTTTATGCCGCAAGGAGATGGAAGCGCTTCCCATTGCGGAGGTACAGAGAGTCGCACGGGCATTGTTTGCGGAGAGCGAGGAAGAGATGCCGCGGAACTTAAAAACAGCATATACCCGGACAGCACCCAGATGATGACTGGGGGCCAAAGCACCCAGTCATCATCACCGGCTATGTGTGATGGCAGGGTATATGCGGAACTTAAAAACAGCATATACCCGGACAGCACCCAGATGATGACTGGGGGCC
>CAJUCT010000032.1:25946-49619 GCA_910585015.1 uncultured Acetatifactor sp.
GCGGAACTTAAAAACAGCATATACCCGGACAGCACCCAGATGATGACTGGGGGCCAAAGCACCCAGTCATCATCACCGGCTATGTGTGATGGCAGGGTATATGCGGAACTTAAAATAGGAGGACAATGAGATGCAGTTAGGAATTCGTCTACATGACACAAAGGCGCTTCCCTTCGAGGATCGTATCGCGGATGTGCATAATCTGGGTTTTGCCTGTGGGCACCTGGCCCTTGCCAAGGTGATCAAGGAGTTTCCCACCACCGACGAGGCGTTGACTCCCGGGCTTGCCATGTATATTAAAAATGTGTTTGCCCGCAACCAGGTGGATATCGCTGTGCTGGGCTGTTATCTGAACCTGGCTAACCCCAATCAGGAGCAGCTGCGCAAGACCATGAACAGATATATGGCCCATATCCGCTTTGCGTCCTGGCTGGGCTGCGGTGTGGTGGGCACGGAGACCGGGGCCCCCAATGAGACTTACAGCTTTGTGCCGGAGTGTCACGGGGAGGAGGCGCTGCGGACCTTTATTGCCAACCTGCGTCCTATCGTCAAGTATGCGGAGCAGATGGGCGTAGTGGTGGCCATCGAACCGGTGTGGAGACATATTGTGTACAGCCCCAAGCGGGCCAGGCAGGTGCTGGACGAGATTGCTTCCCCCAACCTACAGATTATTTTAGATCCTGTCAATCTGTTGGATTTCTGCAATTACCAGGAGCAGGAGGCCATTGTGGAGGAGGCCATCGATGTGCTGGGGCCGGATGTGGCCATGGTGCATTTGAAGGATTTCATGCCCAAGGATGGCAAACTGGAGTCCATGGGCTGTGGGCTGGGCATGATGAAATACGAGGCGGTGCTGAAGTTTATCAAGGAGCGCAAGCCCTATATCCATGTGACTCTGGAGGACACCAAGCCGGAAAACAACCAGCAGGCCAGGGCGCATATCCTGGAACTGTACCGGAATGTGTGACGGAGATATACAGCCAAAAAGCGTGGGCAGGGAAATAAGTTCTGCTCACGTTTTTTTTAGGTCGAAAAGTTTGGATGTTGCACATCCACATACGTATTACCGCAGTATCGCAGGCCCAGCCTGCGATATGCAGGGAAGAGGTAATTTCCTGGACAATAGTCCCATTAAGCACAAGTGTGCGTCTTACGAACTTCTATGTTCTACTAAGAAATATAATATCCTCTATGGCTTTAAGAAGGACCCGGGGGAAAAGCGCCACTGGCCGGGGGATGTGCCAGATCGGAACGTACTCCAAGACCCGTGAAGTTTACGTCCAATATCGGAGGCGGCTTAAAAGGACCGGCGCAACTGCGCCGGTCCTTACGGGGGCTTGGGGGGGCAGTCACCAACAAGCGAGCGCCGGAATATACCGGCGCATTGCTTGCCGCTACCTGAACTCAGCGCTTTTGGGGCAGGACATTCCGCTTTAAGCTGGTATAGGCCAGCAGAATGTAAATGGCATAGATCAGAAAGAAAATCCCCAGCGAAATTGCTACGATAATTCCAGGGCTGTTCATTCCCGTCATCACCCCTGGCTCGGGAGCGTGTGCAAAGCGGAGGATAACCGGCACACCGATCAGTACCGGGGGAACAGCGGGTAGGGCATAGTAAATGGCAAACTGGTTCCGCAGGGTCCTTGCCATCTCCCGCCGGTCCATACCCAGCTTTTGCAGAAGCCGGAACTGCTGCCCATACCGTGTTGTCTCGCTGAGCTGCTGGATGGTGAGGATCGTAGCGGCAGTCATGCTGAGGGACAGGGCCAGGAAGAAGAGGGGGAATGCGGTGGTGGCGGTCCAACCTGCCGCGTCTGCCTCTTCCGTGGCTTTGGTGTGAATTTCGTCATATCGTTCCGGATTCTGCTCCTTCAGCCTGTAGTGGATAGAATACAGTTCATCCCATTGCTCCTTCGTCACCGGCTGAACCGTCTTAGCCGCATAGGCGTGATGAAGCACCAAAAGCCCCTCTGCCGCCTCGTCTGGTACCACAAGGATATACCGCGCCCCGTTGCTTGTGTCGTAGTTTTGCAGCAGGTGCTCCGTGTGGACCCCGCCAAGGGTCAAACTGGTGTCACCTAAGGAAATAGGCTGGGTATAGCCGGCCAGATGTTTTTCCAGATAGGACATACAATGAATCAGATATTCCCCCGGCCTTAATTCTACCGGCGGGTATCCCGCTATGGAACGGAGAGCGGCATAGTCGCTGTAACTCAGCACATAGTCCCGGTCCGAATAGGGGTAGTAATCCTCTCCCATGCTCTCCACATAGTCCATAACCCGGCTGTCCTCTGCTTGGTAGACGCAGTAGTACAGATCCTGCTCCACGGGGATGTTGGCTTGGATATAATCCAGATAATCCTGGTTGAGGGGTTCGCTGCCGTCAATACCAATATACAGATCGAAGCAGGCGTTTTCCGCCGCCCGGCCCGCGAAAAGTCCCCGGAACACCATCCCCGATCCCACAGAGATCAGAGTAGAGGTGAAAATCAGGGAAATGACGGCCATGAGCGTTCCCATAGTGGCCAGCTTGGCGGTAAGGGCTCGAAACACCAACAGGTTTTGCCCCCGGTATTTCCGGGCTGGCCGCTTGTCGAAAAAGGCGGGTATGCCGGAGGCGAAGCTGAGGAAGAAGCCGAACAGGGATACAATGACGCATCCCGCCCCGATGATGCCAAAGATGGACCCTCCCGCCATCAGCAGACAGGTCCCGGCCACACCCAGCACAATGGAAACGGAGAAAATCCAGCGGCGCACGGTTCCCGTTTGAAAGACCATTCCTTCGTTAGCCCGGTCAACATAGAGCAGGTTGTGGATCTTGGCCTTGCGGATGTATCTGCGGCTGCGGCGAAGGGCAAGAAGGTAGATCAAGACAAAATAGAGGACCGTCAGCCCCAGAGCGGGGAGGGAAAAGCCGAACGAGAAGGTGTAGGGCAAGCCGAACAGGGTCAGCACAATGGCGCGAAACGCCTGGTAGAGCAGCCCGCCCAGAACGGCACCCAGCGCCAGGGCGCAGCCGCCCACGGCCAGATTTTCCAAAAAGAACAGCCGGGCCACCTGTCTATTCTCCAGTCCTATAAGCAGGTAGGTCCCCAACTCCCGGCCCCGGCGCAGGAGCATGAATTTGGTGGCGTAGGACACCAGCCATCCAAAGACACACACCACTACCACACTGGCCAGCACGATCATCAGGGGAAGGGTTGAGATACTGTTGGACAGGGTACTGAGCTCCTGAGAAAACACCAGCCCGTTGAAGGAATACAGCAGAGCGGCGGCCATGACCACCGTGACAAAGTAGACCAGATAGTCCTTTGTCTGACGCTTTGCATTGCGGGCGGACAGCTTAGATAACGTCATTTACATCACCTCCCAGCGCGGCAAGAACGTCCAGAATTTCATGGTAGAATACGGGCCGCCCCCGTTCTCCACGCAACAACTCATTGAATACCCGCCCGTCCTTGAGGAACAGCACCCGCTTGGCGTAGCTGGCGCTGTAAGCGTCGTGGGTGACCATGAGAATCGTAGCCCCCATATCCTGATTCATGGCGGTCATGATCTCCAGCAGGTTCTTGGAGGCTCTGGAATCTAACGCCCCGGTAGGTTCGTCGGCCAGCAGCAGGGACTGTCCGGCCACCATTGCACGAGCGCAGGCGGCCCGCTGCTTCTGTCCGCCGGAAACCTGATACGGAAATTTTGGCAGGATGTCGGTGATGCCCAGCTTGCCAGCCACCTCCTGCACCCGGTTCTGTACTGTCCCGGGATTCTGATGATTCAGTGAAAGGGCCAGACCAATGTTTTCCTCAATGGTCAGGGTATCCA
Organism: uncultured Acetatifactor sp.; assembly: GCA_910585015.1. Taxonomy (GTDB): domain Bacteria; phylum Bacillota; class Clostridia; order Lachnospirales; family Lachnospiraceae; genus Acetatifactor. Next base: position 29,766 of record CAJUCT010000032.1, read on the forward strand.
GCAGATTAAAGTCCTGGAACACAAAGCCCAGCCGCTCCCGGCGGAACCTGGCCAGCTCGATTTCCGACAAGTCGGCTGCGCTCACCCCGTCCAGGAGAATTTTCCCGGCGCTGATGACGTCGATGGTGGAGATGCAGTTAAGCAGGGTAGTCTTGCCGGAGCCGGAGGGCCCCATGATCGCCAGGAACTCCCCGGCATCCACATCAAAACTCACCCGGTCCAGCGCCTTGGTAACATTGTTCTTGCTTCCGTAATATTTTTCGATGTTCTGTACTTGTAGCATATCGTTTGCCTCCTTTACTTGTGGCTCTATGGTACACCAAAAGCAAAGGCTGTTGTATCGAAGTCATATTGATTTATCTTACAGTTTTGTAAGGTTTTCCTTTGCGGGAAAGGTCAGTGTCACAGTCGTTCCAGCCCCCTCTTGCGAAACGATGCGCAGCTCTAAATCCAGGAAAGAGGCCAGCTTCCTGCACAGATACAGGCCCATGCCGGTAGAACCGCCGCAAGCCCGTCCGTTGCTGCCGGTGAAGCCCCGCTCAAACACACGGGGCAGTTCATGAGCAGGGATACCGATGCCGTTATCGTGAACAATAAGCTGGGTCTGCCTCCCAAGAGGCTTGGCGGAAAGGGTGATGACCGGTTCCGATCCCTGATAACGGGCGGCGTTTTGGAACAGCTGCCCCAGGATAAAGACCGCCCATTTTTCATCGGTATAGATTTTGCAGTCCAGCCCCTCCGTTTCCACCCGGACGCCGCTTTGGATCAACAGGGAACGGTGGTTTTCAATGGCCTGCGCGACGATTTTTCCCAAGTCCGCCTGCCGGAACAGGCAGTCCTGCTCCGGGTTCTCCGCCCGCGCGTAGAACAAAGCCCGCTCTACATGCGCTTCGATTTGAGCCAGTTCCGCAGTCAATTTCCGGCGAGTTTCTCCGTCCAGGTCCCGGCAAGTGAGCCGGGCGGCGGTGATGGGGGCCTTGATTTCATGCACCCACTGCTCCACATAGTCCCGGTACTCCCGCTGGGAGGCTTCCGCGTCAGACACTGCCCCAGTCATATCCCGCCCCGCCTGGCGGGTCAAATCGAACAACCGCCGTTCATAGAGATTTTTGGGAGGCGGAGCGCACTCGGTAAACAGGTATTTTCGATCCAGGCTGTCCAGAATGGATTCCAGTTCCCGAAGGCGCGCTCGCTGGGAAAGGAAGTCAGACAGCTGTACCGCGCAAAAGGCCAGCAGAAATACCGCCGCCAAAATCGCCAACACGCCGGACTGGGTTCCGGTGGCCCGGAGAAACAGGGCGGCCATCGTGAAGCAAAGCAGCTGTGTTATGACCCGGAACAGCCGGTCCGATAAAAAATCCCGAAGCGTCATAACTGATACCCCATCCCCCGCCGGGTCTTGATGGCGTCAGGCAGGCCGATTTCCGCCAGCTTCCCCCGCAGTCGGGTCATATTCACGCTGAGGGTGTTGTCATCAATGTAGATTTGGTTGTCCCACAGAGCGTCGATCAGATCGGCCCGAGAGACGATCTGCCCCGCATGGGCCATCAGACAGGCCAAAATCTGCAGCTCATTCCGGCTGAGTTCTGCGGCTTTTCCGCCAGACGATACGCTCCCTTTCGTCAGGCTCAGCCGCAGTTCACCGGCCTCCAGTAAATCCGCCTGCTCCGGTCCGCTGCCGCTCCGGCGCAGAACCGCTTTGATCCGGGCCAGCAGAACGGGGACGCTGTAGGGCTTGGTGATGTAGTCGTCCCCGCCCAGGCTCAGCGCCCGCACCTCGTCCACACCGGCATCCCGGCTGGTGACAAAGATCACCGGCGCGGGAACCGCTTTCCGCAGCGCGGCGCACAGGGAGAAGCCGTCCCGTCCAGGCAGGCCGATGTCCAAAAGAATAAGGTCCGGGCGTTCCTGCGCCGCCTGACCCGGTACATCTGCAAACTCCGTAATTGCCAGAGGCGTATACCCCTCGTTTTCCAGGAGCAGTGTCAATTCCTCCCGAATAGCTGGGTCATCTTCGATTATCATGATTTGGGGCATATTACCATTACCCTCCTGTCGTTTTCCCTATACTAACACGAACGGAGCGTATTTGTCCAGAAGCAGTTGACCTCATAAAAATCGAAAATATCACATTCTCCTTGACAATATTTTTAGTAAAGAAGAACGGCATGACAAGGCAAGCCCGGCATATTTCCGGGCAGGCCGTATTCAGTCTGCAGGCGTCCATCCTTCCAGCACTTTCTCCATGCTGTATTCCGCCGCTTCCCGCGCCGTCAGCTGACAGGAGAAATCCGCTCTTTGGCAGGTATCGCTGCCCGGGCCGTAGCAGGCATATTCCCCATAGTAAAAATGTCCATGTTCCTTGCCCCAGTCAGTCCATCCGGCTGGATGGATATGGGGATCCATATAGCACTCCAGAAAGACCGTGCGGGCATATTCACGCCAGGGGCGTCCCAGGTATATGGAAGCCTCCGGACAGTCGCTGAGCAGCCTACAGTGATGGAACACATAACCATATTTCTGGCCCTGGGGTGTGGAGGCGGCGGTGAGGTATCCATAGATCCTCTGTCCGTCGGGACTTTCCGGGGGCAACTTCTGGGGCTTGGCGGCGAAGATATCGCAGTCCTCAAAATAGCAGACAGCGCTGCCGAAGATAAAGTCCACATCCCCCTGGATATAGCAGTGTCTATAATACTGCCGCCCCATGATGCGGGGCTGATTCTGGCCAGGACCGGTGAAGCCGCCGGGCTGTGCTTCCTTTAAGGGCAGCGGCGCCGTAAACAGTGTGTCCTGGCTGCCAATCAGGCGGCAACGATCCAGACAGAGCCGGTCTCCGTCCGCATACAGGGCGAGGGCCTGGCCCACCAGGCGGCCGCAGCCCGCGTCGTTTTGAATGGTCATATGGCGCATCGTCACATCATGGGTGTGTATGCGCAGGGTGGCCGTGCGGAAAGTGCCTCTTTTGCTGCCGTCCTCCAGAACCTGCAATGCATAGTCCCCATATACCAGCACCGTATCCTCGGCGCCGCTTCCTTCAAGTGTCACATAGGGACGCTCAAGCACCAGCTTTTCCCGGTAGATGCCGGGAGCAATATGGAGGACGACAGGAGAAACCGCCTCATGTGATGCGGGATAGGAAGGAGGCAGGGGCGTATAATCCCTGCTGATATAGTTTATAGCTTCTCCAATTGTGGCGAAACAAGGGGCGGGTTGATTTTCCCCCACATAGACATGAATAATTTCACACATAATAAACTCCTCAATAATAAACAATCCTCATTTATTTGGCAGAAAACGGTCGGATGGCCAATACTTTTATGAAAATAAAAGCTTTTATAATAATGTATCAATACACAAGTCCGGTTCTTCCGCCAGATTTACATATATATCGCCGCACTGCACCACAGGACGGGACAATTTGGGCTTGTTGATAAATATAATAGTGCCCTCTCTTCCATCGCTGAGACGGCAGCGGTTCTGTATGTATGTGTCAACAATATTCTCCAGAAAACGCAGGACATAGGCCACATCATACCGCTGTAACCCCTCTGTCTCGAAGATCTCTATGACCTTAAAAGGACAGATGGGCGCTCTGTATACCCGGGCGGAGGTCATGGCGTCATAGACATCTGCAATAGCTACCATCTTGGCGTAGCGGTCAATCTCATTGTCTTTTAAGCCCTGGGGATAGCCGGAACCGTCGCAGCGTTCGTGGTGCATCAGGGCGGCATTGCAAATGTGTTTGTCTATATTCTGTGACATAAGCAGCTGATAACCTTCAAAGGAATGTTTCTTGACCTGATAATATTCCAGATCTGTGAGTTTTCCGGGCTTGGTGATGAGATCGCGGGGGACAAGCAGTTTCCCCACATCATGGAGCAGGCCGCAGGCCGTGACCATCTCTATATCCTCTTCCGAGAACTGCAGCCAGTGGGCGAACACATTGCAGATCAATCCCACGTTCAAACAGTGGGCAAAAGTGGAATCATCGTATTCCCGCATATTGTGGAGCATGTCCAGAATGCTGATATGTCCATGAGCGTCCGTCACCATCATAAGAGAGCGGGACAACAGTTCCTTCACATCCAATTGGGTGTTCTTTTCCACTACATTGTTGAGCATACCCTTAAAAGAGTCCACTTCCTCCTCATAAACTTTTTTAAATATCTGGAACTGGGGACTCTTTTTAACCCGTTCAAAATAAGAGGGTCCTGTGGGGGCAGGCTGGGACTCCGGCTGTGCAAGAATTTTGTCTTTTACATGTATAGTCAGAACGCCATAGAGATCCAGCTTCATGATCAGGGCGTCCGTGAGCACAGTATCTTTGGACAGGATCAGCTGATGGTTGGAGTTCATCACATCATCTGCCACGACCATACCAGGAACCAATTGTTGGGTAGGTAATCTCTTCATGTAAAAACGGCCTTTCCCCTTGGAATTTGGGTAAAAATTGTGGTTTCAAGGTGATATATATTATAGCGAAAAAGGCGCAAGATGTCAATTTTAACATAAAGTTTACAAAATGTTAAGGGATAAGTATTTTTCTATGGTTGAATCCTGGGCACAAATCTGCTACAATGGTTCTGTTCAAACTTTAGAATAGAGAAGTAAAGCCAGTAATCGGTGCAATAATATTGAAAGCACAGCGGAGGTCAGGCTTTGAACACGCAGTATCGCAAGCCCGGCTTGTGATATGCAGGAAAGAGGTAAGGATGAAATTAGCAGAGAAAATATTCGGCACACACAGCCAGAGGGAGTTAAAGCGTATATTGCCCATAGTGGATGCCATCGAGGCCCTGCGTCCTCAGATGATGGAACTGACGGACGAACAGATGAAGGCCAAGACGGAGGAGTTCAAGGGGCGGCTGGAAAACGGCGAGACCCTGGACGATATTTTGCCCGAGGCATATGCTCTGGTGCGAGAGGCAGCTCGCAGAGTGCTGAAGACGGAACACTACAGAGTGCAGTTGATTGGCGGTGTAATCATGCATCAGGGCCGTATTGCCGAGATGAAGACCGGCGAAGGTAAGACCCAGACCTTTTTGCTGCCGGCTTATTTGAACGCCCTGGAAGGCAAGGGCGTACATGTGGTGACGGTCAATGATTATCTGGCCAAGCGTGACGCGGAGTGGATGGGCCAGGTCCATGAGTTTCTGGGATTGACTGTGGGCGTGGTGTTGAACAGCATGCCTTCTGAGGAGCGGCAGAAAGCATATGGCTGTGATATTACCTATGTGACCAACAATGAACTGGGATTTGACTATCTGCGTGACAATATGGTGATCTACAAAGAGCAGCTGGTGCTGCGGGGGCTCCATTTCGCGATCATCGATGAAGTGGACTCGGTGCTGATCGATGAAGCCCGCACACCGCTGATTATCTCGGGCCAGAGCGGTAAGTCCACGGCCCTGTATGAAATGTGCGACATGCTGGCCCGGCAGATGAAGCGGGGCGACGATATGCAGCAGCTGTCCAAGATGGATGCCTTGATGGGCATTGTCCAGGAGGAGACAGGTGATTTCATCGTAAATGAAAAGGATAAAGTGATCAACCTGACTGCCGCCGGCGTGGCGAAGGTGGAGAAGTTCTTCCATATCGACAACTATGCCGACCCGGAGAATCTGGAGATCCAGCACAATATCATTCTGGCTCTGCGGGCCCACAACCTGATGTTCCGTGACCAGGACTATGTGGTTAAGGACGACCAGGTGCTGATTGTGGATGAGTTTACCGGTCGTATCATGCCCGGGCGGCGTTATTCCGACGGCCTGCACCAGGCCATCGAGGCCAAGGAGCGGGTGAAGGTAAAGAGGGAGAGCAAGACCCTGGCCTCCATCACCTTCCAGAATTTCTTTAATCTCTTTGACAAAAAATGCGGCGGCACCGGTACGGCGCTGACGGAAGAAAACGAGTTTCGTGACATCTACGGCATGGATGTGGTGGAAGTGCCCACCCACAAGCCAATCGCCCGTATAGATCAGCAGGACGCGGTATACAAGACCCGGGAGGAGAAACTGAAGGCCATTGTGGAGGCGGTGGAAGAGGCCCACGCCAAGGGACAGCCAGTGCTGGTGGGCACCATCACCATCGACGCCAGTGAGGAGTTAAGCAGGCTGCTGAACAAGAAAGGCATCGCGCACAAGGTGCTGAACGCCAAATTCCATGAACTGGAGGCGGAGATCGTGGCGGATGCCGGCATCCACGGGGCGGTGACCATCGCCACCAACATGGCGGGCCGTGGTACGGATATCAAACTGGATGAGGAGGCCAGAGCAGCGGGAGGACTTAAGATCATTGGAACGGAGCGTCATGAGTCCCGGCGTATCGACAACCAGCTCAGAGGCCGTTCCGGCCGTCAGGGAGATCCGGGCGAGTCCAAGTTCTATATCTCTCTGGAGGATGAATTGATGCGGCTGTTTGGATCCGAGCGGCTGATTAGCATGTTTAATGCACTGGGTATTCCCGAGGGACAGGAGATCGAACACAAGGCGCTGACCAATGCCATTGAGTCTGCCCAGAAAAAAATCGAGAGCAACAACTTCGGCATCAGAAAGAATCTGCTGGAGTATGACCGGGTTATGAGCGAGCAGAGAGAGATCATCTATGACGAGAGAAGCAGGGTGCTGAACGGCGAGAGCATGAGGGACGTGATCTTCAAGATGATCACCGATATTGCCGAGAATGCAGTGGATATCAGTATCGGTGATGAGGGGGATGCTGATGAGTGGGACTACAATGAGTTGAATACTCTGCTGCTGCCCACCGTGCCCATCGAGCCGGTGACCAGGGAACGGGTGACCAGGCCCAAGAAGAATGGCCTGAAACAACAGCTGAAGGAAGAGGCCGTGAAGCTCTACGAGTCTAAGGAGGCCGAGTTCCCGGATACGGAGGCAATCCGTGAGATCGAGCGGGTGATTCTGCTGAAAGTTATTGACCGAAAGTGGATGGATCATATCGATGATATGGAGCAGCTGCGACAAGGTATCGGACTGCAGGCTTACGGTCAGCGCGATCCCCTGGTGGAATACAAGATGAACGGCTACGAGATGTTTGATGAGATGACCCAGAACATCAAGGAGGAGACGGTGCGTCTGTTGTTCCACATCAAGATTGAGCAGAAGGTGGAGCGTGAGCAGGTGGCCCAGGTAACAGGCACCAACAAGGATGTGTCTCTGGCCAAGGCTCCCGCCAAACGCGCGGTGGCCAAGGTATATCCCAATGATCCCTGCCCCTGCGGCAGCGGCAAGAAATACAAGCAGTGCTGCGGCAGGGCCGGAAAATAGACATAAAATTATATTGAAAGGCGGTGACGCAAAGTGGTAGAATTAGATTCTATGAAGTCAGAACTTCTGACTTACGAAACTCCATTAGCGGAAGTGAGGGATTCACTTTGACCTGGCTAACAAGGCCAAGCGAATCGAAGAACTGGAGATGGAGATGGAGGCTCCCGGCTTCTGGGACGATCCGGACCGCTCCAACAAGCTGATGAAAGAACTGAAAAACATGAAGGATACCGTGGAGGATTTCCGCAAGCTGGAGTCCCAATACGACGATATCCTGACCCTGATCGAGATGGGCTATGAGGAGGAGGACGTCTCCCTGATTCCGGAGATCCGCAGTGAATTGGATGAATTTACCCGGGAGTTGGACGGACTGCGGATCGGTATACTGCTGTCGGGAGAGTATGACAAAAACAATGCCATTCTGAAGCTCAACGCCGGGGCGGGAGGCACGGAGAGCTGCGATTGGTGCAGTATGTTGTACCGCATGTACACCCGCTGGGCGGAGCGTAAGGGTTATTCCCTGGAGGTGCTGGATTATCTGGACGGGGATGAGGCGGGCATCAAGTCAGTGACTTTTCAGGTCAATGGCATCAATGCCTACGGCTACCTGAAATCGGAGAAGGGCGTACACCGCCTGGTGCGGATTTCCCCCTTCAACGCCCAGGGCAAGCGGCAGACTTCTTTTGTATCCCTGGATGTGATGCCGGATATCGAGGAGGATCTGGATGTGGAGATCGATGAGAAGGATTTGCGCATCGACACCTACCGTAGCAGCGGCGCCGGCGGACAGCATATCAATAAGACGTCCTCGGCCATCCGTATCACCCATATTCCCACGGGCACGGTGGTGCAGTGCCAGAACGAGCGCAGCCAGTTTCAGAACAAGGACAAGGCCATGCAGATGCTGAAGGCCAAGCTGTACCTGTTAAAGCAGGAGGCCAATGTGGAGAAGCTGTCTGATATCCGGGGTGAGGTCAAGGATATCGCCTGGGGCAACCAGATCCGATCCTATGTGCTCCAGCCCTACAAGCTGGTAAAAGACCTTCGCACGGAGGTGGAGAGCGGCAACGCCGACGCCGTGCTGGACGGGGCGCTGGATCCCTTTATCAACGGATATCTGAAATGGATGAGCGTTCAGGGAAGAAAGACGCAGGAGCAATGAAGCGAAAAATCTGATTGAGAAGTGCAGTTCGGCCATGATGAAGGATGAACACTTTTTCGAAAAGGGAGTATTTTTAACAAGTATGATTTCGACGAGGGAAAGTAGCCATACAGTGACGTATGCGGCGCTTTCCCTTGTTTGATATTATGGTTGTAAGTAGGTAATTGCGAAACGTTCTCCGCAAGTGACGTGGCTGGCCAATATATACAAAAACGGGCTCCGATGCAGTGGCAAGCCGCCCTTATTTTGTATATATGTCCCTTTGCCGGCCACCTGTATATATTCCTCTGTGTAAAGTTGCTATTATTCACAGCTGTTTTATAGGCGCGGTAAATAAAGCGGGGGTTTGACACCACTCAATAAGTAAAGTTATAAAATCCTACAAAAAGTTCTTGACATCTAAAGGACGTTAGCATATACTAACTATTGAAAGAAATACATAACGGCTACAGCAAGAGAAAGTGAGGTCGGTGTTATGCCCTTGACGATGGTAAAAGAAGGCGAAGCGAATGTGATCAAGAAGGTTGGCGGCAGGGAGGAAACCCGCAGGTTCTTAGAGGGGCTGGGCTTTGTGACCGGCGGCCTGGTGACGGTGATCTCTACCATTGGCGGCAATATGATTGTCAATGTGAAGGATGCACGGGTAGCTATTGGGAAGGATATGGCCTGCAAGATATTGGTGTAGGGCGTTCAAGGAAGTTCGCAAATGACGGGACTGGTAACCAGCCCTGTTCCCGGAGACAGGTATAGCGATGTATGATTGCGGGGAATAAATGGGGAGCTTATAAATAAAAGAGAAAGAAGGAGAGAGTATGAGGACATTGAGAGAGGTTTCGGTGGGCGAGACGGTAACTGTGAAAAAGTTGTCCGGGGATGGCCCTGTGAAGCGCAGGATCATGGACATGGGTATCACCAAAGGCGTGGAAGTGTATGTGAGAAAGGTGGCGCCCCTGGGGGATCCTGTGGAAGTGACCGTCAGAGGTTATGAACTTTCCCTGCGTAAGGCGGATGCGGAGATGATCGAGGTAGAATAATTTTTTATACCTGGGTTAGCTATGACTAATAAATGTGAGGATATGCGGAAACATAACAAGGAGGAGAATTATGTCAGTAAAAATAGCGCTCGCAGGCAATCCAAACTGCGGCAAGACTACCTTATTTAATGCTCTGACCGGCTCCAATCAGTTTGTGGGTAACTGGCCGGGGGTGACAGTAGAGAAAAAGGAGGGAAAACTGAAGAGTTCATACAGTGCCCAGGAGGCCATTATCATGGACCTGCCCGGCATATATTCCCTTTCCCCCTACACACTGGAAGAGGTGGTGGCCCGAAACTACCTGATCGGTGAGAGGCCGGATGCCATCCTGAACATCGTGGACGGCACCAACATTGAGCGAAATCTGTACCTGTCCACACAGCTGTTGGAACTGGGGATCCCCGTGGTCATGGCGGTGAACATGGTGGATGTGCTGGAAAAGGACGGCAGCAAAATCCATGTAAAGAAACTGTCCGAGAAGCTGGGCTGTCCGGTGGTGGAAATCTCCGCTCTGAAGGGAACCGGCATCGATGATGCGGTGAAGAGGGCTGTGACGGCAGCTTCGGAGAAGAGAGCGGCGCAGCCGGTACATAAGTTTGACACTGCCATCGAGAATGCAATTGAGACGGTGTCCGAAAAACTGGGCAGCAAAGTGCCGGAGGAACAGAAGCGTTTCTTCAGCATAAAATTATTGGAGAGGGACGATAAGATTTCCGGGCAGCTGTCCAAGATCCCGGATGTGGCCGAGGAAGCTGCCATGCTGGAAAAGGAGTACGACGACGACACGGAAAGTATCATCACCAATGCCAGGTATGAGTATATTTCCTCCATTATCGGGGAATGCTGCACCAAAAAGCGCCAGGGAGGTATGAGCATTTCCGATAAAATCGACAGGATTGTTACCAACAGATGGGCGGCGCTGCCGATCTTTGCGGTAGTGATGGTTCTGGTGTATTATATCTCAGTGTCCACGGTGGGAGGCTGGGTGACGGACTGGACCAATGACGGACTGTTCGGGGACGGTTTCCATCTTTTGGGCATCAGCGGAGATTATGACGATGAGACTGTAGCTTACGCCAATGAAAATATTTGGACCGATGAGGTTGCGGCCACTGTAGACGCGGCGGCGGATGCAGGGGTAATAGGCGCGGAAGATATTCAGGGAGCCATCCGGGAGGCGGATTTTGGCGGCTTTGAGGAGGCTTATGGCTTTTACGGCGAATCGCTGGCGGAGGAAGGTTTTGACATCTCCGGCACTGTGGATGCGGCCATGGAGGAAGTTCCCGATCCGGCGGACTATGGCGTGTGGGTGCCTGGTATTCCCGTGCTGGTGACAAGCGGCCTGGAGGCGATAAATTGCGCGCCCTGGCTGGAGGGACTGATTGTGGACGGCATTGTGGGCGGCGTGGGCGCCGTGCTGGGCTTTGTGCCTCAGATGCTGGTGCTGTTTATCTTTCTGGCATTTTTGGAAGCCTGCGGCTATATGGCCCGTGTGGCGTTTATCATGGATAGGATTTTCCGCAAGTTTGGTTTGTCCGGCAAGTCCTTTATTCCCATGTTGATCGGCTCGGGCTGCGGCGTACCCGGCATTATGGCATCCAGAACCATCGAGAGCGACAGGGACCGCAAGATGACCATTATGACCACTACATTTATTCCCTGCGGCGCCAAGATGCCTATTATCGCGCTGATTGCCGCGGCGCTGTTCCACAATGCATGGTGGGTGGCTCCCAGCGCATATTTTATCGGAGTTGCGGCTGTTATCTGCTCCGGCATTATTTTAAAGAAAACCAGGATGTTTGCAGGCGATCCTGCTCCCTTTGTCATGGAGCTGCCCGCTTACCACTGGCCCACCGTGGGCAATGTGCTCAGAAGCATGTGGGAGCGAGGGTGGTCCTTTATCAAAAAGGCCGGCACCATCATCCTTTTATCCTCTATTATCATCTGGGCAGGCTCCTGCTTCGGCGTGGTGGACGGACGCTTTATGTTTGACGGGGAGATGGAGTTAGAGACCAGTGTGCTGGGAATCATGGGCGGTGCCATCAGCTTTATCTTTGCGCCTCTTGGCTTTGACAATATCCGTGCCACCATCGCCACCATCATGGGACTGGTGGCAAAGGAAGAAGTGGTGGGCGTGTTCGGTGTGCTGGATTTCGAGGGCATGACCCAATTGGCCGCCTACTCTTTCCTGGTGTTCAATCTGCTGTGTGCCCCTTGCTTTGCGGCTATGGGCGCCATCAAGCGGGAGATGAACAACGCAAAGTGGTTCTGGTTCGCCATCGGATATCAGTGCGGTCTGGCCTATGTGGTATCGCTGTGCATCTATCAGATAGGGATGCTCTTTACAGGAGTCTTTGGGTTTGGTACAATAGTAGCGTTCCTGCTGCTGGCCGGCTTTATCTACCTGCTGGTCAGACCCTATAAGGAGAGCAGGACGCTGGAAATGAAAGCCATGAAGAAGATGGCGGCATAAATCTTCTGGGAGGTATTAAGATGGGTACATTCATTGTATTGGCAGTACTGGCCGTTATTGTGGCCCTGGTGATCAGGGGCATGGTGCGGGACAAGAAAAACGGGAAATCCATTCAGTGCGGCGGAGACTGTCGCCATTGCGGCGGCCATTGCCATTAACGTCAGACCAATGCTTTTCACTCTCACAATATTTTATATAAAGAAAGGCCATCCGACATATGCCGGGTGGCCCTTCTTATATGTGAAAACACCGGAAAAACCCGTAGAAGTCAGGTGATATCAGCACTTTCAACAGGTATCTTCTGGGGATTCATCAGATCCAGAAAAAAGCAGGTACACGTCATCTGCATATAAGGGCGCAGCCACAGCATACCGATGCCACAGGACAGCAGCGCCAGCAGAACCAGGGGGATAAAACTCATTTGCAGATAGAACAGCCGTCCCTTATGGCCGCTCATAAGCCTCATACTGCTGCGGAGGAGCTGTCCCGCGGAGTAATCCGGAAAGTCCAGCATCAGGTAAAAGCACTGAGAGAAGATAAGCAAAAATACCGTGCGGATCACTATGGCGGCGGAAGCGGCCAACATGGTGGCCGTGAGCCAGTTCATATTTTTACTCTGCAAAAACATAATGCTGCAAATCTGGCACGGCAGCTGGAGGATCATGTATACAGCGGAAAAAAAGCCGGACAGAATCAAACATTTTTTCAACTGCCATCGGAAGCCGTAGAACAGATTGGAGATATCATAGCTACGCTTACAGGCCATATTCAAAAAGAACAACGCGTATCCCGCGGAAAAGATATTGGTAAACATGGCAATTACCATATTGATCAGCAGGGGGATCAATATGCGGGCCAGAATAGACAGGGACAAGTTTAATTGAAAGGAATTAAAAAAATTGGTGATCATAAAGGTCAATGTCATTGAGACCATATTGCCCAGAAACAGGATCAGCATAGCGGACCCAAAGCGGCCGTCCAGCAGATCCTTGGCCCGGGATTTTAACTCGGAGGAGGTCATATACCGTACATTCATATTTCTATAATCCTTTCTGATTTAAGAGTTTTAGGCAATTGCAAAACATTCTCCGCAAATGACGTGGCTTTTTTATTCAGTGGGGAAGAGGTCGTTTAAGTCAACGCCGTAGACCCTCTCAAACAGATCGTCGTAACTCTCGCCGTACATGCTCTCGGAATAGCGGTTAAGCATGTCCCTGTATTCCGGGTCACGCAGCATGTTGGGCATTGCGGAAAATACCGCTCCATACATAACCACGGAGAAGAGAAGTCCCAGGCAGGAGGTGGCCAGGCCGGTGACGGCCATGGCATCCATGCGCTGCCCTTTGCGGTAGGAGAGGATGGCAAAAAGGATGCCCAGCGCGCCCAGGGGCAGCGGCAATACCGCCGTACATATGGTCAACAGGGAACAGATGCCCAGGATCATTGAAGCGATGGTAAAGGGATTCCTGCGAGGGGCAGGAGGGGTTTGACGATAGTCCATAATCATGCACTCCTATCTTATATTCCTCGGATTCCCTTCAGGCATACAATGTCCTAAACCAATATCAGGGAATCAGCTGCTTTCTTAGTTATAAAGCATCTTACCATTATTTTGAACAGATAGCAAATAGATCCGCAAGATTTAACAGATTTTTTATTAGAAAGCAGAATAACGCATTTTATTTCTTGATTAGACAGGGGGTGATCTGCTATAGTAGTATCGGTGAGTCAGATCGGCATCAGGTTGGATGCGGAACTCAAAACAGCAAATTTCCGAGAAATGCGGAACTCAAATTAAGAAAGGCATGGAAATACATATGGACATTTTACAGACAATCAAAGAGGAACTGCAGGTGGAAAAATGGCAGGTGGAAGCCGCCGTCAAGCTCATCGACGAGGGCAATACCATCCCTTTTATATCCCGTTACCGGAAGGAGGCCACCGGCTCCCTGAATGACGAGCAGCTGCGTGATCTGCATGAGCGCCTGCAGTATCTGCGCAGTCTGGAGGACAAAAAGCAGCAGGTGCTGGGCAGCATAGAGGAACAGGGAAAGCTGACGGAGGAACTGAGGACAAAGATTCTGGAGGCTCAGACTCTGGTGGCGGTGGAAGATCTGTACAGGCCCTATCGCCCCAAGAGAAAGACCAGGGCCAGCGTTGCCAAAGAGAAGGGCCTGGAGCCCCTGGCCCAGATCATTCTGGCCCAGGAGATCCGCACCCCCCTGGAAGAGGAGGCCGCTAAATATGTTTCCGAAGACGGAGTCGCCACTCCTTCGGAGGCGCTGCAGGGAGCCATGGATATTCTGGCGGAGCAGGTATCCGACGAGGCGGAATACCGCAGCTATATCCGCCAGGCCACTGCGGAGGAAGGTATTATCAGCAGCGAGGCCAAGGACGAAAAGGCCCAGACCGTGTATGAGATGTATTACCATTTTGAGGAGCCGGTGAAAAAGATCGCCGGACACAGGGTGCTGGCTCTGAACCGGGGAGAGGCGGAGAAAGTGTTGACCGTGAAGCTCAGCGCCCCCACAGAGCGAATTTTGCGCTATCTGGAAAAACAGCTGATCAGAGCGGAGAACCCGGTGACCACACCGGTGCTGCAGGCCGTGTGCCAGGACGCCTATGAGCGGTTGATTGCCCCTGCCATTGAGCGGGAGATCCGCAATGAACTCACGGAAAAAGCCGAGGACGGTGCCATCTCCGTGTTTGGGAAGAACCTGGAGCAGCTGCTGCTGCAGCCTCCCATCGCGGGAAAAGTGGTGCTGGGCTGGGATCCGGCCTTCCGCACAGGCTGTAAGCTGGCGGTGGTGGATGCCACAGGCAAGGTGCTGGACACCAAGGTGATCTACCCCACCGCGCCCCAGAACAAGGTGACAGAGGCCAAGGCGGAACTGAAACGCCTGATCAGCAAATACCATGTGGACCTGATCTCCGTGGGCAACGGCACGGCCTCCCGGGAATCGGAACAGGTGATCGTGGAACTGTTAAAGGAACTGGATCGTCCGGTGCAGTACGTGATCGTCAACGAGGCCGGAGCCTCTGTGTATTCCGCCAGCAAACTTGCCACAGAGGAATTTCCCAATTTTGACGTGGGGCAGCGAAGCGCCGCATCCATTGCCCGCAGGCTCCAGGATCCTCTGGCGGAGTTGGTGAAGATCGATCCCCAGTCCATCGGCGTGGGCCAGTACCAGCATGACATGAATCAGAAAAAACTCAGCGAGGCCCTGGGCGGCGTGGTGGAGGACAGTGTAAACAAGGTGGGCGTGGATTTGAACACCGCCTCCGTCTCCCTGCTGGAATACATCTCCGGCATCAACAAGACCATCGCCAGGAACATCGTGGACTATAGGGAAACAAACGGACGCTTTACCAACAGAAAGCAGCTTCTGAAAGTTCCCAAGCTGGGGCCCAAGGCTTTTGAGCAGTGCGCGGGCTTCATGCGGATCCTGGACGGGGACAACCCCTTGGATGCCACCAGCGTACATCCTGAGTCCTATGAAGCGGCCTTAAAGCTGCTGGACAAGCTGGGCCTTACCATGGAGGATGTGAAGGAGGCCCAGAGGAAAGCGGCGGCGGACAAGGCGGCAGGCAAAAAAGCCCCAGCGGCGGAAGGACGCGCCCAGCGTCCCGCCCAGAGAAAGCAGGACAAATCCATACAGGTGAAAAATACCAATACAGCCATGGGTAAGGCATTGGCCGCCGCCATGGGCAGCATGGCAGGGGCTTCCGGGGGAAGTGTCCAGGCGGCGGAAGGAAAGGGGGCTCAGAGGGCAGGCAACCGGGAGGCCGGCAGCGCGCAGGCAGTCGGGGCGGCGCAGAGCCGGGTCAGCAGTCTGGAGAAGCGCGTCAGGAACAAGGCTATGCTGGCCCAAGAACTGGGCATCGGCGAGATCACCCTGACCGATATTTTAAAGGAACTGGAGAAGCCTGCCCGGGATCCCAGGGATGATATGCCCAGACCCATTCTGCGCAGCGATGTGCTGGATATGAAGGACTTGAAACCGGGCATGACCCTGAAGGGCACGGTGCGCAATGTCATTGATTTCGGCGTGTTTGTGGATATCGGCGTACATCAGGACGGCCTGGTACACATCTCCCAGATCACGGATAGATATATTAAGCATCCCCTGGAGGCAGTCAGCGTGGGGGATATCGTGGACGTGCAGGTATTGGATGTGGATATGCAGAAAAAGCGGATTTCTCTCACGATGAAGATAAAACAGTAAGAGGATAATGGCGCCATTCATGCTAAGAGAAAGCCCCGCCGAAGGGGTGGATAAGAGATGGGGGAACGGATGAGATGACAGAACTGACACGAAACAATAAAACAGCTATGGTTGCGCACCTTATCACTGCGGCAGTGATGGCTGCCCTTATTCTGACCCGGGCGTACAAGGGGGAGGTATCTATTGCCTATGCCGGAATCCTATGCATGGTTGGCGCTGTGCCGGTGGCTCTGGAATTTCTTTTCTGGAGCAGGGACAGGGAGACATGTATGATCCGGCATCTGGCAGGTATCGGTTTTGCCTTGTTTTACACCATATGTCTGTTTACGAATGCAATCCATATGGTATATATATTTGTTATTCCTATGGTTTTCGTAGTATCTGTCTATAATGACATCCGGTATCAGCTGATGATCAATACCGGCACTGTGCTGGAGAATATTATAGTGGTGGCGCTGGGGGCCGCCACAGGCAAATTTGGTTTCCTGGGCGTGAATTCGGCGGCGATACAGATAATTGTCATGGTTATGGTGGCAGTATATTCTATTATGACCACCCGTAATTTAAAGCAAAATACCGAGCAGAGGATAGGGGATATCTCCAAATCCCAGCAGGAGACGGAACTTTTGCTGCAGACCAATGCGCAGCTGTCCGGCAAGCTGACCGAGGGCATCACTGCCATCCATGAAAAGGTGGAGGAACTGAGCAATGCCTCCAAGAGCACCAAGACGGCCATGGAGGAGGTATCCCTGGGGGCGGAGGACACGGCAAAACATGTGCATAGCCAGATGCTGCAGACCGAAACCATCCAGAGCAAGGTGAGCAAAGTGCAGGACGCCACAGGACAGATCGGCGCCAGTATGCAGCATACCATAGAGGCTCTGGAAACAGGGAACCACAATGTGGAGACACTGATGGAGCAGGCGGAGACTTCCGTGGAGAACGGCACAGTGGTGAGCGGCAAGCTGGAAGCGCTGGGCCGCTATATGGAAAAGATGAACACTATTGTGGAGCTGATCGGCGGCATCACCTCCCAGACCAGTATGCTGGCGCTGAATGCCAGCATAGAGGCGGCCAGGGCAGGGGAAGCGGGCAGGGGCTTTGCCGTGGTGGCCGCGGAGATATCCAACATGGCCACACAGACCAAGGAAGCCACGGCCAACATCACCGGCCTGATAGACGATGTGTCGGAGGCCATACGGGAGGTCATGGGAGTGATCGCCGACATGGTCTTTGGCATTGACGAGGAAAAACAGGGGGCTCTGCATGCGGCGGAAAGTTTTCGGGCGATCAGGGACAATACCTTTGCTGTCCGCGACAATATGGAGAGCCTGGTCAAGGTGGTGGGCGAGCTGAATGAGTCCAATCAGGTGATAGTGGACTCTGTTCAGACCATTTCCGCCATTTCCCAGGAGGTGGCGGCCCACGCCGGGGAAACCATGAGCGCCGAAGAGAAAAACATCGTCATCATGGAGGAGATTAGGCAGATTATGCAGGAACTGGTGGCTTTGGCCAAAAAGCGGTAAGCCGGACAGCCGCCTTCCGTTATCCTATTTACCTGCCTTGATGATAGGACTTAATGGTTTATAGATCAGCATGGTAACCAGGGAGACGCTTCCGCCCTTGATCAGGTTCATGGGGGCCACACAACAGGCCACAAAGCTGATAATACTGCCATCGGTCATCAAAGGGTTGACGGCGCTGCCCATAGCCAGAATGCTGTCCAGGGGCATTCCATAAAGCTTGGAAAAGGCCGGCAGCAGGTAGACTGCATTGAAAGCCGTGCCAAAGAGAGTTAAAATGAAAGTACCGATGATACAGCCAGCGATAGCGCTTTTTTTACTCTTTTTAAAATAATAGATAGTAGATGCCGGCAGGATGAAACTGCATCCAATGACGAAATTGGCCAGATCCCCTACAAAAGCGGTGCTGGTGCCCTTAATTAAGAGTTTCAGCAGAATTTTCACAGCTTCGATGATAATTCCTGTCACTGGCCCGAAGGCGAAGGCTCCTACCAACACCGGGAGTTCACTGAAATCCAGTTTGTAAAATCCGGGAGCGAAAGGCAGGGGGAAGTCCAGCAGATGCAGGATCATGGCTATGGCCGAGAACATGCCCGTGACAGCCATTCTGCGGGTGGAAAAGGCGCTCTCCTTTTTCCCGCTTTTCTTGTCTGCCAGCTTCTCCAGAGCCAGCGCCGCCAGGAATATGACCACGATAATCAGGAGAAATTCTGCTGCAAATAATGCGTTTTCTGCTACACTTTTGAAAAATCCATTCATAATTTTCCTCACTTTCTGCCGCTTCTGCGGCGAGGCCCTGCAAGCCGGCGGTTCATACATATTTCAAGATCGCCCATATATGGGCGGCATTGCTTACGCGTAACCCCCCTGCAAGATCATAGACAGTCAACGACATTGGATTTGTTGACTATATGTATACCGTAAGGAAAGCGCTTCGCACAAAAAGCCCCGGTTATGAAGAAATCCCTGACAGAAATCTCTTCAAAACCGGGGCCGATTCGCATGATACATTAGAGCATGTTCCGCTTTCTGAGAACAAAACCGGATCATACACCCGCCGACCTTCCGCGTATCCCATGCGGACTGCCAGCCTGTTTTCATGTTCTTCTTCCATCCAGACTATACTGTTGGTATCGGAATCGCACCGATTCAGCCACGATGTTACCATCGTGGGTCGCGGACTGGTATGTTGCCACACATCACCGCCAGTAGGGAATTGCACCCAACCCCGAAGACGCACCTTATGCACCCTAGTATAGATCTCCTCCTCCGATTTGGCAAGACTTTTTTTGCATTTTTATGATGCCTGCATGGGATGCCTGTTACCGGCCTCAGAACCGTGTCCCCGCATCAGCCATAAGTAGTAACTGCTCCCCCTTGAAATCCTCCCCACAGGAAGAAACACTTGCATTTTGCGCGTCACCTGTTTATAATTTATGATAGTTAAACAAAAGAGAATCCATAAACTGAATGGGACAACGGGGATGCATAGGGCGCAGAAAGAACAAATGGCAAGAGTGTCTCCCGGACGTGCGGATGGGAGTATGGGGAAGCGAAAGGACTTGGACTATGATAGAGTTTGATGTGAAAATAGAAGCTGGAGATCTGTACAATTATATGATGGCCCACGCCTACGGCAGCGCTTCCGGCCTGATCGGTAGCTGCTTTGGGGCATTGATGATTGTGATCTTCGGCATGGATCCCCGACAGTGGATCTTTTTGGTCTGCGGCGTGATCCTGCTGCTGTACCTGCCGGTGACCCTGTGGATGAAGAGCAAGCAGCTGGCGCTGACCAATCCCTCTTTTCAGAAGCCCTTGCACTATGTACTGGACGAGGAGGGCATCTCCGTCTCCCAGGGGGAGACCACAGAGAGACAAGCCTGGGCGGATCTGCACAAGGCCACGGCCACGGGCAGGAGCGTCATCGTCTACACTACCAAGGTCAGCGCGGCCATATTTCCCAACCGGGATCTGGGGGAACAGAGAACACAGGTAGTGGAAATGATCAGCACCCATATGCCCCCGGGGAAAGTCAGGATACGTAGTTAGTGGGTATGCTGATTGACGCAATATCGCAGGATCGCCAGCGATATGCATGAGAGGTAAGTATGGATGTTTCACATCCAAATACGCATTAACGCAGTATCGCAGGC
>CAJUCT010000033.1 GCA_910585015.1 uncultured Acetatifactor sp.
GTTACCGTTATTGCTGCCGTTCCCGTCTCCGTTACCGTTATTGCTGCCGTTCCCGCTCTGTCCGGAAGATATCGCTGCCTGGGCCAGATTGTTCCCGCCCCCATTCTGTCCCGCCGCCTGGGCCAGGGCTTGGGCGGAGGCTATCCCCGCCGCCCCAGGGTCCTGCATCTGGCTGGCAAGCTGTGCCAGACTCTGCCCCGCCTGCTGGTATTTATATTCCAGCCGCTCCTGGGCAAGGGCCAGGCTTTCCCAAGTATCCGAGTGGGTCAGTTCCTCCCAGGAGCGCCGCATGGCTTCCTGGAGTTCCTGCATCCGCAATTTTTGTTCCTCCGTCAGACTCTCCATATCCACTCGATCCAGAGCGTCTGCCAGCGCCTCCAGCTGCTGTAGTTCCTCCTTTGCCGCCTCCTGCACTTGATGACGCAGCTGCGCCTGATCCCGAACCGTGGAAGGCACAAGGCTAAGCCCTGCCACCATTATCACCGACAGCACCAGCGCCAGCACATGTCTTTTGTCCGGGCGCAGCGGGATCTTGATCCGATCACGGGCCTGATTATAATGGACAAGGGCATCCTGTCTCTGCATCTCCGCCAACGCGTCCCCTGTTTCCACACCTTTGTCCATCAATTCATAGGCAGTGACTATGCGCTCCTTCAATCCAAAGGAGTCCAGACGGCGGGCGGCCTGCTCCATATCCGCCCGCCGATGCAGCGCGCAGCCTGCTCCGGCCAGAAGTCCCAGTCCAAAACACAGACCTGCCGCCAGATGTACATGATAAAAGGGCCAGACCAAAGAGACCAGTTCGCAGGCCGTGCCAAGCACACCCCCTGCCGCCGCGAACACAATAGCGCAGTCAAAGAGCCTGGCCAGATTCATTCTGTTTCTACACTTTTTGATCTGTACTGTCAGATACTTCCTGATATCCATACGCATTCCCCGCAAAACATTATCTTCTGCCGCCCTTTCGTCTCTGTCCTTTGATAGGATTGATACGCTTTGAGGCAATCCAGAGAAACAGGAAAGATACTCCCACAAACAGGATTGTGGCGAAAATAAGCCACCAGTACCCTGTGGTTAGCAAAACAATGGGGCCCTTGTTCTGTGTCCCCATAGAAGACACCATGCTGCTCACCACTGATCTCCCCGCCATGATCCCGGCAAAAAACTCCGCCAGATATACCGCCGGATTCAACAACGTGAACAAGTAAATATTTGCCCCATAGCTTTCAACAAACTGGGGAACAGTGCCCAGGCTGTATTCCAAATTCGCCACCACAATCCAATATATTATCAATGGCACTGCGGTTCCCAGAAAAAAGAGGAGATAGAACACATAGGACATAATCACCGCGCTGATGCTCTTTTTGCACAGGGAAGAGCACAGTATTCCGATACTGGCGGCGAAGAGCGACACCAGGAAAGCAATCCCCAGAAACAAAAACAGATATGCCCAGGACATGCCGCCGATGATAAACGACAGCGCCATCACAGGCATACTGGCCACCACGAAAAACATACCCTGCACGATTGCCGTCATGACCTTTCCCATAATGACCGAAAAGGGCGACATACCGGTGGTCATCATAATGTCAAAGGTCTGGCGCTCCTTCTCCCCCGATATGGCGGAGGCAGTCCTGACCGGCACCACCAGTCCCAGAATAATCAGCTGGGTTACTGCCAGTACCGGATAGAGCCATACCATGGCGCTATAGACATTGCTGGTGGAATACCGGCTTTCCCCCTGGATAATGCTCATGGCAAGGAAAAAGACAAGCGCCAGTATCAATTCATATGCAAATACTCCCCAACAGATTTTCATGCTGCGGGCCTGCACCTTTACATCTTTTTTGACTATTGGGTTTAGATACATTTTTTATCCTCCTATTTAGAGTTTAGAGTTTTGCTTTACTGTCCGTCTCCGGTCACGCGCATAAACAGCGTCTCCAGGTCTCCCTCCTGCTTGTGGAAACCGGTCACTACCACGCCGCCCGCGATCATTGCCCCCACCATCTGAGCAATCTCCGTCTTTGTCATATTGTGGGACAGCTTGATCTCGTGCTCTCCCACGGAGTCCACCTCCACCTTGGTATATTCATTTACAATGCGTATTGCCGTCTCGCGTCCCTCGTCCAGCGTGATGACCAGCTGGTTGTTTCCAAACACTCCCTCCATCACGTCCTCTATACGCCCCGCCGCCACCAGACTGCCGTGGTTCATGATCCCGATGCTGTTGCACATCTCGGAAAGTTCGGAGAGTATATGGGAACTGATCACGATGGTCTTGCCCATACTCCTCAAATTCTGCAAAAGCTCCTTCATCTCCACCCTGGCCCTGGGATCCAACCCGGAATTGGGCTCATCCAAAACCAGCAGCGCCGGGTTGTGGATCAGCGCCCGGGCCACGCAGAGCCGCTGCTTCATACCCCGGGAAAGAGTATCCACAAAAACCTCCTTCTTGTCGGAGAGATTCACCAGTTCCAGCAGGTCATCCGAGATCCGCTGGATCTCCCTGGAGTTCATGCGGTACATGGAACCGTAGAAATCCATATACTCCCGCACCTTCAGATTGTCATACACACCGAAGAAATCCGGCACATATCCTATTTGCTTCTTGATCTCCTTCTGATGAGCCATCGCGTCTATTCCATTGATAAAAATGTCCCCGCTGTTTGGCAGCATCAGCCCGCACACCATACGGATGGTGGTGGTTTTGCCCGCACCGTTGGGACCCACGAACCCGAACAGATCCCCTTTGGGAATGTGAAGAGTCAGATTGCTGACCGCCTGGAATTTGCCATAACTTTTGTACAAATGATTGATTTGCAGCATCCCGTCACACCCCCGTTTCCCCATATCCATACAGGCACCCATAGGAAGTCTCCTGGCACCTCTCCGCCACAGCCCTGTCATAGTCCTTCACAATGCCCACAATAACTGCGTACTCTCTGCCCTTCGGAACCGCCTCCACGGCCACGCCCAGCCCCATGATGAGTACCCCCATGTCATCGTCCCGGTAATCCCTGCCGGCCGCACTCCGATAGTCATAGAGAGAAATCAGGTCGCTGTATAATAAATCTCTTACCTTCTCCACGGAACTATTCTGGTATACGCATCTGCCGTCAGATATCGCCTGTTGTAAGTCCAGATTTTCCCCCGCTTTCACATCCTTAAGCACCATGAGTTCCTGATCCAGCCACACTGCCATATAAGCCATATCACAGTCCGTCTCATTGGCAACCGTACCGCAAAGCCCTCCGCCTATTCTGGGATATACCTCAATCTGTGTCCCGGAGAGGGTTCCCCTGGGCTCCGCGCTTCCTCCCGCATAGATAAAACCGTTCTCAAAATTTTCCTGCGGCTTTATTCCCACAGACAGTCCTTCGCTGGTATGGCTTACACTGTAAAAGTAATCGCTGGCATCATAGATATATTTCCCGTCATATCCGTTCCAGCCCGGCCCTGCCACATCATAGCAATCCTCCAAACGTATCTCCCATGGCTTTACCCCTGAGTGGTAAGCCATAAAATAGGTCTCCTTTCGATTGCTGTCCGCCTGCTGGACTGTGACGGAATACACCCTGGCCTCGTTGACCCGGGCTCCCTGCCCCAGCAGGAATACCACCACGATGAACAGCAGCCCCAGCGCAGGCACTCCCACCCAGTACCACTCATTCTTTTTGGTTTTGCGCAGGATCAGATACAGTACCGGGCCCACCAGCACCACATATATACCGATCAGCCATTTCAATAAGGAGAAATCCACCACCGTATTTCTGCTGTCAACAAACGCCAGCAGCCTCTGTCCTGTGCTCTCCATGCTGTATTGTTTGTTTGTGGACTGGAAACCGTTTGATTGCTCCATCAACTCCTCATACATATAGTTCACCATAAACTTACTCAGCTTCTGCAGTTCCTTATCCCCCAAAGAACTGTAATAAACCGCCACCGCTCCGTCGCCAATGTTTGCGTATGCCGCCGGGAACACTTCACTTTCATACATATTTCCCAGCCAATTCAGACGGGCAATGCGCATCTGTCTGAAATCGACTCCCTCATCTATACAGCCCTCATAATAACCATATTTATCAACATTCTCCGAGGCCAAATTCTCTTCCCCCGGTTCACTGATACCGGACAACTCCGTATCCAAAAAAGCCTTGTCAAAACCGCTAAGAGTCTGCTCGGCATATGCGCCGGTTCCAATGATCAGTCCGCCCCCTTTCTCCACCCAATTCTGAATCGCCTGGATCTGATCCTCTCTCAGCGACGACACGTTGAACTGGTCAATGACCAGGAAATAGAGCCCTTCCAGATATCCGTCCAGATTATCTTTGTCCAATTGAACCAGACTCAGCGGGTAATCATTCCCGTTGACATAGAGTTCCCGTCCCCCCGCGTCCAGATAGGTGAGCCCGGAATAATCATCTGACAAAACTCCCACCGCAACCCCGGACACTACCTTATCAAATACATTCTTCAGCGGAATAGACTGCAGCAGTCTGCCCTTCTCGTCCAGAAAATTCAGGGAACACAGCCCCTCTATAGTCTCCACCGCCCGCCATGCCACATTGGCGGTAAATTGTTTCTTTCCCTGGGACGGAAGGGAGATCTCCGTATCATACGCGCAATTGCCATACCCATAACCGGACACAAAAACCACCTGAACCGTACCATAGAAATCCTCTCCGCTGTTTTCCACCGTCACCTGCATGACATAGTTCAGGCCATCCTGCCTGAGCACTTCCACATCGCCGGAAAGCCCATTCCCGGCGGCTCCCTCCTCCGCGTATGCCACACACTTTTCCCCGCCTGTCAACAGACTAAGCACACATAGAAATATAACAGTCACAACCGCAATCCGTCTTTGCATATAGATCCCCCTTCTTGGCACTTCCCCGGCGGTATTTTCCCATAAACCGATACCGTGTAATCCGCTTTTTATCATAACACACTGTCCTGATAAAGTCCTGTAGTTTTTATGAATAATTTTTTAAGATTTTATGAAAGCCCCAAAACAAAAAAGCAAAGCCTTCCGCTTCGCTTTTTTGTAATATACACTCTTCTTACAGCTTAAATATAGCCAGTTCCTCCATCAGACTCTCCGCTTCATGGGTCAGCGAGACGGTACTCTGATCCACGGAGTGCATCAACGCCGTAAGTTCCTCTATGGAAGCGTTCACCTCCTGGCTGGCCGCGGCATTGCTCTCCGACACATCCCCCAGCACAGCCACTTCCTCCGATATGCTTCTCATCTGCTCCTGGGTCTCGGACACGGCTCTGCTGATGGCATCCACCTGAGTGGAGGTATTCTTAATGGCTTCATCGACCTGCTTGAAAGAGGTGATAACCTCTGTTATGCCCTTCATACTCTCCGAATTGTTCTGCACCACCACGTCAATGCTGTCCGCGCATTCCTTGAAATCCTCCGTGATATTGGAAATAATCTCCTTTATGCCCACCAATTCCTTGGCCGTATTTTCCGACAGGGTGCGGATACTGTCAGCCACCACAGAAAAGCCCTTTCCCATCTCACCGGCACGGGCCGCCTCGATGGAGGCATTCAGGGAAAGCAGATTGGTCTGAGACGCGATATCTTCTATGCTGGAGAGAATCTCGGACATATTGGCGATAACCCTGTTGGTGGCATCAATCTTGTCCTTGATTCCCACTACGCTGGCCGACATCATCTCACTGGTTTTCTGAGTAGATTCTATCTTTACCCGCATATCATTGCAGTTATTTGTAAGACTGACGGAACTGCTCTCAATATCCTCCACACGGGCGACAATGCCGATGGTTTGCTCCCGCATGGCTCCGATCCCGTTGGTAATGCTCACCACGATCCCGGCCTGGCTGGTGTTGTTCCGTGCCACATCCTCAATGGCCTTGGCAATCTCCTCGCTGGCGCTCAGCGTGGAGGCCGCCGTTCCCCGCAGATTGTCCGCCGAGTTCTGGGCTTCCCGACTGACTTTCGATATGTCAGTGACCATCACCTTCAATTTCCTTGCCATGGCGCTCACGGAATTATTCATAGACGCGATCTCATCCCTCCCGGCCATGTCCTGTACCTCGCTGCTCAGATCGCCGTCGGCAACATGGCTAATAGTGTTGCTCACATTGATGATAAGCTTCGCCATCCTGGCGACAATGACATAGGCCACAATAGTCACCAGAACTATGATGATCACGGAGATGGCAAGAATGGCAATCAGCAGCCGGGTCAGCATCTCCCGCACCTCCGCCTGAGGCTTGCCGGCAAACAGCATACCCCCGTCTATAGGAATATAATATCCATAATAAGGCTTGCCATTCACCGATACATTGGAACTGAAGAACGTCCTCCCGCCATTCAAAGTCGTATCGATAACTTCCTGAGACGCCTTGGTGCCCACCGCGCCCTCAATGGAACTGTAAGCTCTGGTATCTCCCTCAAACACCGTAATGTCGATATCCATATCCTTGAACGCATACAGATCGTCACTATATCCCTCACAGGCAATCCGCAGCTGCCCCTCTATGGATTCCACCAGCGCGTTCCTGGCCTGAATAAACGCAAAAAATCCGACGCCAAACCCCAGAACCACCACAGGAATCAGAACCAGCATTATCAGTTTTTGTTTAAGTTTCATTCGTATACCCTCCTCAAAAATAAGCAGGCCCAACACATGGCCTATATAGTAATTGACTATTTTCTAAATAATGTTACAATTTTAACACACAAGTAATCATGTTGCAAGGGGAATTGTACAATTACACTAAAAATTCTTCTTCTTTTTCCCAAATACCATACAAAAAGTAATATAATTTTGCAGTCGTTTTATTGTTCTAATTGCTCACGGAACTAAAGGCCCAATTTTGTTCATGGACTTTTCTGTACGCTTTTTCTGTACATTCCGCTCGGCTTCTGCTATATTAAATATTGTGCTGCCTAACTAGCTTTTACATTTCAATGCGAGGAAGAAAGATCATGAAAATTTTCGATTTTACAGAAAAGAGATATGGGATCTACGACCCGGCGGAGCGCTGCGGTTTTATGGCTCGGACGTCCTCTATGCCGTCTCGGAAGCTTTGTCCTGAGAAACTGCAATTCACGGAACAGGGGGCGGTCATGCCGCCCTGCCCAAAGCTGTCCTATGAGAAAAATGCCAACGACTTTGATTTCGGGGGATTCTGTTTTCGAATAGATGTGCCGGGGCCCGGCGCTTATCATCTGGAGGTGGAACTCTCGAGCTTGTCGGATGCCGCCCGTATTGCCGTGAACGGCACACACCCGGAACAGATTGCGCAGGAAGGCTGGTGGGACGCCGCTCAGCTGATTCCCCGCATACATACAGCCTCCTGGAAGGATCATGTCTGGACCTTTGCCTATGTGTGCGGCGGGCGCTCCCTGGAGATCGAGGTGGAACCGGCGTCGCCGGAACTCACCGTGGCCGTCCGCAGGATCAATGTCTCCGCGCTGCCCCAGGCTGCTCCTGGGGCTGTTCCTACCCTGTATACCCTGGGGGATTCCACGGTGAAATCCTATGTGTATGAGGAAAATATAATGTCCGCCTGGGGGCAGATCTTTGACGATTTTTTTGTTCCCGAGCAGGTAACGGTGGTAAATTACGCCATGGGCGGGCGCTCCCTGTCCACCCTTTACCGGGAAGGACGCGCCAATGATCTCTTTTTAAATGCCCGCCCCGGGGACTATCTGCTCCTGCAGTCCGGACATAACGACGAGGCCCGGGGAGCTCTGGACGGTCCCGAAGCCCGGTACGGCAGAGGCAACACGGAGAAGACTTTTAGAGCAAGACTGGAAAACTACTTTATCCCCGCCGCCAGAGCCATGAAGCTGAACCTGATTCTGGTCACGCCTATGACCCGGATCAACGGCGCTCAGACCAACGAAGAAAACGGCGTTGTGTTCTGCGGCTTCGCGAAATCCGGCAGCATTGACTGTCCCGGTTTGCTGCGGCAGGCCGCTTCCCGGCACGGACTTCCGCTGGTGGATCTATATGCGGACGGCTGCGAATATCTGAAGTCCATCGGAGGAGACGCCGCCAAAGCTGTCTTTTTGTCCGTGGAGGCCGGAGAGACTGCCGGAAAGACTAACTCCGGCAGTTATGCCAACGGTCATCCCGACAACAAATGCGACGGGACCCACTATAAGGAAGCCCTCTCCAAGCAGTTCGCCCGCATGGTGGCGTCCTCTCTGCTCAGACAGGGCCTGATTCCGGAGCGCTTCCTGCTGCCCTCCGCCAGAAAGGCCATCCGCTCCGGAGACGCTTATCTTATGTTTCCCGAAATGTGCCCGGATGTACAGACCGGTAGGAATGCCTATTACCGCAACCAGATAGAATTTATGGTAAAGCATCATATCCTGGAGAAAAAAGAGGACGGCTGTTTCCATCCCTTTGAGCCTGTCAGCGCGGCACAATTTGCCGCCGCGCTCCGCAGGGCCATGAAGCTTGCCGCTTTCCCCGGTGAAAACGACCTCACGCCGGCAGGCAGGCTGCTCTCCCCTGACACCGAATTTGCGGCCATGGGTCTGGACACAGACAGGGGCCTTTCGCTGACCAGAGAGGTGATGGCCCTGTTTATATACCGTGTCTATCTGTTCTGCTTCCCGGTGACGGAGATCCCTTCCGACCCGGAGCGTCCGGCCTATGTAAAGCCGCCTTATATGACAGACTACAACGGAAGCGGCATCGCCTTTGATGACCCGAATTATGATCCTAATCTCACTGGTCAGAGCGCCATGTACTATCCACTGGTTTCCTGGGAGCAACTCACCGACAGAGAGCAGATCTCGCCGCCCTGCAGGCGGGCCGCCAGAGAATGCTACCGCCTGGGACTCATGCGCTCAGAGTCAGGCATTGCCCGGGGCCGCATGGCCTGCGGAACTATCTTCGAGCCAAAGACCGTGGTGACCCGGGAGAAAGCAGCGAAGGAACTGTACTTTCTCCAGACATTGGTCCATGGAATTCTGGAAGAAACGGATCGGTTTTAGTGGGAAAGCATCTCCTCAAACACCTCCTCCGGCACAGGTTTACAGTAACGGTAGCCCTGCGCCACATAGGCTCCTATCTCCATCATCAGTTCCGTGTCATCCTTTGTCTCCACGCCCTCGCAGACCACCTGGGCGTTCAAATCTCTGGCCAGATTTACGATGTTTTTCATTATCTGTACCTGTCTGACCCGGTTTTCGTTGTTGAGAAGGAACGACCGATCCAGCTTGATAACGGAAGCCGGAATCTGCTCGAACACACCCAGAGAAGAATATCCCGATCCGAAATCATCTATGGACAGCCGCACCCCCTTTTCCCGCAGAATGTCCACAATCTCCTTGACCTTCTGCTGCTGCACTTCCTCCACCACCAGAGTCTCTGTGATCTCCACCTCAATCAGTTCCTTGGGAATCCGGTATTTATCCATCACCTTCTCAAATCTCTCCGGAAATCCGTCGGTGGTAAAGTGGATCCGGGAAAAATTGCAGGACACCGGCACCACGGTTTGTCCTGCGTCAATTCGTCTGCGCAGCATCCTGCACACACTCTCCATCACAAAGAAATCAATATCCTGAATCCTGCCAGTGCGCTCATAATAGGGTACAAAAAATCCCGGCGCCCGAATGGCCCCCTCCGCCGTGGGGTCCTTGAAGCGCACCAGGGCCTCCGCCCCTACAATCCGCTCGTTGCGGATATCCACCTTGGCCTGATAATAGGCTACAAAATCCTTGTTCACATCCACCGACTCCAGCAGCTTCTCACGCTCATGGTTCTCCCGAAGCTGGGCCCGCAGCTTGTCATCGTATATCTGCACTGCGTTGCTATAGTTATTTTTCAGAGAATCCACCAGCTGAATACTCTCGGACAGGGCCCTCCGCAAGTCGCTGTCCCCATTCTCCAGACAACCCACACCTATGGTCAGAGCCATGTGGGTATCCGCCTCCTCATAGATACGTGCGGAAACCCCATCCGCTATATTCATAAGACGCTTTTTCAGAGCTTCCGGATCCTCATATTTCAAAAAAAGTACAAAATGGCTGCCGTAACTTCTGGCATAAAGATCCCTCTGCCCGTCCACTTCCTTGGAAAGGGCCTCGATTACAAGCTCCAATACCCTCTGCCCCGCGCTCCAGCCGTACAGAGCGTTATAACTCTTCAACTGTCCTATATCCGTGTAGGCCACGGCATAGTTGCCGCTCTTGTCCGCAGCCAGCTTCCGCATCGCCCGATACCGTAAGTAATTGAGATTCCAGACATTGAGCTCCGTGTCCTTGTACATCAGCTTCTGCACACGCATACTGTTGCGCAGAAGGAAAAACAGCACCAGAATAACCACCGCCGCGCAGGCTGAAAGAATCAATATGATGGGAATACTGTTGTCGCTGATAAAATTTTCTATGCTCATCTTGGAGTAAAAATTGTCCTGAAGCATATAGTCGTTGACCATCTTATCGCTGACCGCGATCAACTCCTTGTTCAGAATGCCGAGAAGGAGGGAATCTTCATCAGCCGTCACCACCATATAGATACTGTGGACATCACTGAGCACACTGTGGATTTCCATCTTGTTGAAACGAAGCTGGGAGCCCAGCAGGTACTCCGCCAGATATCCGTCGCACATGGCTGCGTCCGCCTGCCCCTCCTTTACCGCATACAGACTCTCAAGCTGCGTGGGAAAAGTCAAAAGCCGGGTATTCTCACCCATGAAATTCTGGGTCGCCTCTCCTGCCGCATTGCTGTCCTCCACCGCCAGTATGCCGATGGTATCCGCTTTGTCACTTCTGCGCATAATAATGACCTGGGGCACCTGGGCATACACCTTCGTCACCGCCAGCCCCTCCGCTTTCACATTCCTGGCGGATTCTCCGCAATAACTCAAGATGTCAATGCTGCCGTCCTTTAACGCCGCTTTGGCCTCCTCCATGTCATCCAGCCTCACATAGTCAAAGATAATGCCCGTGCTCACGGACACCTCCTCCAGCACCTGTTTGGCAAGTCCCAAATATACCCCCTCGCTCTCATAGGAAAAAGGATAATACTCGTCCAGATATCCCACCGTCAGCCTTCCTCTTGCCGCTATATACTGCTTTTCATCATTGGTGAGCAAAATAGTCTGATCCAGCCTGCTGTCGTAATACTTAACCATCAGTTCGTTTTCCAGTTCCGGGCGGTTCATCTTCACATCCGCGATACCCTGGTTGAGTTCCCGCATCAGATCGTCATTTCCCTTATAAGATATGTAATAGAAGGGCATGGGCGCGAACCGGCCCACCACGCGCTGCCCCTCCCGGATCTCCGTGAGGGAATGGACCAGAGCATCAATCTCACCTGCCTCAAGAGCCTCCTGCAGGGACGCCGTGTCCTTATACTCCCGCACATTGGGTCTGCGAATGCCATGATCCGCCATATATTCATAAAACTCATCCTTACGTATATAACTGCCCACAACGCCAAAGGTCACATCACCCATGGCGTTAAAATCTTCATAGGCCAATCCACTGTCGCTGTTGACGGCAATGGCTCCAAAGGTATAGCCGCTGGCCAGATTGGCATATTGGTACATCTCCGCCCGCTCGTTGGAATACTGCGCGGACCCCACCAGGTCAATCTTCTCATCCCGCAGCATGTCCAGCGCGTCGTTCCAACTCTCACACTCCACATACTCCACATTCCAGCTGACATAGTCGCACAGGGCTTCCAGATACTCCACATCCATACCCGTGAAACTGCCGTCCGCCCTGATCTCATGGTAACCTTCCATGGGAAAAAAACCCACCCGCACGGTGCGCTTCTCCGCGCCGCGCACCGTCCCGATCCCCCCGGGCACCGCCGTCAGAAATGCCAACGCAAACAAAAATACCAGTAAACGCTTTGTCCTGCCTGTCTTTCTTTTACATATCTTTCCCATACTATTTACCTTTTCCGTTCCCGCCAAATCCTGTGAGGGCGTATAGCGCGTCTGCCTTTATATAAATTATAACCTTCTTTTTTTATTGATGCAATACTTAATCTCACTTATTGCGGCTTTGCCCTACTCCCAAACTTCCTGAAAATTCCTGTTCACAAACATATGTTCTGGTGGTATGATAAGACTGCCGCTTGTGTTCGTTTTAAGAAAGGGGGGCTTTTGTGAACAGCATATTGTGCGTTGACATTCCGATACAGATGATTTCCTGCACTGACACTAACGGGAAGATTACACCAATGAGATTTCGGTTCCGCGACAAAAACGGAGAAATCATCACTGTCACAATTGATAAGATATTATCGGAGGATCAGGACAGAAACCGGGTAGGCGCTCACTTTTCCTGCGCCGCCCAAATCTATGGCTCCCAGAAGACCTTCTGGATCCGCTACAATTATTTTGCCCATGAATGGAGACTGTCCCGCCTGACGATTTAGACATCCATATCCTTGAACAGTTCCCCCTCTATGGAAAAGAGTTTTTCCATAGAGAGGACTGTTCCATCCGTAAACAAAATCTGCCGCCGATACTCGTCCACTTTCCTGACGGATCCCGTCACTGCCTCATAGGCTCCTCCGTCTTTCACAGTGTCCGGACGGAAATATATGACTTTGATCTCCGGTTCCCGAAGGGGATTTTCCCTTAATTCCGCCAGGAGCATCTGCAGCCGCTTATCCAGCTTTTCCGCCTGTTCCTCGCTAAGTTCAACAGGGGATTCTGTCAGCCGGGCTGTCTCCTTGATCGCCTCATCATGTCCGGTAAGGGCGGCAAAGGGGGCAAACTGGGCCGCTCTGTCTAAAAGCGGCATCTGCGGATGTCTTGTGGATACATGATGGGGCAGATTAATGATATCATCATAGCTGCCCGGCCCCTCCTGCCTCATGCCTTGTGTCCTCCGATCTGGCGGTTGCGCTCCATAGTCATTGCTCCCTCCTGTAGATTTGTCCCCTTTAGTATGGCGTTTTTGCCGTATTTCTTTTTTACGGCAATCATGGCCTCCTGCAGCTTTCTTTCCTTGGCAAGCCGGGCTTTTTGTGCCTCCTTCTCCTTTTCCAGCGCCCCATAGTCCGTAAACAGATCAAGCTGCTCATACTGCTGCGGCTCTATGGCCTCGGATTCGTCTGTCAGACGGTTTGCCGCCACCGTCACCCTGCGCACGGACAGCGATGGGTCAACAATCCTGTCATAAAGTTCCATGACGGCATCCACAATCTTTTGAGTGGAGGAAGTCTTAGCCCCTAAGTTGGCAGTTCCGTGTGCATGTTTAGGCACTTTCCTCCCATAGCGATCCGTGGTCACTTCGCCCTTATACTTTTCTCTGGTCTTGGGGTTGGCCAAATTCTCAATGTCGTAGCCTATGGTGAGCACCATCTGGTCTGTCACCAGCTTTTTTTCCACCAGATCCAGCACCAGCAGGTCCGTCATTTCCCGAACGATCAGCTTCCCTCCCGCGAAATCATAGGGACACTGCAGAACCTGGCCGGAACTTAAGCTGTTGGTCTGTGGTCTGTACGCCTTGACCATCTCCATGGTGACAGGCTCCCACCCCCATGCATGATCTATCAAAAGTTCCGCGTTGACGCCGAACAGTTTGTATAAAAGTTCCTCGTTGTGATAATCCCTGTCTCCTCCCAGGCAGCAGCGGGCAATATCCCCCATGGTGAACAGGCCCACCTCTTCCAGGCGTCTTTGGTAGCCTACGCCCACCCGCCAAAAGTCCGTGAGGGGCCGGTGGCTCCACAACAGCTGTCGGTAACTCATCTCATCCAGTTCTCCGATCCGCACCCCATTTTCGTCCGGCGCCGTATGCTTTGCCACAATATCCATTGCCACCTTGCACAGATACAGGTTCGTGCCGATCCCGGCGGTGGCCGTAATCCCCGTGGCCGTCAGCACATCCCGCACAATTACCGACGCCAGTTCCCTCGCCGTCATATGGCAGGCATTCAGATACTGCGTTACATCCATAAATACCTCGTCAATGGAATACACATGCATATCCTCCGGAGCCACATATTTGAGATAAATATTGTAGATGATGGTACTGTACTCCATATAAAAGGCCATCCGGGGCGGGGCTATGATATAAGCCAGTTCCAGTTCCGGATGTTCCTTTAATTCCGGGGCATAGCAGGAGGAACCCTGAAACTGTCCGCCAGGCGCTCTCCTAAGCCTTTCCCTGTTTACCTCCCTCACCCTCCGCACCACCTCGAACAGCCTGGCTCTGCCGGGAATGCCATATGCTTTCAGGGATGGAGATACCGCCAGACATATGGTTTTTTCCGTCCTCTCCGCATCCGCAACCACCAGATGTACGGAGAGGGGATCCAGCTGCCGCTCCACACACTCCACGGAGGCGTAGAATGATTTTAGATCGATTGCGATATATATCTTCTGGTTTTCATTCATGGAAAGCGGCCTCCTTCTTATTTAGAGTTCCGCATTTGTCCGGACAGCACACATGATCGGCGAACCATATATGGCTGCTTTGGCATCCATATATGATTCGGTGCGCTGACCGGACATATGCTGATAGAGTTCCGCATCTGGCCGGACAGATGCGGATTGATCAGAACAGGCTCATCTGCTCATAGTCCTGTCTGCGCTCCAACAGGGGCGATGATTTATTCAGAAAGCTGCCCACTCTGGAATCTTCCCCTATCCACAGACGAATTTCCTCCTCCTCCAAAATCAAGGGCATACGCTCATGCACCGGACGCACGGACGCATTGGCCTGCGTCGTCAGTATGATAAAATGCGGGCCGTCCTCCTGTCCCCTGTAAAAACCGGCGAGATACAGAGTGGCTTTTTCCTTGCGGTAAAAAGTCACTTTCTGTTTTTCCCTGTTCCATTCATAGAAATGTCTTGCCGGAATGACACAGCGCCGCTGCCTGACACTATCGGAAAATGTGGGCCTCTCCAGAGCCGTCTCCGCTCTGGCGTTAATCAACAGGCTCTTATCCTTCCCTGTCAGTCCCCATTTCATCTTACCGCCGCGAAGTCTGTCCCCTCTGCCGTAGATCACGGGAGCGTCCTGAGACGGGTATATGTCCCCTGTTCTCTCCTCTCTCATGTTCTCGTCTATCTCCTGTGCTATGCGGTAAATTTCTCTTTCCACATCACTGTCAATATAATATCTTCCACACATATATCTCACTTCCGTTCCTTATTTGTGACATGTTTATCACCACCCAAATGCGTTTAAAGATATTATACCAGAAAGTTTGTTCGATTATAAGTCCCTTTGTTGTTTTTTCTTTCTTAATAATACTGTTCAATATAGCCGTATGCTTTATCAAATACTTCTTTATCTTTAATTTTATATTTAACCCACACAACACTTCTCAGAGCCTTTTTTACCTCCTGACGCCCGGTGTTTGTAGCCTGCCAGCCGTCAAAGCGTACAATCTTTACAATGCTGTCAATATCTGTGACAATGCGCTCGACAATAACGGGTGTATTGTCATTTTTCACTCCATCAAAAAGTTCTGTAAGCGCCGCCTTACCCTTATCAATTTCATCTTCCGGAACCACTTCTCTCTCTGCCTGTACGGCCTCTCTCGCCAGTTCCAGCAGAAGTTTCAGAAACTCAATGCTGTTGACAAGCCCCTGCTCATGCTGTTCGCGGAGTTTCTCGAGACGATCCCCCAGCTTCACAAACTTCGGATCGTCCCCATGTCTCTGTATCCTTGCCACCAGATCTATTTCAACTTTCTTCGCCATCTTTTTGGCATCCTGCTGTTTTGAAATAAACTCGTCAATCAGTTCCGCGTCCAAGGTCAAAATTTCCATATTGTCATGTACTTGGCCTATATCCAGATTAGAGTGTACCAATTCCAGCGTCTTTGCGCCCAGCGCCGCCCAGATAAGCCCTCCGCTGTTGTTTGTGGGTTTCACGGATTCATATACTTTGGAAAGCCATACATAATCAAGCTGAAACGGTGTCAGAAAGGGATCCGGCGACAATGCGTTCCACGCACGGTTCAGCACCCTGTAATCCGCGCCAAACTCATCCTTTTCCCGGCTGGTGGGAAGGCACTCCTGCGCCGCCATAAGCCCCTCCCAGCCATCCACAGTACGGTCCACTCCCATAAAGTAGCTCAGACATTTTTTCAGGAGCGCAGGAACTTTCTTTTTCACTTCCTCAATATTGGTCACAATTTTTTTCATGCCGGCCTCATCAAAATTCAGGGCCTTTGCAACATTATCAAAGATGCCGATATAATCAACGATCAGTCCGCTTGTCTTGCCCTCGTCATAGGTACGGTTTGTTCGGCAGATCGCCTGTAACAATGTATGATCCTTCATCGGCTTGTCCAAATACATAACCTGTAAAATCGGGGCGTCGAAACCGGTGAGAAGCTTTGACGTCACAATTACAAGCTGTAACGGATCATGGGGATCCCGAAAGCGGTCAAGCACTTTTGCTTCTTCGTCTTTGCTGCGTCTGTACAATTTATACTTGTCCTGCTTATCATCGTTGGTGTCCATTACTATTGTTGACGCCTTCGTTCCCAATAGTTTATCAAGTTCTTCCTTATATTTTAGACAACACTCTCTGTCATAAACCACAACCTGTCCCTTGTACCCGTTTGGCTTGACTTTTTCGGTAAAATGTCTCGCAATATGGGCACAGACTTTATGGATGCGCTTGGGATCGTACATGATAGCCTGCATGTTTACACGGGAAGACAATTCCGCACGCTGCGCTTCGCTCAGATTTTCCGTCAATACATCAAACTCCCGATCCAATGTCCCTTTGTCTACACGCATGTCAATCGGAACCGGTTCAAAATTAAGAGGAAGGGTGGCATTGTCACGGATGGAGTCCGAGAAGGAATATTTGCTCATGTATCCGCTGCGGTCCTCTGTCGCTCCAAATGTATGGAATGTATTCTTATCAAGACGGTTAATTGGCGTACCGGTTAGTCCGAAAAAGAATGCATTGGGCAAAGCCCTACGCATTTTAACGCCAAGTTCTCCCTCCTGCGTCCTGTGTGCCTCATCCACCATAACGATAATGTTGTCCCGCAGACTGAGTTCACTCTCAACCTCCTGAAAGCGGAAAATTGTGGTAATGATGATCTTGCGAATATCCTGGCGCAGCATCGTCATAAGCTGCTCACGTTTTCCGGCCGATTCAAGATTCGGAATATCGGAAGCATTGAATGTGGCAGTAATCTGCGTTTCCAGATCCAGGCGATCATCCACAATAATAACGGTGGGATTCTTGAGATCCGGATGCATACGCAGCTTCTGGGCCGCAAATACCATAAGAAGGGATTTTCCCGAACCCTGAAAATGCCATATCAGCCCCTTCCTCGGGTAGCCCGCTTTCACACGCTCAACTATCATATTGGCGCCCTCATACTGCTGGTAGCGGCAGATTATCTTATATTTGCGGTATTTTTTATCTGTCGCAAACATTGTAAAGTATTGAAAAATATCCATCACTTTTTCCGGCGTGATCATATCGTCAATACTGATCTGTACATCGGACAGACCGCCTTCCTGTTTGTGGCTGGCGGTATGCCAGGGGCCCCATTTGGCCGCCGGCATATTGGCAGCGCCGTAGCGATAGGCTTTTCCCTCTGTGGCAAAGTTAAAAACATTCATGGTAAACATCTCCGGAATGCTTCTCTCATAATCGGAAATATCCTGCGCTCCGTCCAGCCAGGTAACCGCCGCGCGCACCGGCGTTTTTACCTCTCCTACCACCACCGGAAAGCCGTTGATCAAAAGAACTATATCCAGACGCTTTCCGCCGTCGGCTTTGGGATATACCCACTGATTTGTCACAACATATTCATTTTGATTGAGCTTGCCGTTTATCTCCGTTCCAAAGAAATCAACGGGAACCTGCTGCCCCTCCTGGCCAAACGGATAGGAGTTGTTTTCAAAAACCACCGTCTTAAACAACTCATTCTGGGTGATCAGATTATGTTCATTTGTGGACAAAACTATTGTTCGCAGCTTATGAATAACATCATCGGCCCGCGATTCATCTTCGGCTATTTCAGGATTCAGTCGGATCAAGGCATCCCTGACCATGGATTCGACCATAACATCATTCGGATGGCGCGGCAGATTTTCCGGCGCTATATATGTCCAACCGTTTTTGCACAGCGTTGAAATGATCATCTGCTCAGTGGTGTTGTCTTCGTTAAACATATGCTAATCCTCCTATCTTTCAAATGATTTTTACTGGTGCGCTGTACAATTCACATTTCTCCAAATGACGCAGAGTGAACGATGCAGTACACAATACACTTATTGCTTGTTTGATTGAATACAATTCTCTTACAGTTACTGTTACCTTTCAAAAATTGGCCAGCAATGTCAGAACTCCGCTCCTAAATACCTCGCCAAACACCGGCATTTTCAGGAACTATGCTCCCGTCCTCCCAGAAACAATTACCCACCTGAGGCTGATTATTAGCTGGAGGTTGAAAAGAAATCTGCTTATTAAGAGCAAGTCCTTACTCCTTTACTCAGCTAAGATTCTCAGATAGTATCCGCTTGTATGTCGCCGTTAGTTCGGAAAGAGTTTGTTTAAGTTCGGATTTTGACTTATCACTCTGGCATACAATACAAGAAAACTGCTGTTGCATATCCAGTGGAGCATCAATTAACTCCATCTGCTTTATTACTGTTTGGGATATATTAGGCTGTGCTGCTCCGAATCTATTCTCAAGTAGCCATGTCTCTTTATATTTGACAGCATAATATAGATAGTACATATCAAATCTATCATTGGGAAGCAGTGTGCATACAGCCTGATTTGTTGTTGCAGGAATTCTTAAGATTCCAACTCTTCCTGCCGTCGCACCATACATTGCTACCACAACACTGTTTGCAGGAACCCATTTTGCTGACGAGTTATTTAAGCCTTCTGTCGTGATAAAATATTGCGTCTTATCAATATATCCCAGATTTACCTCTCCGCTTGTTAACCAAGGAATCGTTCCTCCATCATAAAACTCAGGATTTTTCCTTGACGGAGTACCTCCAGAAATAGTCTCTATCACATTGCCAAGTAAAACCATTGGATACTTTCCTTCAAACATCTCGATAAATCGAGCTTTCACCAATTCATCCGTCGCAGAAATAAGCTTTTTATATGCCACCATCGCGTCATTGATCGCCCACAACACTTCGGCAAGCTTCCTTTGCTCCTCCAAATCCGGTAACTCAAACTCAAGTTCTTTCAAGTCACGCCAGTTAATCGTCGGAGAAAGTGAGCCCACGGATATCCTTATCGCCTCGTCCAGAAAATAGTCGGAACTTATAAACAACGGGAAAAAATTCTTATCTACAATATCTTCCTTGGGGCGCAGCACCATGCCATGTGCGGAAAAGATCCCGTCAAACGGCGCAATCGCGACTTTTTTCTGATAAGCTCTGCGCTTTCCAAAAAGGACATCTCCCTTATGCATAACAAGTTTTTCCCCAACAGGGGCGGTCTCCGAACCAAATCGTGTAACTTTCAAACTGCCTGGATCCAAATGTTCAAGGCCAACATATGTAAAGCGGTCCTCTTCTACCGGCTTTTTCTTTTCCGTACTGTTAATTGCTATCTGCTCAAATTTGTACCTTGCCATTATACGCACCTCCTCTCAGGAGAAGAATGAACGGAGCAATTCTTTCCCAGCAAACCCTACGCATCACTCTTGCCCTCCTCTCTCAGCATTTCATTCAATTTCTCATAATACGCCATCATCCTTCCCGAAAAAGACTTCCAGTTGTCATAGTGTTCCTGCACAGAATACCCATCTGTCCCGGCCGCCTCAGACGCCGGCTTCACATAAAGCGGTATACTTAAAGAAAAATTGTTATCCTCAATATCCTTAATCGTAACCACTCTGGCAAAATCAGAGTCGTCGGCATATTTCTGGCAGGCGCCTGCTATTCTCTGTATATGCCGCTCTTCCAAGAGACTCTGGGCATTTTTCCTTTCAACTTCATTGACTGCATTGATAAACAGTACCTGCCCCCTTCGCTCCGGCCGCTTTGTGATACGGCAAATCATAATACATGCCTCCATGGGCGAATTGTAAAACAGATTGGGGCCAAGCCCAATAATACATTCCACATAATCACCTTTTACCAGCTTTTCCCGCATAGCGCTTTCCTCATTGCGGAAGAGCACCCCGTGGGGAAACAGAATCGCGCATCGCCCGGTTTCCTCTTTCATACTCGTCAA
Organism: uncultured Acetatifactor sp.; assembly: GCA_910585015.1. Classification (GTDB taxonomy): domain Bacteria; phylum Bacillota; class Clostridia; order Lachnospirales; family Lachnospiraceae; genus Acetatifactor. The sequence continues at coordinate 20,159 of CAJUCT010000033.1, forward strand.
AATGTGCTGAAGAAAAGCATAGTCCGCACGTCCCTGGGGCGGAACGCCCAGAATATTTCTTCCGTATTTGTCCGAGGCAAACGCGTCACGATTCCATTGATTGATGGAATACGGCGGATTGGCCAGCACAAGATCAAATTGTCTCAATTTTCTCTTCTCAATAAATGCCGGCGCCGCTAATGTATCGCCATTTGAAATGTTGAAATCCTCTATGCCATGCAAAATCAGGTTCATCCGCCCGATGGAACAGGTCAGCGCATTGAACTCCTGCCCATATAAGGAAACATTTCGCCATTCCTTGTGATTGCGCTTTAAATAAGCGATGGAAGAGATCAGCATTCCTGCGCTTCCGCAGGTGGGATCGTAAATAGACTCCCCCGATTCCGGCTTCAGAATTTCTGTCATAAGATGAACGACTGTCCGGTTTGTATAAAATTCCTGCGCAGTATGTCCGCTGTCATCCGCAAACTGTTTGATCAGATATTCGTATCCGTTTCCCAGTTCGTCTTCCGGACAGTTTTCCAGGGAGAGCGTTCTGGTGCTGAAATGTTCCAGCAGATCTTTCAGAAGTCGATCCGACAATCTGTTTTTATTTGTCCAGATGCGTCCCTCTCCAAAAATCCCTGTGAGTTTGCTTCTGTTTGCCTTTTCGATTTCCCTGAAAGCCGTTGCTATGGCTCTTCCCACATTTTGCGTAATATTTCTCACATCGTTCCAGTGATATCCTTCAGGGATGATAAAGCTATGGTTTTCCTCCCAATCCGCCGCCTCCGAGCCGTTCTCGGCAACAGCTTTTTCCGTTTCTTCCTCGTATACATCATTTAGGCGTTTGAAAAAAAGAAGGGGAAAAATATATTGCTTGTATGCGCCGGCATCTATGTTATTTCTCAGCAGAGTTGCCGCTCCCCACAAGTACGTTTCCAATTCCTCCTGCTTAATTTTCCTGCTCATGGACATACCCTCCTTCAATCAGCAGCTTCCGCACCTTTGCTTCCGCCGCTTTTACTTCCTTAAGTGCCGCGTAATAATTGTTACGGGCAATGGCCGGAGATATCGTACCACGCTCCCGCTTCTCTATATATTTCTTTACGCTGAGATCATACCCTCCTTTTTCCAGATCCTCTGTCGTTACAATCTTTACCCGTTCAATGACATCCCTATAATTTTGATAGTATTGCAGCAGCGCATCCACATTGCCCGGCGATAACTCGTTTTGCGCGCGCTGCGCGGTGTATTCCTCCGTTCCGTCAATCAGACATACCCGCCCGATATGATTATGCTGCTTTTTATTCCTGAGAAATATAATACACGCGGATACTCCGGTGCTGTAAAAGACCCCGCTGGCAAGAGTGATCACGGCTTCTATCTTATCCGATTTTATCAGCTGTTCACGAATTTCCCCTTCTCTGCCTCCATGAAACAGCACACCCTGCGGAAGCACAACGGCACAGCGTCCGTTCCCGGGATCCATTGACTTTACCATATGCTGCAGCCACGCAAAATCCGCTCTGGAATCGTTGGGATTGCCCCATATGTTTCGGCCGTATCTGTCGTATTCAAATTGCTGCGCCCCCCACTTTTTCATCCCGAAGGGCGGATTGGCCAACACACAATCAAAGGTTTTCATTTTCCCTTTTTCCAGGAAAAGCGGATCCCGCAATGTATCTCCCTTCTTAATCTGAACATCCTTGGCTCCATGCAGATACAGATTCATTCTCGCAATGGCAGATGTTGACAAATTATTCTCCTGGCCGAAAATCCTTCCATATGTCATCTGGTCATTCTTTATATGACGTATTGCCTCAATGAGCATGCCTCCCGTCCCACAGGCCGGATCATATACCGTTTCACCGGCTTTGGGATCCAATAATTTAACCATCAGCTTGACAATAGTTCTTGGTGTGTAAAATTCGCCCGCGTTTTTCTTGGACATATCGGCAAACTTTTTAATCAGATATTCATAGCTATCGCCCATGATATCGGCGGAATAATTTTGGTTTCCTACCTTTACCAGAGACATATGCTCAATAAGATTTTTAAGCCTTTGATCATCCAGTTTATTTTTATCCGTCCATGTCGCATCGTCAAAACTGCTGAACACTCCGGCCAGCGTATCCGGATTGGCTTTCTCTATTCCGGTCATGGCATTCACAATGGCCTTGCCAACGTTTGTGCTGACCGTCCGCACATCCTCCCAATGGCATCCTTGGGGGATAACAAAAGAATGCATATCCTCCGCCTCCGCATATTCTATGTCTCCTCCGGAAAAATCCATGGCTTCCGCATATTCTTCATCATATACATCAGATATGCGTTTAAAAAACAGAATCGGCGTCACATAACTTTTGAACTCATCCTGATTGATTGGTCCCCGCAAAATATTGCAAGCCTCAAACAAATGGTTAAAAAGCTTCTTGCTTGTGGTTTCCTCCGCGCTGGTCTCAGAATCTCTGACATCTGCATCTGCGGCATCCATAGCTGATTCAATCATTTCACTTTTTCCTCCTGTTTCTTTCACCTTGCGCACCGGCTTTCTTTTTATCGGAACATGAATATCCTCTCCTGTTTTCTTTTCCATTATCGGAGGATACCTGTTTTCAAACGCTATCACTATCTGCAGAAGCCTTTCATCCAAAAAAGTCAGCACATGCTTTCTTATCCACGCAGGCACCCCATAATAAGCCTCCGCGATACCTCCCGCTATCGCCGCAATGGTATCGCTGTCGCCGCCTATGGAAACCGCATTCCTGACGGCATCCTCAAAACTCTTTGATTCAAAAAATGCCGTCAGCGCCTGAGGCACCGTATTCTGGCAAGTTTCATCGAACTGATATGTATCCCTTATGCCGCCTAAAGTAAAGTTCATAGGATAATAATTTTTATCTACAAAATCCCGAATCTCCAAAATGCTGCTTCCGGTGTGCGCCATATAAATCGCTGCCGCCGTGGCCTCCGCGCCTTTAATTCCCTCCGGATGATTATGGGTCACTTCCGTGATCATTCTGGACAACTGTATTGCTTCCTCCAGACTGGAAGCCGCAAACCCGGCGGCGCTCACCCTCATAGCGGCGCCGTTTCCATAACTGTTATACGGTTTCGGAGTGTCGCTATGCAGCCATCTGTAAAAACTTTCTCCGTATCCGCAATCCGGGTAATCGCGCCCTAGCCGCCGCATACATTCCACTGCGTTTTTACTCAGATCGCTGTGATCCGGTTTACTGATTAAGATGGCCTGTGCCAAGGCCAAAGTCATAATGCTGTCATCCGTCGGGAAACATTTATATGTGAGAAATTCGAAATCCTTTGCCTTGTAGTTTTCCCGTTCAAAGCGGGAACCCACAATATCTCCGACCACTGCCCCTATCATTGTTCTCCCTCCCGCGCAATACCCATGTCATCCTGCAGCTTAGCAATAACCGCTTTCCATCGTTTTTCCGCTTCCGCAACGCTGTCCTGATAGCGCTTTAATTCGCTTTGGTACTCCTCTGCAATTTTTTTCTGGCTCTCAATCGTCGGAAGAGGAATTTCCATGTTTCTCAAGTCCTTATAGCTTATATTCATCACCGTTGTTCCCTGCTGTGCGGAAGTGAGCAGTTTAACTCCCAACGGACTGTCAAAAAGCATTTTTAAATAAGTACCGCAAAGCTGTTTCTCATCCGGGCGGATCACAATGATATTAGAAGAGGCAATACATATATACCCCTGCTCCAGAAATACCGCTGTGCGTATAGCCGTCCCTCTGGCAGGAAGCAGCAGATCTCCTTCCCTCAAAATATAGTTTGCTATCTTTCGCTCGGTTTCCTCCGTGTGCTCCATTCCCTCATAGTCGATGTCGTACTTGCGTAAATTGGAAATATTGACAACCGCTATGTTTCCGTTTGGGTCTTTCTGATTTACAGTACGGCCCCTGAATACATCAGCCACATCTCCAAGCACAACTCTTCGTACCTCAAAATATTTCTGCCATTCCTTGTCCTGGGCCGCAAACATCTTGTCCACTATCCAGTCACCCTGTTCCTCCAGTTCCTCTTTCATGACAAAGGTTTCATCCGCCAGCACCAATCCCCCTGGCACTTGTCCCTCCGGGCTTGTCACAGATTTCCCCGCTTCATACTTTCGAATCGTAACATCATCTGTCTGACCGGTAGTTATGGAAAAGAGATATGTTTTTATCCCGGTTCCTGTAAATATTCCTGACGGTAATTCAGAGATTTCTTCTAACTTATACATTTGCTGTACAAATTCCCTCAGTTCTTTTATATTACCGGCAGCAAAGGTAAATCTCGCCGGTAATACAATCACCAGTTCTCCGCCGGCGTTTAAATGAAGCAACAAATTCTCCAAAGCCGCCATCTCAAATTCACGGCAAATGAACTGCTGATCATTTTCAGTGAGATTACGTCTGCCAAAGTTAGGAACCGATAATACCAGATCAAACTTTTCCTCTATAAAACCATATTCATATACACTGCTCAAAACCACTTTTACATTTACGTCCCCCTCAAACACATTCTTCAAAAGAGAACAATATACTGCCCGTTGAGTGGTGATGACATATTTGCAATGCGGGAACTGCTTTATCATGGATTTCAAGTAAGGCGCAAATTTCTCGCCTTCCACAATAAGCACACTATTCGTATCCGGCTGAAAATGCGCCTGAAATAATTGAACCAAAGCGAACTGAATGTGCATTATATCTGTAGACTTACTATCCACAGCCGCAAGAAGCATTTCCCAGTCCATTTGTCCATTTTGCAGCAACGCCTTATACATATCAAAGAAAGCTTCCGGGCTGGCAAAGGGACTTTTCACTTTATACGAATCCGCAATGCGCAGCATCGTTTCATAAGCTTTGCACTCGTCCCTCTCCCCTCCTTCGCCTTTAAGCTGCTTAAATGTCTCATCAAGCAGCAATGTGCCCTGTAAAAAACCGTCGCTGCTCATCATGCTCCTATATAGATCATATTTTCCCCACGCACTGTCTTTTATATTGTTCATGGATTCCTCCCAACGGATTATATTACTTATTAATACGTATCTTAGCAAAACTCCTCGCAATTGTCAACATGTTTTTATTTTGGTATTTAAATACCAAACATATTGTATATGCGTTTTAAGGCGTATGGTTTCATCAATAGACTTCTGGACGATACTCTCATCTGCCTTTGCTCGCGTTTGTTTCATTTTTGTGTTTTAGATTCGTTTTTGATTAGATCATACTGTATTTAATTATATACCAAAGACAATTATAATATAAAGGCATAGTGGGTTCTGGCCGGATATTCCATAGCCGGATGCCAGGGCGGCTGCGCTTTTCCTGCTCAATCACAGGACGGAACCGAAAAAGTCCCGGTTTTCCTGCTTTTACAAGAAAACCGGGGCCAATACCCTCTTCAATCTTTTTCTTTTATGCTGGCTGTAAATTTGCCAGTTCCTCCACTATTTCCAGCGGCAATGACGCATATTCCGCAATCTCATCCAATGTGAGCTTGCCTTTTGCTATCATTTTTTTTGCATTTTCTTTCCTATCCTCAATAACTTTTTCTTCAGCTACACCCATAGCCCAATCTTCTACGGCCTTACACATGATCTTTCTGCCTCCTTCCGTCTCCTTGAAATGCCTTATCTGCTCTGCCAACAAAGGGTAGAACATATCCACTGAACTTACACACCGAAAATCATGCATCAATCTGCCCACAGGATCATTGTCATCCTTGTAACTCCCGTTTACATACAAAATATGAGAGCCATCCCCAAACATTTTTCCTGTCTCCTGAATTGTCCTCTCTATATGGTACAGAGGAAGTCCTGCGCCCATCACATCATTTTCTGAAATAAATATCACATAAGAATCTTTAATATCTTTAAAATCCTGCCCCGCTTTCAACATCTTAGAATCAACCATACTACTATGAAACCTGGCACGATGCACGTCCGCCCCGGCATCAGCCCGTTGAACCTCAACATCGTACTCCCGCTTATTCGCATCTATCGCATGAATATCAATTGTAATGCTTCTACCCTTTGGCATAGGGCACTTGTACTCCCTCTGCGCAACTACCTCCAATACCTTTAAATCGTCTCTTTTCAACAAAATATTTAAAATCAACTCTGTCGCCGGGATATTCTTATCAAATACCAAAGTCATCAAGTTGTCATCAAACAGGCGCATTTCTGAAATCATTCTTAGTATTTCTTGATTTTGTGCATTATTATCTGCCGTCTCTACCAAAATAACCACCACTTTCCTGTCAAATACCTTTAGGTAAATTATAACCACTTTTTTAAACCAATGCAACACTCAATCTCATCCAGTATCAGATTATCTGCATGTAATTTTTCACCAGTACATGCAGTTTCCACCTTTGACCAGCTTTTCTATCTCCTAAATCCGAGCAAGATATCCTGTTATGTCTATCCGACTATGTGTTGCCAGTTTCTGCGCCAGCATCATCACACCCCTGTTTACCGATTGAGAGAAAAAGACTTGTAACAGATGTACTAATCAAAATGGGTGTCGACATTGCAAACAACAGATTTTATATATTAAGGGATGCTGTCCTTGCATACAGAGAATATGAACATCCTGCCAACATATGCCAGCAGGAGATATTTACATCTATATCAGAAAAGTATGGTACAAACTGGAAGTGCGCACATCGCAATGTTAGAGCCTTGATAAAAAGCGGCAAGACCAAAGACATTTATCATTGGAATTGCAGATGATGTTAAAATGCAGTGCAAGGAATTTTCCAGGAATGACTGCGCTGATATATCAAACGAAAGAGAACAAGTTGGCGCTGTCCGTTCTTACAAAAGAAATGGCGATACTGGCTATGAATAGCAATGACATATCAAAACAGCCGTCACATAATGGCTATATCAAAGGGCATCTGAGATGTGATGCCCTTTTCATTGCTCAAATATTTGTGTGCTACCTCATGTGGATTACCTGTGTGCCACGTGGTAAAATTTAGGGCTTCCGCTGACATTCCACATCAACGGAAACCCTTAAAAATACGCTATTTCTTAGAACTTACCAGCATTTGCGGCTTCCTCAATGCTCACAGCCACAGCCACGGTAGCGCCGACCATCGGGTTGTTGCCCATACCGATCAGGCCCATCATCTCCACATGGGCAGGAACGGAGGAAGACCCAGCGAACTGCGCGTCGGAATGCATACGGCCCAGGGTGTCGGTGAAACCGTAGGATGCAGGGCCTGCTGCCATATTATCGGGATGGAGGGTACGTCCTGTACCGCCGCCGGAGGCAACGGAGAAGTACTTCTTACCGGCCTCGGTTCTCTCCTTCTTGTAGGTGCCTGCCACGGGATGCTGGAACCTGGTGGGATTGGTGGAGTTACCGGTGATGGACACGTCCACGTTCTCCTTCCACATGATGGCAACACCCTCGGGAACGCTGTTTGCGCCATAGCAGTTTACCTTGGCGCGCAGTCCCTCGGAATAAGGCTTGCGGAACACTTCTTCCACGGTGTTGGTGTAGGGATCATACTTGGTCTCCACATATGTAAAGCCGTTGATACGGGAAATAATCTGCGCGGCATCCTTGCCCAGGCCGTTTAAGATAACACGCAGAGGTTTCTGGCGAACCTTATTGGCCTTCTCGGCGATACCGATGGCGCCTTCTGCGGCGGCAAAGGACTCATGGCCTGCCAGGAAACAGAAACAATCCGTCTCCTCCTCCAGCAGCATCTTGCCCAGATTGCCGTGACCCAGACCAACCTTACGGGTGTCGGCCACGGAACCAGGGATACAGAAAGCCTGCAGGCCCTCTCCGATGGCGGCAGCAGCGTCAGCAGCCTTGCGGCAGCCCTTCTTGATGGCGATGGCAGCGCCCACGGTGTAAGCCCAACATGCATTCTCAAAACAGATGGGCTGGATCTTCTTCACCTGCTCGTACACGTCCAGACCGGCATCCTTGGTGATCTTCTCGGCTTCTTCGATAGAAGAGATACCGTAACTATTCAGTACTTTATTGATCTGATCAATACGTCTTTCATATGATTCAAATAACGCCATTACTTTTTACCTCCTCTTCTCTCTTATTTCACTTCTTTATCGTTTCTGGGATCGATGATCTTCACCGCGTCAGCAACACGGCCATACTGGCCCTTTGCCTTCTCATAGGCGGTGTTGGGGTCGTCGCCCTTCTTGATAAAGTCGGTCATCTTGCCCAGGTTCACAAACTGGTAGCCGATGATCTGATCCTCGGCGTCCAGAGCGATGCCTGTCACGTAGCCCTCTGCCATCTCCAGATAGCGGGGCCCCTTGGCCAGAGTGCCGTACATTGTGCCAACCTGGCTGCGCAGCCCCTTGCCCAGATCCTCCAGACCAGCGCCAACGGGCAGACCTTCCTCAGAGAAAGCACTCTGGGAGCGGCCATACACGATCTGCAGGAACAGTTCTCTCATAGCGGTGTTGATGGCATCACATACCAAGTCAGTATTCAAAGCCTCCATAACAGTCAGGCCGGGCAGAATCTCAGCGGCCATAGCAGCGGAGTGAGTCATGCCGGAACAGCCGATGGTCTCCACCAGCGCCTCCTGGATGATGCCTTCCTTCACGTTCAGGGACAGCTTGCAGGCGCCCTGCTGGGGAGCACACCAGCCCACACCATGGGTAAAGCCCGAGATGTCTTCCACCTTCTTGGCCTGGACCCAGTTCGCTTCTTCAGGGATGGGAGCACAGCCGTGGTGAACGCCCTGCGCTACCGGACACATTTCTTCAACTTCTTTTGAGTAAATCATGTGAAATCTCCTTTCGTCTGTTACTTAAAACACTATTTTCCAAGTATGGAAAATGTATTCATAATTCGTCTTATCTATTCTCTCATATTTCGGAAGAAAAATCCAGAGGAAAATCATTTTTAAAGCCACTTTTTAGGTGCAGAAGCCACCTATGGAGTCCCTCACGTTCCTCCTCACTGACCCCCTTGATCCACTCGTCATATGCCAGGTCCGTTCTCCAGTCCACAGACACGTCTACAGGCGCACCTTCCTTTTCCAGAATGCTTTCGTTCATGGGTGCCAGGGACCACTCTGCGGCCAGGCTGTTATAGCGGCTCACACGCTCCCTCATACAACTTTGTATGGTTTCAATCGCCCCGTTCAGTACAAGGGACAATTCCAAATCCCCCTGCAGTTTGCTCCTCCGCAGCCGGATATGGAGATACCACTCTTTAAGGGCATATAACTGCGCTAAAAACTCTGCATTCTTTTCATAAATCTGCCTGAAGCGCCTTTCCGAAAAAGCAACGCCGGAAAAGGAGCAGCTTTTGTCTATATTGCTGCCGGTTTCCGCATGCATGGTGGAATCGGCAACAGGATGCCTGATCACCTGTCCGGCCACGGTCATGGAGCCAAAGCCCACGGACGCGGGACCTACCATGCCCGACAAACCTCCCAGAAAAATACGTTTCTGATCCAGAAATACGCCATCCGTAACATTCCCCACCAGCGAGGGCGTGGCCTTATCCCCATTTTTCCCCCAGGGCGTAAAATTGAAATGGATAAATCCGCTTCCCACTTCCGTGTGCTCCTTGCGGGAGCATCCGCCGGAGATCAGTACATCACAAAAATTGATCAGGGAACCCAGCGTGACACTGTACATCAGAATGGACTGCTTAAGCCCCACACAATGGGCCGTAGTGGCATACTCCTCCAAAAGGGTGCCGCCGCGAAAATGCACGTTGGCCCCCGCCTTTGCCCTGGGCAGTAATGTGGAGTCTGACAAAAAGCCGCTGCCGACCTCCGCCTCCGCTCCTATGATGGAATTATGTATCACGGCAGGACCTTCCGTGCCAATCTGCGCCGATGTGCCCACAAGGGTGCGCTCTCCCGTCAGCCTGCATCCCGGATACAGTACGCATCCTTTATAGATCCTGTCTATATCCACCTCCGGCGAAATATAGGTCTGTCTGGGATCTATGATTACAACGCCCTTTTCTTCCAATTTGCGAATTTTGTGTTCTATATCATCCCGCATAAATTCCCCTTTCCTGCATATCACGGGCTGAGCCTGAGATATGGCACCAATCGGTATTAGTACAACATCCGAGTTTCCAGACATGCCGCCATCAACAGCACAAACAATCCATGAGAAGAATATGACCGTCACTTTCCTTTTGGATAGAACGCCTCCGTCGCCCGGAAGCATGCCTGCAGATTGTCCTGATTAGCCAGCTGCTTCACCATGTTGGTGCGACGGGTCACAAAATCGTCCAGCTTTCCCATGTACTCGTCGGCGGTGATATTGCCGTCTGCCACAAGAGTCAGTCCTTTCTCCCAGCTGGCGGTCAGCGCCGGATCCAGAAGAGGCCGGATAGAGAGATTCACCACGTCAAAAATCATCTCCCCCATCAAAGTGGGCGTGATCACCTGGGTCTTTTTGTTCAGCGCCAGATACTCAATATTCACCAGTTTCTTCAGAATCTCCGCCCTAGTGGCGCTGGTGCCGATGCCGCTTCCCTTGATCTGGGCCCGCAACTCCTCGTCCTCAATAAACTGTCCCGCATTCTCCATGGTCAGGATAATGCTGCCGGAATTGTAGCGCTTGGGAGGGGAAGTCTCCCCCTCCTTGATCTCATAGTCTTTGACAGAGAGCTTTGACCCTTTTTTCAGACCCTTTAACAGCGCCATGAACTGCTCGTCACATTTCTGCTCTTCTTCCTCGCCGCCATCCTCCCGGACCTCCTCTCCCTGGTTTGCGACCTGGCCGGTCTGTTTATCCGTGCCCTGGGGCTTGGAACCGGCATCCGCACTCTTCTTGGAAAAAGAATACTGCGTCACTTTGAGGTAGCCCTCCTGGGCCAACACCTTGAAACCCGCAAAAAAACTCTCTCCGGCTACCTTGGCCTGCAGAGATACTTTCTGGTAGACTGCCGCCGGATAAAAAACACTCAAAAACCGACGCACAATCACCTCATAGACCTTGGCCGCCACGGGCGCCAGGCTCTGGAGATTGTTCAAGCCCTGGCCAGTGGGAATGATGGCATAGTGATCCGTGATCTGCTTGTCGTTCACATAACGGGTCTTGGCGATATTCTTATAACTGCCCTGGCTCAAGATCTCCCTGGCAAAACCGCCGCAAAGTCCATAGCCCTGCAGCCCACCGATATTCTTGTGGATCTCCTTGGCTACCGCCGTGGACAGCACTCTGGCATCCGTCCTGGGGTAAGTCACCATCTTTTTCTCATACAACTCCTGCACGATCCGCAAAGTCTCATCCGGACTGATCTTGAACAGCTTGGAACAGTCGTTTTGCAGCTCTGCCAGATTGTACAGAAGCGGCGGGTTCTTGTTCTCGTTCTTCCGGGTGGCGGACTCTATAACCGCATCGCCGGAGAGTTGATCGATCAGCGCCTGGGCATCCTCCCTGGCCTTGAAACCGTTCTCCTTATAGAGCTTGGGGGACTGATAGTACCGGCTGCCCTCCACGGCCTTCCACTCCCCTTCCAGCTTGTGGCCCTCCAGGTCAAAGCTGCCTAACACACGGTAAAAAGGGGTTTTGACAAAGGCTCGGATCTCCCGCTCCCGCTTTACTACCATGCCCAGCACACAGGTCATAACCCTGCCCACGGAGATCACCGCACGGTCACGGCTCAGATAATTTTGCACCGACCTTCCGTATTTCAGCGTCAACACCCGGGAGAAATTGATGCCCATCAGATAGTCTTCCTTGGCCCGCAGATAGGCGGCATCACTGAGGGCATCGTACTCCGACAAGTCTTTAGCCTCCTTGATGCCCCGCAGAATCTCCTCCTCGGTCTGGGAATCGATCCACACCCGCTTCCGCACCTTGCCCTTGACGCCCGACATCTGTTCCACCAGACGGTATATGTATTCCCCCTCCCGCCCGGAGTCGGTACACACATAGATCGTGGTTACGTCCGGACGGTTTAAGAGGCCGCTGACAATGGTAAACTGCTTCCGTACGCTGTCAATGACCTCATATTTAAATTCATTGGGAATAAAAGGGATGGTATCGTAACGCCATGGACGATATTTCTCGTCATACACTTCCGGATAACTCATGGTCACCAGATGCCCCACGCACCAGGTGATAATGCAGTTCTGTGACTCCAGAAAGCCATCCCGGGAACTCGTATTCAATTTTAATGCTTTCGCGAATTCTTTTGCCACACTGGGCTTTTCCGCTATAAAAAGATTTTTGCCCAAATCTACCTCTATCTATATAATTGCAGTCTGGCTCAGACCAATCTCTTGCCGTGCCTGTGTTATTACGTCTGGATGCTTTATTTTCAATCCATATTCATTCCTGCCCGCCTTTACGGACATCCTTACGCCAGTTTATCCAACAGAGCCTCCATCTCCTGTACCGGGAGCGGCCTGCCGAAATAATAACCCTGTATGATATCACAGCCGATGGCATGAAGATATTTGTACTGCTGCTCCTGTTCCACACCCTCCGCAATGGTCTCCAGCCCCAAAGTGCGAACCATGGAGATAATGCTCTCGGTGATCACCCTGGTGGCCCCGTCAGACAGCACGGTATCGATGAAGGATTTGTCTATTTTCAGAGTATCTATTGGCAGCTTTTTCAAATAGGAAAGGGAGGAAAAGCCCGTGCCGAAATCATCCAGCGACACCCGTATTCCATAGCTGCGCAACGACCTCAACTTGGCAGTCACCTTTTCAAAATCCTCGATCAATATGCTCTCCGTGATCTCCAGTTCCACCTCCTGAGGGTGTACCTGATATGTGCTGAGCACCTGCAAAAGTTCATCCACAAACCCGTCTCTCATATATTGTATGGCGGAGACATTGATGGACAACACCATAGAATTATCTTGATTTTGCCGCCATTTGGCATACTGCCGGACTCCCTCCTCCATAACCCAGCGCCCAATGGGTACGATGGCTCCGTTCTGCTCGGCGATGGGGATAAACACCGCAGGGCTGACCATGCGTCCCGAACCGTCCCGCCAGCGGATCAATGCCTCCATCCCCCGCAGCCGCTTATTGCCCGCATAGTACTGGGGCTGATAGTACAATTCAAAGCTGTGACTGTAGATGGCATCCTTGAGCTGGTTCTCAAGCTGCACATTCTGCAGGAACGCATTCAGAATCGGCGTGTCAAAATACTGTATGGTATTCTTACCCATGTCCTTACTCTTGTACATGACAATCTCGGCACAGCCGATCAGTTCCAAGGCAGTGGACGCCGACTCCGGATATTCCGCCACGCCGATACTGACCGTTGTATTGAGTTCCTGACCGCCGCTGAGATGGAAAGGTTTGCTCATTCGTTCCTGGATCCGCTCATGGATCTTTCCTACCGCCTTCTGCCCCGTGGGATCATAAATGGCCATGCAATAAATATCACTGTTCAAATGACAGACAATAATATCCTCACTGGACATCTCCTTCAGAAAACTTCCCACCTGCTGAACCAGTTCGTCTCCCACGATGATTCCCAGCCCGTCATTGACTTTGCGGAAATCATCAATGTCAATCAACAGCACACTTACAATCTCCCGCTCCTCCTGGGCCCTGCGCACAAATTCCGACAACAGCCTCACGAAATAATTCCGATTGTACAGCCCTGTCAGGGAATCATAATAGGCCATATAGGTCAATTCTTCATTCTGCAGTTTGAACTTGGTGATATCACTGACACAGATGATCTTATCCTGAGGGACACCTTCCTCGTCGTAGAAAACCTTGGCGCGGAACTCCAGCCAAGCCCTCCGCTCCCGCAGCATACACTCTGTCACAGCGTCCTGCTCCTGCTTTTTTTCCAGAAAAATAATCTCTCTCAAGGGTTCCACATAGGGCTCATCCACCATCTCATACAGGCGTCCCAAGTCCTTCCAATCCTTGATACGGAAATCAAAAAAACTGTCCCATTTTCCCAGCAGCGTGATCTCGCTTTTTTCAAAAGAATAATATAGAAAAGCACTGTAAGAGGTCTCACAAACCAAACGGTACATTTTTTCCTGTACACTCAGCTTCTGGTTCTTTGCCGTCAGTAAATCCACTTGGTATCGTAGTTCGTTCATATTTACCTCTTTCCTGCAATGCTGGCCTGCGACTTGCTGTATCCGTATCTTCCTTTATCCTAAAACAATTACTTCCTGGTTATATATCCCTGGGCCTTCAACAGTTCCGCACAGAGTACCGCTCCGCCTGCCGCGCCCCTCACGGTGTTGTGGGACAGACCCACGAACTTGTAGTCGTATACCGTGTCCTCACGCAGACGACCGATGCTGATACCCATGCCGTTCTCGTAGTCCACATCCATAGACACCTGAGGCCTGTTGTCCTCCTCCATATAGCGGATGAACTGCTTCGGCGCGCTGGGCAGTTCCAGCCTCTGGGGTTCGCCGCTGAAATTCACCAGTTTCTCGATCAACTGCTCTTTGGTGGGTTTCTTACGGAATTTTACAAACACTGCCGCCGTGTGGCCGTTCAGCACCGGCACCCGAATACATTGGCAGGTGATCACAGGGCTGGCAGCGGGCACGATCTGACCATCCACGATCTGGCCCCACAGACGCAGAGGCTCCTTCTCGCTCTTTTCCTCCTCTCCGCCGATATAGGGGATGATATTGCCCTCCATCTCGGGCCAGTCCTTAAAGGTCTTGCCTGCTCCGGAGATGGCCTGATAGGTGGTGGCCACCACCTCGTAGGGTTCAAATTCCTTCCATGCCGTCAGCACAGGGGCATAACTCTGGATGGAACAGTTTGGTTTTACCGCCACAAAGCCTCTGGTGGTGCCCAGACGCTTTCTCTGAGCTTCGATGACCTGGGCATGCTGAGGATTGATCTCCGGCACCATCATGGGCACATCGGGAGTCCAGCGGTGAGCGCTGTTGTTGGATACCACAGGAGTCTCTGTCCTGGCATAGTCCTCCTCGATCTTCTTGATCTCCTCCTTGGTCATATCCACGGCGCTGAACACAAAATCCACACCTGACGCCACTTGCTCCACCTCATTGACATTCATTACCACCAGATTTTTCACGGCCTCCGGCATAGGAGTATCCATCTTCCAGCGATCCCCCACAGCCTCTTCATAGGTCTTGCCCGCCGAACGGGGACTGGCGGCGACAGCCGTCACCTCGAACCAGGGGTGATTCTCCAACAATGCGATAAATCTCTGTCCAACCATACCGGTACCGCCCAGGATACCTACTTTTAACTTTTCACTCATATCTTTATCCTCCTAATATAAAGTCGCCGCGCGACGGCTCTGAAGGGTGAAGTCCCTTCGCGGCTTCACCTATCCGGCCGCACACTCTTTATTTTACGTTCGGCAGCTGCCAATCTCTGGGCTGCCAGTCCTCTTCCAGATACTCCCTGCTTATGCGGATCACCTCCCGCATGGCCTCCCTGCCGGGGGCGCCCACGGTCAGGCGTTTCTCCACACAACTCTTCAAAGATATGGCATCATAAAGATCCGGCCCGAACTTATCGCTGATCTCCTGCAGCTGCTCCAGACTCAGCGCGTCAATGGCACAGCCCTTATCGATACAGTATAGCACAAGCCTGCCGATTATGCTATGGGCATCTCTGAAGGGCACACCTTTGCCCACCAGATAATCCGCCGCATCCGTAGCATTAGCGAAACCATTCATCGCACTGTCCGCCATTCGCTCCCGCCTAAAGCCCATGGTTCGGAGCATACCGGTGAAAAGCACCAGACAGTTCTGCACCGTCTCCATGGCGTCAAACGCCATCTCCTTATCCTCCTGCATATCCTTATTATATGCCAGGGGAAGCCCTTTCATAGTGGTCAGCAGGGACATCAACGCCCCGTATACACGCCCGGTCTTGCCCCGCACCAACTCCGCAATATCCGGGTTTTTCTTCTGGGGCATGATGCTGCTGCCGGTGGAATAGGCATCGTCGATCTCCACGAACTGGTACTCGTTGGAGTTCCAGATGATAATCTCTTCACAGAAACGGCTTAAATGCATCATAATCAGGGACAATGCCGACAAAAATTCTATCAGGTAATCTCTGTCGGACACCGAGTCCATACTGTTCAGTGTGGGACCCTCAAATCCCAGCAGCGCCGCCGTGTACCCCCGGTCCAGGGGATAGGTGGTGCCTGCCAGCGCACCGGCCCCCAGCGGACAGTAGTTCATCCGGTCGTGGATATCCTTCAGCCGCTGGCGGTCCCGCTTGAACATTTCAAAGTAAGCCCCATAGTGATGGGCCAGGGTGGTGGGCTGGGCCTTCTGCAGGTGAGTAAAGCCCGGCATGTAGGTTTCCACATTGGCTTCCATGGTATTCAGAATCACGGTCATCAGTTCCTTTAACAAACCGTCCGTGGACAGCACCTGGGCCCTGGTGTACAGACGCATGTCCAACGCCACCTGGTCGTTGCGGCTGCGGCCGGTGTGCAGCTTCTTGCCCGGCTCCCCCACTCTCTGGATCAGGTTGGCCTCCACAAAGCTGTGAATATCCTCATAGGTCTCATCAATCACAAGCCTCCCGGCCTCCACGTCCTCCCGAATGCCGGTGAGACCCTTGATCAGCACGTCCCGCTCCTGGGATGTCAATATCCCCTGCTTGGCCAGCATCACCACATGGGCGATGCTGCCCTCGATATCCTGTTTGTAAAGCCTTTTATCAAAGCCTATAGACGCATTAAAGGCATAGACCTGGCTGTCCGTGTCCTTGGTAAAGCGCCCTCCCCACAATGTAGCCATATGTATCTCCTTATTTTTGTTCCGTATATACCCACCCGGTACCACATCTGTTGAAAAAACTCCGTCCCAAACGCAGCCGGACTTTTTTCGGTCATCGGGCAGGTATCTGCTGTTTTAAGTTCCGCAGATGACAAATTAAAACTAATCTATATCATACCATGGATGGCACTTTATTGCAAGGAACGAATACTATAAAGTAAATGATCTGTGAAAATAACTTTGGGAGAGGACTCGGATGGATAAAAATATACTGGAGTTGAAAAACATCAGCTATTCCTACCACAGTCTCCACGGGGAGACCAAAGCGCTGGACCGAATCACCTTCGGAGTCCGGGAGGGAGAATTTGTGGCCGTGGTGGGTCCCAGCGGCTGCGGCAAATCCACGCTGCTTTCCATCATTGCCGGCCTTCTGCCCGCGGAGGAGGGCACGATCCTGGTGAACAATCCGGACGGCTCCCTGCACTATCCCCGGGTGGGTTATATGCTGCAACGGGAGCACCTGTTTGAATGGCGCAGCATCTATAAAAATGTAATCCTGGGGCTGGAAATCAACCATATGCTGACCCCGGAAAGATTGGAATATGTAAATTCGCTGCTGCGAGACTACGATTTGGAGAAATTTAAGGATAAGCGCCCCAGCGAACTCTCCGGCGGCATGAAGCAGCGAGCCGCCCTGATCCGCACTCTGGCGCTGCAGCCCCAGCTGCTTTTGCTGGATGAACCCTTCAGCGCCCTGGATTACCAGACCAGGCTCATGGTGTCCGCCGACATCTGCCATCTGATCCGCAGGACCGGCAAGACAGTGATTCTGATCACCCACGATCTGTCCGAGGCGGTAAGCCTGGCGGACCGCATCGTGGTGCTTTCCGGCAGGCCCGCCACCGTAAAAAAAGAGATCCCCATCCACTTAACGCTCCAGGACGATTCGCCCCTGGCTGCCAGGAATGCCCCGGAATTTAACGAGTACTTTAATCAATTATGGGAGGAAATGAGGTCATGAACAAGCACAAAAAAGAATTGACGACGCAGGAAGCCTTTGTCAGACAGCACCGGCGGCACCACCATCAGATCGCGTTTTACCGGCTCTTTTTCTTCCTGCTCTTCCTGGCCCTGTGGGAAACCAGCGCCAGGCTTGGCTGGATCGACAGCTTCTTTTTCTCCAGTCCCTCTCTGGTGGCGAAATGCCTCTGGGGCATGGTCCTGGACCGCTCTCTGTTTCTGCATGTGGGCATCACATTGATGGAGACCATTGTCAGTTTCCTGCTGGTGTTTCTGATCAGCCTGATTTCCGCCACGCTGCTGTGGTATTCCCAGAAGCTGTCCGAGATCACCGAACCATACCTGGTGATCCTGAACAGCCTGCCTAAGTCGGCCCTGGCGCCTCTTTTCATCGTGTGGCTGGGCACCGGCAGCACCACCATCGTGGTAGCGGGAATATCCGTGGCCCTGTTCGGATCCATCATCAGCTTTTACACGGGATTCCAGCAGGTAGACAGCGAAAAGATCACCCTGATCTACACTCTGGGGGGCCACAAGGGAGATGCCTTCCGCAAGGTGATCCTGCCCGGCTCCATCCCCATCATGCTCAGCACCACCAAGGTCAACATCGGCCTGGCTCTGGTGGGAGTCATCATCGGGGAATTTCTTGCCGCCAGACGGGGCCTGGGCTACCTGATCATCTACGGCAGCCAAGTGTTCCAGCTGAACCTGGTGATCACCAGCATACTGATTCTATGCGTGATTGCCATGGGCTTTTACAAGGGCATCCAGTGTATTGAACACCATATCAAAAAGCAGCTGAAAATGTGAGATTGACTTTTCCTATATAGTATGCTAAACTTTCCACAGCAGCACTTCAATGTTTTAAAGCGTCAATGTTTTACGTTTTAAAGCACTACAGTGCACCGCATTTGTACTGACAGGCCAAAGATTTCTCTGCCAGAAATGGTGCTGATAGGACAGATGCGGAACTTACAATTAAGAAAGGATAAAGTACCATGTTAAAGCTTATCATTTTAATCATTTATTTCGCCGTACTCATCGGCATCGGCCTCTACTGCCGAAAAAATGCCACTGACGTGAATGGCTTCGTGCTGGGAGGGCGCTCCGTAGGGCCGTGGCTCACCGCCTTCGCCTACGGCACCTCCTATTTCTCCGCGGTGGTGTTTGTAGGCTATGCGGGGCAGTTTGGCTGGAAATACGGAATTGCCGCCACCTGGGCCGGCATCGGCAACGCCGTCATCGGCTCCCTGCTGGCCTGGGTAGTGCTGGGCAGGCGCACCCGGATCATGACACAGCACCTGGACTCCGCTACCATGCCCCAGTTTTTTGGCCAGCGCTTTGGCAGCAGACCGCTGAAGATCGCCGCCTCCGTCATTATATTTATCTTCCTGATCCCCTATACGGCTTCTCTGTATAACGGACTCTCCCGGCTCTTCGGCATGGCCTTTGACATTGACTATTCCGTGTGTATCATCTTGATGGCAGTGCTCACGGCCATCTATGTCATCGCCGGGGGCTATATGGCCACCGCCATCAATGACTTTATCCAGGGTATTATCATGCTCTTTGGCATTGTAACCGTTATTGCCGCCGTCCTTAAGAGCAAAGGCGGCTTCATGGCGGCTTACGAGGGACTGGCCCGGATCACAGACCCATCCGTTACCGAGACTCCCGGCATCTTCGCCTCTTTCTTCGGTCCGGACCCCCTGAACCTGCTGTTTGTGGTGATCCTGACCTCTCTGGGCACCTGGGGACTGCCCCAGATGGTGCAGAAATTTTATGCCATCAAAAATGAGGAATCCATTAAAAAAGGCACCATCATCTCCACGCTGTTTGCGCTGGTGGTGGCCGGCGGCTGCTATTTTCTGGGGGGCTTCGGCAGGCTGTTTTCCGACCAAATCGACATTGCCTCAGGCGGCTTTGACTCCGTGATCCCCACTATGCTGCAAAACCTGGGGCCTGTGCTGATCGCCCTGGTGGTTATTTTGGTGCTTTCGGCCTCCATGTCCACCCTGAGTTCCCTGGTCATCGCATCCAGCTCCACTTTGACCATCGACTTTTTGAAAGAGACTTTTATGAAAAAGATGGATGACAAAAAACAGCTTCTGTTGATCCGCATTCTGGTGGTAGTGTTTATCGCTATCTCCGCCGTCCTGGCCCTGATACAGTACAAGAGCTCCATAACTTTTATAGCACAGTTCATGGGCATCTCCTGGGGGGCGCTGGCCGGAGCTTTCCTGGCTCCCTTCCTGTACGCCCTGTACTGGAAAAAGACCACCAAGGCGGCCTGCTGGGTATCCTTTATCTTCGGCTCCGGCCTGATGCTGGTGGAAATGGCAGCGAAGCAGCTTCTGCCCACCATCATGCAAAATCCCATCAACTGCGGCGCCATCGCCATGCTGGCGGGACTGGTTATCGTGCCGGTGGTAAGTCTAATCACACCAAAGCCTGATAAAAAGCTGGTGGACGAAACCTTCGCCTGCTATAATAAGGAGACCGTGGTGAAGCAGTCCACGGCCCTGGGAAAATAGGCATCCGTCCATTCACTGAACATATTGATAATTAATAGAGAAGCCGCCGAACAGGTATATTTTTCCTGTTTGGCGGCTTTTCTAATCTATCCCCGGTTCTGCTGGGCTACCAGCTGATCCGCGCCGTACTTTTTACGCAGAGCAGGCTTCTCGATCTTGCCCGTGGCGTTCCGAGGCACCTCCGCAAAGATAATCTTCTTAGGTCTCTTGTAGCGGGGCAGTTCCTCACAGAACCGCTCAATCTCCTCCTCCGTGCAGGTCATGCCCTCTTTTATGGCGATGATGGCGCCGGTGATCTCTCCCAGACGCTTGTCCGGCAGGCCGATAACCGCCACATCCTTTACTTTCTCATAGGCACTCAGGAAATTCTCTATCTGCACAGGGTAGATATTCTCACCGCCGCTGACAATCACATCCTTTTTCCGATCCACCAGGAAGATAAATCCGTCCTCGTCCTGCATGGCCATATCCCCCGTGCAGAGCCAGCCGTCCTTAAGTGTGGCCGCAGTAGCTTCCGGATCATTGTAGTAGCAGGTCATGACACCGGGGCCTTTGACACATAGTTCGCCCACATTCCCCTGGGCCACAGGCTGTCCGCCCTCATCCACAATCTTGCACTTCCAGCGGTAGCCAGGAATGCCGATGGCGCCCACCTTGTGGATGTTCTCAATGCCCAGATGCACACAGCCCGGCCCGGTGGACTCGGACAGTCCATAATTGGTATCATACAGATGATGAGGAAAATACTCTTTCCAGTGCTTGATCAGGGATGGCGGCACCGGCTGGGCGCCGATATGCATCAACCTCCACTGCTCCAACACATAGTTCTCCAGCTTTAGATCCCCTCTGTCCAAGCTGTCCAGAATGTCCTGGGCCCAGGGCACCAGGAGCCATACAATGGTGCAACGCTCCTTGGACACCGCATCCAGAATGATCTCCGGGGTAGCGCCTTTCAAAAGTACCGCTCTGCTGCCTGCACACAGGCTGCCCATCCAATGGAACTTGGCTCCTGTGTGGTATAGGGGTGGAATGCATAGAAATACATCCTTGCGATCCGTCAGATGATGCTTCTGTTCCATCTGGGCCGCCTGCATCAGACTCTCATGATTGTGCAGAATAGCCTTGGGAAAACCGGTAGTGCCCGAAGAAAAATAGATGGCCGCATCATCGTCTTCCTCCAGACGGATCAGAGGCGGCTGGCTGGAGCAGTCCGCCACCAGTTCACGATAACTCTCCGCAAAGGTGGGGCAGCCGTCCCCCACATAGATCAACAGCCTGCCCTTGGAGAGCCGCCCTTCTATAGACTCGATACGGCCGATAAACTCCGGCCCGAAAAACAGAATATGTACCTGGGCCAGATCCGCGCAGTACTGGATCTCCTTGGCGTCAAAACGAAAGTTGAAAGGCACGGCGATAGCCCCCGTCTTCAGTATCCCAAAGTAGATGGGCAGCCACTCCAGACAATTGAACATCAGGATCGCCACCCGATCCCCAATCTGTATGCCCCTCTCGATGAGCATGTTAGCCACTCGGTTAGCCTTCTCGTCAAACACGCTCCAGGTGATTTCACGCCTGTAAGGCTCCGAGGAGGTCTGCTGCACCAACTCATACTCCTTCCAGGTGGTGCGCCTGGTATCTTTCATAGTGGGGTTCAACTCTACCAGAGCCACTTCCTCCCCGTATAGCTTGTGATTTCGCTCCAATAAATCCGTAACCGGCATTGTATCTTTCCTCTCTGTACTTTTTTTCTGTAACGCTTTAAATCAATATAGTACATGATACTATACCTACCAGAAAAAGTCAATGTAAGGAAGGTTTCTTAATTCATATTTCATTTATATACACTCGAAACTCTTCAAAACTTTTTACCCCTGGGGCGGCTACATACCATCTCTTTAGAATTCTGTCGTCCTGCTCCTCCTCAATACGCCTGAAAATATCCTCAGGAATTTCCCCTAAACGCTCCAGAAACGTATATATGACTTGTCGCTCTCCCTCAACGATTCCGGCAGCTTTTCCCTCGGCTATTCCGGCAGCTTTTCCCTCGGCTATTCCAG
>CAJUCT010000034.1 GCA_910585015.1 uncultured Acetatifactor sp.
TTTTACAGTATTTATAAGGATTTCCATCGGAAATCCTTATGGGAAGTTTGAGTTAATAATTGTAAGTCCGGGCTATGAACCTATTCATATTAATCCGCAAATTAAGCCGAATCCTAATCCGTTTAAATAGGGAGGAAGAATAATATAATGTATGTAAAGAGACTTTTTTTTGATGAATGGAAGGATTTATATAATGTTGAGAAATGTGTTGAATGTCCAACATGGGAAGAAGTAGAAAAAGTAATTAATATGCTTGACGGAAATAATATAACACAACTCACTATGGATAATGGCAATGAAGACAATTACTTGTGCATCGGTGGAGGCAATAACGGATTGTTTAATGTGTTTGTATCTGAGAATGACAACACGGATATATTCACTTTGATTAATACTGATTTTTCTCCTAAGGTCATGCACAAACTAGTGACGGGAGGGCAGGAGGGGGACTTTGAAGATAAAATATGTGTTTCTATTAAGGCGGTAAAAATTGTTGCAAAGAAGTATTATGAATTAGGCCAAAAAGATAATTCATTTATATGGGAGTAAATATTATACCCAAACTTCCAGTACTTTTAGGTCATTGTCCACGAAAAAGTTGATGCCGCGGTAGGAGCGTTTCTTTTCTATGACTGGGCTGGTGACTTTAGTTAGGTTTTCAATTCATTGCTGTGGTCATCAAACGTTGAGATGAACTCCAGGTATCGGTAGTTGGCCGCTCTCATGATTGTGAACAGCTGGTAAAGGCTGTAGATGCTTTTTTTCAGAGGAACTTTTTGCTCTGTGGAACTGCCGTCCCTGTGTTCCACTTTCCGTTTTACCCGGAAGGTTCCGATGTCATTGCAGGTGCTTTCCATCCGTAAAACATGGCTGAACTTATCATATATTTTGACTGATACATCACCCATATGGTGTTTGCTCCTCGTACCAAGGACCCGCTACACCTACGACAGCCTGAAGCAGCTGACAAGAGTGGAATACCCCGGTTATACCGAGGAGCTCTACTACGACAGAGCCGGGAACCGCCGCCGCAGGGTATCGGCAGGAGTGGAGGAGAGCTATAAGTACGACCCTGCGAACCACCTGACCGAATACACGAAAGGGGGAGTGAAAACCACATTTACCTACGACAATGCAGGGAACCTCACAGCGGATGACAAGGCCCGCTACACCTACGACCTGTTCAACCGGACAGAGAAGGTGGAGACCTTCGACGGCCATGTGCAGGTAAACCGCTATGACGCGGAGGGCCTGCGCCATGAGATGGAGGAGGATGGAAAACTGGTACAGTTCATCTTCCGCGGGCAGGAAGTGGTAATGGAGGAGAACGGAGATAACAAGATACGCCATATCCGGGGCTATGAACTCATCGCCTCCGACGCGGAGAGCGCAAGAACGTACTACCACTATGCTTCAGACGAGATGGGGAGTATCACCCATGTGGCAGAGGGGAAGGATGTCCTGAACCGCTATGAATATGACGCATGGGGGAACCTGACGCTCTGTGAGGAGACGGTGGAGAACCGTTTCAAATTCAATGGCCAGCAGTACGACCCTATCAGCCAGCAGTATTATCTGAGGGCCAGGTACTACAACCCAGTGATAGCGCGTTTTACACAAGAGGACACTTACCGGGGGGATGGACTGAACCTGTATGCTTACTGCCGGAATAATCCGGTGTATTATGCTGATCCGAGTGGGCATAGCTGTGACAAGGATGCAAATGGCAAGCATTCAAATGATGGGCAGGAGAGAGGGATTCCCCTACTGCCAGCTCCGGAGCCGTTACTGGCATTGCCAGGTCCGGTAATGGAACCGCCAATCATTAACCCAATGCAGGAGATGCAAAGTGCCCAACAGCTTCGGGAGCTATCTGCGCCAGAACCGATATTAACCCTACCGGGGCCAGTAATAGACAATTATGCAAATAGAGTAGATGGCCCTAATGTAAACACACCGGATAATAGTAATAGAGTAGAAAATAACTCAGGGAGAAAATCTTCATTAACTACAGAGGAGCGGAAAACATATGATGCAGCTCGTGCGAGTGGTTTGACTGCTTCTCAAGCGTATGCTCTGGCAACAGGAAATAATCCCTTAAAACTTCCACCAGGAGGTGGAAAATATTGTGATGTGAAGGGGCATCATGTTTTACAACAAGCAGCTTTTCGGGGTTCGGCAGGATATAATTCAAGAGTTGCCTTTGCAATATCAGATGATTATATGGATTCGATGGGAATACCTCATCGTGGACCAGATTCAGTGACCTCAGAAAAGGAGTTACGTTTAAGTGGGGCTTCTAATACCATGGATAGTCAAGCGTATATCGCATACAATGCAATTATTAATGGTGCCATATCGAATGCAAACATGCAAAATGTTAGAAGCTATGCAAGTCAAGTAGTTATATATGCTGTGACAGACATGTATGCACAAGGGGTTATGGGACCATCAAGAATACCTGGAGAGAAAAAATAGCATAAAAATATAAAGGAGACAATTGATATGAATAATCAAATACCTGAATGTACTAAAAGTCATCCAGCTATAATTGAATTCGGAAAAAAATTTATCCAAAATGTATACGACAGTTCTATAAATACTTTTTTCAGCATTTATGAAATGGGTAAGGAAGTAAGAACCCCCTTCTCTAAAGAAGTCCAGTTTCTGACACATACGTTTTCTGAGGAGCAGATGAAGGAAGTCCAGACACTTACAAAGACAATAGCATTTTGTACTGCAAATTTGGAATTGTGCTTTTTTGACCGTCACTCTGAATACAAGATTTTGGTTGAAGAGAATCACAAAAGAGTTGCTATTTCTGAGATTACTAAAGGGTTAAGAGAAGTAATTATGAGTAAAAATGGATTGATTTCGCATGTGAGTGAATATTATATAAATTTGCTTGATAATATAGAGGAGTATTGTGTAATGCATCAAAATATATTTGATAACTTTATGGAACAAAAAAAAATAAGTACAGAAATTCCAAAATACTATTTAGTACGTCCCGCTATAATGAATTTTGGAAAAAGATTTGTGGAGGAAGTTTTTGATTATGCAATAGATCAATGGCAATGTCTTTTGGAGGAAACAGATATACTATTACCTAAAGAAAGGCAACATATGTTTACGCAAGATCATAAAATTTCCCTTAAAAAGCTTGCAAAATTGATTATAGAAGATTCTGTTTTAAAGATGACCGGGTTATTTGAAAGCTATGACTATTGGCTAATTACTCAACAAGATGGTAAGATGATCCATATTTCTTATACAGATCCAAATGAGAACGATTTTGAACGAAATGAACTAGCCTTTGATATGCATGATAAAGATGAGTATGGAATTATTAACTTGTTTAGTAGATATGGTTTATATAAATTCAAGTGATTATATACAATAATGAGATTGACATTCTGGAAAGTGTAAATGATAATGGTAATATACTGGCTAAATACACTTATTATCCCGACGGAGCCATCAGGAGCCTGCAGAGCGGCAGCCTGTACACAGAGTACGCCTATGACGCGGATAAGAACCTGGCCAGCCTAAAAACCCTGCTTGGAGACGAGGTACTGGCGGACAACCACTATACTTACGACCACAACGGGAACCGGACGGAGAAACAGCAGTCAGGCGGAAACACCCGCTACACCTACGACGGCCTGAACCAGCTGACAAGAGTGGAATACCCCGGTTATACCGAGGAGCTCTACTACGACAGAGCCGGGAACCGCCGCCGCAGGGTATCGGCAGGAGTGGAGGAGAGCTATAAGTACGACCCTGCGAACCACCTGACCGAATACACGAAAGGGGGAGTGAAAACCACATTTACCTACGACAATGCAGGGAACCTCACAGCGGATGACAAGGCCCGCTACACCTACGACCTGTTCAACCGGACAGAGAAGGTGGAGACCTTCGACGGCCATGTGCAGGTAAACCGCTATGACGCGGAGGGCCTGCGCCATGAGATGGAGGAGGATGGAAAACTGGTACAGTTCATCTTCCGCGGGCAGGAAGTGGTAATGGAGGAGAACGGAGATAACAAGATACGCCATATCCGGGGCTATGAACTCATCGCCTCCGACGCGGAGAGCGCAAGAACCTACTACCACTATGCTTCAGACGAGATGGGGAGTATCACCCATGTGGCAGAGGGGAAGGATGTCCTGAACCGCTACGAATACGACGCATGGGGGAACCTGACGCTCTGTGAGGAGACGGTGGAGAACCGTTTCAAATTCAATGGCCAGCAGTACGACTCCATCAGCCAACAGTACTACCTGAGAGCCAGGTACTATAACCCTGTGATAGCGCGTTTTACCCAGGAGGATACTTATCGGGGAGATGGGCTGAATCTGTATGCTTACTGCCGGAATAATCCGGGGTATTATGCTGATCCGAATGGGCATTTTACAAGATGCGAAAAGGAAGCATATAAAAGATACCGTGAAGAAGGAAAAACACCTCAAGAAGCATTAGATGCAATCAATTATGAACGTTTTCGAAAAGAAAACGAAGCTCGAGGATTATCATCTGTAGACGCGGCGGCGCGTGCTGAAGTAGACTTAGAGATTCATAAGGTTATGCAAAAATACCAAATGCTTTTAAATTAGGTAGATCCAAATACAGGAGGAGCAACCGCTAGAACACATGGAACGCTTGTACATTCTGAGGTGGCAGATCAAATGAAACTTTGGGTTGACTCGCAGGGATTTACTACAATAGATGTTAAGGTGGAGACTTATTATAGAAATGGAAATGAACATGAAGGAGGAAGCGGTTCTTCAAGACCAGATTTGCTTATACGAGAAAACAACCGTACAAACAACATGGCGAATCCCAATAATTATTATTTTGGAGATATAAAAACAGGTCATACTGTGGCAGGAAGTACATATGGTACAGCACAGATGGAAAGAAATCAAAGTAATGTATTAGGTAGTCCCACGGGAAAAACAAATGTAGCAAGCGTTACGCATTGGCAGTTCAATCCCGGACAGACTATGCCACGACAAAATACTTTTTAGATAATATATGATTAAGAGCGTGGACGATTAATGCGATATTTTCGTCAAAGGAGGCTAATATGGATAAGGAAGAGGAAACTATTTTTATTACATCTGTTGAAGCAAATAAATACATCTGGCAACAGATAAAACAACTTTTAGCAACAAAGGGATTTATCGCACGTCCCAATAAGCCTAAATACATGGTACGAATACGAGAACATCACCTTCAAATGGTATATCAAGATATAATACATGGTACAACAAGGCTTGGTATGATTATTGTTCCCGCATGGACTTATCAAGAAGGGTGGTTCTTTTGCGATACAATCCATTTGCAACGGACAAATTCCACCGTGGCTGGAAGAAATTTCTACTCAGATGCGGCCTATCGGCAAAATGCGTCGCTGAAAACATATTATGATGTTTCTGAACTTGCAAAAATATGGGAGGAAGGTATTCTTCCTCAACTGCAGAAAGAGGTCTTACAATATTTTGATAATATGGATTTTTATATATACGCTAGATTATGTGAAACGAGAGGCGATAAGATTTTGAAATATGGGTCTTCTTGTGAAGGAGTTATGCTTTTTTCAATAGGCTATAACAGTTTATGGGAACAACAGTATGAGAAAGGGGAAGAGTATATAAAAAAAGCAGTTATAGAGATGCAGAAGACTAAAATTCTAAGGGAGTCCTGCGGTGGTGTAATAGATCCGATGTTTGCTTTAGACTTAAGGAAGGGAGAGGAGATATTAAGCGTTTTAGAAAATAAAGGGCCGGATATGGAAGAAAGTGTTAGAAATATGCTTTATGTATTGGAAAAGGATGCAACGGAACAAAACTTCCATATAGCGTTAAATGACAATAATGAAACAATAAAAACGAAGAATATAAAGCTGAAAAAACAGAGTTAAAAACAAATTGCCAAGTATTCATAGAAGACTAAAGGAGATTGTGGAGAATGGAAAAACAAATTGAGTGGATTACCTCTAGGCAGGCAAATGAGTATATAAATGAACAATTGGAAAAGTTGCTGCTATGCGAAGATTTTAAAAAAAATTTACAAGAAAGTTCTTTGCTGAGGCTTAAAGAGCATCATATCCAGATGATCTGTCGAGAAATAAGATCTGAGGAGATAAAAATAAAGTTGGTAATATCTCCAGTATGGATATATTGTGACAATTACCATCATATAAAAAACATGCGTTTGAAATGGAGTAACAAATCCAACCTTATAAGTAATATCTATACAGATATTGCTTATAAGCAAAAAATATCACAAAAAATGTTTTATAAAAACGAAGAACTACTTAATGTTTGTGATACAGTTATATTACCTCAAATACAAGAAGAAATTATTGACCTGTATGCAAAAATAGATTTTAATACCTACGCATTACTGTGTGAAAATAAGAGCGAGCAAGATTGGAAAGTGGATCACGAAGACGCAGTCTGTCAAAACCTTATTTTAGGCTATAACTATTTCTGGAAAAAACAGTATGAAAGAGGGAAGATATATTTAAAAAACGCAATTTTAAAAAAGGAAAAAGTATCAGCAGGGTATGGAGAAAAAAAAGAATACGCGCAAGATATTGAAAATGCAAAAGTGATATTAGAAGTATATGATAAAAGAGAAGCAGATTGGGAAAAAGTTATATTTAATAAACTTACGATAATGGAAGATACTACAACGCAACGATATTTATATAATTCTCAATAGATTACATTGATTGGGGGAACTTCGGGATGAAATTTTTTATAATGCAAATATTACTGCGAAAAGCGCGATCATGATTGGTAGTGTAAAAAAGTTTGTGTCTTTGGTAAAAAATGGCTCCTTTTTGGTAAGAATCAAGATATGAAAATTCTTATCGAAAAGGAGTATTTTTATGCCGGTAGCAAAGGAGCAGATTCGACAGATTATTGCAGACAACAACTTAAACAGCGTGGCAGATGTCTACACCCTCCTCAGGGATGGCTTCAAGGACATCCTCCAGGAGCTCATGGAGGCGGAACTGGACGCAACACTGGGCTATGAGAAGAACCAGAAAGGGAATATGGAGACCACAAACAAGCGCAACGGCCACTCCCCCAAGAACCTCAAGAGCCAGTACGGCGAGTTCCAGATCGATGTGCCCCGGGACAGGAATGGTGAGTTCGAGCCGAAGCTCGTCCCCAAATACCAGAGGGACGTCTCAGGAATCGAAGAAAAAATCATCTCGCTCTATGGCAGGGGGATGAGCACCAGGGACATCCATGACCAGCTGCAGGACCTCTATGGGATAGAGGTGTCTGCTGAGATGGTCAGCAAGATCACGGACAAGATACTGCCGGAGATCCGGGAATGGCAGTCAAGGCCCCTGAACCCGGTATATCCATTCGTGTTCATGGACTGCATCCACTACAAGGTCAGGAAAGACGGGCGGATACTCAGCCGTGCGGCCTATGTGGTGCTGGGCGTCACGACGGAAGGGTACAAGGAAATCCTGGGCATCACAGTAGGCGCCAACGAGAGTTCGAAGTTCTGGCTGGGAATGCTGAACGATCTGAAGAACCGGGGAGTGCAGGATGTGCTGTTCTTCTGTGTGGACGGGCTCCCTGGATTCAAGGAGGCGATCGGCGCCGTGTTCCCCCAGTCCGAAATCCAGAGGTGCGTCATCCACATGCTGCGCAACTCGTTCAAGTATGTGAACTACAGTGACCGGAAGAAGTTCGCGTCTGATTTCAAGTCGGTATACAATGCCCCGAATGAAAAAGCCGGGCTGGAAGCACTGTCAGATGTCAGGGAGAAATGGGGAAAGAAGTACCCCTATGCGGTCAGCAACTGGGAGAACAACTGGGACGATGTCTGCCCTTTCTTCCAGTTCCCGGACGAAGTACGCCGTATCATGTACACGACAAATATAATTGAGGGATTAAACCGCCAGTACAGGAAAGTCACCAAGACAAAGAGCGTGTTCCCAAGTGACAGCTCACTGGAAAAGATGCTCTATCTGGCCAGCCTGAATGTGGCGAAGAAATGGACACAGAGATACCGGAACTGGGATCAGGTACTCAACCAGCTGACAGTCCTCTATGGAGAGCGGCTGACCCAGTATCTGTAAAACAGAAGCTCCGCATCATTAGGAAAATCTGGGGCAGCGCACCCTGAAAGGAATGCCGCTGTCCCCATCCTTATCCCGTCGGCATCTATAGTACAGTCAGAAAACCCCATCCTTATTCCAGAGGCCGGGTGTGGGCAGAGCCCACGAAAAGAAGTAGCCAGGATGTTTTATTTTAGTGCAAAAAATTAGAAAAATCTGTATAAAGTCGTGCAGGTTGGTAATACTATAATCAGCAAGATAAATCGACAACAAAATCCAGCCTAGGATTCGACAGAATAATGTACATATCTGGATTTTACCAGAAGGATTTTTCCTCGGTAGACACAGAAAATTTACAGCCTCTCATGATTTTGAACAGAAAATGCACAATGTGCTCGAAAGAACCCATTCTTGCTTGACCATCTCCAACTAACTGGCTTAAACACCTATAATATTCTCTATAAATCCCCTCTTATATCTCTATCATATTCTTGAATTTTACTAATAATTGTTGCTAAATTCTCTTCTTCCTTTTCATTAAATAGATACTTTGTGATCATTTGAGGAACTGCCATAAAAGTTCCCAACAGCGAAGTTAACGCAGTAAACAAGATAGGCAGAGACTCTACCACATCGATTAAGTTTAAAGCTAAACAGCATAATGCTGCAATTATAAATAGTCCACTAAATATCGGAACCCATATAAGCAAATTTTTTGCGATTTTGAATAAATCTTCCTTATTCTTCTTTTTACTTTTAGAGTTTCGCATAAAATCTTTTACATAAGCTTTCAATAATGCTGTATATTGTTTATTATGTTTAGACAAACTAGATGTATCACTTTTATGTAATAACCCTTCATCCGATTCGATACGTTGATCACTATGAATTTTGTTTAAATTTTTTTTGACTAATTCTTCGTCTTTTTTTAGGTCCCTTTTTCTGTTTTCCAATACTATATCCCCATATTATCTCCGAATTCCTTTATCCCAAGTTCACAAAATCTTTTAAGAATTGCTGTGGACGAAACAATAAAATATTTACTCAATGCATTAACTATATCTGCCTTACTTTGCAGTTTTTTGTATTCATTATATTTATCTAGAAACATGTTCTTTGGCATTAAAAGATTTGCTGCAAATTTATTTACACGTTTTTCGCTTGGATTATCATCATCCTTATCAACAAAATATGTATTATAGTAATTTAAAGTCTTGTTATCGTCAAAATCAAAAAGATAATGTCCTAGTTCATGCGCCAAGGCAAATCTTTTATGCCCTCCATTATCATTAGAATTTACGCATGTTATTTTACTTGCTCCATATACACTTTCAAATTTTGGATTAACAGCTATATATGCCGATAGACCACTAGGCTCCAAATTGCTTTGAAAAATTCCAAATCCTAAATTTGTCAAAATCCTAACAATTGGAACACCAGAAGAAAAATCATCTATTTGAAAAAATTCCAATACATCTTTCGCTCTATCTGGCATATCTTCAATACTATGCGGCTTTTTCCGTATATCTTCTAAAAATTTCTTATAGTCTTCTCTTTTTTCCATTTTTTCACCTTTTGCATATTTGTTATAATAGTTAGTAAATTGAATAATTTTTTTCATAAAATCAACTCTTTTTTATTTATTATACCATGATAGAGAAGATTTTTTTGTCAAAAAACAAGTATCACTTGTATTCATCTACTAAATTTTTAAATACCTTTCTATTTAACAATTTAGGAGATAAATTTTCCCATGATTTACCTCCCATTATTTGCGGCATCAATAAAATGGCAAAAACATTTGCCCTATATTCTTTCATTTCTTCTTCTGGCAAATATTCATTTAAAGCATCATCATTCATTGCTGATAATTCACTATTATCCATAAAAAAATGTCCTAACTCGTGTGCTACGAGTTTTGATGTGGCATATGTTTTATTTTTATATTCACTTGAGACAAAAATTGTCAGTTTTTCCCGTTTAAAATACGAAGGAATTTCACTTTCTATTTTTTTATACTCTATTCTTATGCCATAATATTTTGCAATTTGCAATGGTGTCGGTAAAACATTAGTTACTTTCAAATTTTTTTCTTCTAGAATAGATAGCCACTTTTCTTCTTCCACATATTGTTCGCCCACTACATTTATTATCTTTTTAACCAATGGGGCAATTTGAGCGATACATTCTGTGGACTCACTATTATGTTTCTGCCTCATAAAGCGTCTCCACCCTTTTTAATACTTTACAATATGATAACATAATTTGTAAATATTTGTCAACTTTAATACTGCATTTTGTACAATAAAATAGGAACATACCACATAATATAGTTGTATTTCCTATCTGGTATCTTTTTATAAAGAATATTAATGAAACAGTATAAATTCCCCAGCAGAACTGGGGAGACTAACAAATACTGTGGAAGGTTACAATCATAAAGGTAGCAACAATGCCAGATCATATGCATATGTCGATTTCAGCAAAATCGTGTGTGTTGAAGGTGATATGAAGAATCAAGGGGAAAAGTGCGTTGATAATATTTGACAGGCATCCAGAATATAGGGAGAGGTACAACCGACATTTTGGGGCAAAGGGATATTACTTCGAAAAGCTAGGAAAAATAAATGAAGAAACGCTCAAGAAGTATATAGGGAGAACAGTTTGAAAGGGATTGAATGGAAGGAAAAACTGGGAAGTAACAGAGAGCGCTTTTAAGCGGTAATCAGTAATAAGGTAATGGTTTGTCAAACCACCTTTAGGCGGAAGAGTAGCAATAGCCCCGTGGGGCCAACAACAAACCACCAGCAGAACTGGTGGTTCATGACTTATCGACATAGTTCCTGTACCGTGGGAGCCCATGGCAGATAGTTATCCAGATATTTCAGATTTTCAAGAATGCACTCCTCGGCATACTTCAGACAGGTCCTTTGGTAGTCTTAAATTTTCTTCATAAACATTTTTGACCAGTATCAGGTTAAGGAAAAGGGGATGCAGCCAAGGCTCTTGATCACAAACCTGCCTCTGGAGATGATGGTAAAGGCCAGCAACCTGCCCCGGCTGATTACATATCTGAATACCACCAATGACAAGAATGCGTTTGACAACACGATCTGGTTTGGCATCGTACCGGATGTGGAGTTGAACCAGACAGAGGGCGGCAAGCTCCAGAGAATCCGTTTCGCAGGAAACAAGCAGGAAGAAAAACGCGGAAATAATACCATGGAAAATGTTTCGACACTGATGAACGCGTTAGAGCCTTACCGTATTACTACCTTTTTCAGCTTCTGTTCCGGCGAGGAGTCAACCTTTAACTATGTCGCCACAGAGGGAATAGGCATTTTTAAGGAGAAATGCGCGCCGCTTATGAAGAAGTCCTACAGCGAGTTCGCAGTACCGTGTATTCCCAACGCCACCATTATTCCTAAAGACAAATCCGGTCTGGTGCTGGATAAGCGGATGGTCATGGATGAGGAGGGGAATGTATCCCTCTCCGCGGAGAAGGACGATGTGATGAAAATGTGGCTGGAGGGCATCTATGTGGGGGCGGCATATGAAGCGGCTGGAATTGTGGCGGCATGGCAGTGCCCGGAATTCTTGAAGCAGCGGTTCCGGAATACCAGCATGGAATACCCCGGTGTGCGGTTTGATGTGGAGGCCAATGACAACGCGCTTCTGGCAGCTACCAGCATGACAAAAGAAATTTCCGGCTTTACCAACGCCATCAAGAACTCCATCAACCGCACCGGCTTTGGCTTTGTATTTTCATCGGATAACGCGCAGTACAAAGGTCAGAATATTAAAAATATTACCGTATATAAGGCCCGCAACCTGTTGAGCAACGGAAATGAATTTGAGCCCATATACAAGACTCTTGTAGTTACCTATATCGAGCGGATGCTGCGGTTTTACAGCGCAGATTTCAAGCAGGACAAGATCCTGACATTTTTCAGCAACAATCCCAGCAGCCAGAAGAGCAAATGGGATGCGGACAGGCAGTATGTCAATTCCATTCTTCAGGACGGGGACGAACTGGACTACAGTATTGACGAGATAAACGGAGTCTGTGATGTGCTGGTGACATTTGCCAACACAACTAAAAACCTGAAAGTACAGCTTACAAGGAAAGCTGGAAATGAATAATCTCTAACAATAAAGGAGGAAACAGAAATGGGAGTAAGATTAAGCATTGAGGGAAGCGAGTCTGTCAAGTTAATGGAGACAAGCATCACCGGCATTAAGTTTGGGGCTGATATTCCCCATGACTCCAATGCCAGATCAACAGATTTGGGTTCGACAGTACTGATCGAGGGTAAAATCCTGGCGGCTGTGAACGGGGAAGCTGCGGACGACACCAGCAAGCTTGCAAAGTGGTCCCTGATCCCGGCGGAGAAGGCTGACTGCTACCGGAAGGTGCAGATCGATGTGGTAAGCGCATCTCAGATTGTGCGCCAGATTACCATTCCCAACGCTTTTGTGGTGGGGTATGAGGAGGACTTTACGGATGAGACCGGCGCGGGTACATTCCGTCTCCTGATTAAGCAGAAGAAGGACAAGATGGCCAGCCTCAAGTTCGAAGGCGGATTCAGCGGCGAGTAAGCCGACAGCTTCAAAAAAGAGAAACGCAGTGTACATAGCAGATGAGAGGAGAATAGTTATGGGATTTACATTAAAGATGGAGGGAAATACCACAATTGAATTGGGAACAACAAGCATTACCGGCGTGAAGGTCCGCACGGATATTCCGCAGGACAGCAATGCCAGATCCACAGATCTGGGGAGCACCGTAACCGTCACGGGAAAGATACTCACGGCTGTGGACGGAGATCCCTTTGACGGCACCAGGCAGCTTGGTTTATGGGCGCTGGTTCCGGCAGAAAATTCCGACTGCTACCGCAAGGTCACAGTGGAAGTGATTGCCGCTTCTCAGGTGGTGCGTAAGTACACCTATTCCAACGCCTTCGTCGTGGACTATAAGGAGAACTATGGGGACGTGGAGGGGATCGGCACTTTTACGCTGACCATGAAGCAGAAAAAGGATAAGATGGCGCAGGTATCCGTAGAGGGCGGATACAGCCTCACCTAAATCAAGATGATTCCGCGCGCAGCTTTGGCGGAAACGCGTAAAAAGGGGCTGCCTGCTTGCGGGCGGTCCCTCTTGGCAAATACAGGGACAGGCGGCAGATGAAAGACTATTACAAAATACTGGGCATAGACAGACAGGCCCAGCCGGAGGAAATAAAAAGAGCATACCGTAAACTGGCCAAGCAGTATCACCCGGACGTGGTAAAGGATGACAAGGCCAGGCTGGATCGCATGTATGAAATACAGGAAGCCTATGCGTGTCTGGAAAATGAAGAACGCCGTAAAAAATATGACGAGGAATGCCTGAGAAATTCCCGGAAGGCAGCGGATACCGGAGGGAAAGCGGAAAACGATGACCGGCCGTTTGGGGATAGAAAGCCGGATATGGGGCAGTTTGAGAGATTTTTCGGATTTCAGCCGGGCAGGGGAATGGAAACCTATCAGGACAGAAAAGCAAGAAAGCCGGAAGGACCTATCAAGCCGGAGGAAATGTTTGCAGCTTTTTTTGGAACCGGAAACATGCGGGAGGCGGGAAAAAGAGATGCGTCGGGAAGCGAAGGGAAGAAGAATTAAGAGAATATTGGATATTCTGATTATTCTATGCGGATTTGTCCTTATTTACACCATTGTCAAGGAGATAGGGGCGTGGCGCGTCACCCCTGTTCTTTTGCTTGTGGTGATAATCGGGATGGCATGGGTACTGTATGATATCTTCTCATTGGGAAACAGAAAGGAGATTTCTGCATGTGAGACGGAAGCTTCTCATACCCACGAAATACAGAGGCTGATTCTGCTGGACGAAGAGGGAAAGCCCATCAGGTCCTGGGATTTGCAGGGAAAAGTCTCCCAGATTATCGGAAAAGCCGGACAGGATCAGGAGTTGGATATCGACCTGTCGGACTGTGAGTACAGCAGTTTCATCGACTTCCAGCACGCTGTGCTGAATTATTGTCTGGACCAGTGGTATGTGGAGGATTTGAACTCCCAGAACGGCGTAAAAGTGAGAAAAGTGGAAGACGGAGAATGCTACAGGGTGATTCATCGCCCATGTAAGGTTGTGGCGGGAGATATCCTTTACATTGCGAATACAAAGCTGCTTTTGACGTGATGAAAGAGCGGCGGTTTGCTCTATATCAGAGAAGACAGGAGATAGAAAGAATGGGTTTGGCGAAATGTCCTAATGGACACATTTATAATCCCAGACGTTATGGGAAGATATGTCCGTACTGCAATATGAAAACGCAAGATGAGGCTTTTGCGGAAAAGCCGCTGGGCTTTGAGCCTCCCGTGGAGATTCTGGAGGAGACAGTACGTCCTGTGTGCGGCTGGATGATCTGCATCGAAGGGGCGAGAGTGGGCATGGATTACAAAATTCATGAGGGAAAGAATTTTGTGGGCCGGGGAGACGATATGGACGTTCAGATTCTGGGCGACAACGAGATCGATCGCAAAAACCATACCATCATCGTGTACGACCCCAAGAATCTGAACACCATGATTCTTCCCGGGGATTCCGCAGGGATCGCCTACTTGAACGATAAGCCCGTCTATGTGCCGATGGAACTCAATCCCTATGATGTCATCAGCCTGGGACAAAGCCGGTTTCTGTTTGTGCCCCTGTGCGGGAAAAATTTCTCCTGGGGGGATCTGAAATGACAGGCGGTATGCCAATACTGATAGGGGCCGGCCTTGTATACGCAATACTCTTTTTCTGCCGCTGTCTGTCCGGATGGGGAGACAAGTCCCGCTTCGAAGGGAAAGAATCAGGAATCGGCATTGCCCAGACCACGGGCGGACGTCAGGTACAGGCGGATATTGCGCAGACATGGACTAACCGGGCCGGCACCATGGCGGTGATCGCGGATGGAATCGGCAGCGCCAACACAGGCACCGTCTGCGCGCAGATAGCGGCGGATACCATTCTTGACCGATTTGAACCGTATCAGGAGTTAAACGATCCCGTTTATTTTTTCAGATCCGCTTTCTTAGAGGCCAGCAGGCGCATCCAGAGAACGGTGGGAGAGCGCAGAGGGGGCGCAAGCGCGGGTGCAGTGTTTTTGAGCCGCGGGTGGCTGTACTACGCAGTGGCGGGGGACGTCCGCATCGCTATCCTGCGGGGCGGAGAGATTATTCCCCTGAGCAAGGGACAGACGGTAGATGTGCTGGCGGCGCAGGCATACGAAGACGGGAAGATATCAAAACAGGATACCCTTTGGAGTATGGAAGAGAAAAGGGTCTGGAATTATCTCGGACAGGACGGTTTCCGTGAAGTCGAGATTTGTCAGCAGCCCATATTATTAAAGCGGGGAGATAAAGTGCTTCTTGCGAGCAAGGGGATTTTTGAGGAACTTTCCTGGAGCGAGATAGAGGACATTCTGATTGATACCGCTTCTCTGCAGGAACTGGCAAAGCGCATGGTCAGCGCCGCGGATCAGAAGAACAATCCCCAGAGGGAAAA
Source organism: uncultured Acetatifactor sp. (assembly GCA_910585015.1). GTDB lineage: Bacteria > Bacillota > Clostridia > Lachnospirales > Lachnospiraceae > Acetatifactor. The sequence goes on from CAJUCT010000034.1 coordinate 15,642, forward strand.
CGGAAGCGTCATATTGCTGCAAAGGCTGGAGGCTTAAATGAGAAGAATCAATTCTGAATTCCAGACATTCCATATGTCAGAGGAGGGCCAGAAGTTATCCAACAGGGACTATTTCGGATATGTGGAGATGGATGACTTTGCCTGTTATGTGCTGGCGGACAGCCTGGATGAGGAGCCCTCCATAAACAGCGCCCGGCTGGTGGTTGACAGTATAATCCGTGACTTTACGGAGGATCCCACCATGGGCAGAGGGCCCCTTGGACGTTATATGCGGAGGGCCCACGGGGAACTTCTGCGTCAAAAGGGCGGGATGCATCTGAAGGTTGCCGTGGTGGTGGCCGTGACAGATTACCGGAAACTCCGTTACTGTCATGTGGGAAACAGCCGCCTGTATCTCATTCGGAATGCCCGGATCTTGGAGCGGACGAAGGACCAGTCGCTGACGCAGAACTTAGTGGAACAGGACCGCGTCGTTTTGGATGAGGCGGCGCGTCATGAACAGCGCAACAACCTCTATTCCTTTCTCGGGGAAAGAGGAAAGCCGGAAATACAGATCTCCCGCAAGAGAAAGCTGGAGGCCGGAGATCTTTTTATACAGCTTACAAGAGGCGTATGGGAGCAGTGTGGGGAACAGGAGTTTCTTCAGATTGTCAACGACGCGAAAGAGACAAAGGATATTTTGGATCAGACGGAGGACTTTATCCTAAAGGAGCAGGACCGCAGGAGTATAGACAATTACTCCATGGCGGTGACTTCCGTGGACAAGGTGTATCAGTCGCCTAAAAAACCCATATCCCTTAAAAAAATATTGATGATCGCTCTTCCGGTTCTGCTGGTAATCATCACAGTTTCCGTGACGCTGTTTTTGAGATACCGCAGTATACAGACCAAGACAGAATCCATGCTTAGGTGTATGGAAAACGGGGAGGAATATCTCACCCGCAATAACTTCCAGAAGGCGGAAGAGGAATATGGAGAAGCCAGAAAACTGGCGGACAGCCTGCATCGGCAACCGGAGTACGAAGAGGCGGATATGTATATAAAGCTTGCCGAGCAGGTGATTTTGGCAGACGAGGCGCTGGGCGGGGAAGAATACCAGAAGGCCCAGGCGTTATATATGACAGCCCGGCAGATGGCAGTGGAAGCCGGGAATGTGGGGCTTTCTTATATTGAAGGCCAATTGACCCGAATAGAGGGATATATAGAGGTTTTTGACCTGATTGCCCAGGGGGAAAGAAAAGAAGAATACGGCAATCTGTATGGCGCCATCGCGCTGTATAAAAGCGCAAAGGAGAGAGCGGCGGCGCTCTATTTCACGGAGGGGAAAAAGGAAGCGTTGGAACTGCAGATGGCGGCGGAAGAGGAGTTGGAAAAAGAGCAGATGGAGGCGGAAGAACGCCTTCGCGAACAGATAGAGGCGGAAGCGGTAAACAGGGCTCTGGATAATGAGCAGAGGGCAAATGACCAGCAAAACGCCATTGATTTGGAAAATCAGGGAAATGAACTGCTGGCAGAGGGCAGCTATGAGAGCGCCATTACATTCTATCTGGCGGCCCAGGCGATTTACAACCGTCTGGAACTGGCGGAGATGGCGGATGGGATTGAGCCTAAAATCGCGGCGGCCCAGGCGGGTATCGCGGCGAGGGAAGCCTGGGCGGCGGAAATCGCCGCCGGGCAGGAACAGGAAGCGGAATAACAGAGTACGCAGATGGGAGCAGGAGGCATGGGCCAGTATACTTATACCTTGAACCACGGTAGGGAAGAGGAGGAGAGACATACCTACAGGCAGAGCGAACTGGAAAAGATGACGACTTTTCATCTGCGGGAGATATGCAGAAAAGAGCGTCTGGTGGTTTCCTCCGCCAAAAATGAGGACAAGGACGGATTGATCCGCCTGATTATGCGGTTCCGGGGACAGAAGGAATACCGGCATATCAGGGAATTTTGCGAAGGCGGACTGGAACGGGTACAGGCGTTTTTGGACCAGCAGAAGATTCGTTTTTTGGAGACGCCGGAGGTAAATATTCCGGGAACGCTCACCTTTTTTCATGATACGGAGATGAATGAACTGGACGGCTATCAGGTGAAGTCTGATGAAAGGCTCTGCCCCGGAAACCTTTTGCTGACGGACGAAGCGCTCAAGGTTTACACCTGTTTATACATTGGGGAGGCGGAGAATGGGGTCTATCTGTTCAAGGGAAAAGACATGCCGGTATGTCCGCTGGAAAAACACCAGTATTCCATCCTGTATTTTCCCAGTGAGGCGATCTCCGAATTTTTGTATGACTGTTACTACGGGAAGCATGTTTCCATGCCCGGCCACACGGAGGCTGTGCGGATTCCCCTTCTGGATGTTGTGGAGAGACAGATTCCTCAGGCGGATCTGCCGCTGGTTATAGACTTCGGAAGTTCCAATACCACCATGGGTATCTGCCTGCCGGACGGGAGTGTGCGAATTGCGTCAGCCAGAGGGAAAAACATTATTCCCAGTGTGATCGGAGTACGGGAGAAGGCGGGAGGAGAAACGGAATTTTTATTCGGCTATGACGCGCAGGAAATGAGCATACAGAATTACCGGGATGAAGACACCGCGGTTTTCTATGACATCAAGCGCTGGATCAGCGACGCGGACCGGGCGGAGAGCGTCATATTAAAGAGCGGGTACAAATACCAGTTCCCCAGAAAGGAGATGCTCCGGGCTTATTTAGACCGCCTTTTGGAAATGGCGCGCCAGCAGTTCAAGTGCAGTTTTACGAATATCCAGCTTCTGGCCCCGATTCGGCAGAAAGAGAAGTTCCGCAGGCTGTTTAAGGATCTGCTTCCGGAATACACTGTCAACTGTGAATTGGATGAAGGGATGGCTGTCCTGTTCCACAGCATTCACAATATGATTCGGGCCAAAGCGTATGAGGAGCGCCGGTGGTATCATGCCCTGGTCATTGACTGCGGCGGGGGAACCACGGACTTAACCTCAGGGCGGTTCTGCATCGAGAATAACAGGGTGTCCTATATCATTGATCTGGAGACGAGGTATGAAAACGGCGACACGAATCTGGGAGGAAACAACCTGACCTACCGTATCCTTCAGCTGCTGAAACTGCGTTTAGTGGAGGAACTGGGATTTCTGGCAAAGGAGCCCCTGCCCATAGGAAGCGCCGAGGAGGGGAAGGCGGCCTATGAGGAATTGGAAAAGCGTTATCTTCAGGCGGAGAAATGGCTGCCCACCCGGTTCAGGGAGTATGAGGGGAGAAGCAGGGAACAGTATTTCTTCGTAAAAAATAATTATTATTATCTCTTTGAACTGGCGGAGCAGATTAAGAAGGTGTTTTTTCAGGCCGGATTCTGCTATGAACTGAAAATATCCACCAATAAAGGGGAAGATATCTTTCTGGATAAATGGAAGCTGTCCTTCTGTGCAGAAGGGCGGGATGGAAGTTCTGCCCGGCAGTTTGAAAATATTTCCCGACAGGCAGAGATATGTCTGTATTTACATGAGATAGAGGAACTTCTGCGGCCGGAGATCTATGGATTGATGGAACGTTTCCTCGACCAGAAATTTGAAAACGGACAGCTGGCGGAATATGAGATGATCAAGCTTACGGGGCAGTCCTGCAAGTCCAGGCTGTTTTTGGAAGCGTTGAAGCAATATGTTCCAGGAAAAAGGATCCAGGGCATCCGGCGGGACGACGCAGGGACGGAACTGAAAATGTGCTGTCTGGAGGGCGCCCTTGCCTATTTCATGAACTGCAAGCTGGGATATATGAAAGTGAACGAGCATTACAGGGTGGGGAGCCTGCCCTATGAGATCATGGCATATACTCATGAAAATAAAGAGAAGATTCTGATTAGGAGTCTGGACGCGGAGAACCATATCGGGTGCATATCCCGCTTCCATATCGGAAACCAACTGGATCTGTACCTGAGCGACGAACAGGGGAAAAGGCTGAGAACCTACTATTTTGCCTATGACACCTCCAGGTTTGAGAAAACCACACAGAAGGAGATCGACGAAACCTACGCGGGAACCGTGATTCAGGAAGAGACGGATATTATCGTAGAGGGAGAGATGAAATTTTTTGTATGGGTTTCCAAGGAGCAGTGGGGCTTTGTGGTTCTGCCGATCTTGAGGGATCAGGAGACTCTGTATAAAGGGGAGGAGACCTTCTTTGACTTTGAGGATGATACCTGGGAATTGAATTTCTTTGACGGAAGAAAGTAGGTGCTGCGCTATGGGAGAGCCGGAACAGAGAGACGGCGTGGAAGTGATGAAGGAGATGATCCAGAAGGAAATACAGTCCATTGACAGCCTAAAGGAACGGGTCGCCTTCAAGGAGTTGATGGAAGGGGTATTTTTGTCCCTGTATGAGACAAACCTGAAGATGTATGAGGGATTGGAGAGACGTGTAAAAGAGGATTTGGACTATGACAAAAATAGATATTACATAAAGACCGGCATCATCGAGAGAGAATTTTTTGACGCGTCCCATCATCTCCTGTTTCCCATGGAAGAAAGGGATCTGGACGGGAAACTTTACGATATGAAGGAAATTTTGAGAGCGGTGACGGAGGAGGGAGCGTTTCCGCTGATGAAAGTCATGCTCCGCTGCGACTTTTTGGAACTGCGGAGAGTGTTGGAAGCACAGCCCGTATTTGAGGGCGTCATTGAGACGCAGGAGCCTGCCGGGGAATGGAAGGTGGAGGTTCGGCTGCAGGAAAACAGGGAGTATCTGGAGAAGGTTGCGTACTTGTACCTTTTGTTTACCAGAAACGGTATTCCCTGGCAGACTGTCAATGCGCCGTATCTGTATAAAATGGCGGATTTGGTGGTGACGGGGCTTCCCGAAGGCATCACCGGCAGAGAGAAAATAAAGCAGGTGGTAATACAGTTTGGAGAATACAGCAAAATCATTCAGAAGGATGTCATTCCGGTGTGGAATATCCGGAAACTTGTATTGGAAACCGTTGGTTTCCCGACTCCATGTGAGGATCATCAGAACTTTGAACACAGCATTGCTCTGCGACAGCATGGGTTAAACCATGCTTATCTGGTGGAGGATGACAGGAACATACACAGCATCAGCCAGGGCGGAGAAAAGCTTAGAATTGTATGCGAAACAGGTGAGGCAAAGAAATGGAGCATATATCAGATACGCTCTTCTGAGGAGCAGAGGATTGATCGCTATACCTTCCCAATTATGGGAAACGGGCGGAAAGAAAGTTTTTCGGAGAAATATCAGCGGAAATGGAATCAACATATCCTAACAAAGACAGAATTGACACATTTTATAAAGGGGCTTGGATGGGAGGACTATGTGAGCTATCAGGACTGCCGGGTGGAGGATTGCTTTCCGGGAAGGAGGGAGACCTATTCCATGAACTTCTTTGTGCAGGATGAGATCAGGGATAGGGATGCACAAAAAAAGCTGATCCTGTACTTCCGGCCAGGGCGGCAGATGGATTGGCTCCAGAGGGATATTTTAAGTTTCCTTGTATCCGAAGTACAGAGAATTTATCCGGAGTATGACTGCGGAGGTGTATTACTGTGAGATATCTTTGGGAAGCGTTACTGGCGGCGGAGGCGGAGCGAATTCCGGAGGAAAACCTTCGTTTTATCCATGCGCCATTGGGAAGTGGATATATGGAATTATCATTGCCCTGTCTCAACCAGACATGGCTGGAGGATGGCGGTCAAAGGGAGGATGTCAGCATAGGGGTAAACACCTATTATCGTTTTTATGACATATTTCACGATGTGTTTCCGCCGGATTCAATAGATTTTCCTGCCCTGCGGGAAAGCCTGACAAACTTAAGTCTGCATATGCTGGCCCAAAATGACATTCGGAGAGGAATGACCAAAGAAGACTATCATAAAAGGCTTCTGACAAAAGAAATCATGGAGGGCGGCTTTGGGGAGACGGCAAGAAGAGTGTTCCTGGATATGAGCAGGAAGGATCAGGAAATGCTGCTGGGAGGATGGCTGAACAGTTTCCGGGTGGGAAGCACACTGTCGGTCTTTCTTGATATGATTCACAGCCTGGTGGCGGACAGCATTGTATATCACAGCAATGAATATCCGGATGAAGTCCTGATTTACACGGGCTTGAGGAAGGAGAGGAAGCTGGAGCAGAGAATCCGGTTTCTGATAGATACGTTTCTGGATATTCGGTATCGTGTGGAAATATTTTATGAACATCATTTTGGCATTATCGGGGTGGAGGAGACTATGCGGATTGATGAGATTGCCATCTGCTAAAAGGAACAGGGTTTATTAAGGCGGCGTCACGGGCATGGCCTGCGGCGCGCAGGGGGGGTAGAAATATGTTTCAGAACATTTATCCGGTCTTTGAGGCGAAAAGGCTCTTAAAAAAAGATATGCTTGAGAATCTTCGGGATTTTCCAAGGAGTCTGTTTTACTTACAGTACCAAAATTATAGCGACGGAATCCTGACAGGGTGTGATATCAAGGGAACTGCATCTGGGCTGATGATTCTGCCGGGAATAGTGTGCTACAAGGGTGTGCCCTACTTTTTGGACGAGCCCTATCCTGTTTCCTGTAAGGCAGAGGGAAAACAGGTGTATATAAAGGTACATTTCTGGGACAAGGCCATTGGGGGCAGCGGGGAGGAATTCCTGTCACAGATCGCAGTGGATGAAGAGGAACCGGATGCGGAACAGGAGTTGGAGCTTGGACGTTTCAAACTTCAGTCCGGGGCAAGGCTTAGGACTGAATACGCGGGATTTTATGATTATGAGACGGAATATGACACAGTAAACCGAATTTATTCGCCCTATGCCGCGCCTGATCATCCCGGTATCTGGCCCCAGATATTCAAGTGTTTTGCGGAAGAATTATTAAAGTATCGTGTGACGAATCCCTGGGACAGCGCTTTTTGCCTTAACTGCCTGCAGTTAAAGGAAGCCATGCCTTATGAGGCGGCCCGCGCTTATCTCAACGCAAAGCTGAAGCAGGATAAGGAATATACCAATATGCAGGCATACAGCGCGTTAAAAAAAATCCTGCGTGAGACCGGCGGCAGGAAAGGAGAACCGGAACGGTCTCAAAAGAAAGAGGGGACATTGCTCATGCTTTAACAGTGTGAAAAAAGGAGGCAGCAGGCATGGAACAGGAAACAAAACAAGAACTGGATTTATCCATAGCGCGGTTCATAAGAGATCAATGGGAAAGGGAAGAAGAGGAAGAAAGGGAGCGGCTGAGGAAACAGTATGATCCCAAAGAACGGATCACTTATACGTTGGAGCAGCTGATAGAGGGAGTCCGAAGCGGGCGGCAATATCTCTATACACTGTTGTTGGAATTTGAATCGAAGGAATTATTGGAGGGGCGTTTGGCAGTTCCCTTTATCAAAAATTTCTATGATGTGGAACAAAATGAAGCAGGAATGGTTCTTTTGGCAAGCAATACACGAAAGGTTGTATTTAATGTGTCTGACATGCCCTGCACGAAGGCAAAAATGTCTCTGGATAAATGGATTGCGCAGACCAAAGAGGCCATGAAAGACATGCGTATATACATAAAGCCGGGGAAAAAGGCGGCGGTAGGAAATCTGGAATACTTTTGTTATACAGCCCCTACGGCAAAGGGACGCCTATATAACATAGTTTTCCGGCTGCAAAAGGGCGACAGAATTTATGCCGGTAACTTTAGCTGCCCGGAAGAAGAGCAAAAAGGCATGGGACTGTTGATGGAAGCAATGGTGTATGTGATTGAGGAAATGAATCGTTAGAAAGGAGGCGCCGAACATGGATGCGATTACCTATGGGAGTCTTTTTCTGATGCTTGGGAGTACAAGGCTGCCGGTATTGGCATGTAGTATCAGCGAAAATCCCGGCAGCCACGGAATACTTTCCGCAGATGCGGAGACGCAGGAAGAATGGAAGGATTACCTCTTATATGAGGAAGATGGACGTATCGGATTATTTGCAGAGCCGGGAGATTCTATCCTGCCGTTATTCTATGGCATGGTGACCCGCCTGGAGGTAAAAGTTCAGGGGGGAAGGTGTGTACTGCATCTGGAGGCGCTGACAGAAAGTTACCAGATGGATATCGCGGTTAATAACCGCTCCTTTCAGGATACTGCGATGACATCTCATCAGTTGGTGAAAAAAATATTGGAGCCTTATCCCCAGAGTCAGATCCTGTTTTCTATAGAAGATAAAGAACTGGAGCAGATTGCAGTGCAGTATCAGGAAACAGACTGGGCTTTTTTGAATCGGATTCTTTCATCATACGGTGTCAATGCATATATTGCGGGCAATAGACAGGGAATATACCTGAGAGCCGGATTGATGGATACAGAGGAGGATGCGGACTGGGATTCTCTTCCCTACATTTTGCGTCGAGATGTCGCGCCCAGAGAGACAAACAGAGAACTGAAGGGGCAGATCTATTATCAGGTAGAGGCATACGACATTCTCCCGCTGGGAGAAAAAGTTCTTTTTAAGGGAAAAGAATTGTACATCGGAAAAGTTGACAGATTCCTCCGGCAAGGACTTTTGGTCAGCAGATATTCTTTATATTTTGCCGAGGGACTGAGGGTTCTTAAATATCATAATCCGTCTCTTGGAGGGGTTTCCATAAACGGAGAAGTTACGGCGGTCAGCCGCAACCGTCTTCAGGTACATTTGGAAACGGATGCCCTGACTAAATATCAGGAACAATATTTTTTCCCGTTTTCTACAGTAGCGGCATCTCCGGACGGAAGCGGCTGGTACTGTATGCCTAAAAAGGGAGATCCGGTAAGAATCTTCTTTCCTACGGCGGATGAAAAAGAAGGATATGCCATCGCGAACATACAGGGAGAGTCAGCGCCAGCGTCCGACAGCCCTTTGTACAATCCTGACATAAAAGATATTACGATGCCGGATGGAAAGGCAGTCAAGTTTATAGAGGGGGGAATACAGCTTACCGTTGGGGAGGAAAAGGGAACAGTCACTTTGACCAATGACGGGAACGCTGAAATCACAACCATCGAGGATATAGAGATCTGTGCGGCGGAGGCGGTGTGCTTCAGCACAGACGGAATGATGAGTGTGACGGCGGGTACACAGATACAGTTTATAAATGATGCAAAAGGAAACATTACTTTGGCTGAGGAAACGGTGGAGATCAATGCGGTCAGGATTATCAATAATTAGCGGAGGGATATTATGTACAGTCTACATGATATAGAAGTAACCGGATTAGATCTGGCAGAGGTATTGGAATGCGAAATAGATTCCCGGGCGGGCGATCATAGTACGCTGGTAATACTTGCGCGTGTGTCCCAGGAAGACTTTTTATTTGAGCTCCCGGATTGTCAGGACTTTGAGGTGCTTCTGCGCAAAGGGAAGGACAGAAAGATTCTATTCTCCGGCATTCTGACGGATATACAGATGTCGGAGAAAGGACAGGTAAAAACTGTGCGAATAGAAGGGAAGAGCCGCAGCTGGCTCATGGATCGGGAGAAGCATTCACGTTCCTTTCAGAATTCCAAGATGACCTTTGAGGGATTAGTGCGGGAAATATTGACGGACTACGGGGAAACGGATCTGAATTACGCTGCACAGGAGAAAGAGATTAAAAGCCTGATTGTTCAGTATGAAGAAACAGATTGGGAGTTTTTGCAGAGGGTGCTTTCACAGACAGGTGCTATGCTCACCCCGGACAGTCGGCAGCCAGGGCTGAAATTATATGTGGGTATCCCTAAGCTTCTGGAAACGGAGTGCTTCCACTATGTCCTGGATATGGAGAAGGATATGGATGGGTATTATGAGTTGAAAGCCAACGGCAGAGAGGTTCATGCCACAGATTTCACCCGATATAGAGTAGCCTCAGAAGCTCTTTTAGGTATTTTCGCTCCGATCTCAATACAGAGAACTTCCTTTGTAGTCTATGCATACAGATATTCCTTTGTCGGTCAGGTGATGCAGGGAACTTATGAGGTACAAAGCGCAAAAGGCTTGACCAGAACTGCGATCTATCCCATGCATCTGATCGGAGTAGCCCTGAATGGTAATGTGGTGAATGTATCAGGAACAAAAGTGCAGGTATCGATGGCGATTGACGGGTATAATGCAAAGCGGGCACATTACTGGTTTCCCTATTCGACCTTATCCGCATCTTCCGATGGCAGCGGGTGGTATTGTATGCCGGAGATTGGAGATGACGTGCGAATATATTTTCCTTCCAAAAAAGAATCCGAGGCCATCGCGCTGAGTGCCGTGAGTAACTACGACGCGCCGCAGGATGGAGAGGATCGGATGAGTGACCCTGACAGCCGGTATCTGCGCACCGTGTCAGGACAGGAACTTGTATTGGCGCCGGACTATATGAAAATATCCTGCGGAAAAGCTTTGTCGGCGGTGACAATCCAGACGGATGGAAAGATCAAAATACAGTCACAGTCTATCGTAAAAGCGATGGCACAGGAAGAGATTGCGCTTCATGCGGAGCAGAGTGTGACGTTTCATGTGTCGGAGCAATTCGTAATGCATAGTCTGAGCGGCGGGCAGATAGCATCCTGTGAAGGAAATGTTATCCTGCAGGGAACGGAAGTGAACTTCGACTAGCATATTTGGAGGGAGAGACAAATGGACAGAGAGACGGCTTTGCAGAATTACAAAGAGGAAATATCGGAAAAGATATCCGCTTTCCGCAGCCGCATGGGAGATCATGTTCTGAAACATGCGGAAGATTTGGAGGCGTTGGTGGAGAAAGCCATGAAACTTCTGGGGGACCAAATGGCAAAGCAGGAGAAGGAGTATGTATGTTTTATGTATTTTTCCCTGCTGAAGACGGATTTGATCAACAGAAATTATAGGGTTTTGCTTCATGGTCTCGACATCAGCTGGTATATGGATAACGAACCTGCGGAGGTGTATGTGGATGTAAAGGAACTGTTCATGCCTTTCGATGAGTTATGGAACTGTCTTGCTGCTGCAAATCAGGGGTATGGGGGCTCTGTCAATGATTATGATATCCGCAATCTGCTTTTTGACGAACTGACGATTATCGACAATATGATCTGCCAGATTCTCCGCTATCGCCTGCGGGATTGGGAGAGAAAAGGTATCTTTGATTCCGTCACCCGATCTCCCTACTGGATCTTGAGATGGGGGGAATACCGTGACCAGTCAGAAATACTGGTTCAGACAGACAGGGTGGAGAAAGCTCCCGGCGTCTGGAAAGCCGAACTTTTAAAGACGGGCCGAAAGCCGGAAAATATGGTGTTCAGCTACTGGTATAAGGGTACATATGAGAACAGAACCATAAAAGATATGGATATGCGCTTTATTACATTTGAGGGAAGCACCATACAAAATGTGGTTTTCCAAAATTGCAATCTGGAGGGGAGCCGTTTTCCCGGAAGCCGATTGGTGGGCTGCAGCTTTGAAGGCTGTAATCTATGGGGGGCGGATTTTAGGGAATGCGCTTTTGAGCAGACCTCACTTGCGGGAGCGGAACTTTCTGCCGCTGTGTTCCCGGCAGAGAGTGTTCCGTTCTTAAATATCAGCGCGGAGCAGCTTCAGGTAATCCGTTTGGACAGGGAGGAAGAATCATGAGGTATTTCTTTATTACGCAGGACAGGAACCTGCCCGGTTCCATCCGCTATCGTGATTTTGACATAAATGGCAGCCGGCATGTGTTTTCCAAGGCTGACAGTGGTCAGCTGGACAGTGTTGTAGCCCTGTATCTGGCGGGGGATGGCAGGGAAGCCAGATGGGATTTCCTACAGCATCCTGTGACAATGTTCTCCCGACGTTTCAAGGATATTTTGGATGCATACGAACCGGGCCTGTTTTTTCAGGAAGTAGTTTTGATCCATAAGGAGAGTTCCCGGCAGTATCGGTATGTACATACCTTGATGGATCAGCTGGACGCAGTGGGGAGCCAGACAGAATATTACCCCAACGGAATGGTAAAAAATCTGGTCTTGGATGCCGGAATAGTCGGGCGGCATAACCTCTTTCTATTAAATGGAAACCAGAGAAAGGATCCGATTGTCAGCCTGCCTTTAGCGGAGAGCCTGCTGCGGCGCAAGCCCATGGGGATATGCTTTGAGGAAGTGGAGGTGCGGTAGATGAGCGAGTTAACTGTAGGAAATGGGCCCAATAGGGTTTTAATAAAATCCACTATGCAGGAAGACCCCCGCCCGGCGGGCACAGCGCAAAGCCTGGGGGCGCTGGAAGATACACAGAATCAGGCATATGAGAGCTTTTATGCGGCGCAGGATGCCGTCAACGCGGCTGCGGAGCAGACTACTGCCGCCCATGAGGCAGTGCAGGAAGCGGAAATAAAATATATGAATGGTGAGATAAGCGAAGAAGAATGGGAGGCCGCGCTGCAGGATTTGAGAGACGCGAAGGCTGCGGAGGAGGAGGCAGCTAAGGATTTTGAGACGGCGGCTGCGGAAGCCCAGGCGGCTGCGGACGCTGTGGAGGCCAGAAAGCAGGAACTTCGTGATAATCGCAAAAATGATACCACCTATGTCGTGCATTGCGCCCGGATTGAATGCCCTTTTGGAATGAGGGAAAGTTACCTGGCATTAGGCCCTACCCATGGGGTACTGACGCATCAGATACCGCAGATGACAGTAAAGGATATACTTCTGAACGAAAATATTATCAATTTTGGAGGCTGTCACAGCAGGGAGAATCCCGGCGTACAGGCAGAGATAGAAAAGACCAATGCCATCATAGAATCCAAAAAAGACTGGCGTGATAATGTGGTGGATTACTTCACAAAAAAATGGAATCAGAAAGCAGCTATTTTCAAAGCAGGAATCAGTTTCGGCAAAAAACTGCTGGGGATTAAAGAGAAAGAGAAGAGCGAAGAGGAAAAGCTGGAGGAAATGAAGTCAGATTTTGTGGGAGAGTGTACTGCCCAGTTTCCTGCAGACGGCGAATGGCTGGAGGGGCATGAGAAGGTGTTCATCAACGGGGAGCCGGTGCTGCTGCGCAGATGCAGTATCATGTGCAGTTATGGCGGATGTGTGACAATCTTGGTTTCGGGACAGCCGGAATAGCGAGGAGGAAAAAGGTATGGAACTTGCTTATCAGGGTCTTTTAATTCGACTTCCCTTTGAGGGCGCTGTTGGGGTAGAAGCGTTTGAGATGGATGCATCGTTTAACGACCATGTTTCTTTAAGGCTTTTACTTCTTATGGAAGAAGAAAAGATAGAAGCTCTCGTCCATGGCATTGAAGATGGAGATCATATCAAGGTGTATAAAGAGGGCCAGGAGAGGACTTTATATGCCGGAAAGATTACAGACGCCAAAATGGTGCAGGAGCGTGGTCTGCGCCTTTTGCGGCTGGAAGCGGTTTCCTACACCATGGAGTGGTCTCTTGCGCCGGTAAGCCAGAGTTTTCTGAACCTGGACGCGACTTATAAGCAGGTCATGGACAAGGTGCTTGAAAACCAGGATGACGCGGAGATTCTGGATTGTGTCACCAAGGGGGCGGTAATTCCGGATTTTCTCCTCCAATATGAGGAGAGTGACTGGGACTTTCTGGTGCGTCTTGCCAGTCATTTCCATACCTTTCTGATACCGGACTGCCATGCGGCACATGGGCGGGCCTATTTTGGAATCCCGGACCTTGGGGAAGAGTATGTCCTGAGCGAAGAGGAATTTACGGAAATCAAGGACATGGATCAGTATTACCGCATGGGCAGAGGGCAGGAAATCCTTCCCCAGGAAACCCTTAAATGGGAGGTGGTCACCCGGCATGACTTCTGCCTAGCCCAGAGGATCCGTTTCCGGGGTATCAGCGCCATTGTCACCAAGATACAGTATCGGACGGTGAATGGGGAACTTGTGCGCTCCTATGAACTGAGCCGTGAAAAGGGTGTATTATGCGCGCCCAAAAAGAACCCGAATATCTTTGGCATGAGTATTCCGGCTACGGTAAAAGAGCGTTCAGGGAATTGTGTGCGGGTGCATTTTCATATTGATTCGGAATATGACCGCTCCCCTAACGTGAAATACTTTACCTATGCCATAGAGAGCAGCTTTATCTACTGTATGCCGGAGGTGGGGAGCCAGGTACATATCTATTTCCCGGGGGATGATGAGAAGGACGCTGTTGCGGTTCATGCCATCCGTACATCCGACGGCGGATCATCATCGGGGTATACGCAGATACCGGACAACAAATCCTTCTCCAATACAAACGGGGCGGAACTGTTGATGGCCACCTCCTATGTGAGCCTGTCCGCCGATCAGGAGAACAAGACCTGTGTTTATCTGGATACGGAGGGGAATGCCCTTATCACAGGCAACAAAATCACTTTATACGCGGAGAAAAACTTAACTGTGGGCGAGCCTGCCGAGGAAGAGGGACAACCTGCCAAACAACTGGTGCTGGAGGCGGAGGAGCTTACACTCCAGGTTGGAGAGGGCAGTTCCCAGATTGACTTAACGGAAGAGGCCAGGATTATAGCGGCCTTTGTAAAGCTGGACGCGTCGGATCGTTCTGCCGCCGAAAACCCGTCTCTGGAGGAACTCACAAAATCCGTGACGGAAAATGACGCGGCAAACAGAGAGAGCATCAATACAGAGGTCAGCAACAAGCTGGTGGAGAAATTCGAGGAAAGCCGTACCAGCATCCTGAAGGGAATCGTAAAGGCCGCAGCCACGCTCGCCACCATGGTGGTAGCGGTAGCGTTGACCGCGGCCACCGGCGGCGCGGCAGCCGTTATTATTGCCACCGTGGTACTGGGGGCGGCTGCAACTACTTTTGCCGTGGCGGACGTGGGGGAGGGGATAGACAGTTACGCCAACTCCCAGAACGGGGACCTGAGCCGGGGACACAACTTCATGCGGGACGACGTATTCGGGGGAAACGAGGTTCTGTACGGGCTTGTGAGAGCCGGCGTGGAGATTGCTTTCGGCATCGTATCCGGCTGCGCCATAGGCAAGGCATTTAAGGTTCTGGAGACGGCGGAAAAATTCAGCCATCTTGCCAAGAGCGCCAAATATCTGAAGACGGCCATGCAGGTTGGCGGCAATGTATTGGACGGTATCTTTGACGACCTGGCGCGGACAGGGAAGGTAAACCCCGTCAGGGCCCTATGGAACTTCGGGATAGGCATCGCCCAGGGCAGCGGCGGCAGCGGCATACGGGATGGGATCCTTAAGGTATTCGGTATAGAGGGCTGCTCTTTTGGCAGCCACATGGCCAAGACCTTTGTAGGCGGCATTGTGGATACCATTATAGAGGGTGTGGGATGCGACCTGAGCGGGCAGGATTTTGACCCGGTAGGCAGTTTTATCCGAAACTTATTTATAAATGGGTTCGATGCATTTATCAGCGACCCGGTGGACGCTGTCACGGGCATCTATGTCATTGAGGCCACGGATTTTCTGCTTGCCAGTGTGCCGGCCGCCCTGAAGCTGGAACGTTCGTATTATTCCACAGGAACTAAAGACTCGGTACTGGGCAGGGGCTGGAGATTCCCCTACGCCAGCAGGATCTATCGTGACACGAAGGATATGGAACATCTCAGGGTCCATCTGGAGACTGTCACGGGGCACTCAGTATGCTATGAGGAGCAGGACGGCGTATGGGTGAACCAGAGCAAAGGCGCCTCCCGGTTCCTGCTGGAAGTACGGGAGCAGGCAGGAGCGCCCGGGGAGGAAAGCTACCTGCTGACGGACGTGGCGGACCATACCCTGTGCGTCTATAACGGCAGGGGACTGCTCCAGTACGTGGAGTACCCCAGCCGCCAGCGCCTTGTGTTTTCCTACGGAGAGGAAGGGCTGGAGCGCGTCACTACGCCCCTTGGCAACGTGCTGGAGGTGGAATGCCGCGGCGGACACATCCTGCAGATCACGGACGAGATCGGGCGCAGGACCCAGTACCGCTATGAGGGAGACTGCCTGGTGGACGTGGTGCATACGGACGAGGGCATCACCCACTATGAGTACGATGAGAACGGGCATATCACCTCAGTCACGGACCAGAACGGCAGCCGTTATCTGGAGAATGAGTATGATGAGAGCGGCAGGGTTATCCGCCAGAACTTCAGCAGCGGCGTGTACCAGACCTTTACCTATGATGACGCCAACCGCAGGAATACTATTTATTACAGTGAAAGCGGCAAGACGGAAACCTACGAATACAATGACCGTTTTTTGAAGGAGCGGGTAATCTATGACGACGGCACCAGTGAGACTTATCTTTACTCAGAGGACAGCTTAAAGACCGGCGAGATCAGCCGCCTGGGCCACAGGAAAGAGTGGGCCTATGACGCCTACGGACGCACCATCCGGGAGAAGTCCCCGGACGGCTACGAAGCGCGCCATGCGTATGATGAAAACCACGACCTTGTGCGCGCCTGGGATACGGACGGCAGGGAGACCCGGTATGTCTATGACAATGCCCATAACCGGATCCTGACCAGGGAGAAGATCGATGATACAAAGTGGCGGGAGACCGCACAGGAGTACGATTCCATGGGAAGGTGCGTCCTGGAGAGGGACGCCCTGGGGAACGAGACTCTCAAGGAATACGAGGCAAACCGCGCCTACCCCAGCCGGGTCACCACGCCCAAGGGGGAGGAGACCGACTACCGTTACGACACCGTGGGCCGCAGAATGTCTGTCAGCAACACCTACGGCACGGTGGAGATGGCGTACAACTCCAGAAACTTTGTCACCAGCCGCACGGACGGGGAGGGATATATTACCCGTAAGTTCTACGACCGCATGGGCAACCTGACGGCTTACTACCCGCCCGTGCAGTGGGAGAAGAAAGAGGGCGGCTATGAGTACCGCCGCGACTTTCTGGAGAGAGTGGTGGATATCATATCCCCCCTGCAGGAGCATCAGAGGGTATTCAGGAACTTTGACGGGGACATCACAAACAGGATCCATCCGGTGAGTTATGCCCTGCAAGGGGACGAGGGAGAGGGAACCCGCTATGAGTATAGCCCTGACGGAAAATGCATCCGCATCCGTTACCCGGACGGCGGCGTGGAACGGCGGTTTTATGACGCGGACGGGAACCTTGTAAAACAGGTGCAGCCGGAATCCTATAATGCCGCCATAGATGACGGCGCGGGCTACTGCTATGCCTATGACTGCTGCGGACGTTTGACAGAAGTGCGTGACCCTGACGGGAATGTGCTGCATACCTATGAGTACAACGGGCATGGACAGATAACCCGGGAAGTGGACGGCGAGGGGAAGGAGACGCTGTACAGCTACAACAGCCTGGGCTGGAAGATCCGGGAACAGGTAAAGGTGAAGGAGGCCGAAACAGAAAGCAATCAGGCTCTTTACCGTGTCATCGCGTATTCCTATGACAGCCAGGGCAACAAAACTGGGGAGGCATACGGACAGCAGGAAGTGGAAAGAGACGGGGAGCCGGAGAGCTGGCACCGCATCCATTTCTCCTATGACCAGAATAATCATCTAATCTCAGTAAATGATGACTTTGGAGCGAAAATATGCTATAATTATGACTGCCTGGGAAATGTGACGCTGGAAGAGCGCGTCATTGCGGAGGGAGTCCGCAGCGTCATCCATTATGCCTACAATAAAAACGGCTGGCGCATCCAAAAGACCGAAGAAATCCAGGGCAACGGCCCGGTACGCTCTGCCGTCACAAAGTACAGCTATGACGCGAACGGCAACCTGACGAAGATTACCACACCGAAAGGCTTTGAAATCCGCAGGAGTTATGACGCGGACGACCGCCTTACGGAAGAAAGGGTTCTTGACAAAAAGAACGGGATTGACAGGCGGACCCGGTATACCTATGACGAGGCAGGAAACATCCTTAAGAGAACCATCCTGGGGACAGACGGGGAGCGCCTGGAGAGCAGTGCCCAGTACGACCTGAAGGACCGGGTGACCCACAGGATAAATCCCGCGGGGGCGGTAATGCGCTACATCTATGACCGGAATAACAAGCTGCTTAAAGAGATCAGCCCCTATGGATATGAGCCGGGGGAGGATGGGGGCGCAGGGACCACCTACGCCTATGACAGCCGTGGCAACCGGATCCGTGTCACCAATGCCCTGGGGGAGATGGTGCGGGAGTCTTCCTACAACCTACAGAACCGGCCTGTCATGCAGAAAGACACGTATGGAAACCGGACGGAGTTTACCTACGGACCGGACGGAATGCTCAGGAAGGTACGGCGTCCTGGCGACGGAAGCTGGAATGACAGCGCGGGAGACGGTTCGGGACATAGCGGCGTTATGGCGCAAAACAGTGCCGCCGGCCAGTCTGCCTCAAGCGGCCAGCGCGTCATACAGCAGTATGAGTATAACGCAATGGGCCAGATCGTAGGGGTTGGAGACGGGAACCGGAACCCGATCTCCTATGATGTGGACAGCTGGGGACGCATCACTGGTGTTGGGTTTGCGGATGGCGTAAGAGAGGGCTTTGAATATACCCCTGCCGGACAGGTCAGCAAAACCACAGACGGCAACGGCAACTCTGTGCAGTACCGCTACAACAGCCTCGGTAAAGTCAGTGAGCGAACCGACCAGCTGGGCTATACAGAGACCTTCCAGTATGACGAGGAAGGCAACCTGTCCCTGCACATAGACCGTGACGGCAGACAGCTGCGGCGGGACTGCAACGTATTCGGCATGCCCGTATATGAAAAAGCCACAGACGCGGAAGGGAAGAACCCCAACATCAGTACCTGGCACTATGACAGCCTGGGCAGGGTCACCCGCGCCGTATGCAACGGCCATTCCTATGAATACGTTTATGATGCACAGGGCAATCTGAAAGAGAAGCGTTCCAGCGGGAAACGCTTAATAACTTACAGCTATGACAAAGCAGGGCAGATAACAGAGATAAGAGACCCCGCAGGAGTATGCACCCGGTATGAATATGATATCTTAGGCAGGCGGAGCCGCGTCTATAACGGGGACGGGCTGGAAGTGCGCTACGGCTATGACGCCCTAAACCGCATCAGCCAGATACATTACGGCAACGGTGTGGAGACGGCCTATACCTATGACGGGGACGGAAATATCAGCAGTCTGGAGACAAAAGCAGGGGAAAATGTACTGCTCTCCTTTGCGTACCGGTATGACGGCAACGGGAACCGCACGGCGAAAGCGGGTAAACAGGCGAGTGCGGCACCAGGCGGCATCACTTCCGAAAACACTGCAGGCAGTAATGCCCTGGATATCTTCTATAATTACGATGTCCGCGGGCAGCTTTTGGAGGAGCGGCGCAATGGCGTCTCTGTTTCCTATGTCTATGACAAAGCGGGAAACAGAATCAAAAAGGCAGATATCCAAGGGGCGACCGTATATCAGTTTAACAAGAAGAATCAGCTTATTGCTGAAGAGAGCGATGCTGGAAGAAAGCAGTATACATATGACAAACAGGGCGGTATAGTAGAAGAAAAGAATTCCAAAGGGATACGGCATTTCGCCTATAACAGCCGCCACCAGCAGACCAGAGTGGAAACGGAAAACGGCAGAGTGCAGGAGAACCGCTATGACGCGGAGAATCTGCGCTTTGAGTTGCTGGAAAACGGAAGGCGAACCAGCTTTGTATATCACAAGGGTGAACTTCTGCATGAGGAGGGGAGAGAAGAGCCGAAAAGCAGTTACCATTTGGGAATGGGAATTGACGCGTTCCAGAGAGGGCAGGAATTGTCCTACTGTCACAGGGACGAACAACTCAGCATGGCATTGATTACTGGCGGAGAGGGTGAGGTTCAGAACAGTTACCAGTATGATGCTTTTGGTGTGCAGCTTGAGGCGAAGGAGCAGTTCCCCAACCGCATCCGATACACAGGCCAGCAGTATGATGGCTTGACAGAGCAGTACTATCTAAGGGCAAGGTACTATAATCCTGTGCTTGGGCGTTTTATGCAGGAGGATGTGTATCAGGGTGATGGGCTGAATCTGTATGTGTACTGTGGGAATAACCCTGTAATATATCTTGACCCCAGTGGATATGCAAAAGAGTGTCAAAACGAACAAACTGGTGGAACTGGTGGGACGGAAACTAATGATAATGATACAATACCTTGGACTTCAAAAGAAGTGTCTAGTGCAGCACAAGAACTAGAAAGCGGAGCCAGAACAGTAACTGTTAGCAATCGTTCTCAAGCGGAAGAATTGTTTTTGGGATTATACCAGGGAGAAGGTTATGTTAATGTAACAGGCATGGATGCAATGGATTCAAAAAATTGGTTAGGAGGAAAAGGTAATACATATCATTGGGATGATATATTTGGCTCAGATGGATTTTTATTGAACCATGATGAGAACAATCCAGATGCGCTAATGGCACATTTGCAAATTCATCCTACGATAGGAAAGATTATAAGGATTTTTTTTGGAACGGAAGGAGGGAAATAGATTGCACTTAGATGTAAAACAAGTAAACAATTTATGTACAGGAGTAAAACTTGCTGCTGAGTTGACTCCTAGCGATGTAAATTTAAGAAAATTTTTAACAGTTCAAGGTTATACATATAATAATGAGGGTAAAGTAGTAAAGCTAAAAAAAGTTCTTAATATGGAAACTTTTTCCAACATTTATTTTGAACTGCGCTGTTATGAAGTGCCAATTAAGTATTTTTGTGAAAAGGTAGATATTACAGAAGATGATTTGGTCAATGAAGTCTACAGAGATAATATAAAAGGAATATCAGAATTGGAGCAAAGTTTAAGTAGTTTCGTACAAGATTTTCTACTTTTGGTACCAGAATGGAACTGTGATAATTTAATTTGATTAATGGCTAAATTTTGTCCTCTCCAGCCTGCCAGCAACCCTGAAACTGGAATGATCTCAGACGTGGCGGACCATACCCTGTGTGTCTATAACGGGAGAGGGCTGCTCCAGTACGTGGAGTACCCCAGCCGCCAGCACCTTGTGTTTTCTTACGGGGAGGAAGGGCTGGAGCGCATTACTACGCCCCTTGGCAACGTGCTGGAGGTGGAGTGCAGGGGTGGCCGTATCCTGCAGATCACGGACGAGATCGGGCGCAGGACCCAGTACCGCTATGAGGAAGACTGCCTGGTGAACGTGGTGCATACGGATGAACATCCTAATCCCAGACGGGGAACACCTGGAGAGCAGCGCCCGGTATGACCTGAAAGACCGGATAACCCACAGTATAAATCCTGCAGGGGCGGTAACGCGCTACATCTATGACCGGAATAACAAGCTGCTGAAAGAGATCGGTCCCTATGGATATGAGCCGAGAGAGGATGAGGGCGAAGGAAACACCTATGCCTATGACAGCCGGGGCAACCGCATCCGTATTACCAACGCACTGGGGGAGACAGTGCAGGAACTCACCTACAACCTGCAAAACCGCCCTGCTACGCAGAAAGACGCATTCGGAAACCAAACACAGTTTTCCTATGGGCTGGATGGAAAAGTCAGGGCCATACGGCGTCTGGGAGACGGAAGCTGGAATGCCGGTGCCGGGGAGGGAAACTGGAACACCGGCACCGGAGACCATAAAGCAATGGCGCAGGATGCCGCAGCCGGCCTGCCCGCGGGAGAGAGTCAGCGCACCATCCAGCAGTATGAGTATAACGCAAGGGGGCAGATCGTAGGAGTCGTGGACGGAAACCGGAATCCGGTCTCCTATGATGTGGACAACTGGGGACGCATCACCGGTATCGGCTTTGCGGACGGCGTAAAGGAAGGATACGAGTATACCCCTGCCGGACAGGTCAGCAAAACCACAGACGGCAACGGCAACTCTGTGCAGTACCGCTACAACAGCCTCGGTAAAGTCAGTGAGCGAACCGACCAGCTGGGCTATACAGAGACCTTCCAGTATGACGACGAAGGCAACCTGTCCCTGCACATAGACCGTGACGGCAGACAGCTGCGGCGGAACTGCAACGTATTCGGCATGCCCGTATATGAAAAAGCCACAGACGCGGAAGGGGAGAATCCCAACATCAGCACCTGGCACTATGACAGCCTGGGCAGGGTCACCCGCGCCGTCTGCAACGGCCATTCCTATGAGTATGTGTATGACCCACAGGGCAGGCTGAAGGAGAAGCGTTCCAGCGGGAGACGCTTAATCTCCTATACTTATGACAAAGCAGGGCAGATAACAGAGATAAGAGACCCCGCAGGAGTATGCACCCGGTATGAATATGATATCTTAGGCAGGCGGAGCCGCGTCTATAACGGGGACGGGCTGGAAGTGCGCTACGGCTATGACGCCCTAAACCGCATCAGCCAGATACATTACGGCAACGGTGTGGAGACGGCCTATACCTATGACGGGGACGGAAATATCAGCAGTCTGGAGACCAAAGCAGGAGAAACGGTTCTGCTCTCCTTCGCGTACCAGTATGACGGCAACGGAAACCGCACGACGAAAGCGGGTAAACAGGCGAGTGCGGCACTAGGCGGCATCACTTCCGAAAACACCGCAGGCAGTAATGCCCTGGATATTTCCTATCATTACGATGTCCGCGGGCAGCTTTTGGAGGAGCGGCGCAATGGCATCTCTGTTTCCTATGTCTATGACAAAGCGGGAAACAGAATCAAAAAGGCAGATGTCCAAGGGGCGACCGTATATCAGTTCAACAAGAAGAATCAGCTTGTTGCTGAAGAGAGCAATGCCGGAAGAAAGCAGTTTACATATGACAAACAGGGCGGTATAGTAGAAGAAAGGAATCCCATAGGGATACGGCATTTCGCCTATAACAGCCGCCACCAGCAGACCAGAGTGGAAACGGAAAACGGCAGACTGCAGGAGAACCGCTATGACGCGGAAAATCTGCGTTTTGAACTGCTGGAAAACGGAAAGCGAACCAGCTTTGTATATCACAATGGCGAACTTCTGCATGAGGAGGGCAGAGAAGAGCAGAAGACCAGTTACCACCTGGGAATGGGAATTGACGCGTTCCAGAGAGGGCAGGAATTGTCCTACTGCCACAGGGACGAACAACTCAGCATGGCATTGATTACTGGCGGACAGGGTGGAATTCAGAACAGTTACCAGTATGATGCTTTTGGTGTGCAGCTTGAGGAAAAAGAGCAGTTCCATAACCGTATCCGATACACAGGCCAGCAGTATGACAACTTGGCAGAGCAGTATTACCTGCGGGCAAGGTACTATAATCCTGTGCTTGGGCGTTTTATGCAGGAGGATGTGTACCAGGGTGATGGGCTGAATCTGTATGCGTACTGTGGGAATAATCCGGTTATATATGATGATTCGAGCGGATATGCGAAAAGGAAAACATGTTTAGGGGATCAAACAAGTCCAGGAGTAGTAACACAAGAGGAGCAAGACAGCATGATTATATTTACCGGAGATACTGTTCATCCTGATACGATTACTCCTGATAATCCTGACGGCATATATACCATCAGAGCGACGGGAGACTATTTTTATGATAGAGAATTGCTTGCAGAGGCGGCAGGAATAAGTATACCTGATAGTAGTTACTGGAGAGCGCATCATATCGATTACGATCCTATAACTAAACTCCCATGTCCTGCACACTTGACACCACCATAAATGAAACCTTTTGG
>CAJUCT010000035.1:0-21359 GCA_910585015.1 uncultured Acetatifactor sp.
AATTTCAATGAACAAGCGAGCTGTTTTTTAGGGGGTGTCTGAACTGTTACTATTACACTTCAATTCAAGCTGCAGCATCCCTTTAGAACCCATTTACAAAAGCGCCTTGTCAAACAAGAACTCCTGTTCCGCATGCCATAGCAAATACAAGTGCAGGTAGAGCCCGGGACTGATTCGTAACATTGTCTGGGAAGGGTCTTTTAATTTGGAGGAATAGAACTTGTCAATATTTCGTCCGGGGGAGTATAATGGCTACGATACCACAGGCAGACAAGGAGGAGACAGAATGTTAAGAGCGGCGGCGGTATTCAGCGACCATATGGTATTGCAGAGAAACAAGAAGATATGTGTGTTTGGCCAGGGAGTCACAGGCAGGAAGATCTCGGTGACACTGGGGGAGGACACAGCCATGGCCAGATGCCGGGACGGCAGGTGGATGGCTTATCTGCCGGAGCGGGAGGCCGGGGAGGGCCTGGGCATGGAAATCAGCGACGGGGAGGAGAATATCCGTTTTACGGATATCGCCGTGGGCGAGGTGTGGCTGGCAGGCGGCCAGTCCAATATGGAACTGGAGCTAAAGGACGCGGAGGGCGGAAAGGAAATTTTGCAAAACGGGGATTTTCCCCAGGTCCGGTTTTATTATACTCCCAAGCAGGCATATATGGGTGAGGATTTTGAGGAAGCGGAGAGAAATTCCCGCTGGGAGCGTTTCGGGGAGCAGGATGCGTCAAAATGGTCCGCGGTGGGTTTTTATTTTGCGGCGGAACTGGCCCGCAGGCTTCAGGTTACCGTGGGCGTTATCGGCTGCAACTGGGGCGGCACCTCCGCAAGCTGCTGGATGAGCCGGGATGCCATAGTGGCCCAGGAGGCCACCCGAAGCTATGTGGAGGAGTATGAGAGTTCTGATTTGATCCGTAAGCCGGAGACTGAGCAGATCCGGGAGTACCGGGAATATCAGGCTTATCAGGAGGCATGGGACAAAAAAGCGGCATCCATATATGAGAGAGAGCCCATGACGGCCTTTGACAAAGTGCAGGAACTGATAGGGCCGTGCCGGTATCCCGGCCCCATGAACTGCGCCAATTTCACCAGACCGTCAGGGCTCTATGAGGCTATGCTGAAAAGGGTGACGCCTTACACACTGAGAGGTTTTATATATTATCAGGGGGAGAGCGACGATCACAGGCCCCAGGATTATTATGCGCTGTTCACCGGGCTGATCCGGCAGTGGAGACAGGATTGGGGTGATGACGGACTGCCTTTCCTCATGGTGCAGCTTCCCATGCACAGATATCAACATGACCCGGACACCAAGAACTGGTGCGTTATCCGGGAAAGTCAGATGCGGGCCTTTCGGATGCTTCGAAACACGGGTATAGCGGTGGCCATCGACTGCGGGCAGTTCCATGAGATTCATCCCAAAAATAAAAAGCCCGTGGGAGAGAGACTGGCCCTGCAGGCGCTGTCAGGCGTGTATCATCTGCTCTCCGAGGAAGAGGCTTTCGGTCCGGTATATCGGGATTTTCGTTATCGGGACAATGGGATGGAACTTACCTTTGACTATGCCCGGGACGGTTTTGTCTGCCATGGGGAGAAAATATCCGGCTTTGAGTTGGCAGGCGCCGACGGCGTGTTCCTGGAGGCCCGGGCCGCCTTTGAGGGCAGCAGGATTTTTCTGTATTCCGAGGAAGTCAGCGAGCCGGTCATGGCCAGATATCTGTGGACAAACTATGGGGAGGTGACGGTCTTTGGCGTAAACGGTCTGCCCATGGCGCCTTTTCGGACCCACATTTTCTAGAAGCCGCATGGAAATTATATAGGCAAGTTTCACAATCGCCTATAAGGAAACTATATTCTGTAAGGAGAGGAAGAGGTATGGCTTCATGGATGATACATCTGCGAGTGGCGCAGGGGATTTACAGACAACTTGGGTTAAAGCATATTGATGAGTTCATAATGGGGAATATTGCGCCGGACAGCGGCATCCCCACAGCGGACGGCACAGGCTATCAACCGGATGCGGAAGTCTCCCATTTTCGCACCATAGATCAGAACGGAATAAAGGATGTGCATGAGGAGCGCTTTGAGGAGCGGTTTTTTAATGAAGGATTGCGAAAAGGCTACGATGGCGGAACCTATGCGTTTTATTTCGGATATCTGACGCATCTGCTGACGGACAAGCTGTGGGCCGGCGAGATAGTTTATGGAGCCAAGGCCCGGTTTTCCGCATTGTTTGACAAGGATCGGGATGCTTTTTGGAGGCAGATTAAGAGGGACTGGTATGACATGGATTTTATGTATCTGAAGAAAACCCCGGATTTTGAGGCATTCCGGATATATGAGAGCATGGAAGTATTCCCCAATAAATATGTGGACTTTTTTGCGGAGGATGCATTCGAGCAGCGCAGGCAGTTTATCACCGGGTTTTATAGAGATGGGGTGAGCAGAATAAAGGAACGTGAGACCTATCTTTCCATGGAGGAACTGGATACATTTGTGGCATCTGCCACAACGAGGATACTTGCGCAATGTGCGGTCTATGTCGCCGAGTTGGATTCCCACAGTGTTTGAAACAGGCTCTCTGCCAGGCGATCGCATCTGCCTGTTCTCTTGTATGATGCAATATTCCGGGACATAGCATTTATGGTATGCCCGCCGCGCAGACAAGCAGATTTATATCAGCAGCAGTCAGCGTGCGAGGCAGGAGCTGCCGATGGCTGTCGCCAGACTCAGAAAGCCTTGCTAAAATGCGGCATTTCATGTTAATATGGGAGAAGATTGCTGTTCACGGCACTGTCTTAAGCGTTTCCTTATGTCAATGGTGAACAGTTACAGGAGCGATATTTTTTGCGAAGGAGAGTGTTGCATGGATATCAAATACACAGACAAAAAAGAGTATTCCACTGAGGACTTACAAGCGCTGTTTAAGTCGGTTGACTGGCTTTCCGCCAATTACCCGGAGCGGCTGAAAAAGGCCCTGGATCACTGTGAAACGGTTTACACCGCCTGGTGCGGCGACAGGCTGGTGGGCCTGATCAATGCCATAGACGACAGCGAGCTGACTGCCTACGTCCATTATCTGTGCGTGGATCCGCAGTTCCAGGGAAAAGGCATAGGTAAGAAGCTGCTGGAATTTATCAAGGAAAAATATAAGGACTACTTGTATATTATCCTGATTGCGGAAAACGAGCCGCTGATAAAATACTACCGCCAAAACGGATTTGAACTGATTGAGGGGAGATATGTCATAGAGATGCTGAATCCATAATGTGGTTCTCCTGACAGGGCATATTCTTTTATTGACATACCGTCAAACGGTTGATAAAATTATAGTGTGAAAATCGGGGCAGTATGCTCAGTTATATAAAATATTTCGTTTTAATTGGGGGAAATTTTATGTACCATTGTCATATGCAAATTTATCTCATAAGCCGTCAGGCCAGTCGGTTTGAGATCATCCAAAAGATGGAGCCGCTGGCGCCGTTTACCCACATATTTTTGGAGAGCGACCGCCCTCAGGAGGAACTGGTATCCAGGGCGGATGTGATCCTGGCTGATCTGCAGGATATGGACGCTGTCTCTGAGACAGAAAAGATTATCAGCTGGAAGGCGCCGGAGGTGGAACTGATCCTGCTGGCGGACAAGAAACAGATAGAAACCCTGACCGATTGTCTGGCCCAAATCAAGGATGTCTGGACTCTTCCCATGTCCGATGAGGAACTGCGGTTCCGTTTTCTGCGCTGGCAGCAGGCCTGCAAAGTGCAGAAAGACTATTGGGAGACCAGCCAGTTTCTGGAGACCACGGTCAACAGCGTCCCCAATCTGATCTGGTACAAGGATAAGGATGGCGTACACGAGAAAGTAAACAACAGTTTTTGCAAGGCGGTGAACAAAACCAAGGCCCAGGTACAGGGCCGCCGCCATGCTTATATATGGGATGTGGAGCAGGATGACCCGGCCTGTATCGAGTCGGAGCGCATGGTCATGGAGAAGAGGGAAACCTGTATCTCAGGCGAGTGTATCCAGACTCTGGACGGGATCAGGCTCCTCACCACTTACAAATCTCCGTTATATGATCTGGATGGCAGTGTAATGGGTACGGTGGGCGTTGCCATTGATGTAACTAAGGAGCAGGAATACGCACAGGAACTGATTCGAAGAACCCAGACGCTGGAATCGATTTTCACCTCTATGGATTGCGGTATTATGTGCCATAGCCTGGACGGATCACGCATCACCCGCATCAATAGAGCGGCGCTGCGGATTCTGGGCTACGAGTCCATGGAGGACTTGATGGCGGCAGGCTTTGATATGATGGCGGCATCTGTTGTGGAAGAAGATCGGCTTAAGCTGCAGGAGAGCCTCCAGTCTCTGGAAAAAGAGGGGGACAGCATCAGTGTGGCATACCGCATACAGCACAAAGAGGGCCATATTCTGCATATTATGGGCAATATCAAACTCATACGGGAAAACGGGGAACTGATCTACCAGCGGTTCCTTTTGGACTGCACAGCCCAAAAGCAGCGGGAGGAGATAAAGCAGCAGGAGAAGGAGCGGCATCAGATAGAGTTGATCCATGCGCTCAGTATTGAGTACAGTCTGGTCTGTTATTTTGATCTGAACTCCGGCCGGGGCAATGCTCTCCGCATCGGGGAATGTGGGGAAGATATCTTACAGACGATATTTGCCGGGGATTTGTCTTTGGAAGATTGCATGGGGCGCTACATAGAAAACGGCGTTTTCGAGGAGGATAAGGAGGAGCTGAGGGAGGCGGCATCCTGCCAGTGGCTGGGCAGGGAACTATCCCAGAAAAAGATGTGCTTTATCAATTTCCGCACCGTCTGCTGTGGTGAAATACGATATTTCCAGATGGCCGCCGTGCGGGCCGGGGAATGGGATAAAAACAGGGGTATCGTCCTGGGTCTGCGCAGCGTAGATGAGGAGACCCGCAACGAGATGGAGAAAAAGGCTCTGCTGGAGGACGCGCTCTCTCAGGCCAATCGGGCCAACAAGGCAAAGAGCGTGTTCCTTTCCAACATGTCCCATGACATACGCACTCCCATGAACGCCATCATTGGATTTACGACTTTGGCTCTCACACACGTTGATCACAAAGAGCATGTGGAGATGTACCTCAAAAAGATCATGACCTCCGGGAATCACCTGCTGAGTCTTATTAATGATATTCTTGACATGAGCCGCATTGAGAGCGGCAAGATGCACTTGGACGAGAAGCCCTGCAGTCTGCCGGACATTCTGCACAACCTGCGCAGCATCATACAGGCGGATGTACACTCCAAGCAGCTGGAACTGTTTATGGATGCCATGGATATTCAGAATGAGGACATCTATTGTGACGGGCTGCGGCTGAATCAGGTACTGCTGAATCTGCTCAGCAATGCCGTGAAGTATACCGGCTCCGGCGGCAAAGTGGCCATCAAGGTAATTGAGATTCCCGGGGCTCCGGCGGGGTATGGCAATTATGAGTTTCGTATCATGGATACGGGTATCGGCATGAGCGAGGAGTTTGTGTCCCGTATATTTGAGCCCTTTGAGCGGGAGCGGAATTCTACCATAAGCAAGATCCAGGGAACCGGATTGGGTATGTCCATTACCAAGAATATCGTTGATCTTATGAATGGTTCCATAGACATAAAGAGCAAACAAGGTGTGGGAACGGAATGTGTTGTTTCCTTTACCTTCCGCCTGTACTCCGGGAAGAAAGAATCCCAGACGATACCCGAACTGAAGGGTTTGCGGGCCTTGGTGGTGGATGATGACTTTAATACCTGTGACAGCGTATCCAGCATGCTTCAGCAGATTGGTCTGCGGGCGGAGTGGACGCTGTCCGGAAAAGAGGCCGTACTGCGCACACGGCAGGCAGTAATGCGAAAAGACAACTATTATGTCTATGTGGTTGACTGGCTGCTGCCTGATATGAACGGTGTGGAAGTGGCCCGCAGGATCCGCCAGGAGACGGGGAAGAACGTTCCTATTATTGTCCTGACGGCTTACGACTGGTCAGACATCGAGGATGAGGCGCTGGAGGCCGGCGTGACGGCCTTCTGCAGTAAGCCATTGTTCCTGTCCGAACTGAAGGGGTGCCTGACTTCCATTGTCAATACAGAGAAAAAAGAGGATACCGGCAGCGATACGCAGAAAGAAATCCATGCGGGCCACATTCTGCTGACAGAGGACAATGAACTGAATCAGGAGATTGCCGTGGCCATTCTGGAAGGAGCAGGCTTCTCCACAGAAATTGCGGAGAACGGTCAGATAGCTGTAGATATGATCAGCCGCTCCCAGCCGGGATATTACCAGCTGGTGCTGATGGATGTACAGATGCCGGTGATGAATGGATATGAGGCAACCAAGGCCATCCGTAAGCTGGAGAACCGGGAACTGGCATCCATCCCTATTCTGGCCATGACTGCCAACGCCTTTGAGGAGGATAAGCAGGAGGCTCTAAACAGCGGGATGAACGGCCATATCGCAAAGCCGATCAATATCGAGGTTTTGATGAGGGAACTGAATAATATATTAAGGCCCCAGGAGTAATTTATGCTGATTAACGCAGTATTGCAAGACACGGCGGGAGTTTGGTTTACGTAAACTCCAGATATGCAGGAGTAAGATAAATATGAAGATTGCGGAGTACATAGACGCATTGCCATCGGATATGGTTTATTGCAGCGCTGCCATCAACAAAGAATATATGGTGCAGATGGCAGATGAGCATTTTTATCATTTTTTGGGGAAAACAGTGGGCATCTGTATGGCGGATTGTATCCACCCGGATCTGAGGGAGGAATTCTGCAGTGCTTTTGACAGCCTTGAGCCGGGGAAGTCTGTGCGGATACTGACAGCCATGAAGGGCAGGGAGGAAAGTTTTCAGCAGGTGGATCTGACCATCAGCGACAACCGGCACACCGTGAACGGGGTGCCGGTATGGGAGTTGACCATTTACAATCTGTTTACCATTGAGGAGAAGTATCTGCAGGCATCCGATGATGCCAATAAGTACCGAGCATTTTTGTCTATGTACCAGGAATACCTCTTTGATTATGATGTGGAACAGGACAGCATTGCCGTATTCCGCTATGTGGGTATCAAGTCCACCATACTGGTGAAATGCAGTCTGAAGGAGTTCCGGGAAAGTGTCTCCGCCATGTATCCCAGAAAAAGCTTTCAAGAGGAACTGGAGGTATTTTGCCAGCACCTGCTGAGCGCACAGGAAAACTTCAGCTGTGATCTGCGCGGCCCCATACCCCGCCATAAGACTATAATGGGTCTGTTCCACATCGAAGGCAAGGTGATCTACAAGCACAATAACCAGAGAATGGTGCTGGGAATTCTTCGGATGCTGGATCAGAAGGCGGAGGATGCCACTCCATACTATGCCACCGCGGAGGGCAAGGATTCTTTCACCGGCCTGTTGAATAAGCGCGCCTGTGCGGAATATGTGGCGGAGAGGTTGGCATCGGACAGGGAAATCCATTACATGGCCATGATAGATATAGACAATTTTAAGAATATCAATGACACCTATGGACATATGTATGGAGATAAGGTAATCGGCCAGGTTGCATCCATCATCAACAGCACCATGAACGGACGGGGGATTGTGGGACGTTTTGGCGGAGATGAATTTTTTATTTTTACCAATTGGATCAATACGGAGATGCAGCTGCGAGCGGTTTTGACCTCCATACGCAAACAGGTACAGAGCACCTTTGAGAACCGGGAAGAAAGCTGTAAGGTCACTCTGTCCATCGGCATCAGCAAAGCGCCCACGAACGGCATCACCTATGACGAGTTGTTTAAAAAAGCGGACAAATGCCTGTATCTGGCCAAATTCAAGGGCAAAAACCGCTTTGTGATCTATGAGGAGGATAAACACGGGGATTTAGTGGAGGAAGGACAGTCCATCCGCCATACCATGAACCCGCTGGAAAAAGCGGAGTACCTGGCGGATGTAGTGGCCGATATCGGCATACGGCTGTTCTCAGAGGGCGTGGATCCCATGGAAGAGATTATGGACCAGATCCGATCTGCTTTTGAGATCGACGGTGTGCGGATATACCGGGCAGGACAGGGGGATCCGATTTATATCAGCGGGGATTATCAGCCTGTGCCGGATATGCGCTCCTTTATTGTGGGCGATGAGTTGACAAAATTGCTGGATCAGCCTCACTACTTGATGGCCAGTCATATTACCAATTTGGAAGGGGTCAACAGGGAATTTTTTGAATTACTTAGGGGCAGCCGGATAGAAGGCATGGTATGCTTCTGCTATCAGGATAAGAACGGTGTAAACCTGTACTTTTTCTATGAGGCATTCAACCACCGGTTCCGCTGGTCAGAGTCCGATAAGAACTTCCTGCTGACGGCCAGCAAGCTTATGGCAAATGTGCTGTAGAGGACACGAAAGGGAAAACGTATTATTTCATAATAATGGAGCGCAAGAGAAAGCACCATGGCGGCATAGACTGCCATGGTGCTTTCTCCTGCGCGTCAGAATGGGGGTAAAATGTCATTTGTCGTCGCGGATTCCTGCCCCGGGAAAATCATAATAAGCCTTCACTTTGATATCCTGCTTGTAATCGCCGAAATCTTCTCCGAACAATGTGAAGCCGCCGCAGTTGGCGGTATCCTTGGGGACGGAAAAAGTCAGATTGATGGAACTGTTGTAATCAATATGCAGATCCTGTATTCTGGTGTCGGCGATCCGGTGGGTGCCGTCAATGAAGGTGCCGTCGGAATTGACGATCAGGGTTTTCAGGAGGCCATATTGATTCAGCAGTTCGGGCCACCAGTAGGGCGACAGGATACCCTTGCGGTTCCCGAAGTCGCCCGGACTGACCCATTTCCCCAGCGGAATGCCGTTGATATCAAAATAGATATCGCTGGGATAATCTTCATTGATCTCAGGACATTCCGAGGAAACCTCAAAAGAGATCTGAAGTTCCCGGAGAACCTGGCCTGCGTTCAGCCTGTTAGGCAGATTGTAGGTAATGCTGCCATAAGCAAACCAGAGAATGCCTGCTCTGAAACGTTCAGGATAGGAAAAAACCCTGGGTACATCCAACTCCCCTATAATATTGGCGGCGGTTGCCAGGCCGCAGGTGGGGTGGATCTCGCAGGCGGTATAGCAGCCTACGGCGATATCGTCCTGATAACAGTGTCTGGGCTGGGCCTGAGGGGCTATGTCCACTATCATGCGGGAATATACAGGCTGAATGATCTTCATAATACCCCGTTTTCCCGAGGAAGTGCGGATAGTCACCAGGCCGGCGCTTTCCAGTTTGCCCACATGGAGGGAGATGGCGCTGTTGGTCAGCCCCAGTGCTTCAGCCAGATCATTCATGCTCATCTCCTGTTCATATATCAGTTCCATAATGCGCAGCCGCATAGGGGTGCTCAACGCCTTGAACACTTCTTCGGCTTCTCTTAACGAATGTAAATATAGCATCTTGTGATACTCCTGCTTGAAATGAACTCTTTGAATATTCTGAAAGTATTATACCCATATAGGAAAGAGTTCGTCAATATAAAACATTTAAGATCTGACTGAAACAGAACTTTAAATTAATGTTGAGCTAATTAAGAAATACTAAAGGATCTGATAAACTTATTAAGAAAATAACAGTCTACAGAATATTTTGACACAATATTTTCATATTCCCTGTGTGACATATCCTGTAACTATCCCATAAAATATGGATTTATCGGCGTAGTTTAAGGCGAGGAAAGGTGCTGAAAAAATGGCTGATTTAGTCGGATTGAGCATCTAATCGCAGGGAAAGACAAAACAGCTTTGTGCAAACCATACAAAAATACCCTATTAAATTTCGTTATGCAAAGTAAAAATGTTTGTTGACATAGATGAAATAACATAGTATCTTTAAAGTAAGATTAAGTAGAAACATTAATAATAAAGTTAAAACTTAAATAAACGGACAAAAAT
The DNA here is from genome assembly GCA_910585015.1 of uncultured Acetatifactor sp. Lineage (GTDB taxonomy): Bacteria > Bacillota > Clostridia > Lachnospirales > Lachnospiraceae > Acetatifactor. Next base: position 9,968 of record CAJUCT010000035.1, read on the forward strand.
AGTCCAAAAGGACAGAAAATATACCCAATGCTTAAACTATTAGTGAAATAATCGCAAAATTGCATGGTGCAAGATGTATGCTGCAGCTTAAAGTAAAAGCATGATTTTCGTCAATATGTATATTTGGCCTATCAGCGACTATCAATATAAGGAGGTTCCGTATGGCACGGAAAGGAAAAAAAGTTTTAGCGGCGGTGCTGACAGCCAGCATGGTCAGCCAGATTTTTTTCGGAGAAGGTGCAGCCGGTGTGGCAGAAGCAGAGACACCCGACAGCACGGAAAACCAGCAGCAATCGGAAGAGTCGTTCAGTATTGAGCGCTTGACTTCCAACTACACCATTGTCAGTTCAGGGTACACGGCGGCGGCTTACAAGGGCGACCCCGTGCTCTGGCAGATGGACAAAGCTTTAAGCAGCGGTGATACCGGATATCTGGCGGCAAACAATTATGGGTATGAAAACGGCGTTGTGGACGTAAAGAGTGGTGATACCTTCCGCATGACCGTGACAGTGCCTGAGACAGCGCTCTATTGGATAGGATTTGACTATCTGTCTTATGACCAGTCTATTCTTCCCATAGAACTGGCACTGAAGATTGACGGGGATTACCCCTTTTATGAAAGCAGAAATCTGTCTTTTGAGACCACATGGGCCTCTCAGGCAGAGATTTCTCATGACCGTTACGGAAACGAGATTGTAGCGCTGCCTGACAAGCTTATCCAGTGGGAGACCAAATATCTGTCCGATGCCAGCTATCGGCGTTCCGCTCCTCTGTGTGTGGAACTGGAGCAGGGTACTCATGAGTTGGAGATCACAGTCAGCGAGGGTCAGTTCCTTCTGGGAAACCTCAGCCTGGAAGCTCCCAGGGAAGTGCCGGAGTACACCGGCTCAGAGAAAGCGCCTGGAGAGGCGCTGATTCCCATCGAGGCAGAGAATTTTTACCTGAGGAATGATTCCGCCATTCACGCCATAGGCGAGTATGACACGGCGGTGAATCCCCTGTCAGCCAAGGATACAGTGCTCAACACGGTGGACAGCGACTCCTTTAAGACTGCGGGGCAGACGATTACATATGAGTTTTATGTGGAACAGCCCGGGTATTATTATCTGGCCATGAACTATAAACAGTCCGATAAGAGTGACTTTCCGGTGTTCCTTGATTTTCGTATAGACGGGGAAATTCCCAATCAGGCGTTCCGGAACTGGCAGGCGAAGTACACCACCAAGTATACCACCACCACTCTCAAGGACGGGGAGGGCAGCAATTTAAGCGTTTATCTGGACCAGGGCCATCATACGCTCTCCGTCACCATCAGCATAGAAAATCTGCTGTATGTGCTGGAGCAGGTGGATATGATTATGAATGGAATCAACGACCTGTCTCTGGAAGTCACTAAGGTAGCAGGCACCAACAAGGATAAGTACAGGGATTTGAGATTGACCAGATACATACCGGACGTGCAGGAGAGGCTGTATGGATGGGTGGATCAGTTGTATGAACTGGCTGAAATGGCAACCCAGTACGTGGAAGAGGACGATCCGGAGGATGTGGCGGCCTTCGCCTATCTGATCATTGCCGCCAAGCAGTTAAAGAGCCTGGGCGACGAACCCAACGAACTAATCTACCGTGTGGCGGAGCTTTCCACCAGCGTAAACTCCATCAACACCCAGATTGCGAATTTTATTGATCTGATCAATGACAACAACCTTTCCATAGACAGGATCTATCTGTACCAGGAGGACGCCAAACTCCCCCGCAAACTGAACGTGTTCCAGGGTATGGGTCTCTCCGTGCAGAGATTTGTTAATTCCTTTTTCGGAACTTCCTACTCTGCCAGCAATACCGACAAGGATCATCTGCAGGTATGGGTGAACAGACCCAGACAATATGTAGAGATCATGCAGAAAATGATTGACGAGCAGTTTACCGTTCAGACCGGCATTGAGGTGGACCTGTCCCTGATGACGGACGCCAACAAGCTGGTGCTTTCCAATGCTTCCGGCGATACGCCGGATATTGCCACGGGCATCAACTATTCTGTCCCCTTCGAACTTGGCATCCGGGGCGCGCTGGTGGACCTGACCAAGTTTGACAACTACAGGGAAGTGTTTGCCAGATACAGCAAAGGTCTGGTGCTTTCCTCCGTTATCGACGACGGCCTCTATTCCCTGCCGGAGACCATGAATTTCTATATCATGTTCTATCGGTCGGATATTTTGGAAAAGCTGGGGCTGGATGCGCCCAATACTATGGAAGACCTGATTGCCATGCTGCCCGATTTACAGATGAGGGGCCTGAATGTGTATTATCCCACGGCATCCATGCTGGTGCTGCGTAACTTCCACGGCACCACGCCCATGATTTTCCAGCACGGCGGCAGCCTGTACGGGGAGACTGCCCTGGAACTTCAGGTAAACAGTGAGTCCTCCGTAGAGGGAATCACAGCCCTGACGGAATTGTTTACCCTCTATAATCTGCCGGTGGATGTGCCCAATTTCTACCAGCACTTCAGAAACGGCGACCTGCCTATCGGGATAGCGGATTTCAATTCCTACAACCTGATCCTCAACGCGGCTCCCGAGATTGCCAATTCATGGGAGATTGCCCTTGTGCCCGGCGTACAGGACCCGGATACGGGAGAAATCTATCGGTATATGTCCGGCGGCGCGGAGAGTACGGTAATGTTTGCCTCCAATGAAGAGAGAGAGCAGCAGGCATGGCAGTTTATGGAATGGTGGTCCAGCGCGGAGGTGCAGGCGGAGTTCGGACAGATGCTCCAGATCATGTACGGCGACGAGTATATCTGGCCTACCGCGAACTTGGAAGCCTTCGGAAACCTTCCTTATCCTACCGCTCACAAGGATATCATCATGGAGCAGGCCGAGAATATCCTGGAGGCGCCCAGACTGCCGGCAAGCTACATGCTGGAGCGTGAACTCAGCAATGCCTTCAATGATATCGTAGTCCATGGCGATACTCTGCGGACCCGGATCGATGAACTGGTCAAGACCGTAAACCGTGAGACTTCCAGAAAGCTGGAAGAACTGGGTTATATTGACGGATCGGGAAATGTACAGGAAGAATACATTGTTCCTTCGGTGGATGTGGTAGATCGGATTTTTGAGGATAAGAATTGAGTGCTGCTAGAAGCGGCAGATTGAGAGGTAGCAATGAGTAAGAGGACCAAAATAAGCAGAAGGGAGAATTCCAATAAAGCGGGATATTTGTTTGCGGCTCCCTATGCCCTGCTGTTTACCATATTCATATTGACCCCGGTAATCCTGGCGATCGTTCTTTCGTTTACCAATTTTAATACCATACAGTTTCCCGAGTTTGTGGGATTTTTGAACTATATCAATCTGATTACCGGCGATGAAGTGTTTATGCAGTATGTTCTGCCGAACACCGTTACATACGCGCTGATTGTGGGTGTGGGCGGTTATGTGCTGGCTTTCCTGATGGCCTGGGCTCTGGCCAATCTGCCCAGAGTACCCCGGACCATATGCGCCCTGATTCTGTATTCGCCTACCATGACCACCGGTGTGGCTATGACGGTGCTGTGGAAGATCATGTTTACAGGTGACCAGACAGGATATCTCAACAGCTGGCTGATGGAACTGGGTGTCATCAACGAGCCCATCATCTGGCTGGTGAGCGCTGACTACCTGCTTCCCATCGTTATCATCATAGGATTGTGGAGCAGCATGGGCGTGGGCTTTCTGTCCATCCTGGCAGGTATCCTGAACACGGATGAATCCCTGTATGAGGCGGCGGCCATCGACGGTGTAAAGAACAGGTTCCAGGAGATGTTTTATGTGACGATCCCCAGCATGAAACCCCAGATGCTGTTCGCGGCCGTCATGCAGATCGTGGGGGCGTTCCAGAACGGACAGATCGCATCCTTGCTGGCAGGCAATCCCACCCCGGGCTATGCGGCCCAGCTGATCGTCAACCATATCGAGGATTACGGCTTTATCCGCTACGAGATGGGTTACGCGGCGGCGGTATCCGTAGCTCTGTTGCTGATCGTACAGGTGTTTTCCAAGATTTCCACGAAACTGTTTGGAGAGGATTAGGAGGCGTAAAAGATGGCTTATAAAGGACATAAAATCAACCCAAATAAATTTGAGGTGGGGCAGATCAAGATTTTCCTGCTGGTGCTTCCTCTGGTAATCCTCACGGGTCTGCCGATTGTGTTCATCATATTCCATGCGTTTAAGCCCATGGAAGAACTGTTCGCGTTCCCTCCCAAGTTTATTACCACAAATCCCACGCTGGATAACTTCAGAAAACTGTTCAAGGCATCCAGGACTGCGGGAATCCCGCTTTCCAAATATGTGTTCAACAGCCTTCTGATCACGGTGTCGGTAGTGTTTTTATCCCTGTTCTTCTCCACGGCGGCCTCCTATGCGCTGTCCAAGCTGAAATTCAAGGGAAGAAACATGATGATGCAGATCAATCAGTTTGCTCTTATGTTTGTCCCGGTGGCCGTGATGATTCCCCGCTATCTGGTGGTCAACACTATGGGACTTACCAACACCTATTGGGCTCATATCCTGCCGCTGATACCGCTGCCTGTGGCGCTGTTTCTGATCAAGCAGTTTGTGGACCAGGTGCCGCAATCCCTGATTGAGGCGGCGTACATGGACGGGGCCACGGAGATCCATATCTACTTTAAGGTGGTTCTGCCCTTGATAAAACCGGCTATAGCCACGGCGGCTATCCTGGTGTTTCAGCAGGTGTGGACCAACATGGAAGCTTCCAACTACTATGTAAACGATGAGGGACTCAAATCCCTTGCCTTTTATATGAATACCCTGAGCAGCGGCACGGGCAACACGGTAGCCGGACAGGGAGTGGCGGCTGCCGCGTCGCTGATTATGTTTGTACCCAATCTGGTATTGTTCTGCATTTTGCAGAAGAACGTTATGAATACCATGGCACATTCCGGTATCAAGTAGAAATGAGAGGGTGAAGGAATTGATGAAAAAGATATCAAAAAAACTTTTATTATCTTTGACAGTACTCCTTCTGGCGGCAATATTGATAAGGATGCCGTTGGAAATATACGCAGATGCCCCCTATAAGACGTACACGGTTGACGGATATGGCTATGTGACGGAAACGCAGACGGCGTATCTCCCCTATATGACCATTACCAAGGTTGGCGAGGAAGCGCTGAACGGCCCCACGGATTTTACCCTTTTGGAAGACGGCAGCATGTATATTCTGGACAGCGGCAACCGCCGGATAGTGGTATCCGATTTGGAAGGAAATCTGATTGACACTTTCGGAGAGGGCACACTGGTGAATCCGCGAGGCATCTATGTGACGCCGGAGCATATCTGTTATGTGGCGGACAGGGACGCCAAAAGCATCTTTGTCTTTGACGAAGAGGGAAATCTGACACAGACTTATGGGAAACCGGAGCATGCCCTGTACGGCAGCACCCAGGATTTTCTGCCCATCAAAATTGTTGCCAACTCCGCGGGCACTATGTATGTGATCTGTGAGTCCAATACCAATGGCATTGTGCAGATCAGCCCGGTGGAGGGCGGTACGTTTCTGGGTTATTTCGGAACCAACAGCACCGACAAAAATCTGTGGACCATTGTATGGCGCGCTCTGCAGACGGAGGCCCAGAGGGCCAGGTCCTTAAGCAACCTTCCGTCCACGCCCACGAACCTGGCCATCGACGAAAAGGGGCTGATCTACACAGTTACCGCAGGCGAGGAAAGAGAGACGCTGAAACGTCTGAATATTGCGGGAATTAATATGATTGAGCCAAACAGATACGATGAAACGCCAGCGGCGGTGGCGGTGGGAAACCATGACAACGTGTTTGTGGCTTCCACACAGGGTTACATATATGAATATAACAACGAGGGCAACATGCTCTTTGTATTCGGCGGCAGTGATGTGGGACAGCAGAGGATCGGCCTTTCCACCAGAGTGGAAGCCATCCAGATCGGAACGGACGACAAGATCTATGTGTTGGACTCCGAAAAAGCCCAGATCCAGATTTATGAGCCCACGGAGTTCACCAGTCTGCTGCATGAAGCCCTGTTCCTGTTTTCCAAGGGGCGGTACACGGAGAGTAAGGGTCCCTTAAGCCAGGTGCTGCAGATGAACAATCTGTTCGACTATGCCAATATGGCCATGGGCAAGGCGCTGGTTCAGGAAGAACAATATGAGGAGGCGCTGCACTATTCCCGGCTCGCCAAGGATTTTGACGGATATTCCGACGCGTTCTGGGAGATCAGGAACCAGTGGCTCAAGGACTACCTGGTTCCCGTGTTCCTGATTATACTTGCGATACTTGTGATTAAAAAGGTTTTGCAGGTTCTGGATAAAAAGAATGGAATCCTGGCCGGGCCCAGAGCAGCCATAAAGAATTTCAGGGACAAAAAGCTGGTGAAGGAACTGGGGTATATGTTTTACTTCATGAAGCATCCGGTGGATGGCTGCTATGGAGTCAAGAGAGAGGGAAGAGTATCCCTGCTGAGCACCAATATTATACTGGTACTGGGAATTCTGTTCTATGTGATAAACAAGTATTTCTGTGGATTCCTGCTAAAGACCGTGAGAGAAGGAAGTTACGATATCGTCTCGGACGTGGGACTTCTGGTGATTGCCTTCGTGCTGGTAACAGGCTGCAATTACCTGATCTGCACCATCAACGAAGGAGAAGGAAAATTAAAGGATATATACTGCTCTTTCGTATACAGTTTTACTCCCTATGTGGTGCTTTTGCCGGTGATTTTCCTGCTCTCCCATGTGGTCACATATAACGAAGTGTTCTTTGTGGAATTTGCGACTTTGTTTATGTATGTCTGGATTGTGGTCCTGGTCTTCATCTCCATCAAGGAGATCAACGATTACAGCGTGAAGGATACCTTCAAGATCATAGGACTTACGCTATTTACGATTTTGATAGCTGTCCTGCTGGCATTTATCATTTATGTATTGTGGACACAGGTGTTTGAATTCATCCAGTCCATAGCTGGAGAGGTGGTGTATAGGATTGGCAGCTAAAATAAAGAAGACAATAGCAATATTTCTGACGGCGGTATGCCTGCTTGCATCCGTAACGGTCTTCGCGCCTATGAGGGCGCAGGCCGCTCAGGATCAGATTAACGGACACAGCCTGATAGCGGAAAACGATCATTACGCGCTGTATATGAATGAGGAGTATCTGTCTATCATCGTACAGGACAAAGCCACAGGGGCCTACATGGAATCGGCTGTCAGCTACGACGACAACAAGAACAACGCCACCTGGTCCGCGGCCATGAGGTCAGCGCTGGTGTTGACGGTGATCTACGGTATAACCGACACCCAGCAGGCGGACCTGATCAATGACGAGGTGACCAAGGATATCACCTATACGGACAACGGATTCTCCGCGAAGGTGTACTGGAGCAAATACAAGTTTGGAATGACCCTGGAGGTCGAGCTTACGGAAGACGGAGTAATCGCTTCCGTGCCAGATGAGTCCATTGTAGAGGACGGAGAGGATTACTTCATCGGGACGATTTCCGTATATCCTTATCTGGGACACTCCTATCTGGATCAAAAGGAAGGCTACATGTTCATTCCGGACGGGAACGGGGCATTGATCTATCTGGAAGATAAGGAAGGACGCTTTCGGAGCGGCTTTACAAGCATGATATACGGAGACGATCCGGGTTTCGCCAGACAGAGTGTTTCCAATCTGTGGCAGGACCACAACATCATCAATGATGCCAATAAGGTGATAGCTCCTGTGTTTGGCATGGCCCACACCAGTGAAGGAATTGCCTATCTGGCGGTGGTGGAGAAGGGGGCCGAACGGGCGTCCATCATTGCCAATCCCAACGGCGCCAATGTGGATTATAACAGAATTTATGCAAGGTTTACGGAGAGAGTGGTATTTACCCAGTACAACGGCAACAATTCTTCTTCCGCCTACCAGACGGCCGAAACAGGCAGAAGCCATTCGGACTTGCAGGTACATTGGATTTTCCTTGCAGGGGATGACGCCAATTACTGTGGAATGGCCAATGCGTATAGGGCCTATCTGCTGGAGAGGGGAGACCTGGTACCCAGCGCCGACAACTCCTACAATACCAGAGTCGACTTCCTGGGATCGGACAGAGAATCCTGGGTGGTAGGAACCAGCGCCGTGGTGATGACCACCACCGATGACATCCGGGAAATATATGAGGACCTGAAAAAGGAAGGTGTTACGGATCTCTTTTCCGTCTACAAGGGATGGCAGAAGGGAGGGATATACAACCTGCCCATCGGTTCCTACAAGGCGGATTCCAAGATCGGCGGAACGGGAGATCTGACTTCCCTCATGGAGGAGGCGGAAAACGCGGGAATCCAGTTTTACCTTTATAACGATGCCTTGCGGCTCAATCCGGTGGAAAGCAGTTCTGTCTTTAATGTGGTAAAGCAGATAAACAGGAGAAGATTCTCCGAGTCTACCTACAAGGATGTATATGAAGAGTTTTTGTACCTGATTCCTTCCAGAACAGGTACGCTGCTGGGACAGTTTGTGAACAGCTGCACGAAAAAGGGTGTGAATAATCTGGCGCTGGCTGGAATTACCAACACATTGTATTCCAACTATTATGACAATGTTTTTTACAGCAGACACAATACCGCAGAGGAGTATGACAAGATTTTCGGTCAGATAGCCGGACAGACGGATCTGGTGATGGAACAGCCTTTCGCCTATCTGTGGAAATATACGGATGCGTTCCTGGATATGCCGCTGTACACCTCCAACTATATGTATGAGGATGAGAGCATTCCGTTCATGTCCATAGTGCTGAAAGGCGTGATGCCGATGTATTCCGAATATGTGAATTTTGAGGCCAATAAGCAGGAGTTTTTCCTGAAAATGGTGGAGACGGGAACCTTCCCTTCCTTCTACATAACAAAGGAGAGTTCTTCCGATCTGGTCAACACAAATTCCAGTGACATATACAGTTCCCAGTATGACGTGTACCGTGACACCATGATCGCCTATGCCAGAGAACTGGCGGAAATCAACGCGAAGGTGGAGGGCGCTTACATTGTGGGCCACGAGATCAGGGAGAATAACGTCACGGTAGTAACCTATGGCAACGGTGTAAAAATCTACCTGAATTACGGCAGCAGCGCAGTTCAGACGGACGGATACACTATCGAGGGAATGTCCATAAAGGTGGTAGAGTAAATGAGGAAAGAGAAAAAAGTGAAAGATCCCAGAGCGAAGCTTGGGAAATTGGAAAAACGAGAGGCGAGAGCGGGGTATCTGTTCGTGGCGCCATGGCTGATCGGCGTAGGGCTGTTCTTGTTATATCCGCTCTGCCAATCCTTCTATTACATGTGGTTCAATATCAGAATCACACCGCTGAAGACCCTGTACACTTATGTGGGAACCGGCAATTTCACCCAGATTTGGCTGGAAAATCCTGAGTTCCCCCAGCAGATTGTCACTTATCTGTGGCAGACCATAGTGGAGGTGCCGATCATAGTGGTATTTGCCCTGATGATCGCCATCATGCTGAACGGTCAGATTAGGTGCAGAGGATTGTTCAGACTGATCTTCTTTCTGCCGGTAATCATCGTCAGCGGGCCTGTTATGAACATGCTGGTGGCGGAGGGCGCGGCCAGTATCCCGGCCATGAATACGGAATCCATTGTGGCGGCTTTTGATACATTCCTGTCCCACCGTCTGGCGGAAGCCATAGGAGAAATATTTTCCGACATGATCATGATCCTGTGGTATTCGGGAGTGCAGATACTGATTTTCCTGTCGGCCCTGCAGAAGATTGATTCCGCCATGTATGAGGCGGCTTCCATGGATGGCGCTTCGGGATGGGAGAGCTTCTGGAAGATTACGCTGCCCACCATCAAGCCCTATATCCTTTTGAACGCAGTGTATTCGGTTATCTTCCTGTCCAGCAACGAGCAGAACACGCTGATCACAATGATTCAGGACGCCATGTTCTCAGGAACCAAGGAGAAGGGGTACGGATATGCGGCGGCCATGGCCTGGATGTATGCCGTGATTGTCACATTGATTGTTCTTTTGTTCTTCCTGCTGCTGGGTTCCAAGAAGGACGTATACGACAGACAGATTAAGCGTAGAAAGAGGGCGCTTAAGAAAGAGGCAAGACTTGTCAAGAAGATAGAGAGGAGGGGCAGGAGAAATGCAAGAAAAATCGAGCAAGCAAGGCAAAAGCGCAAGTACAAGACCTATAGCGGCGAAAGCGACTATTAAGCGTTATTTCACCAAAGAAAAAATGCGCCGTTTTGTATTCGGCACCAGGGAGAAAGAGGGCGCCGGAAAACAGATCGTGGTGTACGGCCTGCTGATCTGTATCGGATTTGTCTATCTGTATCCGATCCTCTATATGATCAGTACCAGCTTTATGAACCGGGATGACCTGTTGGATTCATCCATAAACTGGCTGCCCGGTACACTGTATCTGCAGAATTATATTGATGCCGCAAGCAGCATGAACTTCTGGACTTCGCTGCTGAAAGGAATTGTAATTGCAGGAATCCCCACCCTGTTGAATATCCTGGTGTGTATGCTGGTGGGCTACGGATTCGCCACCTTTGCCTTTAAGGGAAGGGCGGTCATGATAGGGCTTCTGCTCTTTTCCTATATCCTGCCCAGCCAGGTGACCATGATCCCCACCTATGGACTATACAGCAAGATGGGCATTGTGGGAACCCTGTGGACCTTCATTCTTCCGGCGCTGTTCGGAAACGGACTCAACGCCCCCATCTTTATCCTGATCTTTTACCAGTTCTTCCGGCAGGTCCCCAGGGTGCTGCTGGAGGCGGCAAAGATTGACGGCGCGGGACATTTCAAGACTTTTGCAAGAGTGGCTGTGCCCTCTGCGGGCCCTGCGATCCTGACTGTGGGACTGTTCTCCTTTGTATGGTACTGGAATGAGTCCTATCTGACAGAAATGTACGTACAGGGCTTGTCCAGCAAGAGCGTATGGGTCAACTTGGTAGTACAGCTGAAGAATTTCGAGACCAGCTTCGAGAGTATGCAGGCTACGGGAGATGTGGCGGTAAGCCTGAGCGAATCGGTAAAGATGGCGGCCACGGCCCTGAGCATTCTGCCTCTGATGCTGATGTACTTCGTCCTGCAGAAGCAGTTTGTGGAAAGTATCGACAGAGCTGGTATCACCGGCGAGTAACAGATCTTACTCCGGCGCGGACCGGATTGAGATAAAACAAAAACAGCATGTCCCCGGACAGTACACTGATTCATATCCGGACGCCCAAGCGGCCGAATATGAATCACCCGGTTTGTGGACTGGCAGGGGATATGCGGAACTCAAAACAGCATGTCCCCGGACAGTACACTGATTCATATCCGGACGCCCAAGCGGCC
>CAJUCT010000035.1:21459-38828 GCA_910585015.1 uncultured Acetatifactor sp.
GAATATGAATCACCCGGTTTGTGGACTGGCAGGGGATATGCGGAACTCAAATAAGGAGGATAAGGGATGAAAAAGAAAATTTTGGCATGTTTGTTGCTTTCAGCGACAACGTTATTTGCCATCACCGGATGCGGCAGTGAGAGCGGCGGCGGTTCCGGTGAGGTGGACGAGAACGGCGTAACCACCGATGACATCACGCTGACCTACTGGCATTATGAGGATGAGACCACCATCAATCTGCTGGCCGAGGCGTTCATGGAGAAGTACCCCAACATCACAGTGGAGACCAGGTTGATCAGCGACATGAGCACAGATCTTTCCGCTGCGGCTACCGCAGGAACTTTCCCGGATGTGTTTGCGGGGACGGATGTGGATACGGCTCTGGCCAACCAGTATTGGAGGGATATTACAGAGTATTGGAACAATGACCCGGAGAATCAGAATCTGATGGCTACCATCAACGAGTACGGCATCGGATGCTTTGACACCAATGTACGGTATGCGGCTCCCGTATACTATCAGCCCAGCGCCATGTTCGTGGATAAAAACGTGGTTGAGACGCTGAACCTGACCATGCCCGATACAGACTGGACTTGGGCGGAGATGGTTGATTTCATCAAAACGGCTACACAGGGCAGCGGCGGTGATAAATATTATGGACTGGGATACTATAACAGACTGGACTCCCTGTACGGTATCGCGGCGGTTTCTCCCGATGTGCGCAGAATCAAGGGCGAATTCGGGTTTAACGGAACAGACTATGATCTGTCCTACTGGGCCATCGGCGAACAGGAATTTTCCGACCTGAAGCTGGCGGGATATGTGGCTCCTCTGCAGGGCACCATGCAGATGTTTGACTGGCTGGGAGATCCGGACGCCTGGTTTGGCAACACGGGACATGCGGCTGTGGCTTCCGAGGGCTTCTGGACCTTCCAGAATATCTGGAACACCACTGTGGACGGCGTTCCTTACCAGGAGAAGTACGGCGGCACAGACTGGATTCCCTATGTGACACCCAATGTAGTGGATGAGAAAGAGCACAATGTTATCGGAAGCATGTACCTGGGCGGCGTATCCACATCCTGCCAGCATCCCTACGAAGCATATCTGCTGCTGAAGTTTATGGGCTGGGGCGTGGACGGCTGGATGGCCAGAATGGACATCTATGAGGATGAGTCCATCACCAATGCCAGCAATGTGCCTCTGAAGAGTTCCAATATGCCGGTTCCTCTGAACCTGGATAAGACCGTTTGGGACAGATATAAGGCCCTGTTCCCTCAGGATGATGCTCACAGGACTTACTGGGACGATTATTTTAACAGCATTACAAGGCCCGTGCCTTTTGGCTGGCAGAGCATTGCGGGCTATTGGAATTTCTGTGACCAGTACTTCAATAAGATCGGTATCCATGATCTGGTAGATAACGGTTCCGCCCAGGCAGCCGACTATGTGGAGGAGGCAACAAGACAGGCTAATTACTACCATGCGGAAGCCATGATCTCTTACTTTGGACCTTCAGGCTACGGTATCCTCTCCGATGAGGAAGTGGCCCAGTACCAGACATTTATCGATTCCTTTACACAATAGACATAACTTATACTGACGGGCACTAATGCCTGTCAGGTAACGCGACTCACGAGCGAAAGATTTAAGGGACATCGCGGCAGATTTCATCGCTCGTGAGTATAAAAACAGTCTCGCAACAAAAGTGCCGGGAAAGGGCGCCGTAGTGCAGAGAGGAAATTCAAAATAGGAGGATATAGAATAGTATGAAAAAGAAATTATTGAGTATTTTATTGTGCGGAACCATGATCGGATCCATGTTGACAGCCTGCGGAAGTGATGGAGCAGGAAGCGGTGAGTCTACTCAGCTCCAGAGCGAAGCTGGCAACAGCTCCGAGGCGGGCAGCTCCGAGACGGAGAGTTCCGCAGAGCAGAGCGAGGCGCCGGCTCCTGCGGAAGTGACGCCGGAAGCGCTGCCGGATGCTTTTGCCCATTATACCTTTGACGGAGAGGACGAGGGCTATGCAATAGTAAAGCAGGCCAATAAGGCAGACGACAGCATCAATGACGGCGGCACCTATGATATCGTACCTTCCGATGTCACTCCGATCTATGCGGACGGGGCTGTGGGCAAGGCGCTGTATATGGACAGCACCTATGGCCTGGATCTTAACCTGGAGCCCACCAACACGGATGTTTACACCGTTTCCTACTGGGTAAACGCAAGATTTTTCTTTGACTTCGGTCCCACTCTGCAGATTGGCTACAATATCGGCAGGGAGGCTGATGCCGGAAACAATGTGACCTGGATCAATGTTACCCAGACAGGCTGGGGAGCGGACAGCGCAAAGCTTTATCCCACGATCTGGAGCCGTAATGAAGCCAGCGATGCCCAGGACGGCACAGACTGCTGGCCCTGGATGTCCGGCTGGGATGACAGCACTCACGGAAAACAGGAGTGGGCTATGATCACCATCGTTTGCTCAGGGGAGAAGCAGGACGGCCCTAACGGCACTACCACTGTGGGCGCTCAGTATTATCTGAACGGCCAGCTGATGTATGATTCCAATGACAATTACACAAACCACACCTATTGGGAAGAGTGGACTTGGGATGCCAGCCTGGCCCCCAATGTAATGCAGCCCGGCGATTCCGAGTTTGAGTCTTATTTTGGAATCAACTATTGGGACCCTCTGTATGTGGGCTATGTGGATGATCTGTATGTGTATGATCAGGCGCTGACCGCTGGCCAGGTTCTGTCTCTGTACCAGCTGGGCGATCCTTCCGTGTCAGTGGAATATTTTGATGCCGCCGCCGGCACCGGCGCCGAGGAACCTGCGGAACCAGTTGCGGTAGATCACAGTGATGTGGAAATTACCGGTACTTTGGTGGGCGCCCAGGACTGTTCCACTGCTTTCTGGACTGAGTTTTCGGATGTAGTGGCTGTTCCGGAGGGTGAGTCCGCAACCGTGAACTTCAAGAACTATTCCAGCCAGTTGGAAAACTGGAACAATTTTGCGGTGATCCTGCAGAATGTGGCCGATGTTCATTCCGCGGACGCCAATGCGGATTACAAGGAGTACGCTGTTGTCCGTGCGGATAACTATGGCTGGGGGGCAGGCTATGAAAATATTGCAACAGCAGAGTGTGACTGGAACTGGGATACCTTCAAGACCGATATGGACGGCGCGGATGTTGAACTGACTATCACCAACAACGGTGACACTGCGGATATCGTTGCCAAGGTAACTTCCGCAGGGGGAACCACCTACAACCAGTCCTATAAGGGAATCGCAGTGGATGGCGATCTGTATTACTGCCTGACAGTTGATGGCTCTTTCATCGACATTCAGTAATATCCAAATATGTATTAACACAGGATCAGCAGGAGTTTGGCTAAGGGCAATACACATCTATTAGTGATTGATACAATATCGCAGGCAAAGTCAGTGATATTCACAAAGAAGTAAGTTTTCGTGATTAATAGAAGCACCCCGGGTTATGTAAGGATTAATCTGGGGTGTTTCTCACAAATGGTTATTATTCGAAGCTGCTTTGCGGACTATAATGTTTTCGGAAGATAAATAATAACCACAAATCTGAATTAATGTCCGCCCCGGCGGACGGATGGGAGCAAATATGGAGACAGGAAAAAAATATCAGTTCTGGTTTTGCACGGGATCGCAGGATCTGTACGGGGATGAGTGCCTCAGAAAAGTGGCGGAGCATTCCGCAAAGATTGTGGAAAGTCTGAACGCGTCGGGCAGATTGCCCTATGAAGTGGTGTGTAAACCCACGCTGATCAGCCAGGCGTCCATCAGAAAGACGCTGAATGAAGCCAACGGAGATGTACTGTGCGCGGGCGTCATCACCTGGATGCACACTTTTTCACCCGCCAAGATGTGGATCATCGGCCTGCAGGAGTACAGAAAACCTCTGTGCCACCTGCACACACAATTCAATGAGGAAATTCCTTACGATGAGATTGACATGGACTTCATGAATGAGAACCAGTCTGCCCACGGCGACAGGGAATACGGACATATCGTAAGCCGCATGGGAATCGAACGCAAAATTATTGTGGGCCATTGGGCCAATCCTGCCCTGCAGGAGAAGCTGGGCAGCTGGATGCGCACAGCGGTGGGCGTGATGGAGTCCAGCCATCTGCGCATCTGCCGTGTGGGCGACAATATGAACAATGTGGCGGTTACAGAGGGCGACAAGGTTGAGGCCCAGATCAAATTCGGATGGGAGATCGACCATTATAATATCAACGATGCCGTGGAATATGTTCAGGCAGTGTCCAAGGCAGATATTGATGCCCTGGTGGAAGAATACTATGGAAAATACAAACTGCTGACAGACGGCAGGGATGAAAGAGAATTCAGGGAAGCCGTGGCCGTGCAGGCCGCCATTGAGATCGGCTTTGAGAAGTTTCTGGAGGAGGGCAATTACCATGCCATCGTCACCCATTTCGGCATGTTGGGCGCGCTGCGGCAG
The DNA here is from genome assembly GCA_910585015.1 of uncultured Acetatifactor sp. GTDB lineage: Bacteria > Bacillota > Clostridia > Lachnospirales > Lachnospiraceae > Acetatifactor. The sequence continues at coordinate 25,963 of CAJUCT010000035.1, forward strand.
CTTCCGGGCCTTGCCATTCAGAGACTGATGGAAAAGGGTTATGGTTTCGGCGCGGAGGGCGACTGGAAGACGGCAGGCATGGTCAGGCTGATGAAGATTATGACAGCCGGAGTGAAGGACGCAAAGGGAACCTCCTTCCTGGAGGATTATACCTACAATCTGGTGCCAGGAAAAGAGGGGATTCTTCAGGCCCATATGCTGGAGGTCTGCCCCACCATCGCCCAGGGAGATATCTCTATCAGGGTAAATCCTCTGAGTATGGGCAACAGGGAAGATCCGGCCAGACTGATCTTCACGGCAAAGGAAGGAAAGGGCGTGGCCACGTCCCTGGTGGACCTGGGCAGCCGTTTCCGGCTGATCATCAATGAAGTGGAGTGCAAAAAGGCGGAGAAGCCCATGCCAAAGCTGCCCGTGGCCACGGCATTCTGGACACCCATGCCCGATCTGGAGACAGGAGCCGCCGCGTGGATTATGGCAGGGGGAGCCCATCACACCGCGTTTTCCTATGATCTGTCCGTGGAGCAGATGGTGGACTGGGCCGACGCCATGGGAATTGAAAATGTGGTGATCGGCGCAGGCACCAATCTGAGGGATTTCAAGAATGAACTTAGATGGAATTCCGTTTATTTCAGGTGAGACGCAGAGCGGAAGCCTGAAAGCAGCATCTGTCCGTACACCCAAAGCGGTCAGACATTCATCACCAGGATGTGTGCCGGGAGGACAGACACGGTAGGGCGGGTGCAGAACTAAGATTAGGAGAATGTATAATGGCGGATAAAGTAAAACACAGGATATGCAGATGCGCGGGGGGACTGTTAATGTCCGCCCTGCTGCTGCTCCCCACGCAGGCCCAGGCCCAGGGAGCATCCCACAGCGTTACCACCGATGGGATCACTGTCACCATCGAGACAGACAAGGAGGAGTACAAGGCCGGAGAAGAGGTTCAGTACTCTGTCATTGTGGAAAACGGCAGAGATAAATGGGATATCAGCGCCTCCACATTTACTTACAGCAATACGGAGGGGCTGACTGCAGCGGAGGAGGGTTCCATGCCGGATTCCCTCCCGGAGATCCCTTCCGGGGAAAGCCATACCCTTACAGGCCGTCTTGTGGGTGCCCCGGAGAACTTTTCCGGATCGGCCGAGGGAGGCGCTGCCGGATTGGCAGTAGGTGTAACGGCGGCGGTAGTGGCTGTCATTGCAATTGTGGCTGCAGCAGTGGTACTACTTCTCAAAAAGAAGAAGGGCGCGAAGGCGGCGGCCCTGTTCCTGGCGGCGGCCCTGCTGGCAGGTGAGGGTCTGCCGGCCCAGGCAGCGGCCAATGAAACCATAACTGTCAGGCCCTATGTGAATTTTACCTACGGGGGTCAGGAAGTGGTAATCCGGGCGGTGATGGAACTTAAGATGGAACAGCAACTCATGGTCATCGAATCGGAAGACAGGAAGACATACCAGAAGATCACTTGTCATGATCCTTCAATTTTTAAGGATTTTGACGGCACATATTATATTTTTGGCTCCTTCCTCACCGGAGGCAGCACACAGGATCTGTACAACTGGACCAGTCTGGACGCCCGGATTCAGGGAGGCTTCAGCCAGGAAGTCAGGGATCAGATCAAGGCATGGAACAAGGATGAAAACGCGGACGGCTGGAACGGCTATCTCTGGGCGCCGGATATTATCTATAATCCTCATATGGAAAAATACTGTATGTATTTAAGCGCCAACGGGGATGACTGGAAGTCCAACATTGTGCTGCTGACTGCCGATGACATCATGGGTCCCTACGACTATGCGGGGTCCATTGTCTACGGAGGTTTTGACGCGGACAATTACGGCGAGACGGATGCTCCCAAAGTGCTGGGAGAAAGTGAAATTCCGGAGCGGTATGTAGTCAACGGAATCGCCAACCGCAAATGGGGCGATATGTGGCCTAACTGTATTGACCCCTGCGTGATCTCTGACGATGAGGGCAACCTTTGGATGTCCTACGGCTCCTGGTCCGGCGGCATATTCATGCTGGAACTGGACGAGGAGACGGGACTGAGGGACTATTCTGTCACCTATGAAAGCAATGAGCACTCGGACGCCTATTTTGGCGCCAAGATCGCCGGCGGCTCTTATGCGTCGGGGGAGGCATCCTATATTCAGAAAATCGGTGATTATTATTATCTCTTTATCTCCTACGGCGCATTGGAGGCCAGGGGAGGTTACAATGTGCGTATCTTCCGCTCTCAGAGACCGGACGGAGATTATGTGGACCTGCTGGGAAATACGCCGTACTTTGACCGTCTTGTGCAAAACTTTAATCTCTCTGTGGGTGTGCGCCTGATGGGAGGATACAAGTGGCGCAATTTCAATGTGGGACAGGTGGCCCAGGGTCACAATTCCGCTTTTGTGGATGATGACGGCAGAGCTTACATGGTATTCCACACCCGCACGGCCAACGGCACAGAGGGACACAATGTGAAAGTGCATCAGCTGTTTATGACCAAAGAAGGGTGGCTCGTGGCTGCGCCCTACCAGACCACCGGGGAAGCTTTGAAGCCGGATGGCTATACGGTTTCGGAAGTGGCCGGCGATTATGAGATTATCCGGCATGAACTGGATATCGATTATGAGAATCTGGATGTGAACCAGCCGAAGTTTATCACTCTGACGGAAGAGGGAAAAATAACCGGCGACTATGAGGGAACCTGGGAGTTGGAATCCGGTACATCCTATATCAGCCTGCATTTCAACGGACAGGAGTACAGCGGTGTGACTGTATCCATGGAGATCGAGTACACTACCATCGAGACAATGACCTTTACGGCGGTGGGAGTGAACGACCAGATAACACTGTGGGGCAGCCGCTGCCCGTAAACCGGCGCCATATTACCGGCAGAAACAGGCCACAGCCGTACAGCTGTCTATATCGGGAAAACGGCTGTATGGCCGGATATATTGTGAGCCTGCCAGCGCATTTCCGGAGGGAAATGGCCGGCGGGCCCTTCACAGGCATAAGGAGGCAGCATGGAATATGAAAACAGGGACAGCAGAAAAGTAGATATTGCGAAGGACATCATTTTTTTCTTTGTGACAACCGCAATTGCGTTTGCTTATTTTATGCTGGTTCTTTTGATTATCAGCTTTGTAACCATATCGTATATCCATTTTACCATTGAAGGCATCTTTATTATGGCCACGGTGGCCACAGTGGGGGTGGACATACATTATGTTGTGAAAAAGATACGAAAATATAGAAAAAAGTAATTGCAGCCAAGTCGGCATAAATGATAGAATTGTCTATCTGCAGAAGGAGGAATGAATCAATATGGACAGTATCAATAAACCCTTTATCGAACAGAGGGCGGATCCCTATGTCTATCGGCATACAGACGGGACCTATTATTTCACGGCATCCGTTCCCGCTTATGACAGAATCATACTGCGTCGTTCAAACACCCTTATGGGACTTAAGGATGCCAGTGAGGTCACGGTCTGGAAGAGACATAAAAGCGGAAAAATGAGTGAACACATCTGGGCTCCGGAACTTCATTACCTGGACGGGAGATGGTATCTGTATTTTGCGGCAGGGAGACAGAAAAATATCTGGAAGATCAGGCCCTATGTTCTGGAGTGTATGGGGCAGGACCCGCTGCGCGGCCCCTGGGTGGAGAGAGGAAAGATACAGAGAGCAAAGGATGACATCTATTCTTTCAAGGCTTTTTCCCTGGATGCCACGATCTTTGAACACCGGGGGAACCGGTATTTCGTATGGGCGGAAAAAGTCAGTGTGGGTATTCAGATCTCGAATATATATATTGCCAGAATGGAATCACCCGTCAAACTGGCCACGGCCCAGATATTGCTTACCACACCCGATTACGATTGGGAGAGGCAGGAAATCTGGGTAAATGAAGGCCCGGCGGTGATCAAGAAAAACGGCAGGATTTTCCTGACTTATTCAGCCAGCGCCACCGGTGAATGTTACTGCATGGGAATGCTGAGCATCGGTGAGGATGAGGATATCCTGGACCCCAGGGCATGGAAGAAGGAGCGGTATCCGGTGCTGGCCAGCGACAGTTCCCTGGAAATATACGGGCCGGGACACAACAGCTTTACTACCTTAGAGGACGGCACGGACATATGTGTATATCACGCGCGGTCTTACGCGGAGATTGAAGGCGACCCGCTGTACGACCCCAACCGCCATGCCAGGCTGATGCGGGTGGAGTGGGATGAAAAGGGCTTTCCCGTGTTTGACTACCATAATACCGTTGAGTAAGATCCCAGGACAGAACCGATAAAACCCTGCCTTCTGCGGCAGGGTTTTCTTCTAACCTTCCTTTTCTTCTTCATAATAGGCTTTCATTTTGATGGCCTGATTGTAATCTCCGAAGTCTTCTCCAAAAAGAGTACATCCCCCCACATTGGCGGTATCCTTGGGCACTTCAAATCGAAAACTGATATAGCTGTTGTAGTTTATATTGAGATCCTGGATGGTTACATCGGATATCCTGTTGGTGCCGTCGATAAAACACCCCTCCTTGTTGATAATCAGTGTCTTTAACAGGCCGTACTGGTTCAGCAGTTCCGGCCACCAGGCAGGGCAGAGATATCCCTTGCGGGCGCCGAAATCGCCGGGGCTCACCCACATGCCCAGATTGATCCCATTGATGGAAAAATGTATATCCGAGGGATAATCCTCATTATAATTAGGACATTCCGAAGAGATCTCAAAAGAGATCTGCAGCTCCGTCAGAGTCTGTCCAGCCTGCAGGTGGTTGGGCAGATTGTATTCCACATAGCCGCTGCCAAACCACAGTATGCCTGCCTTGAACCGATCGGGGAAGGAAAACACCCGGGCATCGTCCAGAGAACCGATGATATCCTTGTTGGTGGCCAGGCCGCAGGTGGGAGTCACGCTGCAGGTGGTATAGTAACCAACCTGAATGTCGTCTGTATAGCAGTGCCGAACATCCTTCATGGGCGCCAGATCGATCATCAGGCGGTCATATCGGGGGAGTACAATTTTCATTATGCCTCTTTTGCCGGAGGTGGTCCGAATCTTCACCAATCCCGCCTCCTCCAGCTTGCTTACATGCATGGAGATGGCGCCGTTGGTCAGTCCCAGCGCCTCCGCCAAGTCGTTCATGCTCAGCGTGTCATCCTTATAGATCATTTCCATGATTTTCAGACGCATGGGAGTGCTAAGGGCCTTGAATACAGTTTCCGCCTCGCCAATGGATTGAAAATATAGCATAGGGTATACCTCGCGATATTTCTAAATTCTTTGCCTTTAAAGCCAATTATAGAACTATTAAATCTGCCATATATTCTATATAATTTGTATTACTTTAGCAAGAAGTTAAAATAGACAAAAAAAGGTAAAAAAATATGTGAAACATATTTATAGGTTTTGATTGACATAAGGTGAATTTCATAATACTATTAAATTAATTAAGAGAAAAGCGTAGTGCTTTAGAAAATAGTAAAATATACAGAAAATAATAAAATAAAGGAGAGTTTTAGTAATGGCAAAATTGTATGTAAATCCGAAGCACCAGCTGGGACATATTAACCCGGAAATCCAGGGGCATTTCTCCGAGCATTTGGGCAGATGTATCTATGAGGGGCTCTATGTGGGAGAAAACTCTGACATTCCCAACACCAACGGTATGCGCAATGATGTGGTGGAGGCGCTGAAGGAGATGCAGATTCCCGTGCTGCGCTGGCCCGGCGGCTGCTTTGCGGATGAATACCATTGGATGGACGGCATCGGACCCAAGGAGACCCGCAAGAAGATGATTAACACCCATTGGGGCGGCGTGGTGGAGGACAACAGTTTCGGCACCCATGAGTTTATGGAGTTGTGCCGTCAGCTGGGCTGTAAGACTTATGTCAACGGCAACGTAGGCAGCGGCACGGTGCAGGAGATGAGCGAGTGGGTGGAGTATATGACCTTTGAGGGTGTATCCCCCATGGCGGATCTGCGGGCCAAAAACGGCCATCCCGAGAGTTGGAAGGTGGACTATTTCGGTGTGGGCAATGAGAATTGGGGCTGCGGCGGTAACATGACGCCGGAGTATTATGGCAACCTGTACCGCAGATACCAGACCTATGTGCGCAATTATAAGAAGGGTCAGGAAATTTTTAAGATTTGCTGCGGCCCCAATGTGGACGACTACTATTGGACGGAGGGTGTGCTGAAGACCACCCATGACCATGCGGAGAAGGCTCACGGCTTTATGAATGGTCTGTCCCTGCACTATTACACCCACCCCGACGGCTGGGAGAAAAAGGGGAGCGCCCTGGATTTTGACGAGGAAAAATACTATAAGACCATGAAAAAGACTCTGTACATGGAGGAGTTGATTAAAAACCATGGCGCAATCATGGATCAGTATGACCCTGAGAAAAAGATCGGCCTGATTGTGGACGAGTGGGGCACTTGGTACGAAGTGGAACCCGGCACCAATCCCGGCTTTTTATATCAGCAGAATACCATGAGAGACGCCCTGGTGGCAGGCATCAACCTGAATATTTTTAACAAGCACTGCGACCGAGTGAAGATGGCCAATATCGCCCAGCTGGTGAACGTGCTGCAGTCCGTGATCCTGACGGAAGGTGAAAAGATGATCAAGACCCCCACATACCATGTGTTTAACATGTATAAGTATCATCAGGACGGGGAACTTTTGGAGAGTTATGTGGAGACAGAGGAGATCGGACATAAGGACTTTAAGGTGCCCAACCTTCATGAGTCCGTATCCCTGGGCAAGGACGGCAGGATTCATGTGACTCTGAACAATCTGTCCGTGACGGAGAGTTACGATATAGACGCCGTGTTTACAGAGACGGATATCAAGGGAGTGGAGGGCACAATCCTCACCGGCGAGATGCATGCCCACAATACTTTTGAGGAGCCTGACGCGGTACGCACGGAGAAGTTTGACCAGGTGGAGATCGGAGGGCAGAGCCTTAAGTTCACAATTCCGGCCTGCAGCGTACTGCATCTGGCGCTGGAGATCTGATTTATACTACATAACGCCAGAATTTACCGTATTGCATTGGTTAAACGTATATGGCTTAAGTTATGTAGTCAGGTTACTCGGCAATTTTAACTGTTAAGCAGTATAAATTGAATTTAATGCAGAGATAATATAAAGGCAGACTCTACAAGAGTTTGCCTTTTTTACGGCTCCATATGGGGACGGGACTTAATGAAATTTAAGAAAGCACTTACAATTGTGATACATTTTTGACCAAAGTAAGAAACAGAATCAGGATAAAAAATAAGTATTTCCGACTACATTATATGCGATGTTTTCTTTATAATACAAGGACAGGGAACCCCAGGAAGGCATTAAGAAAGGTTGGAAGCCGGCAAATACCAAGGCCAAACTTAAATATTTAATAAAGCAGGGAGGATAAAAATGGTCAACGAATGCTATTACAATACCTATGACAGGAAAGAGAGACTTCATTTTGATTCGAAGGTGGTACATGGAGCTCTGGGATGTGATCCCATGACAGGTGCGGTCAGCTTTCCCATTTTTCAGACGGCCACGTTCCGCCACCGCGCCTTCGACATATCCACGGGCTATGATTACTCCAGGCTGCAGAATCCCACAAGGCAGGAACTGGAGCGCACGATGGCTATTCTGGAGGGTGGCATGGAAGGGTTTGCCTTCTCCAGTGGGCAGGCGGCCAATATGTGTGTCTTTGGTCTGTTAAAAAAGGGTGACCATGTGATTCTCTCGGACGATATTTATGGCGGAACGTACCGCATCTGTCAGGATATCTTCCGTAACATGGACTGTGAGTTTACCTATCTGGATATGACTGACACGGCTAGGGTGGAGGCGGCAATCCGCCCCGCCACACGGATGTTGTTTGTGGAGACACCCACCAATCCCATGATGAAGGTGGCGGACATTGCCGCTCTTGCCGAGATTGCGAAACGGCACGAGATCCTTCTGGCGGTGGACAATACTTTTCTCTCCCCCTATTTTCAGAGACCCATCCAGCAGGGGGCGGACATCGTGGTACATAGCGGGACGAAGTATTTGTGCGGCCACAATGACGTGATTGCGGGGATAGTGGTGACGGCGTCCCGGGAGTTGGCGGAGCATTTCCGGATGCAGATGAAAACCAGGGGGAACGGGCTGGCGCCTCTTGACTCCTGGCTGGTACTGCGGGGCATAAAGACACTTTCCCTCAGAATGGAGCGGCATGACGGAAATGCCAGGAAAGTGGCGGAGTGGCTGAGTACGCATCCAAAGGTAAAAAAGGTGTACTATGCAGGGCAGGGAGGTATGCTCTCCCTTGAGGTGGACAGTGTGGATACCGTGCGTCACCTGTTGTCGGATGTCAGGATGATTCTGTTTGCGGAGAGTTTGGGAGGGACGGAAACGCTTATAACCTACCCGCTCACTCAGACCCATGAGTCCATTCCGTCCGAGGTGCGGGAGCGGCTGGGCATCAACGAGCGTTTTGTGCGCATATCTGTGGGAATTGAGAATGCGGAGGATATCATCGCCGATCTGGCCCAGGCGTTGAACATGGTATAGGAGGCTGAGAAATAATGAAACTGTATTTTACAAAGATGCAGGCCCAGGGCAATGATTATGTGTATATGGATGCCATTCATCAGGTCATAGAAGATCCTGGCCGGCTGGCCAGGGAGGTATCGGACCGCCACTTTGGAATCGGAGCGGACGGATTGGTGCTAATCTGTCCGTCGGATCGCGCCGATTTCAGAATGCGGATTTTTAACCCGGACGGAACGGAGGCTGAGATGTGCGGAAACGCTCTGCGCAGCACGGGAAAATTTGTCTATATGCAGGGGCTTACGCAAAAAGAGGAACTGAAGATAGAAACCCTGGGCGGCATCAAAAGAGTATGGCTGGAAGTGAAGGAAGGGATGGTGGAAAACATCTGCGCGGCCATTGGAAGACCAGAATTTACTCCGGAGAAAATCCCGGTGATTGTGGAGGGGAAATATTTTCTGGACATGCCGCTGGAGGTGGCGGACCGAGTGTTTAGGGCATCCGCCCTTTCCTGGGGAAACCCACATGTGGTACTGTTGGCGGAGGATGTATCCACACTGGATATAAAGAAATATGGGAGTCTGGTGGAACATATGCAATGTTTCCCCAGGCGCACCAATGTGACTTTTGCCCGGATTTTGGATGAGAGGCATATACGCATCCGGGAATGGGAGCGGGGAACGGGGGAGACGCTGGCCTGCGGAACCGGGTGCTGCTCCGCGGCAGTAGTGGCGAACAGACTGGGACTCTGCGCCAAAAGCGTGGAGGTCTGGCAGCCGGGAGGGCAACTACAGGTGGATCTGAATGAACGGGAAGGGGTGCTCATGATGGGGCCGGTTCATTTTGTGTATCAAGGAGAATACAGCGAAAATATCGTGGCTTTAGAAACATAGTATACAGAAAAACCCTTGTACAGCCGCTGGTTTTAGACCAGCGGCCTGCCCGCTAAACACATTGAGCGGTCTGAAGGGTAACACATAACAGGATTCAGGCTTTTCCAGGTCTGCAAGAACGGGATCGCCCTCACCAGTGATGCAATAGCCATAAACGCGGTTATCCTTTCCTGCCACTATACCGTCCAGGCATTCAAGTTTGGGGGCATCCATCTGTAGTAGGTTTCCGTTCTCGTCAAATAATGCCACTATGGTATCTGTTCCGTGGGTATAGAGGGCCAGCCTGCCATCGGTGGTGACTACACCACCGGCAATAGCCAGACTGCTAACCGAATTGTTGCGTCCGATGTCTGTCCACTTGGAGACATCCTGATCTACATGCCATATCCTTTCGCCGGATTCGCCATATTTTTCAAGAGAGATATTATTTTCCTCTTTCCACAGCACGAAACAGTGACTTTCTCTATCCACTGCCAATGCCAGACAGAAAGCATTTTCTTTGGAGATAAAAACCTCCCCTTCAAAATTGTCCTGTATTCTGCTTCGAAGGACTTGGCCCGTTGTACTTTCCGGGCCAAATTTCTCTCTCGATATATAAAACCACTTGCCATCCGTTGCATATTGCTCCAGGGCTTCCAGGGTAATGGGAAGTTTCATCTGCTGGAAATCTGCTACCGCCACCTGGTTAGATTCTGCCCAGAATGTACTATCCGCAGTTCCTTTTTGGCGGCCACAGGCGGATAGACCCAACATTGTCAGAATAAAAAGGTAAAAAAATAGATATATTTTTTTACATCTGAAATACTGTGTATCCATAATACTCCTAACATGCGTACTATCACATTTGAACTTTGAATTTACAATGAAAGCAGTGCGAAATTATTTTTACATAAATGTTTAATAAAATAATAATGCACTTTCTGTTTGATGTCAAGGTCGTATTCTGACAATTTGATGTTCCCATTTAGAATCGGATGTATAACAATTAAAATATGAATCAAAACAATGTAAATGAGGGGCGCACACCGTTCCAGTATGCGGTCATAAATCCTTGCGTGGGCAAGATTTGGCGAGTTCTTGATATTCTCAGCTTTGAGTTTGTTGTGACCAAACTGTATACAGAAAGAACCTTGTATTTATTCGACTGACCGTATATAATTATAGCTGATAGAGTTTTGAGAAAGGGTGAATGAAGATGTTAGAGTATATTTCTGCCCCGGAAGCAGCGAAAAAATGGGGCATTTCAGAAAGACGGGTACAGAAGCTATGCGAGGGAAACCGTATACCCGGCGTGGCAAAATTTAGCCGTATGTGGCTCATACCAAAGGACGCAGAGAAACCAACTGATAAAAGACAAAAAAATCTTATTGTCGAGGACGATTTATAACAAGAGTAAAGAAAGATACATAAGGTGAGAAATATGCTGGATATTCTAATTGTGGAAGATAATAAAGAGATAGGTATTTTGCTGTGTGATTTTTTGCGTAAGGAGAATTACACGGTTAGTATAGCCCAGACCGGCGAAAAAGCGTTGGAATTGTATGAAAAATATGGAGCCAGAGTAATTGTGTTAGATATTATGCTTCCCGGAATGGATGGATTTGCGGTTTGTTCTAAGGTTAGGGAGACTTCCAATACCCATATTTTAATGGCCAGTGCCAAGGTGGAAAAGAATGATAAATTAAAAGGCTTAAATCTTGGTGCAGATGATTACATTGAGAAACCTTATGATGTGGATATTTTAATTGCCAAGATTAAAGGCATTTTTAAAAGAAAATATGGTCAGGCAGAGATTGTAGAAGGGAATATCCGATTGAATACTGTGCAACAGTCGATCTATGTAGACGGGCAGAAAAAAGAAGTTACCGAAAAGGAGTTTGAACTGTTAAAGCTGCTAATTGAGAATAAGAATGTAACTATGAAGAAGGAGTATCTGTTCAATACTGTTTGGGGAAGCGACAGTGATTCGGAGATTCAAACACTGACGGTACATATTAAGCGGCTTAGGGAAAAAATAGAAGAAGACCCCAAAAAGCCCAAGCATATTATTACAGAGTGGGGAGTAGGGTATCGGTTTGAGTAAGTTTAAAGTTTTTATACTTTGGATTGTCATTGTTGAGATATTGCTTATATTGTCAACCAATATACTGTATTTTTGCCAAAATAATGACATGGGCGGAAAATTATATCTTGTGGAAACAAGGCGTGTGATTAAAGAAATAGAAGAACAAAAACCAGAGGCTTCCGAAATAGAAGAAATGAGTTTAAATAAGTATGAGACGATAGTAGGAATCAGAGAGTTTGTTGCCGGAGAAGCCTGTGACAACGATTACTTGGTGGAAGAAATAGCTGGTAAACTGTATCGGATAGAATATGTAGAGGAAAGAAGTTCACAACTACCTTTGTACATAAATCTCTCGTTGCTGGGTATGATGATTGTAACAATTATTGTGCTCGTGTATGTGTATCATAAAGTCTTAAAACCTTTTCGGGATATAAGTAATTTATCTTATGAGCTGGCGAAAGGGAACTTGTCCATGCCTGTAAAAGAAGAAAAAAGTAAGCTGTTTGGGCGTTTCCTGTGGGGAATGGACATGCTTCGCGAAAAGTTGGAGGATAACAAGGAGAGAGAACTTGCATTTCAAAAGGAGCGGAAGACATTGATTCTTTCTTTGTCCCATGATATTAAAACGCCGCTTTCTTCCATTGAATTGTATTCGAAAGCGTTGTCGGAGGATTTGTATGATACGCAGGAGAGAAAGGACGAAGCTTTGCAGGGCATTGCAAGGAATGTGAAAGAAATAAAGGGGTACGTGAATGAAATTGTAACTGCATCCAAAGAAGATTTTCTGAATTTGGAAGTGAATATGGGAGAGTATTACCTTTCAGAGGTTATGAAAGTCACAGAAAGTTATTATAAGGATAAGCTGTCTGTAATTCACACCGAATTTCAAGCGGATGAAATTTCGGAATGTCTTGTTAAAGGGGATAAGAACCGTATGGTTGAGGTTCTGCAAAATGTTATGGAAAATGCCATAAAATATGGTGATGGTAAGAGTATCTGTATTTCATTTGGGGAGGAAGAGGACTGTAAATTAATACATATCGAGAACTCGGGGTGCAATCTGAAAAAAGAGGAACTTCCAAATCTTTTTGATTCCTTTTATCGTGGAAGCAATAGTACTGGCATGAAAGGGAGCGGTCTGGGGCTTTATATTTGCAAAACACTGATGCGTAAAATGGATGGTGAAATCTTTGCGCAAATGAAGGAAGATGTTTTTTGTATGACAATAGTAGTTAGAAAAGCATAAGGGGTATGAGAGCTTCAGAGTTATATTTAGTGACTCTGAAGCTTTGTATTTAAGGATTATTTAATAATTTCTGGCTCTTCAAGGGTGATGGTGGGTAAAAAATACCCACAACCCCAGTGTTTATGC
>CAJUCT010000036.1 GCA_910585015.1 uncultured Acetatifactor sp.
TGATAATCTGCAATTTTTGTATAATATCGGGAGATAATTTCCTGCGAATCTATAGGTAAAGCGGTTCTTCCCGGTTCTGCCCACCTTCTCATAGCGTACCTGCATGGACTTCCCGCAGGTGGCACAGTAGATAATGCCGTGGAACAGGTTATAGAAGGGGCAGGCGTTCCCCTCCATGATGGGAGGGCGGCGGTCAATCAGTTCCTGCACCTTCTCCCAGTCCTCCGGGCTTACAATGGTGCCATACCGACGATAAAAAATACCGCCAGGAATGCCAACAGGATTACCAGCGGAAAAAGGAATTTACCAGGCTTCCCGCTGGCATCCGCTTTCCTGCCGTTCCGATCCCTCCGGCTCTCCCTGCCCCTACCAGCAAGGGCTTTCTCCTTTCCCGCTGTTCTGCCGGCTTCTCTGTTTTCTCCCATCCTCCTGCCCTCCATTTCTTTCTGTTTCTCATTTCCCTGGAACCTATCGCCCCATACGCCCGCTGTCCCACGGGAGGCCCCCGGCCACGGCCTCCCCGCAGCGGACAGGGGGAAAAAAGAAAGGCAGCCCTACAAAAGGCCTTCCACAATATCCCCAAGAATATGCCCTGCAGCCTACTGACCATGAATCTTTTCTTCTCCCCTCCTTCCGCTTTTCCGCCCGTTTAAGTTTTTACCGGCGGAAAGAAAAATGTGCTACCGTCCCTGGCTGCCTCTGCCTTTATCCGCCGCAGAATTTCCCGCTTGCCATGTCGTGGCTCACAAGGCTTGCGTAATACTGGCTCATGGTCGCAGGCGCATTGAACAGCGCCGACAGGGTGTACGCCCTTATGTTCCCCACAAGGGTGGTGTTCCTGTCCAGACAGTCCATGACATACTCGATATGCCCGCTGTGGAGCTTTAAGAAGCGCCCCTTTACCACCTCCACGCCCATATCCTCCTGGTTGATACGCACCGTCTCCCGGCGGCTGCAGCACACTTCCGCCATGAGTTCCACAAACCCGTCCAGCCGCTCCCTGTCATGGGGGCTGCGCTCCACCAGGATGTCATAGTCGATGTTCTCGCGGAGTATCTCACGGTAAGCATTAAATAACTTGATATGGCTGCCCTGTGCCCTGTCCGTCCCATCCATCCCATCCCTCCGGCTCTCCGCACCCCCGGCATGGGATACGCCGACAGCCGGATAGATGGATGGATCAGTCTCATTCAGGTCAGTATTACTCAAGTCAGTATCATTTGTTTGTGATTTTCGCATTTCTTGATTTGTGATTTTCACAAATCTGGAATTGTGATTTCCAAAGGATCGTGCCTGTGATCCCGCCTGTGCTGAAATCTTTGCACCTGGCGCGGATAGATCCGCACCTGTTCCCCAACCGGGCGGCTCCCGTTTCCTGTCGATAAAGTTTTTGACATAGATCACATTGGGGTTTCCCCAGGCCGCGCCGTTTCCTCTCAATCAGCCCGATCCCTTTGGCGCTGTCCAGTTCCCCCAACAGCTTGTTTGCCTTCTGCTCCGCACAGCCCAGGGTTTCCAGGATATCCGAAATGGTGTAAATGATATAAACGCGCCCGTACTCGTCCATCCACCCGTTTTTTACTGACAGCGCCATGCGGTCAAGCAAAAGCCCGTACAGTACCTTCGCCTCCACGGACACGGCCTTAAAACGGCTGTCCGTGAACAGCACCTTCGGGATGCGGTAGAAGCTGTACTGCTCCGCCTCATTGCCGTAGTAGTAATCAAGTTCAAGCGGCATATGCCCGCCTCCTTTCCCCTGTTAAGACAGTACGGGCAGCCTGTAGCGCCTCTGCACTGCCATCAAATCCATTTCCGTCCCGGGCTGCCGGTTACAGGCTTCTTTTGCCCCGGCCCGCCTGGAACGCCAAAAAACCGCCTAGCAACTGTTCTCAGTCAGTCGCCGGACGGCTTTTTTGGTATCGTCCCTGCCCTATTCTGTTTCCCACTGCATCATCCCTGCCCTGTCTTCCAAGTCTCCAGGAGGGAGAAGATCACATCCTCCACCTGTTTCTGTGTATAGGAAGCCGGAAAATACTGGCGCAGCCTATCACCCTTTAACGTCACCTGGGGCGGGGTCCTGCGTTCTTCCGTCAGTATCGCCTCTATCACGCCCTCTCCCAGCTTCCCCTCCTGGCTGAATTTCCGCAGCCGCTTCGCCTGCTCCAGCGAGGGCACATGGGAAAGCCCCGCCATCTTTTCCGATAAATTCACCTGTTCCTCTTTCGTCAGATAGGACAGTTCCACAGCCGGGTTAAACGGCAGCTTCTTATCGTCCACCAACTGGAGCATGGAGGGGACAAGCTCCGTCAGGCGGATAAAACGGTGAATGTTCCGTGCGCTGTCATTGGAATTTTCGCTCAATGCGTCAATGCTGTACTTCTCGCCAAGTTGGCGAGAAGTGTCCTTTACGCCCTGGTGCTTCAATGCTTCCAGCTTCATCCTGTACGCCCAAGCTTTCTCGCTGGGCAGTATGTTCTCCCTCTGGAGATTGCTGTCCACCATCATCAGCACGGCTTCGTCATCGTCCATCTCCCTCACGATCACCGGCATTGTCTCCAATCCTGCCAGTTCCGCCGCCCGTTTCCGCCTGTGTCCGGAGACAAGTTCATATCCGCCCCCTGTCCCCGGCCTTGCAATACCAGGAACGAGAATGCCGTATGTTTTGACACTTTCCACCATGTCGCTCATGGCTTCATCGTCCAATACCTTAAACGGGTGATCCCGGAACGGAAACAAATCTGTCAGGGCGGTCTCCTGTACCTTTTCACCCTCAGAACCGTTGTTTCCTGAGCTTTGGAACAAATCATCAAAGGAAGTCATCTGGATATTTTTCGCACTGCTTTTCATTCCCCTGCCCATGCCAGCACCTCCTTTGTCAGAGTTCTATATTTGCTGGAACCAGGTCAACCCCCTCCTCATGATGCAGGACCGCCCTGTCGGGCGGGAGGGGATTATCCTGAATAATCCCTCCCAGCACATCCGCCAGTGTTGTCTCCATCTGGTCCGGCTGCTGATAGCCAAGGCTTGCTGTCAGACTGCCCTGCGGATCAATATCCACCAAAAGCGCCTTCTTACCCTCACGGGCGAGGCCAATCCCTAAACTTACTGACGTCAAGGTCTTTGCCACCCCGCCCTTTTGGTTACATACAGCGTATACAACAGCCATGTTTCACGCCCTCCCTCTTAAACGTACTTTCAGGCCCTCCAGCCCGATCTCCTGGTATCCCACCAGGAAATAATCCTTGCCGTCATGTTCAATGCTCGTTCTCACCCAGCGGGGCATTATCCAAAATCTGTCAGATATCAATGCCTCCACCCTGCACCCACTTGTAAAGTATTGCCCGCTCTCCGTTTCGTATCTCCCATCGGAATTCTTATGCAGCCTGCTGACCTCTTTGATCGGAAGCGCCAGATAATCAAGACGGTCACTCACATCTTCCAGTTCCTGCATCACCTTCCACAACTGCTCATGGAGCAAAAGCTGCTCGGCATCCTCATAGTCGATATCCAGCTTGCTTAGATCGTCATGCTCTAAATAAGTGGACTCCTTCAAAAGCCTCTTGATGTCTATATTCAGTTTCTGCGACCTTTCCAATAATTCTCTCAAATCTTTCACTATAATTTCTGCCCCCTTTTCTTCCGGGCGGTTTTCCCATCACCCTGAGTTTCCTCCTCATCCGTATAATTTGACTGTTCGCAAACCATACCGATATTTGCCAGACTGATATGTAAATAACCTTCCCCATACTCGACCTGCAGTTCGTCACCCACATGGAACCCCAGTTCTTCCAGCCACAACCCTGCTATGGATATCCTCGGAAAATAAGTATAACCGCTTTTACGGAATACTCCTGTTCCCTCATGCGTGGGCCTGCTGGAATACTGCACCTTGCTTGTCCTCACGTTCTTTTCTTGTTCCTTACCTTTCATTTGCGCCTCCTTTGCCTGAGATTTAACGGGTAAAAAAATAAGCATAACCGGTGAAAGCCGCTTGTTTTCAAGCTTTTTTCGGTTATGCTTATTATAACTCAGGCGTCCTCCTGCATACGCTTTATGATATCAGGGTGAATTTCCGCATGTTCCCCCGTGACAAAAAAAGTGGCATGGACTCCCCGCTCTTTCAAGCCGTCCAGCAGTTCCTCCGTATAACAGGGGTGGGGGCCGTCGTCAAAGGTAAGCGCAATCTTGCGTATCTCCACTGTCTGCTCTTCCCCTTTTTCCTCCGCCTCGTTCACCGCCGCCGTCTGCCGCCATTTCAATTCCCCGTTCTGTCCATAGAATATACCGTAAGCCCCTGCCAATGCCAGGCATAGGATTAAATCCCCCATAGCCAGCGCTTTCCTAATCTTCCTCATAGTAATCCCCATGTTCCCTTTTTCCATAGAAATATATGTATCAGGGCCTATCCATATGCAGACCGGGAAAGGTATACAGCCTGGCATACTGTCAAAAAGGGACTGCCGCGCCAGTGCGGCAGTCCCTTATCATACTCAGGTCTTAAACATTGCAATCTCCGTTTTCAGTTCGTTCATATTGCCGCCCAGGGCATCCGCCGTGCAGTTCAGGTTTTCCACATTCTCCATCAGTTTTTCCGAAGTCTGGTGGACTATCTCTGCGTTTTCCGCGGTCTCCGCAATAATCTGGGAGATATTCTGCACCGCATCCAGCGTCTCAGCCCGCTCCTTGTCCGCCTGTTCCGTGCTGGCCACAATCTCCTGCAATCCGCTCACCAATTCCTGCATCTGATCACGCATACCGGCAAATACCTGCACTACCTCCTGCACTGCATCCCCCTGCAGCGCCACCATCTCCTCCGCCTGCTTGGCGCTCTGGACGCTGTCTATGGTGCGGGTATTTATATGCTGGACATTGTTGCTGATCTCCCCTGCCGCCTTGGCGGAATCATCCGCCAGTTTCCTGATCTCCTCCGCCACCACGGCGAAACCTCTGCCGGCTTCCCCGGCCCTGGCCGCCTCTATGGAGGCATTGAGCGATAGGAGATTGGTCTGCTTGCTGATACCGGCTATGGTCTCCGCAAACACGCTGATGTTCTCCGTCTCCTGACTGAGCTGCTCAATGCTGGTGCCCACCTGGTTCGTGATATCGGTGGTCTCCTGTGCCCGCCGCCCCAGCCGCTCAATGATCCCCATTCCCTTGTGAATCATGGTATCGGTCTCCTGGACCAGCATCTCCACCCTCTCCACCACCTGACTGACCTCCTGCATATCATCGGAGAGCATTGCCGTTTTCTCCATACACTCCTGGGCATGGAGGGACTGGCGGTTCATGCCCGCGTTGATCTCCGTGATGGCCTGGGTGATATCCAGGGAATAATCACTGATAATCTCTGACGCGCGTTTTACCTCGTCCGCAGACAATTCCAGCTGATCGGTGGCGCCATGCACTTTGTTCACCAGCTTTTTATTGTTTTGAATCATATGGTTGGCCGACTGGGCCAAATCTCCGAACTCGTCTCGTCCGGACACCTTTACGCTCCCGGTCAGGTCGCCCTCCGCCACCTGTTCCAGCCCTGTGGAAATCCTCTTCATATTACCACGGATACTGATGGTGATAGTCACTCCGATAAAGCCTGCCACCAAAATGGCGATCACCACCATGGCAA
The DNA here is from genome assembly GCA_910585015.1 of uncultured Acetatifactor sp. Classification (GTDB taxonomy): domain Bacteria; phylum Bacillota; class Clostridia; order Lachnospirales; family Lachnospiraceae; genus Acetatifactor. The sequence goes on from CAJUCT010000036.1 coordinate 5,624, forward strand.
AGGTGATCCACTTGATCTGATCCGCCTGGCCGGTCACCATCTCACTGGGCACCAGCATACAGATCGCCGCGCCGCTGTCCTGGACAATTCCATATACAAACAGGTACTCCCTGCCCCGGAAATCCACCTCCATATGTCCGATGCTCTCACCCGACTGCACACACTCTTGGAAAAATGCTTCATTATAAAGGACTGTCTCCCCTGCCGCAAAAGCGCTTTCTTCCCCTTCTTCCAGATACTCCGTTACGATCTCCCTGCCATTAGGAGTTACGAATGCCGCAATACTGCCCTCTCCCAGAATCAGATCCTGCAGCAGCCCCTTCACGGACTCCGGCTTAATATCTATCACAATCATGGCGCTTTTATTCTTGGAGTGGATCTGATAGGACATGATATACCGCATCTCGGACAGCACCATCTTCTCATCCAACACATGATGCCAATCCGTCCACCGATTTCCCTTGCCGCCGCTTTGCTGTGTGATCTCCTCCTGATATTCCGCATAGAAGCCATTGGTCATCACAGAGTCAAAAGTAGAGATCAAAAGCAAATCCTTAGACGGTATAATATGTACATTGCTGATAAAATCATTACCGAACTGCGTTGACTGCACATTGGCCTTCTGATTGTCAAGCAGATCTCTGCGCTCCACGGCAGAACCGCTCCCCTCATACGCGCCGCTGAAATACCGATTCAGTTCCGAATCAAAAGCATACTTCAGCGCTTCGCCCGCCACAAAGGAATCAATTACATCCATGTAGCTGACCGTCATTTTCATAGTCTGCTCCGTGGAATCCAAAAACTGCTGGCTCATACCGTCGGAAGCCTTTCTGTAGGCGATGACTCCCACCAGAATCATGAACACAATCGGAACGGTAAAACATACTACAATCTTATTCTGCAGGTTGCTAAGCCGCAGTTTCTTCGTTTTCTGGGACTTACCGTTTTTCAAGGCGTTATCCTCCTGATCTTATACTGCTTAACAGTTAAAATTGCCGAGTAACCTGACTACATAACGCCAGCCATATACGTTTAACCAGTGCAGTACGGTAAATTCTGGCGTTATGTAGTATAAGTTGTGCATCTGCCTGTACAGCGCCTGTGCCAAGTCCGCGCCCGGCACATGTTCTCCATATAGTTCATTCTACCCTATTTTTTTCTAAATGCCTAGTGGAAACATGCATTCTTTTCAATATTTTTCTCCTGCAGCGCGGCCCGTCAGGCCCGCCGCAGATACATAGCCTCCACAAAATCGGTCCCAAAATCCTGCTGCCCTGCAAGATTCAGCGCCTGGGTCCTTTGGCAAAGCAGCCGGATGCGTCCCTCCATATCCGTCCCGGTCCCGTAGAGCAGGGCCCCGGCCAGGGCCGCATTGCCCACCGCCGTCACCCGCCCCTCCAAGTTCTGGGGCAGAAGCCCCAGAGTGACTGCTGCCTGTACATCCAGAAAATATCCGAATCCCCCGGCCAGCCATACCCGGCTGATCTGCTCCGGACCTGTCAGCCCATAGGCCGAAACCAACGTTTTGATTCCGGCGCAGACGGCCGCTTTAGCCGTCTGCATCTGGCGGATGCGATCCTGGGTGATATGCACATCCCCGATGGTAATGCCCTGCTCAAAATAGGTTTCCTCCAAAAGACCCGTCTCATCCGCCAGTCCCAACTCCAGCAGACGGGCCGTGAGGGCGATTATATCCGCTCCCCAGATGTCGCCCCCGCCTTCAAAGGCCGGGCCTGCCGCCGTACCGCAGCAGAGCAGTTTTTCCCGGTTGCCCAGAACCAGTTCCCCGTTGGTGCCCAGATCCACCAGCAGAGTGATCTCCTCCCTCCGGTCCATCTCACAGGCCAGGATTCCCGCCGCGATATCCCCGCCCACAAAGGCCGACAATCCCGGCAGCGTCACTGCCTCCACGCCCTCCAGCGTCAGCCTTTCCTGATTCAGATATTCAGCGGTAAAGGGAGCGGTCCCCAAAGGGGCCGGGTCATGCCCCATCAGCAGGTACAGCATAGTGGTATTGCCGGCGATGACCAGCTTCTCCGGATGTCCTCCCTGCTGCCGGAAACAGGCGATTCCCTCCGACAGCGCCCGCTGCGCCAGCTGCTGCATCTGCCGCCGCATCATAGGATTCTCCGCCGCCTGAATGCGGGAGATCACGTCCGCCCCAAATATCCTCTGGGGATTGGCACACACATATTCCCCCTGCTTTTTTCCCCGGCCGTCATACCACTCCATGGCAATGGTGGTGGTGCCCAGATCGGCAATCGCCAGTTCCCTTCCCGGATACTGCCCGGCCGCCTCCTGGGGCCTGACACTCTCCTGCTGCAGATCCATCCGCTCCGGCAGCAGAAAAGAAGAGGTAACTACCTTCATTTCATTTTCCAGGCTGCCGCCGGGCGCGCACCTGCCGCAGCCTGTGCAGACCTGGCATCTGTTTCCCCGATATGCCATGTGGCTTTCCTCCTTCCTATCCTTCCTCCGCCAACTGCTTCCAGCGGTTCAGCAGTTCCATTCCCTGCGCCCCCAACGCCTCGTCCAGAACGGCTTGCCCCGGCAGCTTCCACTTCTCCCCATCCAGCGGTACATCCTCCAGCAGTGCAGCAGGCATTTCGGATACCAAGGGCAGGTTCAAATCCATTCCCCGGCGGCGAGCCAGTTTCCACAGAGCCAGATTGTAGGAGGACAGTGTAGTTGTGGAAAATTCATACTGGGCGCGGATGGCCCGGATTCCTCCAATAATCTTCTTTTCCAAACCTTTCTTGTCCCCATCCAAAAGCAGACGGAAGGTCTCACAGTCCTCCTCCCAATCGTCCCAGGGGTACAAGTGCGGCCACAGACGCTGCTTGTCGGTGGGCGGACACTTGCTTTGCGTTTCTTTCTCTATGAGAAGGCGGGCCTGCTCGTCATCCCCCTGTATCAGTGCCAGCCAAACCCTGGTGGCAGGGATTGTCCGCCAGGGAGCCAGTTCTCCCCGCAGCTTCAGGGGTTTGTGCCAGTGCTTCAGCAAAAGTGCCGCCAGATCCCAATCCCCGGCACAGATGGCTTTGAAAGCAGGACCAATCAAATACTTATGCATGGAGTTTTCATAGGCCAGATACCCCGAACAGGGCCAGCCCCGATCCAGGAGAGCGTAACAAGCCTCCTGTGCCCGGGCAGCCAGCCAGAACATGGCTCTTACCAACTCCGGATCCTCCGTGCAGGCCCAGCAGGATTGCGCCCCCAACTCTATGTGCAGGGCGAGATAATTATATATTTCAGCAAGGCTTTCCGGCATAGGCCATCGCCGGGTGACATGTTGAATCAGCGGATCCGGGATGCTGCAGTTGTTGGGCATCTTGTCTGACCATTCCAGCCATGAATTGTACAGCGCAAGCTGTTGCTTCTCCCGATCCCAGGCATTTTGGCCCTGCTCGTCCCGCTGCTTCGCCGCCTGTACGTACTCCTCATAGCGCAGATGTGCGTAACGCAGCGCCGGCAGTTTTTTTGCTTTGCGCTTCAGCGGCGGATAGTCGGGATAGTCAAAAAACCAGCTTTCCCCCAAAAGACTCCCCTGGTCCTCCCCCCGGCACTGTTCCAAAAACACGTTCTTGTCCTTGTTGGGAACCTGGCACAACCGCTGGCAAAGCTCCCTCTGGAATGCCATCTCCGCCGCAGCCAGAGGATGCTCCGGGGTACATTCCTCCCCGCAGGCATCCAGAAAAAAACACAGGCAGCGGAGATTCTTTTCCGCCAGTTCTCCGGCGGCTTTATTATCCTTCTTACGAAATATGTAGATGAGTGCCAGACTGTGCTCCACCATACAGGATGCCACCCAATCCCAGGGTTCCTCCTTGGGCGCAACCGGGTTCTCCTCCAGCATAAGCAAATACTTATCATCCAGCCGCATTCCACTGGGCACACCTTTCCAGAGTCGATCCAACACCCGGCGGACCTCTTTGGACGCGCCCCAGGCCCGGCCCACTGACAACCTCTCATAGACCGGCCATTGCCGCTCCAGCAGCAGGACGCCAAACAGAGCGGTTTTCCAAAAAGCCTGCCGCTTCATCTGTCTGGACAATTCGATAAAATGCTCCCGAAACAAATCCGGATTCCAACTCATATCACGTACCCCCTCCATACCATATGATCCGCTCAACTCAGGTCGGTTACTTTGCAGGTTTTCTTATAGCAGGCAATATTGTATCTGACAATATTTTTCATTCCGTCCCGCAAAAGGCGCTCCGCATATCCTTTTTCCTCAATCTGCTCCAGAGCTTTTTTGCATCCGCTCTCCAAATCTCCGTCATCCGGGTATTTTATCTCAATCACAATTCCGGTATAGCTCTCCTCAATCTCCACAAGGATATCACTGAAGCCCTCACCGGATTCAGCATTAGAATCAATAAGCCAGTCCTTCCGGTGACTCCTTTCGGGAATTATACTGACGAACGCTAAGATTTTCCAATTCCTGCCCGGCACATATCGCATTATGGAGTGCCATGCGCCGGGCAGGAAGGAAAATCTAACCGTTCGTGAGTATAGCTTTCTTGCCAGGGAAACTATCAGAAACATCGTTGTATGCTTATATACTACTATGTAAAACCGGCTTTATCAAGTGTTTCCTGCAAAAAGCAAAAGCAGTTCAGGCTCAAAATGCAACCTCAACATCGACGGTGTTATCGTTGCCGACAATATCCATCGGCACACGGTCAAGCCAATCCTCCCCCCATTTTTCTCGCGTTTCCTGCACGATTCTGTTGCCGGTTTCTGTCAGCACCCTAAACCGCCTGTCTGCGCTGGCGGACATCGACGGCGCCTTCCCGGAATAGTAACCTGCGCTTGAGCTTGGAGTTTTATGATATTTTCGAGCAAGATCAGATATTTCCTGTGGGGTTGCCTTTCCTCCCTTGCGATAGACCTCCTCCAGAATGGCAAGCCTACGGATCTCTCCTACAGTTGCCGTTACCGCTTTAGCTTCCGCCTCTATTCGCTGGATTAATGCCGAAACGCGGGCTTCGATTACCCTAAGTTCTTTTAAAATCTCAATCATATTTCTGTTCTCCTTTCGTTGTGAAAATAGTTTTATGAATTACATAACGACAATAGCACAAAACCCGTTCGTTGTCAATGCCGCTCTATGAAATTATTAATGATTTTTTCTTCTGTATCCCTCCCGCCAACAAAATATGTCCACAAAAACGAGGCTGTGGTAAAAGTCTTTTCCGCCCCCGTAAAGCAACGTCTCTTGGGTAGTTTCGCCGCTTTGTATTGCGTTTTTAGGACTTTTTCCACAGCCACATTTTTATTCAACTATATAAAATTGATTTTACATTTCCATCCGAATCCTGCGCTTTTCATTCAGACAAACTGGTTTTTCTCCTGGTCATAATGGTAGTCAATACCTGAGAGTTTTTCCGTGATCTCCTCCTGGGCCACATCCAAATCTTCGCACAGATCCTCCAGACTGGAATAATAATCTCTGAGTTTCAAATTGATAAAGCTAAGCAGCATAGCCGGATCCTTGGGTATCATAATCATTCCTGCCTTTCTTTATATATACTCACGAGCGTTTAGATTTTCCTTTCTGCCATTCCTCTATCCCCGGATCTATGCTTCCGCGGATTTCTCCGCCGCAGTGGAGGCGATAATCTCCATATCTCCCAGCATCTCCACCTGGCCGTAGCCTGCCGGGATCAACAGATGCGCGCCCTTGCCCACGCTGTGTCCCTCGATGATGCCCACTCCCTCCAGTACGCTTACGATCAGGAAAGGATGCTCCTGGTTAAAAGTAAACCCGTCTTTTACCACCAGTTTCCACACCTTGTAGTAATCGCTCTCCGTCAGAAGGTTCCAGGTATTAGGCTCCTGGGGGGCCGCCTTTTTGATAGCTTTTTTGTACGCTTCATCGGGCACATTGATAACGTCGATGCTCTGGGACACATGAAGCTGGCGGGGCTTGCCGTCCACTAAGCGATTGTAGTCATACACCCGGTAAGTGATATCGCTGTTCTGCTGGGTCTCCAGAATCAGAAAGCTTCCTGTGATGGCATGTACCGTGCCGGGATTGATCTGGATCATATCTCCCTTCCCCACCGGCACCCGGCGGATCAACTCCTCATACCGATTGTCGGCAATCATCTGCTTTAGTTCCTCCCGGGTCCGGGCGTGGTGGCCCACCACTAACTCCGCCCCGTCATCACAGTCCATGATATACCAGCACTCAGTCTTGCCGAAGGGCACCTTCTCCACCTCCCGGGCATAGCTGTCATCGGGATGTACCTGGATGCTCAGGTCGCTCTTGGCGTCAATGATCTTCACCAACAGGGGAAATTCCTCATAGGAGAGATTTCCAAACATCTCCTTGTGCTCCCGGTATACCTTAGACAATGTCTGTCCCGCATATTTTCCCTGGCTGATCCGGCAGTCCCCATGGGGATGGGCGCTGATGGCCCAGCATTCGCCCACGGCGTCACCCTCCGCCTGGTAAGGGAACTCCGTCACCAGTCTCCGTCCGCCCCAGACACATTCCTTCAGCACCGGCTCCAGATACAGGATCTCTCCGCCGGGCCGGTTCATGGCCAGCGCGGCCCCATTGGTCTCCATAATGTTTTTATACCAATAGGCGCTGTCCTTGACGATACGCTGCTGATTGCGATAATCCACATACACCAGTCCGAACCGATCATGGTAACCGTTGGCCCACTCGAAATTGTCCAGAAAAGTCCACAGAAAATAACCCCTGATGTCCACGCCCTCGTCTGTGGCCCGCTGCACCTGGTATAGATATTTCTCCAGGAAATCAATACGATTGGGATCATGCACCTTGCCGTCCAGGGACACGGTGTCATGGCAGGAGATGCCGTTCTCCGTGATATATATGGGCATATGGTAACGCTCGTACAGGAACTTGCAGCTCCAATAGATGCACTCCGGGGTCACGGGCCATTGGATGGCCGTCTTGGGAAAGCCCGGATAGCGATCCACATACACTGTGCCGCCGTCCGCGCCGCGGCGCACCACATAACCGTTGTATACATTCTGCCCCATAAAATCCAGCGGCTGGGAGATCAACTCCATATCCTCCGGGGTAATCTCCGGCAGGTACTCCGCAAAACGCTTCAATCCCTCCTGTGGGTAATGACCCAGAAATACCGGATCACTGTACCACGCCACATTCCAAGTCCAGTTGTCCATGGAGTTTTGCAGGCCAAAATAAGTCTCCCGGGCCGCCGCGATATCCTCCGGGCTGTCCGTGGCGGGAATGGCCACGCCGCAGGTAGGCGCAAAGCCCACCTTGATGGGAGCCTTGGCATATTTCCGCAGATTGATCACCGCCTGCCCGTGGGCTTTCAAAACGTTGTGCGCAATCTGGAACGTGTCCTTATAGGAGAGCTTTAACCCCGGCGCATGCTCCCCCCGCAGATGTCCCAGTCCCACGAAACACTGGGGCTCATTCAAGGTAAAAAAGTACTGGCAGTCCTGGGAAAAATTCTCCGCCACCACTTTGGCATACTCTCCAAACCACTGTACGCTCTCCGGGTTCAGCCAGCCCCCCTTATCCTGCAGCGCCTGGGGATACTCCCAGTGGAACAGGGTCAGGTATGGCTCTATGCCGTTGGCTCTTATCTCCCTGAGCATGTCCTTGTAATAATCGATACCGGCCTGATTGACCTGGCCAATGCCCTCCGGCAGGATTCTGGCCCAGTTTAAGGAGAAACGATAATTTTTCACCCCCAGCATACGCATCAGGGCAAAATCTTCCTTGTACCGATGGATGTGATCACAGGCCACCTGGGCGTTCTGGCCTTCATATACCTTTCCCTCCTCACAGAAGGTATCCCACACGATCCTGCCGCAGCCGTCCTGGGGATCCCTGCCCTCAATCTGATAGGCGCTGTCCGCCACGCCCCACGCAAAGTCCTTGCTAAACATATTTTTTCCTCTTTCCTATCAATAATGTATCCGCTTCTAAAAAAACTTCCCTGTGCAGCTTCCGTCCAAGCGGCGCTGTAACCATTCAAGCATTTACTATCTTATCACGATATGCTTTCCATTTCTCAAACGAAGTGGGTTCTCCCAAAACAATAAATTCGCAATTGCAGCCGTCCACAAGCCGCGTGTCTAAGTCAGCAGTCAAGGCAGCAAACACTGCTTTCGGCTCCTCACCGCCTCTGATATGCAGCATAACCGATTCCGTTTCCGCATTATTGCCAACATTGAACTCTATGGACCAACTGTTACTGTCAAGATTTTGCCACGACAAGTCATCACAGTTACATATGGCGCCAAGTTCCGCCGAAATTATCTTTATCTCATCGGCTATTTCTGTTTGCTTAAACGGAATGATATTTTCGCTTTTTATTGCGTATATTGTTTCTTCCCTGTTGGATTTTGTCCTTATCATCAAAACGTCCCAACTCACAGATTATCCTCTCCTTAATGTGTTACGCTTCCCAATTTACCCCGCAGTGATGACGGATACCAGATAGAACCCGGAGGCATCTTTTTCGTGGGTCCTGCACACCTCAATCCGCACATGATGCTCTGCGGACTCCTCCCTCTCAAAGACAGTGGTCAGGGCCAGCAGATCCCCCCAGGTCTCGTCAAACTCGCCGTCCAGCAGCACGGCCCCGGCCTCGTCGCCGTCCACGATGACCCTGGCCGCCGGGGCCGGCTTGTTGACGGTGCGGCGGTACTGCACAGCCAGAACACTGCCAGTCATGGTAAATTCCAGATACGCGCCCTCCTCCCATGCCTCCCAGCCGCATTTGAAAATATCCGTCATATGCTTCTGGGGCGCGTGATCCTCAGTAAAGCCCCGGCAGGAATCCGCCGCCAGCTGCGGGTTGCGCAGCCTTCTGGAATGCTCATACCGATTGAGGGTCATAGGCCGGGCCGGGAAAGCCGGCTCCGGCTCCGGGCTGTCCGCCTGGGCATAAACTCCATCCAGAAAATGCCGGATCGTATCCGCCAGCATGGCGTGGCCCGCATCGTTGGGATGGAGGTCATCGGCGGTAATGGTCTCCGCCGCCAGTTCCCCTGCCGCAATCCGGGCATGGACATTGTTCTTGATACTGACGCAGGGCAGATCATAATACCTGCCCACGGCGGTATGAACCTCCTGCGCGCTGACCCCGGTGCTGAAAAAGGAATTGTGGATCAGCACCACCGCGGGCAGCGTCTCGGAAGTATACACATGGCGCACCAATCCCTCATAGGTCTCCTGAAAATGGGCGTCATTTTCATCGTTCACGCTGAACTCTATAAAAACCAGATCTGGCCTGGCATAGAGCAGGTCCTCATCCACCCTGGCCACGCCAAACTGGGAAGTAGTTGCCCCGATGCCCGCATTGTAATATTCTACTCTGGTTTGGGGATATTTCTCCTTCCACCACTGACAACTTAAATAGGCATAGCATTTTTCCGGCGTGGTGGCCACGCTGCCCATAGTGATGGAGCCGCCCAGATAACCGATGGTCACGGCCTCCCCTCCGCGGGCCCGCAGCATCACATTTTTCAGCCTCTTCTGGTTTCCCCTGTTTACTACGACTGTATCCAGATATTTATCTGACATAATTACCTCCCGTTTATACTACATAACACCAGAATTTACCATACTGCATTGGTCAAGCGCATATGGCTGGCGTTATGTATAAGTTCTTAAAAGTTCCAAAAACCGTAGGTTTCATTTAACTGTTCAATATAGCTGCCAAGTTCCTCCGCCATCCGCTCCGCCTCCGGCCTGCGGATATGTCCCTTGGTGCCGGTGCTGTTGTTGCTGTAGGCAAAATAATGAATCCGCGCGTCCGCCTTTTCCTCCACCACCTGCCTGATGGCCCGGTCCCAGCTTTTGTCGTGCTCCAGAATCGTGGTTTTGCAGATGAAATGGGCATCTGGATAAATCCCCTTAAGGGTGTCCAGGAAACCGCTGTAGGCCGCCCGCCAATGCCGGGATGCCTCACTGTCATAGTCCTGGGCCATATAGTCTGTGGGATGACTGTCGTTCTGCCCGAAGGCCAGAATCACCACCTGGGGCGTATACAGAGAAAAATCCCATGACTTAGGCTGGCACAGGTTCGGATGGTACTGCATTTTATCATACATCCACTCCATCCCCCGGGCCTTTGGTTCGTTGAAATATCCCTCTCCGTTTTGCAGCGCAATGCCGCCCTGGGCTATGTCATGGAGCTGCGCTCCCAGCTTTCTGGCAGTTATCCACGCATAAGAATAATAGCTGTTGGAGTACTCCCCGTTGTGCTCCGGATCCGGCTGTCCGCAGTAATCCACGGCTTCGGAAACCTCACCGGCGGACACAGAATCCCCGAATACCTCCATTTTTCGTTCCGGCAGAGGTTCCGGTGTCAGCACCTGCCCGTCCGCCGCCAGGAGGAAGCCGTGAAAAAGAGCCATGTGGCAGGAATCCATACGCTTGAACAGACACAGCTCATGTTCTCCCTCCCCCAGGTTCTCCCCCAGCGTCAGAACCGTCTCCCCCTCGTCCGCCAGATCCCCCCGGTACTGCTGTCCGTCCAGAAGCCATCCCATGCAGCTGGTCCAATAGGAGCGTATGTTGGTAAACACCGCCCGGATGCTGCTGCCTGTGAAGCGGATTCGCACGAAACTGGCGGGATATACCATGAGCGCCCCGTCCTCCCGGTCCCTGTCGATCCGCCCGCAGTACTGAAGCCTCGACTCCTGCCAGGAGACGGGCCGCTCCCCCGCCAAAGCATATGGCTGTAAATATTCTGTATGCATACTTTATAGTCCCTTTCTTATTTGGAGTTCCGCATCTTCCCTCCCAATGCCCTTTCCGTGGAATAAGTCCTGTCCCAAATACGGCCAGCACTTATTCCTGGCTTTGTCCGGGCCGATGCTGTTTGGAGTTTCGCAGGAGTTCCAGATTTTTCTCGATGAACTCGCATCTCTGCGCCACGCACTCCACGCTGCGCAGAGGATCCTCCGGCGTATTAAATACATAGTCCGTCAGTTTGTCGATGGTGGTGGTGGCCACATGCATGCGGGTATCGCTGGAAGCATAGTAGATGTACACATCCCCGTTCTCCCTGGCGATGGCGCCGTTGGTGAACACCACATTGGACACATCCCCCACCCTCTCCGGGCCTCTGGGGCCGATCAGCAGACCGGAGGGCTCCGCAATCACTTTCGCGGGATCCTCCAAAGCCGTGGCAAAGGCATAGATCACATAGCGCAGCCCTGCCGCCGTGTTGCGCACTCCGTGGGCGATATGTATCCAGCCCCGGTCCGTCTTGATGGGCACGGCTCCGGCGCCGTTTTTCACCTCGGTGATGGTGTGGTATTTTCTCTTGCTGGTGATAATCTCCTGGTCAATCACCGCATGGGTGATATCCTCGCACAGCCCAAAGCCGATGCCTCCGCCGGAACCGGTGTCGATGAAATCATCCATGGGTCTGGTGTAAAAAGCATACTTGCCGTCCACAAACTCCGGATGCAGCACCACATTGCGCTGTTGAGGGGAATTTAGGGTCTTTAAGTTGGGCAGACGCTCCCAGTCCTTCAGATTTTTGGTGCGCACAATACCGGCCGCCGCCACGGCAGCGGACAGGTCGTTTACGGAAGTATCCTTGCTCTCGGAACAGAATACGCCGTAGATCCAGCCGTCCTCATGCCTGGTCAGACGCATATCGTATACATTGGTCTCCTCCGGGCAGGTGTCCGGCAGCAGGATGGGGGAATCCCAGAAGCGGAAATTGTCTATACCATTGTCACTCTCCGCCACGGCAAAGAAGGATTTCCTGTCGTTTCCCTCCACCCTGGCCACCAGGTAGAATTTGCCGTCCAGTTCAATGGCCCCGGAATTCATCACCGCATTGATGCCCAGCCGCTCCATAAAATAAGGATTGGTCTCCTTGTTCAAGTCAAATCTCCAGTGGAGGGGCGCATGTTCCCTGGTCAGCACCGGGTATTTATACCGCTCGAACAGACCATTGTAAAAACTTGTGTCCACCTCGTTTTTTCTGGTAAGCAGTTTTTCCTGCTCCGCTGCCAGATCATAATATTTCTCATGTACCATTGCCATATTCTTGCTCCGCCTTTCTTAATTTTGAGTTCCGCTTATCCCCTCTTCATCATTTCCATGCACATACGTCCGTTGTGGTAGGGGCATTTCCAGGGTTCCACGATGGGCTTGTCCAGATCCGGCCTGCCGTTTTCATCGGTGCGCCAGTACCATTCGCCCCCCTCTCTGGAATCTGCCACGTACTTTTTGATAAACTCCCATATGTCCAGGGCCGCCTCCCGGAAATACTCCTTCTCCGGAGCCTTCTGCCAGGCATTGTAAAAGCCCACCACGCTCTCGGCCTGTACCCACCAGATCCGCCACTCGTCATCCACGCCCCGCTCGCACTCATTTTTCAGGGAATGATTGCTGTAGGCCGTCTCATATACATTCTGCTCCAAATCCGCCGTGATAGGGGCCATTTTCGCCTTATAGACCGGATCCCCCAGCACCGATATCCCCCGGTCCACCAGCCATGCCGTCTCTATGTCATGGCCGTAGGAATGCAGCTCGATCAGGCTGTTCATATCATTGTCAAAAAATACCTCCTGCCGGTGCAGGTCAGGATTATATATCTTTTCCGCGATCAGATCCATCATCCAGCGCAGCTTCACAGCCGCTGTCTCGTCGCCGGATACCCGCAGCAGTTCCGTGTAAGCTTCGAACACATGCAGCAGGGTGTTCATGGTGCGGTCAGCCATAACGCCGTTCTCCGACAGCTTATCGTTGTCCGCAGGCTGAAAATCAATATCCAGCGCCTCCTTGTAGCCGTATTCATCAAAGCATTTGGTCTCGATTACCCTCTGCAGCTCGCGGGCCAATTCCAGGGTCTCCCCGTCGCCGGACGCCGCATAATAACTGGACAGGGCATAGATGGCGAACGCCTGGTTGTAGGTATGTTTGGTGGTGTCCTCCGGTTTCCCGTCGTAAGTCACGGACCAGTAAACGCCGCCCCGCTGCCCGTCCAGACAGTGCTCCTTCAAAAAACGATAAGCGTGGTCCGCATACTCCTTCAGGCTCTGATCCTGCAAGACCATCCATGCGTTGGAGAAAAACCACAGAATCCGGCTGTTCAGAATGCAGCCCTTGGCCGCCTGCTTATCCACATTCCCATTCGTATCCATAAAGCCGTAAAAGCCCCCGTGTTCCTGGTCTTTCAGTCCTTTCCAGAAGGGCAGCAGCTTTTTCTCCAAATGCTCCCTCATTTCCTCCGCTACATTCATCTCTTTCCTCCTATTTAAATCGCTGCGCGATGGCACTGAAGGGTGAAGTCCCTTCGGCGCACAAATGAGAGAGACGTCTTTCATTCGTAACAGATCTCATGAAAGACGCTCTCGTGCGCCTTCGCAACTTCACCTGTCCAAGCATCCTATAAACCGGGAACCCTGCTGCCATTCTTATTACCATATCTACTCACACTGCCCCGAATCACAATCTCCCCCTCGATAATCTTCATATTGCAGCGGCTGTCGTCCCCGCCGATCCGGCGCACCAGCATGTCGATCCCTGTCTCCGCCATCTGGGGCATGTTCACCGAGTAAGTGGTGATGGGCACATCACACAGGCCGGGAAAGAGCCAGTCGTCATACCCCACCAAAGACACATCCTCCGGCACCCGATAGCCTGCCTCCAGCAGACTCTTGACCATCCTGCTGGCAGTCAGGTCGCTGTTGCACACAAAGGCCGTGGGCAGTTCCTGGGGCAGAGTAATCCTGTCATAACAGTAGATGCTGCTATCATCGCTCCTGTCCTTCAGAACCCAGTCCGGCCTTTCCTGTACCCCGTGCTCCATCAGAGATTTCCGGTATCCCAGGTATCTGTCCATAATACTCTCTGTGGCCAGCACCGTGCCCACAAAACCAATCTTCTCATGCCCCATCTGAAACAGGTAATTGGTCATATAGTAGGCTCCATAGAAACTGTTGCTGATCACGCAGTCCTCCTGCAGCTGCTTGTCATAAAAATCCATATACACCACAGGCACCCTGCACTTTTTTTTCAGCATCCGCAGGTACTCGGTCCGAATGCTTCCCAGAATAATCAATCCGTCAATCTTATCCTCCTGCACCAGCTTGGGCTCCTCCAGATCCCTCTCACGGACGCTGTCCAGCACCTCCGGAATCACATAACAATTCTTCTGACTGGCACAGGTGATAATCTTCTGGTGAAATTCCCAGTAAAAGGTGGCATATTTTTCCACATACTGCTCGCCCATGATCACACCGATATTATAACTGCGCTTTTCCTCCTGCCGACTGCTGACCGGCGGCTTGTATCCCATCTCCTCCGCCAGGAGCTTGATCCGCTCTCTCATCTCCTCACTGACGCCCTTCTGGTCCGCCAGAGCCTTGGACACCGTCACGGTGCTGACTCCCAGCCGCTGGGCTATATCCGACATTCTTACGCCTTTTGCCATCTCTCAACCTCCATCTCTCGTTTGCCTTGTCCCTATCTCATGTAATCCGAAGGTTTTTTATCTTATTTTAAGTTCCGCTTATGCTGTTTTTTGTTCCGCTTATGCCCGTATTATTCCTGCTTCAGCCAAATCAGCTTCGCCCGGAAATCGCCCCACAGACGCTCCAGGATTATGCCGCCGTTTTCCAGCAGCTGCCCGCTGTATGCTTTGTCCGTATCTTTTACTATGGACTCGGCATCCCCCTGCATGTCTACCTCGTACAGATGATACACGGCAGTCCCGTCCAGCCCCTGAAGCCGCAAAATTCTGCTGTGCCGGTTGGGCTCTCCCAACACCTGCACATAAAATACCAGACTCTCCTTTTTGTCCTTGCTCACCACCTGGAAACAGTCGTACAGATGGTTGTCCCCGTAGGAGGCAATGCGGTAATAGTCGCCCTCCCGCACCAAATCGTTGAACTTATGGTACATGGCGGTCTGTCTGCCCACCATCTCCTTGTCCTCTTCGCTGAGCTTAGTGATGTCCAGTTCATAGCCAAAGGTCCCCGCCAGCGCCACAAAGCCTCTGGTCTCAAAGGGAGTGCTGCGGCCCACAGTATGGTTGGGGCACACGCTGACATGGGCGCCCATGGACGACAACGGATATACCAGCGACGTCCCCTCCTGGATCGCCAGCCTCTCGATGGCATCTGCGTCGTCGGAGCACCATATCTGGGGACTGTAGTACAGCATACCCGGATCAAAACGGGCGCCGCCGCCGGAACAGTTCTCCAGAAGCAGCTGCGGGAACTCTGCCAGCAGTCTCTCCTGCATCTCATACATGCCCAGCACATAGCGGTGGTACAACTCTCCCTGCC
Organism: uncultured Acetatifactor sp.; assembly: GCA_910585015.1. Classification (GTDB taxonomy): domain Bacteria; phylum Bacillota; class Clostridia; order Lachnospirales; family Lachnospiraceae; genus Acetatifactor. The sequence continues at coordinate 20,909 of CAJUCT010000036.1, forward strand.
TGTCCGGCTCCAGCGCTGCGCTGCCCAGGTCGCTTAAGGGACGGTTCATATCCCATTTCACATACTTAATGTTGGCGCTGTGGAGCACGGCAAACATCTGCTCCATGATACAATCCCGCACCTCCCGGCGGCTTATATCCAGCACATACTGATTGCGGGCCAGGCCGGGAGTCCGGCCCGGTATGGCGATGGCCCAGTCGGGATGCTCCTGATAAAGTCCGGACGCCGGGGAGATCATCTCCGGCTCAAACCAGATGCCGAATTCCATGCCCAGAGCATTCACGCTCTCCACCAGTTTTTTCAGACCTCCTTTTAGCTTTTCCTCGTTGACCTGCCAATCTCCCAGCGCCCGGTTGTCGTCATAGCGGTTGCCGAACCAGCCGTCGTCCATGACCAGCATCTCGATGCCAAGCCCCGCTGCCTCCCTGGCGATGTCCAGCAGCTTCTCCTCGTCAAAATCAAAGTAGGTGGCCTCCCAGTTGTTGATCAGAATGGGGCGCTTTTTATTGCGGTAGGGACTGCGGATCAGGTGCTTCCTGTACAGATCGTGATAGGCGCGGCTCATGCCCCCCAGCCCTTCGCCGGAATAGACCAGAATGACCTCCGGGGTCTGGAAACTTTCACCGGAGGCTAATTTCCAGCTAAAATCTTCGGGCTCAATGCCCACAGTCACCCTGACGCTGTCAAACTGGCTCCGCTCTGCCTGCATACGGAAATTCCCCGAATAGACGAAGCTGAAGCCGTATACATCCCCTCTGGTCTGGGTGGCCGTGTGCTCCAGCAGCGCCAGAAACGGATGCTCCTGGTGGCCCGGTTCCCCCCGCAGGCTGGACACGGCATGTTTGCCATGGCTCACTCTGCGGCGGTCCATGCGGCGCTCTCTGGCCCAGGAGCCATGCAGCGTGATCATGTCATAGTCCCGGTCGTCCATGTCCAGACAGGCGCTCATGGCCTTCTCCAAAAAAATGGGCTGATCACTGTCATTGTAAAAGCGCACACTCCTGGCGATGGCGTCCGTGTCCTCAAACACACTGTAGGAAAGCACCGCCCGAAGGCCCAGCGCCCGGTCCCTGCAGGTGATAGCCAGAGTAGTCACTTCCCCATCGCCTCCAAAGGTGGCAGGCAGGCCCGCCAGCGCCTCCTTTCCCTGATAAATCTCATGGGAATCATAGGTCAAAAGCACGGCGCTGTGGCCCCCCGCACTGCGCACCCGGACGCTGCTCTCCCGGTAATCCCCCACGCCGTGAGCAGAGTACTCTGTCGGAAAGCTGTCCAGAAAAGAAAGCCTGTCCCGGGCATTGGTCTCCGGTGTCATAGGATTTTCACAGAGGCGCATCAGTGCGGACACGCCCTGCACATTGTGGATTCTCCTGCCATAATAAGCATGTCCCAGAAAGCCCTCCTGGTCAATAAGGCCAATACAATAGGTTGTTTTAGGCGTATCAAGCTTGAACAGTTTCTCCTCAGATATATAGGTTATTCCCATAGCGATACCTTCCCTTCGCTTATAATTATATTTTGTTAAGTCTAATTAACCTCTTTATTAGTTAATTATTAGTTTGATATTAGCAAATTTTCTATGGGAATACAATGGACTTTTCAAAGATTTATTCGTTTCGTGGAGTTTACCAAAATGAAAAGGAAGAACTTAGTAAAGATTACCTAAGTTCTTCCCTTATTGAAATCCCACGGCTGCCCGGGATGCTTATACCTCATAGGCCCCATACTCCGCCAGAAACCGACTCTCTGTCTCCAGCCTGACCTCCCGCTCCCGCAGCAGGAACGTGCCCAGACGAACGCCTCCGTCAAAAAATACCTCCAGGATCCTATCGTCCACAATAAACGTCATTTCCCCATATCCGCAGCCCACCGGGAAATGCTCTCCATCCACCGCAAACTGCCCGGATCCGGGATCATAGGACACCTTGCTGGCGTTAATCTCCCAGATACAGTTGTCCCGATTATCCTCCCTGACACGCGTCTCAAACACCAGAGCCTTTCCCGCTCCGGGGCGGCACACAATCCTGCCGTCTCCATAGATAACGGAGTCTTTGCCCAGACGGACGCGCTGCTCTGTGAGTTCTCGAACAGGCTTCTGCACCAGAGTATAACCCTCCTGGGTCCTTTTGCAACTCAACTCCACCGGAATGCCGCAGGCACCGGAAAAGAGCCTCCCGTCATTTTCCATCCGCAGCCAGGGAATGGAAACTACCCGCCCCTTTATGCCAAAATAGGTCTGGGCCGCATAGGGGACATTATTCACATACGCCTGCTGCCTGCCGCCGTAAGGCCGGAAATGATACCCGTCAAAAGCGCCGGGAAAACAGAAACCGTCCGCCGCCCAGAAAAACCAGCATTTTCCTCCCTCCTCACAGTCCAGGCAGAGTAGATCGGGACACTCCCATGCGCCTTCTAAAGTAAACCGATCCGATTGCTCCCAATGCCGCAGATCCTGGGAACGGAAGATTCCAAACGCATTTTCTTCCAGCCACAGCGCCATCACATATGCCTGGGACTCCTCATGCCAGTACACCTTGGGATCCCGGTTTTCCGGGCATACGGTGGGCAGACAGGGCTCCGCTATCTTGGTCAATGTGCTGCCGCCATCCAGGCTATATGCGATTTTCTGAGTAAAATACTGCCCTCTGCTCCACTCGTTGCTCCCTCCTGCCGCCGTATAGAAAAAGAGCATTGCATCTCTGGGCAGCCCCAGCAGCCCACGGTCATTGGCAATGGCGCTGCCGGAAAATATAGTGCCGCTCCCGTCAGGGAACATGACCGTATCCTCCTGTTTCCAGTGAAGCAGATCCCTGCTGACCGCATGCCCCCAGCTCATATTGTTCCAGGCTATATTAAAGGGATTATATTGGAAGTACAAGTGATAAATACCGCCTTCATAGATCAGCCCATTGGGATCGTTGATCCAGCCGGTGTCCGCGGTGAAATGGATTGCGGGTCTTCCCTGGCTCATTCCCCGCCGCTTCGGGGCAGGTTTTACTTTCTCCATATACGCTTGGGGCACATCCCCACAGATGAGAAGTTCCCTGCCCAGATACTGCCTTACCGGGATCTCGGCGTAAAAATCACAGGCATACCCCTTTTCGACTTCCCCATCCACGGGCACCATAAACTCAAAGAGTTTTTCCCAATCCGCCCCTTCCTCCCTCAGAAAGATTTCAACCTTCCTCTCCTCCTTGCCCACACAGACGGGCAGATACAGATATTCCTCCGTGATCCTGTATATCTTTTCCATGACACTCTATCCCTTTCTTAATTGCGCAAAGCCAATCGGCCCCAAAAAACTATGTCGCCAACTCTCTCTTATACCTGATATAAAGTAAACCGCCAATCAGATCCGCCAGTCCCCAGCCCATGGGGATAGCCCACCAGATGCCCGCCACGCCGATGGCCGAAGCGGAGGCCAGGGTGTAGGCCAGGAACACGCGGGTTCCCAGGGATACGACCGTGAGCGCCACCGATATGCCAGGCTTGCCGACGGCGCGATACAGCCCATAGAACAGGAACAGACAGCCGATTCCACAGTAAAAAGGCCCCACCGTATGCAGATAGCGCACACCCTCCGCAAGAATAGCCGTCTCCCCGGCGTCAACAAAAATGAGCATCAGGGGCTTTGCCAGAAACCAGAGAATCAGAGAAACCAACAGGCAGTAGGTAACTGTGGTCAGAACCCCGCAGCGGACTGCCTTCCGAATCCGCTCCCGCTTTCCTGCGCCCATGTTCTGGGCGATAAAGGTGGAAAACGCGTTGCCATACTCCTGGGCAGGCATATAGGCAAAGGCGTCCACCTTCACCGCCGCCGCAAAAGCCGCCATCACTGTGGTGCCAAAACTGTTCACCAGCCCCTGCACCATCAGGATCCCCAGGTTCATCACCGATTGCTGCATACAGGTCAGCACGGAATAACTGGCGATCTCACTCAGGCTGGATTTGCTGATCCGGAACCGGGAAAAGGCCCTCCTGATTGCTTTACCGGTGGCGAGAACATATATGCCAATCCCCAGACCCGATATGTACTGGGCGATTATGGTTGCCGCGGCAGCCCCCGCCGTCCCCTGCTGCCAGATAGCCACAAAGAGAATATCCAGCCCAATGTTCAGCACTGTGGATATCCCCAGAAACACCAGCGGAATCACCGAATTGCCGACAGCTTTCAGATAGGCCCCGAAAAAGTTATACAGAGCGACGGCAGGTATTCCCCAGAAAACCAGAACCAGATAATCCCTTGTGATCTCCCTGATCTTCCCGGGAATATGCATCCAGACCATGATCCAGTCCACGCCCAGCAGAGAGAGAACCGTGAGCAGAACCGCTATCGCCATGGCCAGCAGAAAAGAGGCGCAGACTCCCTTTTCCAGCCCCTCCTTATCCTGCCTGCCAAAGCAGAGGGAAAACACCACTCCGCTGCCCATGCACAGCCCCAGCAAAACAGATGTCAGAAAAGTCATCAGGGCAAAGGCCGCCCCCACAGCCGCCAGGGCGTCAGAGCCCGCATAGCGCCCCACCACCCAGGTATCCACTATATTATACCCCTGCTGCAACACATTTCCCAGTATCATGGGCAGGGCAAAAAAACACAGGGTGGAAAATACCGATCCCTTTGTCAAATCTTTCTGTGCCATAACCGTACTTATATTTTTCCTCCATCCAGAAATACAGAACCTTCGACCATGAAAAAAGCATAGTACATCGCCGGGTCTTTTGGGACAATCTTATCATATTACCGCCGAGACATCAACCCAAGCCACAATCAAAAAATATGTATTATCCTTGCATAGAAGAAAAGCCCTGCCGTTGACAGAGCCTTTCTGCTTTTGTCCCAATATTCTATGCCCTGTGGACCGGCGCCGCCGTCAGTGACTCGCCTTCCACCCGGATCTGAATGGTATCGCCCTGCTCCACCTGGTCGGACAAGATCAGCTTGGCCGACAGGGTTTCCACATACTTCTGAATATACCGCTTTAAAGGACGGGCGCCATATACCGGATCATATGCCTGGTCGATGATAAAGCGCTCCGCCTCCGGGGTCAGGCTGATAGTCAGGTTCCTGTCCTCCAGACGCTGGTTCAGACCTTTGATAATCAGTGTGATGATGCCGCCGATATTCTCCTTGGTCAATGGCTTAAACAAAATCGTCTCGTCCAGCCGGTTCAGAAACTCCGGCCGGAAATGCGCCCGCAGTTCATTCATCACCGCCTCCTCCGCCTCCGCGGAGATGCTGCCGTCCTCCTGAATGCCCTCCAGCAGGTAAGGCGCTCCGATATTGGAAGTCATGATCAGGATAGTATTCTTAAAGTCCACGGTGCGCCCCTGGGAATCCGTGATTCGGCCGTCGTCCAGCACCTGTAAAAGTACGTTGAACACGTCGGGATGAGCCTTCTCCACCTCGTCAAACAACACCACGGAATAAGGTTTCCTTCTGACGGCCTCCGTCAGCTGTCCTCCCTCCTCATAGCCCACATATCCGGGAGGCGCTCCAATCAGGCGGGATACGGAGTACTTCTCCATATACTCGCTCATATCGATGCGCACCATGTTGTTTTCATCGTCAAACAGGGCCGCCGCCAGGGATTTGGCCAACTCCGTCTTGCCCACGCCGGTGGGGCCCAAAAACAGGAAGGAACCGATGGGCTTGCCCGGGTCTTTGATGCCCGCCTTGGAGCGGATGATGGCTTCGCTGACCTTGGTCACGCCCTCGTCCTGGCCGATGACTCTCTTGTGCAGTTCCTCATCCAGATGCAGGGTCTTGTTGCGTTCGCTCTCCGTCAACTTGGCCACCGGGATACCGGTCCAGCGGGAGATAATCTTGGCGATCTCCTCGTCGGACACCTTCTCATGCACCAGGGACAGATCCCTGGCATTAACCTTTTCCTCCTCGATCTCCAGCTGCTTTTTCAGAGCGGGCAGTGTGCCATAGCTGAGTTCCGCCGCCTTTTCCAGGTTCCCGTCCCGCTGGGCAATCTGGATCTGGTTGTTCACGTCATCGATCTGCTCCCGCAGCTTGGACAGATCCTCCACGGACTTTTTCTCATTGTCCCACTGGGCCTTTCGGCCTGCAAACTCCTCTTTCAACTCCGCCAGTTCTTTTTGGAGATCGGCCAGACGCTCCTGACTCAGGCGGTCATCCTCCTTTTTAAGCGCCGCCTCCTCAATCTCCATCTGCATCACCTTGCGCTGCAGTTCATCCAACTCCGTGGGCAGGCTGTCCAGTTCTGTCTTGATCAGGGCACACGCCTCGTCCACCAGGTCTATGGCCTTGTCCGGCAGAAAACGGTCGGAGATATAGCGGCTGGACAGAGTGGCCGCGCTGACCAGAGCATTGTCCATGATCTTCACACCATGATAGACCTCATAGCGCTCTTTCAATCCCCGCAGGATGGAGATAGTGTCCTCCACTGTGGGTTCGTCCACCATCACCGGCTGGAAACGCCGGGCCAGGGCCGGGTCTTTCTCAATATACTGGCGATATTCATCCAGAGTGGTGGCGCCGATACAGTGCAGTTCCCCCCTGGCCAGCATGGGCTTTAACATATTGCCCGCGTCCATGGCGCCGTCGGACTTCCCCGCGCCCACAATGGTATGCAGTTCGTCGATAAACAGAATGATCTGGCCGTCGGACTGCTTCACGTCCTCCAGCACCGCTTTCAGCCGCTCCTCAAACTCTCCCCGGTACTTGGCACCGGCCACCAGGGAGCCCATATCCAGCGAAAAAAGCTTCTTATCCTTCAGCCCCTGGGGCACATCCCCCCGGACAATACGCTGGGCCAGCCCTTCTACCACGGCAGTCTTGCCCACGCCGGGCTCACCGATGAGCACCGGGTTGTTCTTGGTCTTGCGGGAAAGTATGCGAATGACGTTCCGAATCTCACTGTCCCGGCCGATAACCGGATCCAGCTTCTGGCTGCGTGCCCTCTCCACCAATTCCTGCCCATATTTCTCCAGGGTGTCATAGGTGGCCTCCGGGTTGTCGCTGGTCACCCTCTGATTGCCCCTCACCGTGGACAACGCCTGTAAAAAGCGCTCCCTGGTAATCCCATACTCTTTCCAGATAGCTTCAATCTCCCGGCTGGGGAAACGCAGCATGGCCAGCATCAGATGCTCCACGGACACATACTCGTCCCCCAGCTGCTTGGCCTCGTCCTCCGCGGAGATCAGCGCCTTGTTCAGATGCTGCCCCATATAGACCTGACCGCCCTGCACTTTCACCCTCTTTTGCAGGGCCTGTTCCACCCGGTTTACAAAATGTTCCTTCTGGATCTCCATCTTCTCAATCAGTTTCAGGATCAGACTGTCCTCGATGGTCAAAAGGCTATACAGCAGATGCTCCTGCTCTATCTCCTGGTTGCCGTACTCGTAGGCCAGCTTCTCGCTGTCCTGCACGGCCTGCATGGATTTCTGCGTAAACTTGGAAATATTCATACCTCTCACTCCCTTCGATATATATCATTTTTGTTCTATAACAAATATAACACATGAATTTTAAAATGCAATATCTACTTTCTAAATTTTCTATAAAAACGGAGCCAGTTGCCAAGACTTTCCCTATCTTGGATATCCCGGAATCAAGATTTTGCCATTACGCACATACAAATCAGAAAATGGATTTTCGGTATAAATCATATATATCAATATTTTTTTCCACAAAGGCGTCCAATAATTTCTGATAACCGTTTTTTTGCATATAAGCATATTCGTTTTGCGATATGGGGTTCAGCATCAACCACGTTATCACACGGTTTTCTGTTTCTATTATGCCCAGATCATGTTTGAGCGAAAAGGGCGGGATTAAAAGAATATGTTTCATATCTATATTGGGCTGATATACCGGAATGATATCCCTATAAACCTCATATGGATGTGCCCGGACTTTTCCTTTTATCATAGCAAACGCGCAGGTGGATAAAAGCCCGTCAAACCAATTATTTCTGCTGTCACAGATTCCCATAAACTCCACATTCAGTTCCCTGTCATCTGCCGTCAGCAGATTTTGACATTGGCAGACACCTACTGTGGAGTAAGAGGTAACTCCCTCAAAGGGACTGTCCGGGCATGTTACAATATCCACACAAGCCTGTTCATCGTCCGATTTAAACGTTCCGATCTGAAGCGGATTTTCAAAGACCTCGCTTATCCGCCGCAAAACCAGATGTTTTTGTTTCATGTCCTCATACGTCTGTTCCATATCATTATCGCTCCCGTTTTATGATGTAATCAATTTTCGGTTTACTATAAAAAAACTGACCCCTATGTACCTTCCCTTGTTTTTTGCCCTTATAAGGCACGGGAGCAATGGCAAACCTGGGATAGCCCCGCAAAAAGCGGGGCTATCTTCTCTTCCATATGGCAGCATACACAGGATACTCCTACAGTTCCTCAAACACAAAATAGTCCACCGCCGCGCTGCCTCCGGGGACACCGCCCTCATTGATGGCCGTCAGCCCGGCTTTCACGCCCACCCAGCGGCCGGGGGTGGCCTCCACCATCTCTCCCACAGGGCGGTATTCCCCGTCCTCTGCCAAGCTGTAGCAGAAAGATACCTCTGTCTCCTGTTTTACCAGCATCCGCAGATACAAAGTTTCCGTTCCCTCCGGCAGAACTGCCGCATCCGTGCGCACCTCATTATTCTTGGTCCAGTTGCCGGTGCGCTGCTGCAAAATCAGTTTTCCATCCTTTTTAAGCGCCAACAGTCCCGTGTAGTGGCCGCACTGGGACACCATGCCCGCCGCGTCGCCCTCCTTCAGGTTCTCCAGATGGAGGCAGGCGGTAATCCGGAACTGGGGAGCAGGCCATTTCTGAATCAACAGGTTGGGAATATCGCACAGCTGTGTCTCCACAGCGCTCTCCTGGGCATACAGAGTCAGCTGTCCGCCGCCCAGACTGTACCAATCCTCCCGGTAGTTGGCGTTCCACTGCCACTGCAGACCCAGCTTTTCCCCCTCAAAAAAGTCGCTGTCCTCCGGCGCGTCTATGGGATATGCAGCGCCCACGGCAGGCTTCTCATACTGTAACACCGGTTCGCCGCAGCCATTTTCGTCCGGATTAACGCCGATCACCGGCCAGTCATCCACCCAACGCATGGGTTGCAGGTGTACGATACGTCCTGTATTGCCCACATCCTGGAAGTGTAAAAACCAGTCCTGCCCGTCCGGCGTGTCCACCCAGGCCCCCTGGTGAGGTCCGTTTATCGGTGTGCTGCCCTGATGCAATACAATTTTCTCCTCATAGGGGCCATAGATATTCCGGGAGCGCAGCACGGTCTGCCAGCCCGGCTTCACACCGCCCGCAGGGGCGAAGATATAATAGTATCCGTTCCGCTTATACAGCTTGGGGCCCTCTATGGTGGGCTGGGTGGCATGGCCGTCATAGACAAACTGCCCGTCGTCCAGTACGCCGGAACAATCCGGCTCCATGGGGGACATATAGAGAAAGCTCTTAAAACCGATGCGGCTCCTGGCAAAGGCCGTCACCATATACGCCTTGCCGTCGTCATCCCAGAAGGGACAGGGGTCAATCCACCCCACCACCTTGCGCACGAAAGAAGGCTCAGACCACTTTCCCCAAGGATCCGTGGTTTTACTCATCATGATGCCCTCGTCCGGCATGGGAACAAACACATAATAGGTTCCCTCATGATAGCGGATGGAAGGGGCCCATGCGCCGCAGCCGTGCAGAGGCTTGTCATAGTTGTCGAAGGGCATCTTGTCCCAGATATAGTTGATGACCTTCCAGTTCACCAAGTCTCTGGAATGCAGCAGTGGAACTGCCGGGGCATTACAAAAGCTGGAGGCAATCATAAAATAATCCTCTCCCACCCTGATGGCATCAGGGTCGGAATAATCCGTATAAAGGATGGGATTTTTGTAAGTTCCATCCCCCTGGTCCGCAATCCACATTTTCTTGATCTTACTCTTGTCCATAGCTTTCTCCTGTTCATAACAATAGAATATATTGTGATTAATTCCACAGAATCCCCCGCCGGCGCACACTGCCAAACTTACCTCTACATGCATATCGCAGGCTGTGCCTGCGATACTGCGTTAATGCGTATTTGGAAGTTTCACTTCCAAACCTGCCTTGTCCCCGCATAACGCGGGCCGTGCCCGTGTTATTGCGTCAATCGGTATTTGGACCTCTCTGACCCTCCGAATATCGGAGCATCCTAAACATGTACGCATGGATATGCTGTCTGGGAATCTGCCGGATTTATTTCAAAGCTATGGAAAAGTATAACATATTTTTCCTCTGTCTACAACACCCACAGGCAATCCTGACCATTTTTTACCCACATGGAGCCGGCAATTTCTAAATAAAAAAAAGGGGCCCGGCAAATCAACCGGCTTCTCGCTTATTCACATTCCCTGCAGTAATAGTTAAAATACTGTTCCCTCAATCTTTTGTACGTACCTCTAGGCAGATAAATTTTCATTCCATTTTCCATGCAGATCTCCTTTGCATTGAGACTGCCGATATATCCGAGATTGACGATATAGGCAACCCCGATCCTTACAAACTCCTGACATTGCGAGAGTTGTTCGTAAAGCTCTGTCACGGTCATCCGCAGGGTACACTGCATACCGTCCGCAAGAAACAGGCATTGTGTTTTTCCCTGTGCTTCGCAGCATACAATATCGTTTAATGCCACTCTCACAAGCCTTCCCTCAATTCGCAGCAGAATATATTTCTTTCGTTCCTCCTCTATATCTTTCAACAATCCGTTAAGTACGGAAAACATCTTCTCTTCCGATACCGGTTTTACCATATATTGCAATGCGTCCACATCAAAAGCCTCCAGGGCATGCTCTCTGGACGTGGTGAGAAAGACAATCTTTCCCTTGTAGTTCATATTGCGAAGCTCCTTTGCGGCTTCCATTCCCAAAGGATACGAATTATGCCCATTATCCGGCAAATAAATATCCATAAATATCAGATTCGGCATATACTTTTTTTCTCTGACCAGCCAGAGCAGTTCATCTGCATTTTCAAAGCGCCGGGTCATAAACTCCGTACCAGGATGTTTTTTCTCATAGTCACTCAACAATTTTTCTGTTTTATCCAGTTCCGCCGTCTCGTCGTCACAGAGCGCTATCAGGTACATCGTTTTCCTCCTTTTTGTCGGGCTGCAGATCTGATGGAATATTCATGACCAGCCTGAAAACAAATACCCCGTTATCACTTTTAAAATCACATTCTCCATCATACTTTTCCGCCGTCTTGACAATGCTCGAAACGCCGATGCCCCCCGTAAATTCCGTTTTCGGCTGCCCATTTTTCAACTCTGTTTCCACTCTGCAGGTATTGCTGCAGTAGATGATCAATTTCCTTTTTCTTTTCTTTATTATAAAGTGTATAAAACACTCCCTCTCGTCAGAATGCTTCTTCACTTCCATGCATGCATAAATTGCATTTTCATAAGCATTTGCAAGAATTGCCACCAGATCTATATTGGGTATAGCCAGATTCTTCCCGATCTCAATGTCAAGTCTGACCTTGATCTGCTCATTCCTCGCCTTACAAGTATACACCGAAAGAACATTATTGACTGCGGTATTGGCACATATCATCTCCTCCATGCCCTGGTCCGTTTCCCTGTCATACTCCTTTAAGAATTGCAGCAGTTCTTCCTGCTGTCCCCGGCGCACATACTCCGCTATCACCGCATTGTGGTGTCTTATGTCATGGCGGAGCCGTCTGCCTGATTCCACGGATTCTTCCAAAATCTCCATCTGGCGCTCTAAAAGCCTGTGGTTCATCTGAATCAGCTGGTTTTCCCTCACATATTCCTTCTCTTTACCGATATGCAGATAGAACCGGAACATAAGAAGCTGCAGTGTACCTGTCAGGACAAAATTGGTAATAATCTGATAGAGGCGATACCCGGTTGCCACCTTGAGATTGGGATTCAGTATAAATCCAATCCCAAACAGAATACTGATGATCATAATGGCAACGCTGAACTTATCCACCTCTTTCTCCACGTAATCGCTGAAATCCCTGATGGAGTTTTTCAGCTTCTTTTCTATCAGAATTGTCATAAGCAAAATAAGCAGAATCCGCACTATAATGTCCGCCCATACATTCCTGTCAAAAAAAATAACGGAAACTTCCAGCCCGCCGATCAGAAATACAGCCAGCAGGTAAAAAGTCAGCGCCAGCTTGTAGATGGACAGATAAATAGAATCACTGCTCATAAAAATGGCAAAAACCATAAAACACACATACATTATAAACGCCACGCTCCGCACACAGTTTTCCCAGTCTGCCACATACCAGATACATGCCAGGCTAAGTAATACTGCGCTGAATCCCCCATAGCAAATGATCGTCTTTTTTCTGTCAAACCGTGATTCACTCATTTCGGAAAACAATAAGATCACTCCTGCCAGACTTATTGCAAACCGAATGAATGCTATATATACCGAGCCGCCCAACATACTATTTATCTCTCCTTTTCCAGCAAAATACCGGTTCTTTTTCTATACCATTCCATCTTGTCCGCATACATACGCCGGTCTGCTTCGGCAATCAGATTATCCATATCTTCCTTCCCGTCCCTGCGCCATACAAATCCCAGCGCCATTCGTGCATCTGACTTGCACATATCCACTTTCATCGCTTCCACTCTTTCCTGCAGTTCCTCCTTGGAAATCCCCTCACACAAAACGAGAAATTCATCCCCGCCCACACGGAACAGGGCATACTCCCCAAACTCTCTCCTCAGGCATTCACTTGCCCGGATCAAAAGCGCATCTCCGGCCCCATGCCCCATGGAATCATTTTCTCTTTTTAAGCCCATCACATCGCAGTACAGGATTCCAATGCTTTTCTCAGGCGCTACCTTTGAAACGGCGTCATTCATGGCATGGCGGTTGCCGATTCCCGTCAGCTGATCCAAAAAGCACAATTCCTCCAGCCGCCTGACCAGATTCCGGCGCCGAAGGATGGTAACCAGAAAATACCCCAGAATCTGAAGCATATGCGTAGTGTGATATAAAAGTCTCTCGGGCGGATTGTCAACGCCATAAAACCCGATGATCTTCTTCTCACTGATCAGAGGACTCACCACCAGCGATTTTATATTCTGCGGCTTTAGATAATCATATACGTCGGGGTCTTTTTCACGGATGCTTTCCACACTGCCCACAATGACGCTTTTCCCGTTTAAGAATCTCTTATACCACAGGGAGACTACATCGACCGGCACCTTCTGCAGATTCTCCTTCTGTGACGCGACACCGTCTGCGCACCACTCATATGTATTTTGGCAGATTCCGTTGCCCAGGTCCTCAAAAATATAAGCTCTCTCGCTCTCAAAATACTGTCCGATGTATTCCATCAGCACTTCTATGGATTTTTCCGGCGTAGGCGCGGCCAATGCAATCCGCAGCCCTTCGTTGATCATAACTTCGTTTAATTCACTGTCTTTTTCCAGTCCGCCCCATTCTCCAATATTTACAGCAAGCTCAAAGCGATATCTTCTGCCGTCCGCTTCCAGTATGGTATTCTTTAACAGCAGTTTTTTCCCAATGACCGGTCGATAACATACTTCTTCGAAAAACTTTCCCTGTTCCAGTTTATTATAATTGCACACTGCACAGGGATTTAAACTGTCGGAAATCACCTCATGACACTTTTTCCCTTTTAATTCCTCAAGCGACTTAAGCCCATATAACTCCCTGGCCAGCCTGTTCATATAGACCAGTTCATGGCTGTCCATATCCGCAACATATACGATTTCATTCAATTCTTCATAGAATTCCCATATCTTCCGCACTTCATCGAACTGTGTTTTCTTCATATTTTCTACTCCTTTATATCCCTCATATACTGTCCCCAAATCAGTCATTTACACCCCGAAGGACGCCATTGTTCGGTCCAAAGGCTCATTTAGCCGGAATAATTCCCCGTCTGTTTCATAACTCCCCTATAGTCCTCTATCACCCTATCGGCCATAAACTCCAGCACTCTGCTCAAGGTTTCCGGTAAAATGGAGACAATATTCATCACACCCATCTCTTTATATTGGGTTCAAATTAACTATATCAAATCAGCATATAATAGCAACCTATTTGGAATACTTTGCACTTTTTGGGGTATGGCTTGCAGCTGTTGATCATTCAGGAGATGCGGACTTACCCCTGTCGATTATACCAGAGGCATCCGTCTGGTGACGGCTGTTTTTGCCAAGTCCATATCTTATGCGACCGACAGGCACACTAAAAGCCGGGGATTCGGCTGTTTATGCGGCTTCCCGGCTTTCCTCAATCTTTCCCTTTCTGTTGTTTAAATTCAAGCTGTCTCTGCTTCTCAATTTACCATAGTCTTTTGGTTCTGTCATACACAGCCTGACACCCGCGGCATTCCGGCCAATATTTATTCGTCAATATTTAATCTGACTTTTGCATATGTATCTTTCCGGATTGCTCTCCCGAAACTCCGCCCCAATTAAAGGGTACTCCCTCATTTCATGGTACCAGCACCATGTGCTTTATATCCCCAAAGAAAACACATACCCTCTAAAGGCTATTGTTTACTCGCTATAACAGTAAACTCTCCCGGTATTTTCTCATTGGTCCATGCAGGGTGTTCATCAAACTTTCTTAATGTAAAACCACTATTTATGACAGAATTGATAATCTCACTCACTGTATATTTTCTATAACTGCACTTGGGCATCTGCTCTCGAACACTTTCTTCAAAGAAACGGGCATGTGCCATTTCTCCTTCAAAAATATCCTTTGAAAAATAACTCATAGTCGGTTGTTCAAAATTCAACATGTCTGCTATTTTTGAAAACGGATGAAAATCGCTGCATATCATTTTCCCATTGTCTTTCAATAATGAATACATGATACGCATAAATTCATCAATGTCATGAAAGTAGTGTAATACTCCTCTATAATGTACCCATAACCGTGGACAATCTAATTAGTGTAGTCCCCTCATCTTAGA
>CAJUCT010000037.1 GCA_910585015.1 uncultured Acetatifactor sp.
GAAACGAAACAATCAAGGTGAAGTATAAAAAAGCTGTACCCCATATACGGCATTGCGCATATTGGGTACAGCTTTTCATATTTTCCACTTTATCTCACAACTGTCCTCCGTGGCATGGATCACCACGATTAGCTGATCTACTACTTCCCTCTTATCGTCAAACTCCAGCTCGTCCCAGTGGTCCATATAGTTTTTCAACTGCTCCGTGTTGTATCTCTCAGTATTTTCCAACGGAGACAGTTCGCTGAGTTCCTGGCGGTAGGCATTGATCTTCGCATCCAGTTCTTTTATCCGTCCGTTGATGTAGTCCATCAAAATTCCGTCAGCATTAGCCACCTTATCAAGCAGCTTATTGATTTCGATTGTGACCTGCTCGATCTTCACGTTGATTTCCTGTATTTTGGGATTCTCCGGTCTGTTTCCCGGCTTGGACAGGATTTCAAACTGCTTAACGTGTTCCTTCATCTCGGACAGAATAAATGCCTCCAATGCACCAGCGTCAATGCCGCCAACACCTTCACAGCGGTTTGTCTGCATCCGGCGGCTACAGATGAAGTATCGGCCAATCTTAGTCTTTGCTTTCCTGATGGTCAGTGCGTAACCGCATTTGCCACACTTGATCTTACCTACCAGCCATGAGTTTTTGCCCTTTAGAGGTTTTACGACCTGCTTATTGTTAAGGCATTTCAGCCGTGCTCTTAACCAAATATCAGAAGGTACGATTCCCTCATGCGGAGCTAAAACAACGTGCTGGCCTTCCAGGTGGATAGTCTTTCGTCCTGCGGACTTATCAGAGTAGAGATAGCAGCCGAACAGCCCAATATAATCTTCCGGGCTGTTGTGGAGGATCGTCCCCTGGTCTTTGTAAAAGCGATACAGGTCCAGGTCTGCTCTAACATAGACAGGGTTCTTAATCATCTCTGCAAGGCGGCATCTGTCCCAGCCACCATCTTTGCTTCGACTATTCGTGATGTTGTTCGCTACCAGATACCGTACAATATCACCATAGGATGTTTGAGGCTCGGCATACAGGGTGAAAATCAGCTTTACGATTTCCGCTTCCTCCGGGATGGGTACATAGTGAGAGGTCTTTTTCCCGTCGATTATGTACGGCTCCAGCTTGTAGCCATACGGGATACGGCCTCCCATGTAGAACCCCCTGCGGCTACGGGAAACATAGGCATCCTGCACCCGCATCTGGATTGTCTCTCGCTCCAACTGGGCAAACACAATGCAGATATTCAGCATGGCCCGGCCCATCGGGGTTGATGTGTCGAATTTTTCCGTACAGGATACGAACTCAACGCCGTATGACTGAAACTCGTTCATCATGTTAGCGAAGTCCAGAATGGAGCGGCTAATTCGGTCTAGCTTATAGACGATGACGCGCTTGACCTCGCCCCTGCGAATGGCTTCCAACATTAACTGGAACTGCGGACGGTCAGTGTTTTTGCCTGAGTATCCTTTATCTGTAAAGGTCTTATACTTCCCGCCTCTTGTTTCATATTGACAATGCTCAATCTGGCTCTCAATGCTGATGCTGTCCACCCGATCTACCGACTGCCTGCCGTAAATCGCATCATACTTTTCCATTAGCCCCCTCCTTTCTGGCTTTTTATGAAAGGAGCCGCCAGCGGTTCTTACCGTAGCGGCTCCTTCTTTTTAACTTACACTCTTGCTCATGTATTTGTGGAATACCCGGTACAGCCCGTCTTGAACTTTCTTCCCCATCAGCTCACGTTCCTCTTGGCTGTTGAACACGGGTATCAGGTTTCTGACTGTAATCTCTCTTTCTCCAACAATCGCTTTGCGCTCCATGGGTGCGTAACTTGTAATGTCATCCATTAAATATGCCCCCTTTCCAGTTACCTACCAAGTACCCGCCCTTATTCTATTCGGCGGTACAGCTATCCTATGACGAGTTCATAATAACCTCCTTGCGTGTTTTGACAAAGGGTATGAAGTATACTGGTGTATAATATATGCTTGGAAATCTAGCATATGCGCTGCTACACATCCGTCAAACTACTGTAGTTGCCGTGTGGTTCATCCAAAGTGATTTTGTCTCAAATGATAATCACACGGGCACCATTATTATTGCCGTAGGTTCTGAATCCGTTCACTTCAAAAGTATAATCTTTCGCTATTAAGCAACCATCATACTCAGGTTTACCGCCAACTGTGAGGATCGTCTCTTTTGAGTCATTGGGATTCTCAAAATTATGAACATAGACTTGGATCTGATCCCCCTGCAACCGCTCACTCGGCCAATTCTCAGGATTGGAACTGACTGACAGTAGGGCCAAATATTCACTGGACCTTCCAAACTCAATGGCGTGGTACACCATACTTTGAGTTCGTGCTTCGAAATCGGCCATGAGCTTGACGTATCGTGGGTCATACTCAATCGTGTCGATTGAAGACAAGAACATTCCACATATGTAAGAATAGTACACCCGTCCTTGCTTATAGTAATTCAGGATGTTTTGATATAGGTGGAAGCGTCTAGTCAAGGCACCAAGCCGCGCGATGGCCTCTTTACGCTGCAATGCTTTCAGTTCTTTTGTCTCCATGGTAAGTCCTCCTTTTAAAATGTCGAAAATGTTGTAGGTACTATGTGCGTGAATGGCTTTGGGTGCGTGTCACACCCAGCCCTTGACGGATTCGTTGGGAGCGAACAAAGCTCCCGCCCTATAAGGTGGTCCAAAAACTACGCAACCGTCACGCAGGCGCAAGTTCGCCCGGTTACATAGCTTCTGGAGCAGTTGCTTACAGGGAGCAGGCTCGTCAGGTCGGCCTACCGTGTTTCCTGCATCCCACACGGCAAGGGACAGCCATATTGGGTTGTCAAGGTGCAAAAGGGCACAAAAAAATCCGGTACATTATCAACGTACCGAATAACAAGGTGAGAAGGTACAGTAACCCTCCTTAGAAGGTATAATGACCCCTTTGTTCTGTTATTCGTGTGTCGTTGATAATGTACCAGGAAAAGCTATAATAAATATACGATGCACACAATACCCAGTATTCAATTTTTAGTAGGAAGGAGTATAACACACTATGGTTCGTTTGTCAATAGGTAACTTAAAAATTTTTCTGCTGACTATAGTAGCAATACCCCCGATTCCCAGGGCATATCGGCTCACGTTTGACATCAGAAGTCCTTGGATAACTCTTTCGACAGCTTTCGACATAACAAATGAGTTATTCAACTGGACGCTTATATCCAACCCAGCTTTCTGTTGTTAAATTCTTGAAATTCCCCTGTTTATGTTATAAAATAAGTTTTGAAGTCATAGCCCGAATACTAAATTGAGGTGATATGAATATGTTTGACGATCTGCCAGCTTCCAATAATACGCCTAAAAAGGACAAGGCAAAGCGGAACAAAATCAAAGTATATCATTGGAACTATGATGACGATTCCGTAGGATATGTATTATACCGCTCCAGCAAAAAAGCTTGGTCTGGGCCGTTTGAGTGCTCAAAGAGGGAATTAGAGGAACAATACCCTCCCCAAAGTAGCGAGGACTCAAAGACCGAGTGGGAACATCTCACAATCAATTCTGGACTGGACTTTGTAACCAAGGACAGTTTACCCAAGAGGGACGATGCCAAAGGAAAAGCGGGTCTTATAGCTATAAAAAGTCTCCTCGAATCTTGCGGCTCGGATTCAAAATCCATGCAGGCCATGATAACGTTGTTTTCTTCTGTCCTATCTGGATACTGTGCAAGGGTAAGTAGTGATTATTACCCAGACTATATCTCACCAAAGGAGATCCGCGCTCCAATCATCACGATTGATAAAAGGGATAATACATTTCAGGCCCTTGAGCAAATCACACAGTCTTTAGCTATGCCGACCAACACAAACACCTCTGAAAACGTCATATTTGCTGTCAATCCAACAGTTCAAATTGAGTACAGCCCAATATTATCAGGCCGACAGGCTGATCTGAAAATCACAGACATTGCTAATCTACGTCTATCTATAAAGGATGCACCGGAACTGTCAGTAAAGCGAGTGCTACCACAATATAGAGATACAGCAGTTTTGGTTGACTGTCGTTGCTTTCCGGCAAAGCAAATTTCCGCTTTCATCCAGAGAAATCGCTGGATCAGCATTGTTTTGATTGCTGCTCCAAAAGGCAAACTTCGTAGCGATCCAATCAATGTTGATGGCTCTGTCCTAGCGAGATTCACCGAAAGCTGGGATCAGGATGCTGTTCATTACTTGGTTGGGCGCTTTATTCGGTATCTGCTCAAAAAAGTTGGACACAAAAGGAAATGGGCAGAATCCTTGAAAGAATATTTTAAGACTATCAATCAAAAGGTTATCCGCTATAATTCTCAGGAGTTAAACCCCGCAGTCAAAGGTACCAAACACTACCATACAACCCTTCAAATGCTGGCACTGATGCTATTTGTATATTCGCTGGCTGACGATGAAGCAATCACTGTAGATGAAGCGGTAGACCTTTTGACAGAATGGTACAATGTGCTACTTCCTGGTTGCTGCCTAAAGGGGAATACGGATGAAGTTGATAAGGCTGAAGAAATGTCCAAGAATGAGCCAGAATCACTCCAGTCTCAGATTGAGAAGGTGATTCTAAATATTTTACAAGCAGATGATGGACGACATATCTGCTACGTTCCCAAAGGCGGTTATTATCCAACGAATGCTTCTGACAGCGATGCCACACAATACTGGGGATATGTGAAAAGATATGAGCCAAAGAAGCAGGACTCCTTTTTATCCTTCCAGATTAGGCAAAAAGATTTCCAAAAGTTATTTACTGACAGCTACCATGAGTATGAATGCGATTCGCTTATTAAAGCAGTTCAGTCTTTGGGCCTGGATTATATAAGTGGAATGACCAAGTTTCGTATGTATGCGAATGAAGAAGAGAAAGGCCGTACAACCAATGGCCTAATGTTTATCATTGATAAAATGGATTTTCTTCCCAGCGAGATTCTTGAACGGCTGAAAAATATGGAGTGCGCTCATTGATAACTTTTTATTGCCAAAAGCTGCCGGTTTTGGCTGTGTTCCGTGTTCTCCTGTTCCCCGTTCCTTGGAGCTACTCTTACTAACTGTACCGCTGCCCTCACTATAAGCAGCCATGCTTTGAAACCGATCCTTCTTTATTGTGTAGTTCGGGCTGATTTGAAAAGCAATCCGCAGAGTGGAAATACACCCACTCTGCGGATTTTCGCTATACTGGACTCGTCATCCGGCCCTTTTCCCCGAACCTATCACACGTTGCCTTGACCTCCACTTCCTTCCCGGAAAAAGCAACTCCGAAGTTGTATACCGTTTGAACCCCCTGGGATCGCAGTTCAGTGTCATAATGCTGATCTCGGATTTGTTGCAAGGCTGCTTGGGCCAGCTCTGCCAGTTTCTCCTTAGCACACCCTTTTGATGCCTTCAGCTCGATTAGAACCCCGGGCAAACGGATTGCTTTAGGCATCAGGCAAATGTCGTACCTTCCCTCCCCTGCTTCCCGATTCGATGTGACTCGATACTGATCCATGGCGGCACATAGACCAAGCATAAGGCCGTGATAAAAATTCTCCCCCATTGTATCATAGTAACTCCCCGATTGGAGTAGCAGCTTACGCAAGCCTTGTTGTAGACCTTTAGCATCATTGGAGTACACAGCCAGTTGAATCTTCGAGGCTGTAGATTGTGGGATAATGTTTTCCAGTTTTCCCAAAATCTCATTGCGATAAACGCCAGCAATCTCCTTATTTGGGATTGCCACAGCATAAAAATCGTTGCTACCGATCAGCATTCGTTCTCCTACGGGTTTCAGGTATCCAGCCATCAGCAGAAAGCTGAAAATGCTGGCGGGATTGTTATGAATTTGAGGATAAATTACGCTGGTGTCAATCATAGTCTTTAGGGATTCCCCATGAAGAAGTCTTGTCAAGTTATCCGTGGCCTCTCCATCTGAAAGCATCAAAATCTCGTTGATGACATCATTACTGCCTGTGGACTGCCAAAAGGCTTTAGGCTGACACTCATTGGCGAAATAGTTAATAACAGACCATGGATTGAAAATCTCTGTCCGTCCAAACTGGTAGCCATCATACCAATCGCAAATTTCACGATATTTGTCCTCAGCCATAAAATAAGCTGCCATTTTAAGAACTTCATCGTGTGTGAAACCAAAATATTCGCTATAGCGGTTGTCCAGTACCGAGTTGATTTTCAAGTTGTTTAATCCGCTGAAAATGCTTTCCTTTGCTACCCGCAGAATACCCGTCATGAAGCCAAACGTCAAGTGCGGATTGTCCTTTAGGCCACCTGAAAAAAGATTTCTCATGAACCCAACAACATCGTCATAAAAGCCGGAGGAATGGCCCTGCTGAATGGGTGTATCATATTCGTCGATGATAATTATAGGAGCAATTCCATAGTGTTCGTCTAGCATTTGAGAGAGCATTTGTAACCCATGTGTCATTTCTTCTTCTGTCGCCATCCGTGCAATGATTTTCTCATAATATTCCTGTTCATAGGCATTACACTTTTCACTGGCCCGGAGTTCCTGGTGACGTAAATATTCCTGGGCAAAAATTACACCAATGTCTTGTAATGTCTTTTCCCAGCTTGAAAACTTTACATCTTTGAACGTGACAAAAATGGCAGGATACTTGCCCTGATGATCTCGATATTTTTTCCCAGCCTTCCAAATATTTTTATTCTTAAAGTAAACCGATGTATCTTCGTCCGTTTTTTCAAAGAAGGTGCGAATCATATCCATATTCAAAGTTTTCCCAAACCTACGGGGACGGGTAAACAAGGACACCTTAGCCTGTTCGTCCAGGAAGTCCCGAATCAGCAGAGTTTTGTCTACATAGTAATACTTCGTTGAAGCAGAGCGATAGTCCGAAATACCTACAGGCAAGGGTAGTCTTTCATAGTTGCTTTCCTGACTTGCCCTACGCCGTTTATCCATTGGCTTGCCAGTTCCCACTGGAATAAGCCAAGAACTACCTGACTTCACCGCCCCGGTAATGCGTCCCTCATTACAGTATTTGGATACTCGACGATCTGAGATACCCCAGAGGCCAGCAGCCTCTTTCGTGGTCATCATGCCTTCCATACCATTATCCCCTTTACGATTCCTGGTGAACCTAGTATATCCACTTCCCGGAACAATGTCAAGTGTTTGCGGAATAATAGAATCAAATTATTCCGGGAGCGAGTGACAACATTCTTCCCGCGCTAGAGCATCAGGAAAAGATGAACGCTCCCACGTTTGAGAGTGTCAATCCATAGCCACTGTCCTTTCTCGTCGGATATGTCCCTTGATGTTAAGAGATATAGGTATGGTGTCAAAGTTCGTGAATGTACCTATATTTTAAGTGAGTAGATTTTCTTGATGCCAATACTGGAAGCTCATATAATAATACGTCTTGTCTTCTGCAAATTCAAGAAGTTCCGTGTCTACCCGATCCTCAATGAGATCAGCAACCGAAGGGATATAGGGACATTCCTTGCAGACTGATACTGGCGATATGTTGATCT
Organism: uncultured Acetatifactor sp.; assembly: GCA_910585015.1. Lineage (GTDB taxonomy): Bacteria > Bacillota > Clostridia > Lachnospirales > Lachnospiraceae > Acetatifactor. Next base: position 7,535 of record CAJUCT010000037.1, read on the forward strand.
CGCTAAAATGCTTCCTTCGTTCAGCGACTTGAGTATCAGAGAGAACTTTTGCTTCCTTCTTCACTCTGTTTCCCGTGACAAAATCACTATAACTGAGCATCTTCTTTAGTCGCTTTTCCTTCCTAGGAAACTCACTCTTTATTAAGGCTCTCATAACTTCCTTAGATACCATTGCGCCCGGAAAGAATACCTGTGAAAAATAAGTGTCAAATACCCTTGTAGCATCATTTGTAACTGCCAAAAGGATTTCAGCAAGTCTTTCACAAGACATATCTTCCTCTGCTCCATAGTCGTCTTTTAGCCGTTTATACAGTAGGCTTATCTCAAAGCGCAACAGGCCACATTCTCCAATTTGTTCAACTTCATCTTTGCATTTATCTAAGATCAAACCTCTCTTTTTGTTGTATACTTTTGCTCCAATGTGTTGATTCTCGTTTTTGAACATCATCGAATCTTCCAGATGCCAGTGTACAACATAATCATCATGCACCCTCGGATTATAGAGATGGTATCCATATTTTTTTATGGATTTTTTTAACGCCTTGATTATTTCTTGTGAATATAAATCTGACGGAGTAAGCAGGTCTTTTGTCAAATCAACACGCCATAGAAATGTATCAGACAGTATATTTACATCCGACTTTTCTTCGATCACCTTAACGAGTGTTTCTAACTCTTTGCAGGCTTTTTCAATCTCCACCTTATCTGTTAGGCCCCCTAAATTTACGCCAGGATTTACCAATTTTGCAGGTGTTATATATATTATCATCATAAAAGGGTAATGTGTTTTATTTAATTCCCATTGCTTGACTTTCTTCGGAACTGGTTTAATTTCTATCCTTAGTCCGAAATGTTTATAGAGTTGCAGTACCCAAAATTTTTTATCATTATCTCCATCATAAAAAAAGGCTTTCTTATCATAATTAGCCTTAAACGCTTCTACTTCATCCTTCTCACAAAATCTTATCAGGCTAAGCGTATGGATGAACTTCATAATGTACCTCCTAAAAACTTTGCTATCAATACATTATCGAATGCTTTTATATAATGTGTTTGTTAATTATTAAAAATTATTTTTCATTAACATAATAGTAATAATCTTTGTTAATAATTATATCTATTATCTGATTTACGATATAAGAATAATAGTGAAAGAAGCCCATAAATTATGCAAAAAATACTGTATGGGGAAAGGGGTATCCTATGTATCTATGAGAGGAAAATATATGGTGGAAATTATACATATATAAGATGATTCGTAAAGGAGGGTGTCATAATGAACAAAGACCTACTTACTATAAATGATCTCTGCGATGAACTCGGCATAGGAAAAAACACTGGTTATAATCTTTTGAAAAGCAAAGTAATCAAATCTAAAAAAGTTGGGAAACGATACCTTGTCCATCGTTCCCAATTAGATAAGTACATTGAAACAATAAAGGGCAAATAGTTTTATCAAATCTTGTGGTTGTTTGAACGTTTCTATTGACATTTCTTTCTGCTTTCTGTATAGTAAACGTATCTTGTTTATGGAGGTCTTAACTATGCGAGCGAGAAAAACTGTTGATGAACGTATTGCCCTGCTTGACCAAAAAATCGAAAAAAAGAAGGCCGAACTTGACGCTTTGGAGGCACAGAAACAAAAGCTGCTCCACCCTATCAACATGAAAACCGTAATGGCAAAAGCAAAAGAAGCCGAGCTTACACCAGAGGAAATTGCTGAAAAGCTTGGCATTGAAGTGTGATACGATTACGCACCACCTATGATTTTCTGCAAACATAGGTGGTGCGTAATTTCATTATGTCTGACTTACTTTATACTGGCTTTGACCCTTCGGTAAAATGTTGTCTTGCTCATTTTCAATATCCGCATAGCTTCAGCCGCCGTAATTTCGCCCCGGTTCCACTGTCCAGCTACACGTTCAAAATCCGGGGGTTGCGTGGCCTTTCGTCCAGTGTACTTTCCCTGCTCCTTGGCAATAGCGATACCCTCCCGCTGACGTTGCAGGATATACTCTCGTTCCAGTTCCGCCACGGCCCCAAAGATGGTCAGCATAAATTTTCCGGTGGGCGTGGTCGTGTCGATGGCCTCCTTTTTGCTGACGAACTCAACGCCCTTGGCTGTCAACCTCTCTACCAGATCCAGCAGGTCACGGGTGTTTCTGGCGAACCGGCTGATGCTCTCCACGATCACGGTATCCCCACGGCGAACGTATTCCATCATCCGTTGCAGCTCTGGCCTGTTGGTGTTCTTGCCGCTCATGCGGTCTATGTAGACTTCATCCACACCCAGGGATTCCATTAAGACTTCCTGACGGATAGTGTTCTGCTCCTGGGTGCTCACTCTAATGTAGCCGATATTCATTTGACCACCGCCTTTCACTCAAAATCCATTCCAAACAGATCTTCCCTGATACATAAAGCACTCTGCATCGTTGCAATCTGTCGGCGTCAAATCCTCGATCCGCTTTCTGCTCCGGGAAATGAACAGGTCAGAATCCATCGGAGGCTTGGGGGTCTTGTCTCTCAGCAGATGATCCACGGCCACGATCTCTTGGTAGGTCTTAGGCTCATTATTGCGGATATACTGGAAGAAGTAGTTCCTATGAAATGGGCAGAACGCACACGCACTGGCCTTGGTGTCCAGGCCCCAAACTTCTAAAATATATTTGTAGTTGTCTGCTCTCGTCAAACCCATCTCCACCAGAGGAAACTTGTTTACAAACAGCTTATGGGGGTTTTCATGGCAGCGTCGGGATTCTTCCGCACTAAACCCCATGTGCATCTCATGGGCCTTCACATCCTCAGCTTTGAGCCACTGGCCCTTCTTGTAGCCCAGCAGTTCCCAGCGGACATACTTTGTGATAGCATTTACCTTGTAATCCAAGGTACAGTTCCGGGGCATCCGTGACTTATGACCATCTTCTTTCAAGGTCCACCACGGGATACTGATAGCTCTCCGCTCTCCAAAGTTTTGTGTAAAATCCTGATATAGCGGCGTATCTAAAACATGAAAGAAAATCCCGGCGCTCTCACAGGAACGCCGGGTAAACTCCATCTGCTCTTTGACCCAAGGAGGTTCCAGCCCTAAGTCACAGAAAATTACTGCGTCATAGATCGGGACCAGCGGATACGGTTTCTTCTTCTTTTTGCATACAGCGTTTTCACAGCTCATAAGAGCCAATGCGGTAGACTGCATCCCGGCTCCAAAGGATAGTATCTTCATATTCAGTCTCCTTAGAAGGTAAATTTACGAAAAAGTCCCGTTAGGGTAAACTCTAATGGGACTATCAAAAAACGTCCCATTAGAGTTGGTTTTTGAGTTTTGGCACGTTCCAGACTTGAAACCGACCCTAATGGGACGCTTAAACGAAATCGGACGCACTCATTCCGGGTGCGTCACATGGATGGGCCGGGCTGTAATCGCCGTCTGCGCTGGACGGAGCCGGGGGATCATCGGTATCATCACCTGTGGCCTCTCTGTACTGCTCCATATCCAGTCCAAAGTATTCTGCCTCGGTGTCCGACAGTTCGGCAACATCGGCCATGTAGCGGTAGGCTTCTTCCTCGCCATCCTCGATCAGCCCATCTTTCAGAAGCGTGGCGATCTCGCTCATTCTGGCCCAGGGAATATGCTTTTCGTTCGTCCGCATCAGGTAGTAGTCCAACGCCCTGAAAAGGGCCTCCGCTTTTGTCAGCTCAGAGAACGTACCGAAATCGTAGTAGCAGCACGTCCAGTCCCAGCTTCCGATTTTCTTGTCCAGGCCGCTTACAACGGCGTACTGCGTCATACTCTCACCACGCAGGATAAGAGCATACTGCCCGCTTTCTTCAATAAGAGTATATTTCATTATGATTCCTCCCCGGTTAATATGAACAGCGGCGTTACATCATAGTTACCATCTGCGGGTGAACAAATTCCCAGCACACGCATAACCTCTTTTTGGGCCTCTGGCAATAAATCACTCAACATGATTTCAACTTGTGCAGGAGCATCCTCCAACTCGTCCACCGCAGAGGACGGATGCTGCCAGTCGCAGTACCAAAACAGACGCTTGGCCTTCTCTGCATCACCGCTACACTCGTCAATAAAATCCTGGCCTGTGTAGCAGTTGGATAAGACCTCGGAAAATTCCTCCGGGTCCGTAATCGGGCGGTCAAGAGGGATATGGTTCAAGGTCACGTCAGGAACGTAGATAACCACATCCCCAGGATAGAATTTGTCAGCCTTGAAGATCTCGCACTCCTGGCCGGGGCCAAATGCCAAAAGGTCGTTGAGCGTATGGCCCTGCTGGAGCTGCAACCCCAACTCCTGCTTTGTCAGTATGCTGTTCTCCTTGTCCTGATCCAGTTCGAGGACTTCATAATCTACGGTAACGGAATCATCGACATAGGAACCATCAGGAAGCGGAGTGTCAGGTCCCAGCGAAATGTTGATCGCTTCTTCGAGCGAGTTTGCTTCAATGTGACAGTGGCCGTACATCTGCCAAACAAGCGGTATTCTATAGGTATCCATACTTACACCCCCATTCAGTTCCAAGGTTCTTCTCTGGAAAGCAGCGATGGGCTGGGGAAACTGCCCTGTGGATCATCCGTCCACCGTTCCTCCGGTTTGAGCCACATATAGCGACAGCCGAGGATATGCACCATCCTTACCCGGTCATAGAGACGGCAGAAGTGACGATCCTCTACGACCTGTGCATCGAACCACTCATTAAGTTCCGCAGCCGTGGCAAAGGTGCGGAGAAACGATGTTCCCGCACACACCATGTACCGCTGTGTGAAATCCAGAAGCTGCTCCCGGACAAGTTCGTAGTCCACAGCCTGTTTCTCAGTCAGAGGTTTTTCGTATTCAATATAACCCCAGCAGTCACGGCCAGCTTCCCGGCAATATTGCCGCTTATCAAAGTTGACGATTTCTTTAACCTTGTTGCCCTCCGGTTTCGGGAATGTACCCGGCGCAACAGGGCGTTGTGTACTGTAGTATTTCATTTCTCCGAATTTACCTCCCAGCAGCCGATGTAGAGATATTCCCCGTAGCTGCCCTTCGGCGTTGCCTGACACATAAAGGCTCCGTCCTCGGACTGAATCATTGCCAGGTCATTCCACTCATAAAAGCGGTTTTCTTTGGCAAGGCGTCTCAGTTCGGGCAGGGCCTTTTTGTTAATCCAATCAAAGAACGCATCCTGATCCCTCTGGCTCCCATCCAGCCGCTCAAAGCTCTGGCGATCCGGCAGAAGGCACAGTATCTTTCCAGGGCCGCCACTCTCTCGCTCAAGAATCGCCCTGGCACCCCAGTACATCTTCGGGGTAAAGTTCTCCGGGTAGTTTCCCCATTCGTGACTCATAGTTTCAGTCTCCTATCCACCTTAATTTTATTTTATTCAGCTAGAATTTCAATATATTGTATTGATTCCCTCCTTTTATTTCAAATTTAACAATATTTTCGTTGACCTCCACGTTTCGGCAAATTTTGCTGTGATATTCTGTCATAATGCAAAGCTATAACTCACCATGGCCATGGGAGCAACAACACAGGAGGTACGAAAATGAATATCACTCATGACAAGCGGGGGCCGCACAACAGGCATCCCCACAGGCTTCACCTTCTGACCGCTCTGTTGGTTGCGGCAATGGTGATGATCCTGACCGTACCCGCCTTTGCAACAGAGGCGGCGACAGGTACAAACACACCTGATACGGAAGTCTCCACTTTGGCACCTGATCTGACCGAACCCCTGACTGATGAAGAAGATGCGTTTCCTAACGAAGCTGATCCAACACCAGCGCCGACCTCTGGCCCTGTATCAACTATTGAAGAATTGCTTGACGCTATTGCCCATGCCAACGAGAACGATGTGATTGAAATTGATTCCTTCATTCAGGGACCTTCTGAATTGGTACTCGGTCGTGCCGATTGCCCGGTAACGATTCGGCGTGCCTCGAACGATGCTTATTTAATGCTTGGGTCTGCACTGGAAGGGAATATCAAGGTACAAAACATTACATTTGATGGTACAGGGAGTCAAGATGCGTATAATTCGTTTGTCACATCCAATAGCCCTACACAAATTTTTGAGAAGTGTAATTTTGTCAACTTCGTTGGCAGTTGTGCATTATTCACGGATGGAGATACTGTTGTAATTTCAGACTGCCATTTTTCCAATAATATAGGGTTTATGGGGGCGCATTTATACACATGCGCACGCAAAGTAACCATTGAGAATTGTACGTTTACAGGCGGATTTGCCAGGGATTTCGGTTCCATTTTGTTAGCCCCTAGAGAAGAAGCCTTCATGATTGGATGCACTGTTTCTGGAAATTCCGCAGAAAATCGAGGCGGTGGTATCTATGCTGGTGGGATGCTAACCATCACTGGAAGCAAGATTTACGGTAACACAACCAATGGTATTTCAGACGATATTACGTTGCCTGAATTGGGCCATTTGTTCTTGACGGACGATTACGCCGCCTTGGTAGAACTATACAAACCTGATGGAGTAACTCCTAATAGGTGGACCGTAGATAGCCATATTCCGCGTGCCGGTATAGCCCCTTATCATACAGACATGGTTTTCTCCATGACCTTTGCAGATAATGAGCCGTCGCCCCCGCCCGTATCTTATCCTACTTCTGTAACGCTGGATAAATCAGAACTGACCCTTGATGTTGGCGAGACGGACACATTGACAGCTACACTCTATCCCGAAGGCACAAATAGCAGCGTTCAATGGACAAGCAGTGATCCCGCTGTTGCCAGCGTTACCGAGAGCGGTTTTATAACTGCGCACTCAACAGGGACAGCCGTAATTACAGCCACGGCAGCGGTTGGTAGAGCGTCTGCATCATGCCTTGTAAATGTCCAAGCCATGCCAGCCACAACCTATTCCATTAGCGTCAATGCCAGCCCCGTAGAAGGCGGAGAGGTCAGAAGTAATGGGCAGTACGAAAAAGGAACCAGCTTAGTGGTTATAGCCGTTCCCAATGAGGGTTTCCGTTTTCTGGCATGGACAGAAGCCGACACGCAAATCAGTACAGAAGCCTGTTTTACATTTACGGTGACGAGCGACCGAACGCTGACTGCAATCTTTGAACCTATCTCCGAGCCTACCCCTGGGCCTATCCCCAAGCCTACCTATACTATCACTACATCTGCTACCGAAGGCGGGACCGTCAGTGGTGCGGGAGAATATGAGCAAGGAAGTTCCGTAACGCTTACCGCCACACCAGAAAACGGGTATCTTTTCGTTGGGTGGACAGAAAACAACGAACAAATTAGCACGGATGAAAGTTTCACTTTCATAGCGGATTGTGACCGAACACTCGTTGCTAATTTTGCACCTATCACCCAGCCCACTTATACCATCAATACATCTGCTACCGTAGGAGGATCTGCCATCGGCGGGGGCAAATATGCGGAAGGGAGTTCTGTGACGCTTACCGCCACACCCGAAAGCGAGTATCTTTTCATAGGATGGACAGAAAATGGCGAACAGGTCAGCTCCGATGAAAGTTTTACTTTTGTTGTAGAGCAAGACCGAACATTCGTTGCTAACTTCGAGCCAATATCCAATCCTACCTATACGGTTCAAGTCATTTCCACACAAGGCGGGACAGTAGAAGGCGGCGGCAGTTATGAAAAAGGAACATACATCATGGTGAACGCCGTGCCCGACAATGGCTATCGCTTTCTGTGTTGGGAAGAAGACGGTGAACAGGCCATCCCCGATGCAAATATTACTTTCATGGTATATCGCAACCGAACGCTTGTTGCCGTTTTTGAGCCAATTCCCAAGCCTGTTTATACAATTCAGGTCAATTCCACTCAAGGCGGGGCCATAGACGGTGGCGGTAGTTATACCGAAGGGGAATCTGTAACCGTGACTGCTACATCTGACGCCGGCTATCGCTTTCTGCGCTGGGAGGAAAACGGCCAACAGGTTTCCACAGAAGCCCGATATTCCTTCACAGCAGAAGCGAATCGGACGTTGGCTGCTATTTTTGAGTTGATTGCGCAATCTACCCCAGGTTCGGTATATGAACCCCCATATATCTCAGGGACACCAACTACATCTTATCGCCCAGGCGGTAAGAATACCCAGCCTACCGTTACTTCTCTGGCAGTACAAAAAGAAGTTCAGACACCCAAGCTGACTAATGGAAAGGCTGTGCTAATCGCTCCCGATGATCTGTTTTGGGAAGGATATAAAGCAGGTCAGGATAACGGCACAAAAACTATCACACGGGCAGACTTGGCTCAACTTGTCTATTCCATGATGGATGATGAGAGCCGGAAAATCTATGGAGCGGCCCACTCCCCCTTTCGTGATGTAACGCATGGGGCGTGGTACGAAGCGGCGGTTGGTGCCATGCTGGACACCGGGATCATGGTTGGGTGCGGAAATGATCTATTTTGCCCGGATCGTACATTGACATGGGGTGAATTGCTTACGGTGTTTGCTCGGTTCGCTGGGGATAAACCACCTACAGAATACTATACCGGGGTGCATTGGTCGAAGGACTCTGTAAACAGGGCCTTCACTCTTGGATGGTTGGAGTATTCAGAAACCTTCAATCCGGGGAAAATCGTAACAACTGGCGAAATGGCAGATTTGATACAAGCAGTTTTTCGATGGAGTATCGAATAAAATACTTCCTTTTACCAAACATCCCGGCATGGCGTAAAGATAAAATCAACGCCACGCACAGGATCATCCGGTTCCCCATCAAAGTCGTTCTGATACTTGGTACAGATATTTGGTGCCCAGTCTTTCCTAGGGTCAACATCGACATATAAGTTCCCATCAGGCCCTTTGTAGACGGGACGATCCCAACTGTCCCGGCCCTGGAGGATCAGAAGCATTTGGTGACAGGTATGCGGGAGATACCCCACACCAACGGCATCTTGGAGATCCCCGGTCAGATTACCGTAAACGTCGCTCCCGTTCGGCGTCAGTAGTCCCCGAGCCTCGTTATCCCTCACGGGCCAATAGGTAATGGGGGCGGCCCAGCAAACCGCCGGGCCGCCCATTGTATGGATACGGATTATCTCTGCGCCGCAATGCTTACACCGCATATTCTTCCTCCTCAAATTGTTCCGAATCACCCGCATTATCAGGATCAGCTTCTTCCGGGTCAGGTTCCTCCACTTCCACTTCATCGGTTGCCGGAAGCAAAGACCGTATAACGTCCCGCCGCGTCTGTACCGAAGTAGGTTTTGCGCTGCCAGCGGATACCGTGTGATTGTACTCCGATGACGTGGAAGGACGCCCGCTGAAGAACTCGGTCAAAGTGCGGTTGATCTCGTCCTGGCTCACACCATTTTCTACTGCCAAACAGCAGTAATAAACACAACTGATGAAGTGTGTTCTGCCCTTGACAGTGCGGAGTACCTTGTTGTTGACATCAATCAGGCCCCGAACGAACACCGAATAGGCATCCAGCCCGGAGTTGATCGTGTCCATCATTTCACTGTCAATCTCGACCTTGCTGGCCCACTCCCGGAAAGGCTTGGTGGAGAAGTCAGGGGATTCCTCTGTGATAAGCTGATAAAGCTGCATGGCAATCATTTCATCGGTGAACCGCTTTTTGCCAGCCTCCGAAACTACGAACTGAATTGCCTTATGCTTGGCAAGCTGCTGAAAAATCGCCAAGCTGGGGACGTTGGCACGGGTCAGCTCAATGGCGCTCAATGGCTTGCCATTATTCAGTCTACGAAAGAACTCCCTGACCTCCGTTTCAGTCATTCCCTCATAATAGTAAATCGTGAGGTTATAATCTTTGATTCGATCCTGTACCCATTCGGGCAACTGCGAGAAATACAATCCGCTGACATCCTCCACGCACCCGTTATCATCTACGACAGTAGGGGTGTCGGGAGTCAACGCAAATTCGTCGTGGAGATATTCGCTGATGGTGTTTGACCGCTGCTTTCCGTCCAAGCTGTCATAGATGCCGTTCTCGTCACGGGTGAAGTACATGGCGGGGATCGCATAGCCGTAGATCATACTGTGGATCAGGAGGGATTTTTTGTCTACATCCCACACAAGGCTGCGCTGCACAGCATTGTCGTAGTTGACTTTCCCCTTCTCCATCTGATTCACCAGGGCTTTGGCAGTCCAGTTAATATTAAATCGCTGCATATTATCGTTGCTCCTTCCGATGTTCTATCTTATCCAGCCTTACCTACCACCGTCTTGTAAAAGGTGCTGGTATGGGTATTACCAAAGTTGAAACACTACAGTTTATAGTCTTATCGACTAAGGAGGAAATCTAATGGAAAAAATCTTATGCGAAGTACCCGCATACAAATGGATGGATGACACGCCTTTCAAAAGATGGGCCGAAACAGCGTCTGAAGAAAACAAAGACCTTTTCAACAGAGTATGCGAACTTTCAGACCTTTTTGCTGACATGATTTTTTCGCAAGATACACCAACGTATGAATTTATCAGGTGTCAGAGCAAGCTATCTGGGTCAGACGAATGGGTTGATGCTGAGGTCCAACTGCCGGAACCATTAAAATATTTCTCATACACATTTTTTACCTATCATATGGCGGATTTGAACGGCTATGGCGGAAAATTCGACATGCAAGACCGTACTTTGACCGTTGACTTATCCAACTTTGGCAATGATCCTGTTCTTTTGCATGAAATGATCCACTTACATGAATTTGTTATTAACGACCTCCCTATGATTTATCATGATGCGGTTCTTTATTGCCTGTATAAAGATTTAGCCGATAAAATACCTAATCTGAATGAGCGCGTAGAGGCCCACGGCCACATTCTTAATGCAGGCAAAATAGCGAGAATTGGCGGCGTTCATGACATACTTTTCTTGCTGAAAAGTTTCGATTTGGACTTGAAAATGGGTTATAAACTTGGAACAGTTTTCGGCTATGGCATGGAAGATGAATGGGACGGCTCCCCAGGTGCCGAGACCTGATCCGCAGATTTATTTTGGTGGTATTGGGAGATAACAAAAGAGAGAACCGGAGTATTTTTCTCCGGTTCTCTCAACTCGGACAGTTATGCGGGGATCATAGAAAGGAACTCCTGCTCGGTCAGAACAGGGATGCCCAGCTCCCGGGCCTTGGTGAGCTTGCTGCCGGGCTTCTCCCCGCAGATAACGTAGCTGGTCTTGCGGGTCACGGAGCTGCCAGCGGTGGCCCCGAGGCTGACGATCTTGCTGTTGATGCCGTCACGGGTGAAGTGCTCCAGCTTGCCCGTAGCAACGATGGTGCAGCCGTAGAAGGGGCTGTAAGTTACGCTGTTTTTGTTTTCCATGGTGATACTTTCCTTTCTATCTTCAAATGTAAATTCTTTTTGAAGCGTTTTCCACAGCTCCAGATTGTCGGGAACGCTAAACCAGGCGTGAATATTTCCACTCAGCGTTGCGCCGAAGTCTGGCAGCACGGTAAAGTCAAAGCCGCTTATTGCTGCTTCCTCAAACGCATCCAAGCTGCCGCCAAAGTAGCTATCCAACGCTCGGCTTGCAGTCCTTCCAATCATGGGAATGTCCATAGCCACCAGATACCGTGCAAAGGTGGTCTTTCTGCTGGCGTTGATGGATCTCAGGAGATTTGTGTAAGACTTGATGCCGAAGCCCTCTATGCCTATAATCTGATGGCGGTATCTGTCCAGATGGTAGAGGTCTTGATATGTGGTCAGGAATCCCGCAGAAATGAACTTGTCCAGTATTGCTTCTGAGATACCGGAAATGTCCATGGCCTTTTTCCCGACGAAGTGGACGAACTTGCGCAGCGTTTGATTGCCACAGTCAGGATTATCACAGTGGAGCGTTGCCACTTGTCCACCCTTGCCACCAGAACGAGCGTAGATCCTCGTAGGCTTTCCACAGCAGGGACACCGTTTCGGAATCAGGCTGGGGGCGTAACGGCCACGGTCAAGGTTTTCCTCAATATGGGGAATTATCATGTTGCGCTTGGAAACGAGGATACGACAGCCTGGGTGCAGTTCCAGTTCCTTGATGAAGGACAGGTTGTGCAGGCTGGCCCTCGACACAGTGCAGCCGTCGATCTCCACAGGGTCAAACAGGGCTACGGGCGCGATTTCCCCGGAACGGCTGGGTGTCCACTCAACGGAACGGAAGACTGTCTCCATCACATCGTCCTCAAACTTGAACGCAATGCCGTCCTTGTAGTGATGCCCTGTCCTCCCCAGCGTCTTGGAGTAGGAAATGCTGTCATAGCGCAGCACAATTCCATCAATGGGCAGCTTTTCGATATTGGCGATAGACCGCAGATGTTGGACTGTGCTTTCCACCTCTGCCTGGGACGCGCCTTTTGACATACGCACAAAGGGGCAGACCTCAAAGCCAAGAGGCTCCAAATCTTCCAGAAGCCACCCTCGGCTGTCCGAATTGCCGCCAAGGGTAGCCATGCCCTCAATGACATTGAAGGCATAGAAGTAGATGCGGCGATCCTTACAGACGGACGGATCAAGCAGCCGAATAGAACCAGCGGCCAGATTTCGGGAATTTTTGATGTCCTTGTCCTCGGAGTCCTTCATCTGCTCGAAGTCGTCAGTATGGATCAGGCCCTCCCCCGTGATAGTGAGCTTCCCTTTGTGGGGGATCTTCAATGGCACGTTGCAGAACGCCGGGATGTTGTGGGTCACGTCCTCGCCAGTTTCACCATCCCCACGGGTGGATGCCTGGACCAGCTTGCCGTTTTCATAGCAGAGCTTAACGGTCAGGCCATCCAGCTTCAGCATGAGCAGAGCCGGAGCCACGGTAAGCATAGAAACCAGATCATCAGTCTGTTTTGTCTTGTCCAAGCTAAGGAGCGGAATGGTATGCCTGACCTTCCGCAGCGTACTCACAGGAGCATAGCCTACGGTCTGTGTGGGGGAGTTGCTAAGGACGATCCCCGTTTTCTGCTCCAACGCTGCCAGCTCGTCAAAGAGCCTATCGTAAACTGCATCGGACACGCTGGGCTTTGCGAGATTGTAGTATTCGTGCCGATAGCGATTGAGCGTTGCAGTCAATTCAGTGATACGCTGGACACTGGCACCATCAGATTTTGACTGTTTTTTCTGCATTTTCTTCACCATCCTTTATGACCTTCTCGGCGGTGGCACTTTCTGCCTTGTAGAACGTATTGTGGTAGTTATCGTCCAGAGTGAAACACCATCTGCCGTTGTAAGACTTCTTCGGCTTACGGGTGATAGCCTTTCCGCTCCCATCAACGGGCTTTAGCTGGATCGTTGCGGCGGTGGCCTTGATAATCTCATAGGTGACACGAACAGATTTCCACCTGTGCGTACCATCTTGGACAAACTGCTCCGCTGTGAACTGTTCGCCCACAGTGAAAGGATGCGTTTCTCGATCTTCCTTTGCCTTAATGATTTCCTTGATTTCGGCATAGGCAGCTTGGAGAACCATTCCCTTTGCACCCCCGGTCAGTATGCGATAGGTGATATTCTGTGGGCCAGCTCCAATTACTTCAACCTTGGAATCAAATCCATCATTCAATCGGACTTGAAAGCCAATCTTGATGTTATCCTTGCTGAACTGGATACCGCCGCATTGGTCAACACAGGCTTCCAGGAACGCTTGCTTGTCCATGGCCTTTTCTATCAACTCAAACTCATGTTCCATCCAGCCAGTAACCTCCTCTACAGAGATTGGCGTACCGTCAAATCGCTTTTTCTTTTCGCCGTTCTCCATGGCCGCCAAAATTTCTTCGTAGTGGACGATGTTCTTTTTCCTGGCCCGGATCTCCTTCTTACACTCCTTGATACGGCGGTCAAGATAAGCAACATCCCGGTATTTTGCCCCATCTGCTGTTGCCCTAGCGGTCTTTGCTCTGTCTTGAAAGTATCCGCTCTTGCGATATTCCTCAAAGCCCCTCTCGTACTGAGCGAACATCTTTTCCCGCCGACGTGCAAATGCCTGACTTCCAGCATGACCAGCAATAATCGGCTGGGTAAAGAACGCAATATCACCGTGCATCCGGTTAAGTGGCTGCTGCAAGGCCGCTCCCCGGCGTTCGGCGTTTTCGGCGTACTGTTCGTAACGCTCGGCCCTTCTCTCGGCCCGTTCTGCCTGACGCTCCACCTGCTCAGAGAAGGAAAGACGCTCCCCCTCCCGCTGTTCCTCGGTAAATCCCAGCTTGGCGGCGATCTGCTTTGCCCTCCAAAGGTTCGGCTCCTTGGCTCTGCTCACCCAGCAGCCCCCGGTACGGCTCCAGAGGAACGCACTCTTCAAATCAGCTTTCTGATCGGCAGTCAGGGCGTTGTACTCGGACTTCTCAAAATGAAGCTCAATTTTGGTCGTTTCCAGATTGAAAATGTACTGTTTCACACTAGACAGCCTCCTTCTGGATACCGTACACATCGTCCACATAGTAGGCCCCAGTGAAGAAGTTGAAAATCGCCGTACACCGAACACCGTTGACCTCGGCCAAATAGCGGTTGTCACCGATGCACTCAATGATCTCAGCCTCACCCAGCACATGGCGGTTATGCTCATGATCTTTCAGGCTGTGGATGTATGCCTTAACCTTCATGCTCTACCTCCATAAAATAGAATTGGCTGGAGCCGATGAACACCAACTCCAGCCATACGTTATAAATCGCAGCACCAGTTTTCTTCCTCATGAGCCGTGCTATAAGTGCGGTTGAACTCCTGCACGGCCTCGCTGGGAACGTAGGTTTCTCCATCCGGGCAGAAACGTCCCTCGGCAACGATGGTTCTCAGGGTGTCCCTCATTTTTTCCTCATCGTCGCTAAATATGGCCTGTTCCTCGGCATCAGTAATCTGGATAACAATTCCCAGTCGAATCCATAATTCTTTCATTGGCACCTCCAACATCAGCCAATAGCAGCTCTGGCCCGACCGCAAAAATTCTCCATGCAGCTTACGGCGGCGGATCTCGGTATCTTCAAAAATCGTGCCGCCTCATGGAGCGCAAAGCCGTCTATCAGCAATTCAATGATTTTGCTCTCTTTTGGCGTGGCTACCTTTGCCGCCTGTTCCAAGAGGGCCTTGCCCTCAGTCTGCCGTTCAACGTCCTGCTTTTGGTCAGGGATGGTGCTGTGGCGTCCCTCGGTATCCAGGCTGACAGTGTAGCCGCAGCGTTTGGCACGGGCGTTGTATTCACCATCCCGGAGAATGGCATCCTTCATGGCACGGAACGCCATCGCCTTGAACTCCACGCCAGCCGGAGGATTGCGGAAATACTGCTGCACAGCGGAGAGATACCCGAAAATCACAATATCGTAGAAATCATCCATCGGGAGCCGCCTGTAGCGGAGAAAGTCAATCACCAGATTGTGGTGCTGCTCCGCAAACTCTCGTTCCTCCTGTGTCATAGGACGCAACGCCCTCATGTTTATCACTCCAATCAGTTAGTAAAATAGAGGGAATCCCCTGCGGCACAAGGGATTCCCTCATAGATAGGTTTGCTTAATCGACCTCCAGCGGCAGACAGACGATACGGCCATCCATCCCCCAGAACATTTCCGGGGTATAGAATCGCTCCTGATACTGCTGAATCTGCTCCGAGGTCAGGCTGGTAAAGTGGTCGCAGTCTGCGGGAGAACCGCACAGGAAAAACGTGCCGAATACAATATCGCATAACTGGCCGTTCTCGTCCCGTAAGCCCCGGTTGGCTGGCAAATCCATAAATTTCCCTTCCTCATTGCAAACCAGGGCGACAGAATTACCAAGGTAAATTGGCCGAGTTAAGCCCCCCACGATACCTTGCAGAGATTCCAAGGATTCGTCAACCTCTCTTACTTCCGGCCTACGCTCCGGTTCAACTACTAAAACCTGCATAGCAACGCTCCCTTCCTCATGTGTCTTGCTCAAATTTATAAAAGTCCTCGTCGCAAATGAAACACTGATAGTCATAGCCAGGTAACAGGCTCTTGAATAGCGGACTGCCGCATTTACGGCAAATACCGCAGCTCTTTAGGATGGTCATGTGGCGCAGTTCCTCCCGCTCAACGCCAGCGGCAGTCAGGAATGACTTTGCCTGTTCTGGACTATCGAACGTCCGCACCTCGCCATCATCGTCAAGCAGAAATTCCAGTTTGGTGTTGATGGTAATGCCGTCTATTGGACGGGCGACAACAGCTTTACTCATACGCCTACCTCAAACTTTCCCCGCAGCCAGCGGACAGCCTGACGCTTCCGGGAAAATTCCTCTGTCCATGCGTCCCTGGTGGTGTTGTCCACCGCTACCCATTTGCGGCCTTCCTTTGTCAGAAAAAGGCCAGAGGGAATACGGTGTTCTATGACCCGTCCAAGAAACGCTGAACTGACACGCTGAGTTTTAAGTTTCTTTTCCATCCGCACCACCTCCAACAGCTTTGCTTTGGCTCTGACACATCAGATAGTTTTCAGTTGGTGTCCAGTCGGAAACTACGATTTCCATGTGCTTATCACACAGAAAATCACCCTCGCCGATGTACTGGCAGCAGTCGCAAATGCCAGGATCACAGAACTTCCTGGGCTTGGAGGTCTTGCGTCTAGCTCTCCTTTTTGCCATGACCTCACCCGCCCTCTCTGCTCAGATGCCGTTCCAACAGGGTACAGTAGCCATGTACTCGGTCAATGGACAGCTCTACCCACTCACCGCAAGCTGTTTGATCTCCGCTTACAGGCTCCAGCCTGATTTTCCCGTTCTCATGGGATTCACGAACCCGAATACAGGTATCACCGAAGAAGTAGCAAACTGTCCCATCTTCCTGTTCCATCCGGGTCAAGCTGGGGATGGCCACAGTATCCCGCATCTGCTCCAAAATATAGCAGTCCTCAACCTTCCAGCCGTTGATGTCTCGTTCCTCGGCCATGTAGTAATCCAGACGGACGCCCTGATCGGTTCCATCCAGGCAGTTACCGAAGATAGAATAGCCGCCCATGTTGGGCCAGAACGCCTTGTTGTCGCTGGAAATGCAATAGGTACGGCTCAACAGAGAGTACGGTTTCTTAAAGCTATCTTCCGTGAAAATGATGTGCGCCGTCAGATCTTCCCTGGGAGAAGTTTTCTTCAAATCCCTAAAAATCTGCTTCAAATCAGAATATTTCATGCCAAATTCTCCCCTTCTACAGAAAGTCCATTTCGCACAGACAGCCGATCCAATAGGAGGGGCCAGGCGTGTGTGCAAAGTTGCAGTTTTCAATCCTGCTCTTGACCTTTGCAAGCTCCTCCGCCCGCTGCTCCGGGTGATCGCTGATGAATGTCCTTGTCTCCTGCCGTCCCTGCTCAAAGGTGGCATAGTCAAAGGTTTCTCCCATAATGCGCCGCAGGGCCACAGCCGACATTCTTACTTTTTCACACATTCGCTTGCTCCTTTCGTTGATATAACGCTAAAAAAACAGACAGCCCGGCATCCCTGCTGAAAAGCAGAGACACCGGGCAATCATAGCGCATCCTATCTTAGCTGGCCTCTGCCAGCTCCGGCACCAACTGGGCGGCGTTCACGATCTCCATGAACTGCTGGCCGAACGTCCTGGCATGGTCGGCTTCCTCCGGGGTAAGCATACTGACAGCCTCGAAGTTGAACAAGGCATAGGGCTTACCCTGTTTGCTGGTAGCCTTTTCCAAGGTAATTTTCGTGACCACGCTACTGATCGGCGTTAAGGTACTGATAAGGCGGGTGGAGTATTTGAGGAACCTGGGCTTGCTGGTAACAGGGACACGCACCAGCAGCGGAATGATGTTGTTGGGCCGCAGCAGGAACAGCAGCACCGATTCCTTACAGGCTTTGGCGTTGCTGTCCCCATCCTTGGAACCAAAATCATTGTAGGGACAGTGGGCGCAGGCTTTCCCGTCAAAGGAAATGATGCTGTTCTGGCTCACACAAACAGGCGGCGTACCCTCCACAGGGTCAGGCGTATCCCAATAGGCCCTGGGCGTGGTGTAGTCAAGCACAATGCCCGTCAGCTCCATGGCAGCCTCGTTCCCCGCCAACCCAGGCACCTCAAACACAGTGGAGCCGCCAGAGGGAGACTTCACAATGTCGAACAGGTCAAGGGACAAAGGCTGGCTTTTCAGATTGGCCCGGATGATGTCAAGGGCATTGTTGGTCAGGGCAATGTAGCTGGAATTGACCGGAGCCAGCGCAGTATTATCAGCAGTAGCAACCACAGGAGCAACTTGCTCCGCAGGGGGCTTTTGCAACTCCTGTACCTTGCCGCTCATACGGCTTTTGAGTTTCGTGTTGTCCATAATGAACCTCCGTTCAGCTTGCCGCCTTGATGGTAAAGCGGCGATAGGATGACTTGTTAGCGTACTTTTTATAGAGAGTGGGATGCTCGGCTTTCAAGGTCTTGCTGTCAAGCCGCTCCTGGGCTACGCTTTTCCAGGTCACGACACGGCCCCCAGCGGTGCCTACCTCATTCTCACCCATCATCTCCTTCAGCAGATTTTCGGCCTTCTGCTTTTTCTCGGTGACGATCTCCAACTGCGCACAGGCTTCATCGTATTCGGAGAGCAGATCGGCGGCAGTATCTGGCAGGGTAATGTGAGATTTGGGCGTACTGCTGGGGAACCGCTGGGCCAGGAACTTAGCCGAAGCATCGGAGCCATCCAGCGGCGGGGGTGTGCAATCCTGCACATGATTCCAGAAATCAGTTTCCAGCTCAATGAGCATGGAGATCAATTCCTCGTCCCGTTCCACGAACTTCCAGCGGAAGGTATTGCCGCCAATGAGAACGGCGATATAGGCCCCAGCATAGCCAGTCACCGCCATGTAGTGCTGAATCTGGCACATATACTCGTCAGGAATCGTATCTTCCCATTCCCCAGCCTTGTAAGCGGAGGCTGTCTTGGCCTCGAAAATACAGGTGCCATAATCTGGGACTTCACAGATACCGTCCAGGTTCGCCAGCATGAAAGGGTGTTCCTCGCTCTGGAGAAGGTTCTTAAACTGGCTGACCTCAATTCCGGTGCGCTTCGTGAACTCAGCCCGGACAAACGGCTCCAACTGCGTACCCCAGTAAGCAGCTTCCCCGGCCTCCTGGGGCGGGATCTGGCCCGTCTTATCCATCCACAGCTCCACAGGGGACTTGTAGCGGTTGATACCGCAGACTACGGATGCGTCCGAGCCGCCGATGCCCTGTTTCCGATACTCCAGCCAGTCGGCATAGGGCATATCCTCAGTAGAAACAAGGATTTTTGCAGACATTTTGATAGTCCTCCTTTACGCCGCCGCCAGCACCATCTTGTACGCCTTGTCGATCATGGGGTTGCCCTCCACAGTGCGCAGGAACAGGTTTTCGTTGTAGTTCTTGGTCTTGCGGATGGGGTCGGCATGGGTAGCAAAATCGCTGATAGCGTTGATGAAACGGTATCCGTTCCGGCCCACGTTGGACAGATCGGGAGCGTCCCAATACCGCCGCTTCATGTCCTCCAACAGCCGCAGATTGTTCTTGCGCTGCACATCGGGCATATCGGTGTCAACAGGAAAGAACTCCTGCATGAACTCCGCGACCTTCTTATCGGTCAGCCTGATCCTGGACAGGGTATCAATGCCACGGCCCAGCTCGCCCATGTATTTTTCAGCCAGTCCAAGGGTTTCCTCAGCCTCATGGACACGGAGCATGACGTTCTCGGTGTGCTTGGTAGTCCAGATACGCTTGGCGCTGTTGAGGGCCAGATTAAGCGTGTTCTGGCACACCACCCGGATAGGGGTCATAGCGACCTTGATACCGGAGCTGCCATCGTGGGAGTTCATCACCACCAGATAGGGCGCGATTTCATCCCCGGCGATGATGTAACGATGCGGCATCCGGGCCAGCATCCAGACCTTGCGGCCACCCTGCAAGGCCCCGGCAGTCTCATAGGTCACGCCAGCACCCAGCAGATCATCGGTGAACTGGAAAGCATCCTCGTTCTGCACCACCTTGTAGCGGTCGCTGACGATACCCAGAGCGGCGTTGTCGGTGCTGCGCAGATTGACACGGTAGCCAGGGATCAGGGAACCGTTCTCGGTGTAGACATTTTTCTGCACGACCTCCCAATCCAGACCAGCACAGATCAGGGCATCGGCAGAGGTCGGAGCCTCCTGCACTTCCGTTCCCAGGCCATGCCAGGGCTTTTCACGGACATAGAACATGGTTTCGACGTTAGCGGGCATCTTACTTTCCTCCTTCCAGTTGTGCGGCCAGCCAGATAATGAATTTGCTGGCACCCTTGCCCATCAGTTTCAGAATAAATTTCATAAGCAACCCTCCTGCTTCAAGATAAAGGTATAATATCTATTTCATTTTTTTAACTATCCGCTCTCTATGAACCGTGGGAGCATACAAAAAAAGAAAACTTTCCAAACCAAAGAACACTAAAGTAAACTGATATAAACCAATATGGTCTGATTTTTGTTTGCAGGAGGAAAAAATAATGCTTGAACGTGTGCCTGATATTCTGACCTTTAATGAGTGTAAATGTCTTTTGAAAGTTGGAAAAAATACGTTGCTCGACCTTCTCCATAATGGAGACATACAGGCTTTCAGAATCGGAAACCGTTGGAAGATACCCAAGGCTGCTGTAATAGAGTACATCAAATATCTATAAAGAAAGTGGGACTACTCATAATCGAGTAGTCCCACTAATCCCTATTGCTTTACGTTTTAGTGAAGTAATCTATCAGTACCCGATGCCCTTTCAGCCTCATGCCGTCGGAAAACTCATAGCGCCTATGACAAGCAATACGATGCAGACCAAAACTATCACAATCTTTCGACCCTTGAACGCTGGCACCAGTTTTGTAACGGGCGGCAGTATGAGTAAACCAGCCAAAATCCATGACACGGACATCACAATCGCATCACCAATAAACATCAACGCTATAAGTATGTAAGACAAACCTAAGAGCCAGCGGATTATTAGGCCAATGATATGTGTGGCTGTCCTGCCCGTAGCTGCAACTGCGGCCTTGGCTCCCTCCATTTGCTCCGAACGCTGTTTGGCTTTCTCCACTTTAGCCTTTTGCTCGGCCTCCATACGAACCTTCGCTTCTGCCTCGGCCTTAATGCGCAATTCCGCTTCTGCTCTCTCCCGCTCTTTGGCTTCAGCCTCCGCTTTGGCTCTGCGTGCTTCCTCTGCCTTGGCCCTCCTGTCAGCTTCCTCTTTGGCCTTTTTGTCAGCCTCCGCTTTGGCTTTTTTCTCCGCTTCTACACGGGCCTTGGCCTCTGCCTCCGCTTTGATACGGAGTTCCATTTCCACCCGTGCGCGCTCTTTAGCTTCGGCTTCTTCTCTGGCTTTTCGTGCCTGTTCCTCTTTAGCCTTGGCAGCAGCCGCTTCTTGAGCCTTCCGCTCGGCCTCTGCTCGGCGCTCGGCTTCTTCCTTGGCGGCGGTTTCGTCCTGCTTTTTACCGCATTCGTCGCAGAACATATCTTCATCTTCTAAAATTGCGCCGCAAAAGAGACATTTTTTGCTCATAATGCCCTCCTTCACTCTATCTTTGCTCCACAGCCGGAGCAGAATTTTTTGCCGGGTCTTAGTTTGGCTCCACATTGTGAGCAAAACCGTATTGGATCTAATGAACTCCCACAGAACTTGCAAAATTTAGCTGTCGGCTTGTTTTCTTTACTGCAAACAGGACAGATTTTAGGGTGTATTTGTTTCAGCACTGACAGCAATTTTAGAACCTCTGCCTGCGCAGTTAAATCAGAATTGTGCTTCTCAATTTTACAATTCGTCGTACAAGATGCGATTGTTGCTTGCTCGTGACTTGAATTGTGAATTGTTGAAGGATAGATAATCTTTGGTATTTGCGGAACCTCATGCACTAATTGAACAATAGATTTTAAGTCCTTAAAGAACTGAAGTTGAGCCGCTTTACCCTGGGGTAAAATAAGACAATAATCATTTATCCAAAAATCGCCATTCTCAATATTATCTATCTGATCTCCGCTGAAATCACCAATATAAATATCCGACTTTCCAAAATCTCTCCACTTAATAAATCCAGCTCTTTTGTGTTCTGCTTTACAGTAAAAACCAGTTTCAGTAATCGCATATCCCTTTGATTTTTCGGTATAAAAATTCCACGGCATACCAGTTGGACGAACTACATAAACTGGCTCGTCAGGAGGTATTTGGAGGGATTGCCGCATACCAGAAAGTTTTTGGTTGTCTGAAAGAGCAATTCCGTTCGAGTGCAGAAAATACCCTTTTGCAGCGTCCAATTTAGGAAGTAGGCGATTTATTAAGAAAGCTGGGATTTCGTTCAAAATAATTTCATCATTCTTGATATATCCGCATTGTGAACTGACTTTCAAAAACTCATCAAGGGTTTCGTCACTTGTCCCAGTCAACTTACAGATTTGCTTGCGGACTTTACGAATATCTGTACCAGCATCATAGACTATAAATTTTGTCGATTTGAGAATGTCAAATGCCCTCAAATAGCAGTTCAGCGAATCACAGCTTGAAAAGATATTGGATACAAAGTCGCATTCGGCCTTATAAACCGCGATCTCATTCTCGGAAGAAAAAGCAATTCCATCATACGTCAAATCAACAATTTCATCGAAAATAATATCATTCGTAATCGCCTTTTTGATTGGACGAAGTAACTTGACACACTGGCCTATTTGTTTTTGATCCTCCGAAGCTCGAAGGTCTGTCTCAAACCATTTATCGTTGTATTTCTTTACAAAATCAACTGCTGACGATTCCCCCCAAAATGCAGCTTTTTCAATTAGTTCATACCCGATTTCCGGAACCTTTCTTACCCCATTTACCCCTTTCAAATGCCATGTGCCTAGCCGATACAATGCCGTGGGATAATCTTTATTTGCAGCAGCCTGTGTATATCTATAGGCATCCCGTTCGTTTTTCAAGACCTGTTTAATATCTCCTGACGCACACCAAGCCCCCATGTATGATAACGCAGCCGCATCGCCTAAACTAGCCGCCTTTTGTATAAGCGCGACTCCTCTTTCATACGCCGCGCTATCACTTCCAGGACCTTCAAAGAGCATTTCAAAGGTTCCTTTAGTTCTGTTCGCCACATAAAGCATGATGCCCCAAATCGCCATTGCTGCCGGGTTATTCTGCTCCATGGCCTGCCTGATATTACTTGTTCCCTCCGCATCCTGTGTCCATGTTTTCATTTTTTGAATTGCATATTGTATATAGGTATACTCTGCAAAAACATTTCCAGCCAGAGCGTGTTTAGCAATCTCCGTGTAGTTCTTTTCCTTCTGGAGTTGTCTAATATCGTGGATAGGTTTCTCTTTTTCGCCTTTGCGACTTATGCCGTCTACGGAGGTACCGCACAAAGGGCAGTATCGCATTTCCGGTTTTAGTACCAAACCGCATTTCCCACAAGTCATTTCTTTCCTCCCTGAAGCTCAGATAGGCTCTTCTTCGCATCTGTATCGTGCATTTCTGCGGCCAACAACAAATATTGTTCTGCAAGTTCTTTGTTATATGGAAAGCCAAATTTTCCAAGTCTATACCAATCCCCTACATAGGCCATCGCTGCACAAACTTTATGCCTAGCTGCTTTTTTGATATAATTCACACCAGCTTCTTTAGTTTTTCCGCTTGAAAGCATCTCACCTTCGCAGTTTAGATAGTAGTCACCTAAAAGGGCCATGGCAAAGGGATGTTCTTGATCGGCCAGTTGCTTGAGTTTACGATGCGTTTCCGATTCTTCCGCATTGGATTTTGAAATCTCTATATACAAGCGAAATTCGTTTGCCAACTCGCTTACAAGACCACCTTTTCTTGCAAGATCATCTAAAATCGTAATATCATCATCTGCAAAAACCGCAAGTGCTGATCTAAAGATTTCCATTTCAAGATCATCGTTCCGCGATATGATTGCCTCAGCAATATCCACAATCTTTTTTCGATCTCGCAAATTGGTATAATAATCCATCATTGTGGAAACTTTACTAAGCGAATAGCACAGTCGAACTTTTTTAGCATATCGTTGCTCTCGAATGATAAGCGGGTCTAAGCAAATACGTTGATAAATCAAATTACAGTTTTCCAACGTATCAATTTCTTGTTTCAAAGTTTCAAGGTCCCTGTATGGGGTGTCATACCCAATAGACTTTTCATCCATTTTTGCAATTATACTTTTATCGCCATATTGCACGAAAGCCTTTCCAACAACATCCAGAATCCCGCAATAATCGGCCATTTCACACAGAGCTTTTCCATATTCTCGATTTGCCAGATAGAAGTTAATATAGGCATTAACATCGTATAAATTCTCAGCTAACAAATTTGCTGCGTTTTCTTCGCTACACTGTGAAAAAGTATATTGCAGATCCTCGCCCCAATCGTAAGGTGACTTGAAATCTCCAACATCCAATTTTGTTGCCATGAATGTCTTTAAGATCATGTGAAGCGTCATCAGATGATTGCGCCACATATCTTTGATGCCCATTTGAAATTCTTGTGATTCCTTTATCTCGTTTTTGCTTTGCCGAATGATCCTCCGATTATACAGATTTGCAACTTGTGATTTTGCAAGATTTTTTGCACCGTGAAGAGCCTCACCGCCTAAATTCAAAGCACCAGCAATTACTGTCCCTTTCACTGCACCTCCCAAGCCAAAGCCGCCTCCTACCCAGCGATTGGTTCTAGGCGTTGCAGCGTTTTTTCGAGCAATATCCATAATTTTTTTAGCGTCACCAAAGCCTTTTGCAATTTCGTATACTGGCTCCCACATATAAGATACATCCCACAAAAACGCTAGGCTTTTCTCTGCATAATGGGAATCAACCTCGCAACCAGAACTTCTCATAAACGCAACCGCACTCAAAGCAATATCTTCTGCCAAAGATTGAAGTTTCTTTTCCCCCACTTCTACCATTGTGTCAAATGACAGGTAGTGCATCCATTCGGCTAATTCTTTCCATGAGTTCTCAAAGACAAGGTTCATAAAATTGTTAAGCGCAATTACAAACCTATGGCTTTCTGGCACAGAAATGGTATAGCCGCCAATCTGAAATGTCTTTCCTTCATTTACATCAAATTTAGGGCAGGATGGCATAATTTTGTTTAAGGTTGAATCAAAAATGGTTTCATTGATTATTTGCATATCAGCTTGACAAAACGGGCACTTTGACATTCCGTTATATAGCTGACTTCCACAATGATAGCAAAACATAAGTTCCTCCTATGTAGTCGATGGATTACGGAGTTGCGCATTCAAGCTGATGCCATGTTTTTTGTCCAATATATTCTCTATAACAATCCCAGTCGGATTTTCTTTTCTTACAAAGCAAGAGAATCTTCAAAGGAAGTATACAACAATCTCCCATAAAGTGCAAGAGGTTGAAATGCAATAGGATATAAGTGTTTGTCCTGCAAAAATGTCTCTATGAACTGCGTAAGGCCAAGAATGTGACCTAATACCGAATGTTTATCGACCTGGGTATCGACCAGACCTCTATCAGCAGCTATGACATCAAACGGCCAAGCCGCATATTCGCTCTCGCTCTTTGAATCGTTGCCCAGGAATCACAAGGAACGAGTGATCGGCTACGTTGAAGCATTGCGGGGCCAGCAGATAGAATAAAGCCGGCTACCTACACTTTCGTCATTTGAAGTGACACCGGATGCAAGATCAGAACTTTCTTTTGCAACTTTCGGGCATATCGCACCGTGGCCGCAGTTCCCCCACGCCACTCCCCATTATAGACGGCCAGCAGTACACTAGATGCCTCAACCAAACGATGGTTCCGGTCGAGCATACAGCCGTCGTAATACTCTCGGCTCACATACTCCACGGAGTCAGCCTGCTCCAATATTGTACGATACCGCTCCTGCGCTGCATCGCTCCACTTGTTGGACTGTCCCACATGAGGCAGGATAAGGTTGAGCTTCAGTGTGGGGACTTCCTTACGCAATTCCAGAGCAATCAACGCTGCCCAGCAGTCTACGCCATCTGCTCCCCCACTGTAGAAGTCCGTCACCCCGGCCTCGGCCAATGCCGTGATTTGCTTTTTCAGGGCCGCTTTCAGCGCCATGCACCTCTCGTCTGCTTCGTTGTACCGCCAAGGGAACTTATGCGGACGATGGCCTGTGAAGGCGCAAGATTGGTATTTGTCCATCCTTTACCACTCCTAGCATCGTAAAATCGACATTTAATTCCAATACTTTTCCTATTGTAACGATAACTGCCTAAAAAGTCAATGAATCGTTGATTGAAATAAATGATACATAGACCGCCTTTGCGATAGAATACAAATAAGGTGGTGAAGCCATGTATTATTCTGAATTTGGCGATAATCTCAGAAAACTGCGTAAAAGCCGGAATCTTACGCAAAAAGAACTGGGTATGCAGGTTGGGCTATCAAAGGCAGTTGTGAGCAAATACGAAAATTCGCTGGGTTATCCCACCTTTGATGTGCTTGTCAATATTGCTTCTTTCTTTGGTGTTACAACAGATTTTCTCCTAGGTGTATCCAGTGGCAAAACGATAGATGTATCTGCATTATCAGACAGCCAGGTTGCCCTCATACAACAAACAATATCGGAATTTATAAAAGCAAATCAGAAATAACAGGACAAGGGAGCATCCTCTATGCGGACGCTCCCTTGTTCGTACCACATTTGTCCATAGTACGTCTAATCTAAGGAACAACAAAAACCGCAGGACAGATTTTAAGGTCTGCCCTGCGGTTCTCTGTGTACATGGTATCTAAAACCATTCGTCAAATGTAGTTCTGGACAAGAAGCTAATACTATGCTAAACTGAAACAAACTAAGACAAACTGAAATAAGCCAAAATTGACTGCCAAAAAGAAAACAAAATAGTTTTGATTTTTCCAGAATATCAATAGAATATGATACATTCTGCGATACTTCACCTTGATTGTATTGGCGAAGCAAACCATACTGATTTAAGCAGATTTTATCCCCTGCGGGCGGCGGCCTACAGGGGATATTTGCGTCATAATGCTGCATTTCAAAACGTAGGCATGACCGCAAATCCAGTGATGCCTATTCCCCGAATACATCGCTATGTGTCCCATTGCGAACCAGCGTCAGCACCAGCACATCATCATCGATGCGATACACCAGTAGCCAGTCGGGGAGTATGTGACACTCCCGATGCCCTGCCCAGTTTCCGGACAAATTGTGATCTTTGTTCTTCTCCGGCAGTTTCTCTCCCCTAGACAACGCACGGATAATATCATCCAGCAAAGAGGTGTCCAGATGACGTTTTGCCGCTAGCTTATAATCCTTTTTGAATTGAGAAGTCCAGACGATTTCCCGCTTCATCGTTTCAACTCCCGCAACGCTTCTTCCACATCACTATAGTGGGGTACAGTAGGATCGTGCGCAATCCTCTCCGCCTCCAGCATAGCCGCAATCGTTTCCTTATTAGGCCGCTCCTGCCGAACCTCAAAGGGCAGGCCACCTACGCGAATGGCTTGACGGAGGAAAATATTGATGGCAGTGGTCAGGGTCATTCCCAGGTCATTAAAAAGCTCCTCGCACTGCTGCTTGACCTCACTGTCCATACGGACGCTGAAATTGGTTGTATCTGCCATAGCAAAGGCTCCTTTCCATTTTCTATGTCTATTATACTCCTATTGCAATGCAAAATCAATCTGATAGCCACATTTTTTAAAAACAACCACCGAAGCTATTTAGCCCCGGCGGTCTGCTCCACATTTTGAAGCACCCTTGGCACCTCTACGCTCAGGCGCAAACAGTGCCCTCTTTATAGCACTCATGGATATATTGCCTCGACTGATAGTAGAAATCCGTGTTGTAATTTGAGATGGCATCGCTGATCCATGAGGTGTAGACCTCCACCAGACGGTCAATGATATGCTCCTCGTCATCGCCGGAAATATCCTCAATCAACCGTTCGTAGACCTCGCCAATCGTCCAGTAGTCGGGTACATCATAACGGCAAGAGGCTACGTTATCGAAAGTGCCTTTCGGGATACTCAGGTTCGTAATAAAGTCATCCGCTGTTTTTTCAATCATCTCACAGTGGAAAACATCTGCATAGCGGTAGATACGCCTGATTGTTTTCTCTCCCATAAAGCGAACCAGCTCGGAACGCTTCAGATTCCGCTCCCGGCCGATGTATTCAATCAGGCTGCAAGTATAAAACAGGTCGCTATTATTTTTCATCCCGGACTTCACTTCCCTTCACAAATGACAGCGTAGTTAAGGCTCTGGCCGTATGGAAACTGATCTGATGTGTCGGCCTTTTGAACTTTGCAAGCTCCCAAAAGGCTTCCCTGCTGATTTTCCCGTCCGCAAAGTTCTGGACATAGTTGAAGATGGTGTCATTGGCCATAGGGCCTTCTACTATGTCATAGTCATGAGGATTCCCCAACCGGCAGGACACGATGAAATCCA